>CAYMGE010000060.1:0-39839 GCA_964389925.1 uncultured Ardenticatenaceae bacterium
CTTAAACTTCAACAATTCCCGAAACATGTTTTCAAAAGTAAATGAAACACACCCAAATATATTATAAGAACGACCCAATGTCGCTCTAAAATATAAAAACAACAGATGTGTGTAACCTGTTGACTGTCAGATGGCGACATCGCTATACTACGCAGAAGAATAGCCTAATGAGTGATAGGGTTATTCAATTGCAACGAAAATCTCTTGAGCCTTTTTTGAGGCCACTAGAGAGAAGTGATAACATTTATAAGCAAAAGGAGCGGTATACATGACGCTACAAGGCTCAACGTGGGAACAGACGTTGTTAAGCCGGGCGGGAGAGGCGATAGAATCCGTTTTTGATCTTGGCGCCTTTGCGGATCGTGATCCTGTGATATTGGAAAAGGCATATGCACATTGTGAGCAAATAACGGCGCAACACAGTCGCTCATTTCATCTCGCGTCTGCGCTATTGCCCCAGAAGAAACGACGTGCGACCCGTGCGCTCTACGCATTCTGTCGCATCACAGATGACATCGTTGACCATCCGACCGGTGATATTCAAATAGCCCTCGCTCAATGGCGGCGCAAAACAGAGGAGGGGATATTCACTGCGAACGACCTCGTTCCGCTGGCTTGGACAGATGCACGTTTCAACTACAACATTCCCTCTCGGTATATTACACAACTGATTGACGGGGTTACCCGTGATCTTTCTCAGAAACGGTATGCCACGTTCACTGATTTAGCCGAATACGCTTATGGTGTTGCCTCGACGGTTGGGTTGATGAGTATGCACATCACCGGCTTTAGTGACGGAGAAGCCGCCCTTCCTTATGCTATCAAGCTGGGGGTTGCCTTGCAGTTGACAAATATCTTGCGTGATGTGGGGCAAGACTGGCGCATGGGACGTGTTTATTTACCACAGGATGAGTTAGCCGCTTTTGGGATTGATGATAGATATTTTGAAGACGGCATTGTTGATCAGCGTTGGCAATCGTTCATGCGTTTCCAGATTAAGCGCACACGACGACTGTATACAGAGGCATGGCCAGGTATCGACATGCTGCATAAGGACGGGCGTTTTGCTATTGCGGCCGCGGCCGACCTCTATCGCGCCATTCTAAAAAATATCGAACGGGCAGATTACGATGTTTTCAATCGGCGGGCGTTTGTGAGCAAAATTGGAAAGCTGCGACGGTTGCCACCATTATGGTGGAAAAGTCGCTAAACTGAATTGCAACTTTCGGCCGAGTCAACCGTACAGTGTTCAGGAGCGCAGCTATGCAAAATAAAAAACATCAACTCGTTGAACAAGCTAAAATCGTCCTCATCATCCTTGCCTTTATGTGGGGACTTGAAATTTTCGACTGGATTAGTGGTGGTTTTCTCGACAACTTCGGTATTCGCCCACGGACATCCGTTGGGCTACGTGGCGTTTTATTTGCCCCATTCCTCCACTTCGGCTTTTCACATTTAATCGCCAACAGCATTCCATTTCTCGTTCTCGGCTTTTTTGTTATGCTGCGTGGCACACGCAACTTCGCCATCGTCACGCTGACAACTGTTCTCATTGGCGGTCTCGGCACGTGGCTCATTGGTAACCCCGGCAACCATCTCGGTGCCAGCATCCTCATTTTTGGCTATTTTGGCTATCTTCTTTTTAGCGGCCTGTTTGAGCGCAGCCCGCAGGCGATTGGCCTCATGCTCGTCGTCATTCTGCTTTATGGCTCTCTTATCTGGGGCGTTTTCCCAATTTGGGCGCGTGGTATTTCATGGGAAGGTCACCTGAGCGGCTTTATCGCTGGTGGTCTCGCCGCCCGCTGGCTCACCCCTGTGTTAGCCCCTGTAGATGATATTAGTGACCAAATTGAAATTTTGTAGTCTAAGTTGTTGAAAAAGTGTAATGATAGAAACAGTGGAAATGTGAAAATTTCCACTTGTCGATAGGCAACGAAGACCCTACCATTATCCTAACGATTTAACCTTACGGTTTGGCTTGTGAGCAAGAACGTTTTCACAGATCGTTCACAAGGTTTGGCTTGACTATAATGATGTTTACAGCCAAACTGTAATAGAAGTTCACAGTAAGTAGATTGGGTTGTGGTAACGTTGAGGAGTAATCGGAGAAAAGTAGTAAATCGTATTGTTGGCTACCAATAATGGTAGCAATCTTTGTTCCTCTGATCTTCATCGTAACGGTAATACATCGTTAATAGCCAGCACTCGTCTTCGCCGCTGTATTTGTAGTAGGTAGTCACATGGCAACATTGAACTCATTTTTCGCAACTTATTCACAACTGCTAGTTGATAGCAGTTTCTCCCCACAAATTTATTCAACCGCAGATTTGCAAACATCGCCGCCCCATGCCCGCGCATTGGTGGAAAATACAGCATTGCAAACGATGCGACAAACGCTGATCGCGTCTGGCGTGCAAGTCGTTTTGACGAACACGTTTGACATGACTCGTTTCAAACTTGCTTGGCTTGATTGTGCTGACCGCTGTGCAGAGCTAAACGTGCGGGCAGCGCAAATGACGCGCCAAGCGTTGGGCAATCATGGGCAGCACGTCGTCATCGCCGGCAACATTGGCGCGGCAAACGCTCGTGTGCCTTACGCTGAGATGGTTAATGCGTATGCTGAACAGGCAGAAGCACTGGCAGCCGGTGGCGTTGATTGTCTTTGGCTAGAGGGCTTTTCGTCACCTGACGAGTTGGAGGCTGCGTTGGCAGGCTGTGCGATTGGCTCGGCCGATCTCCCCATCATCGCCACCATTTCCCTGACAAGGCAACCGGCCTTCATGACCATGATTCGCCTGCTCGATAACACGCCGCAGGTCGTCTCATTAGGCCTTGACGCTTGTAACGGATTGGCCAACTTTCAGCACGCACTTGCCACTCTTAGCACGACGAAGCCCGTCGCCATCAAAGGCAATCTGAATGCGTTGACGACTGAGTTTGGCATGACACACTGTGTCTCTGAGCTGTGGAAACAGTTTGCCCAACAAGCGACAGCGCAAGGCGCAAGCATCGTTGCTGGCGATGAATGGTGTAATTTGGAAGATATGTGCGTCATGTCTGACGCACTTTCGACAACACCTTTTGTGCGCTCGCTTGCTGTTTCAAGCTCATAATAACGACAGTTGTCTAGCTTTTGCTATAGCCAACAGCGCACCAGCGTTGATCCTCTATCCACGTCACCAAGTTGGTGTTGTCCACCATAGCGTTTTACATCTCCTAAATATAGTTCGACAATTTGCCCTTTGTCGCTGATAGCACGTGCGTGATCTTTTTCCAGAACGGGAAGGAGGCCAATGGCAGGCACATGGCGACGGAATATCTGTCGGCCGGCACTCCCCGACTTGGGCGCAAATGGAATGTCAGATGCAACTAGGCGTTCGGCCGAGCCATCAGCAAACACAACGATCACCTGCGATCCATGATCGAGCGTTATAGCATAGACGCTTGTCGCGGTTGTCAATTTCAGCCCTTTACTGCCGCGCACTGAAATCTCTTTCACGCGCAATTTTGTCACTCTGCCCCCTTCCGTTAGCAATAACAGTTGACTACTACGCATCGCGCCCACGAGGGCGGCTGGTGGGTCGGGCTTCCAGTTTCGCATGTCAAGTTGCCACAGCCTCTCTTCGCGCAACGGCTTATCGACCAAGCGTGTCTGAAAGGCCCGCACATTGCCGTAGCGCGTCACCAAAATTGTCAGGGGCTTTGTTTTAGCACGGTTCCACTTATCGACAAAGATGAATTCCTCCGCTCGTTCACGATTGAGTTTAAGCTGGTGCGGCGTTTGGCTTGCATCTTGCGTCATGGCATGTAGATCAGCTAGTTCGGCAATGACAAATTTTGAGAGCGTTGTGCCTAGGATTATGCGGCCGACTGTCGATGAAAAGACAGCGTTTCGCACGCGCACAAGTGGGTCTCCACCCAAGCGTTTGCCACTCTGATAGGGCAATAGCGCGACGTTGCCCTGCCTATCAATCCCCGCAACGGCGTGTGAAAATGCGCCTGTTTCCTCTCGTTTCCCCCCCTGCAATGGGAGTTTGACAGGCAACGCTGTTGCATGGTCAAAGATGCGCGTGCGAATCAGCGGCATGACATTTTTAGCTTTCGCATCGAGATCATAACCATAAACACCCAATCCTTGGACGACCCCCGTCATTTCGCGGTCTGACTTGGTTGCAAAGTCTGCATTGGGGAATGCCTTGCGTAACATGCGCTGAAAAATCGGGATTTGTGAGGAGCCACCTGTTGGCACAACCTGTTCGATGTCGTCATTCGTCAAGCCTGACTCAGCCAGCACTTTGTCAATCGATCTCGTGATGACGGCGACCTCCATATTTATCAGTTGATTGAACTGTTCTCGCGTGATCGTTTCGTCAATTTGGATGCTTTGCTCATTGAATTGCAGTCGTGTTGCTGAGTTGCAAGAGAGATCGACCTTTGCCTCTTCGACGCGGCGCAGCAATTTGTAATAGAGGTTGCGGTGGACGAGTTCGTAGAGCGCACGCATTCCGCGTGGGTTGGTGCTGTTGCCTGTCTGGGCGGCCTCCTCGATGAGGTCGAGTGTGTCGGTTTGCTTCATCTCCTCAACTGTTTGCCAGTCGAGCAGCGACCCCCAGATATGTTCGGGCAGTGGGCGTTTGCTGACCGTGCCATCCATGCGTTCTACGGTTAGGAATGCACCTTTGCCAAAGTGGGGCAGCAGTGATTCAAAGAGGCGTTTGTCGAAGTCATCCCCACCGATGAGTACGCCTTCAGTGGCGAGAATATCCGGCTCATTACCGCCCAATCGCGCTACTGTCAGGTCAAGCGTGCCGCCGCCAAAGTCGAAGATGAAGGTGTTCGTCGGCCGATCAAAGTCCCGATGATACGCATAAGCCGCCGCAATTGGTTCGGGTAGAAAGGTGACTTCTTCAATGCCGACCAGTTTCGCCGCTTTGACAATGCGATCTTCGGCCGCCTGATCGACCGTCGCGCTATCGGAAAATTTGACTGGGCGACCCATCACAATTTGGGTGATCGGTTCGCCAATCAGTGGCTCGACGACGGCGACGAGTTGCTTGAGCAGAATGGCGATTAGCTCTTCAACGCGATAGTAGCGGCCGAAAATCGTGCTTCCGTTATACTCCATCGTGCGTAAGCCCGTCTTGATCGAGCGAATCAATCGTCCCGGCGACAGCACATCGATCATGACGATCACGTTCTGCTCAATCTCCGTATAACCGCTATCATTTCCCACATCGAGCCGAATTGTCCCAACGGTAATCGGCTTAAACAGCGATGGGCGATCTGTATTTTTCTCCAAATAGACATCGCGTGCCGCCGTACCGACATAATCTTCAAAATTTTTTGAGATATAGATGAGGGACGGCAGCAGATTGGGAAGCTGTGCGTCTACCTTAAACGTGTGAATGCGTTTGCCATCGGAAAATGAGATGGCGGAGTTGGTTGTGCCAAAGTCGATTCCTAGCCACATGGGTTTTACACTGAACGGCAAACATCGGCCAAGCTGGTGACCGTTTGCCGTTTGTCTATGATTTTTTTGCGGGGCGAACCAACAAGTATAGCGCGACGATGCGTTGTATGCAGATTTCAGCGATTGACGATAAGAACATTCTCGCCATTTGCACGCTGGAGGCGTTCAATCGTTTCGACATCGTAGAGACCAATCGCTAGCTGTGTGCCGTTTTCGAGCAGGGGCAATGTGTGGGTGTCGATGATGTATTCGTCAGTTAGCCAGCTCGTCGTCGGCCGAGACCACTGCGCCGGAACCTGATCGCTCCCCGCCAAATATGCGCCCTCTGTGTCCAAAAGCTGCACAAACGTCTTATAGCCACGCGCTACCTGTGCGGCGGCACGCCAAACTAACTCAACGACCAATTGCCCATTCTCCTCGCGCACCGTGTAGCCGACCAGTTGCGCGAACTCACCAAACAACTCGTCTTGTTCCCTAGTCACGACCGGTTGTTCAAAGGTTCGCTCAGGAACCGTCACTTCGACTGTCCCTAAGACAATCGAATCGACTTGTATCAAGTAGCGACCAGCAGCTAGATCGGGTGGCAGCAAAATGGCATGTCGGCCGCGCCAACGCTCACCTTTGCGCCACTGCTCTGTTGGATAAGCGGGAACAGGTGCGATTTGAGCGATGGTTTGTGCCTCCACGTTTGTGAGGGTGAGGGGAAAGGTGAGGTTGGGCAGGTCGCTGTCGCGGGCTTGCCAGTACAGGTTGAGGGGGAGCGGTTCACCAACTTGGATGACTGATTGGGGGAGATCGGCCGAGAGCAAGTCCAGACCAGCGACGATGGAACGTGCATCGTTCGACTCAACGACTCGCGGCGCACGTCTCGGTGCTACAACTGTCACTGCCCCGATCTCGACCGTCTGCCCCTGTGGGTTGCCAGCCCCATCCACTGTACTGATTTGCGCCGTCGGGTTGTCATATTTATAAACTGTCACCTGCACACGATAATCACCGGGCGGTGTTCCCTCTTTCAATGAAAACGTATGCGTATCGAGCGCAAATTTTCCTGCCTTCCAACGGCGCGTTGGAAAATCGCCAACATGTAATTTGCTACTCTCTCCGACGATAAATCCCAATGAATCACGCAAGGTGACGATGATGCTCAAATCCTCATCTTGTGGCGTGAGCGGTCGCCAGTAGAGGTCGAGTTCAATTGTCGTATCGGCCGCAAATGCAGACGGTGTCATCATGCCGAATAGCTGCACCTGATTGCCAAAATTTATGTTGATCGGTGTGTCAATCGCGGCAACATTCTCACCATCAAACTGAGTCATTTCCGCCCAAACAGGTTCTAGTATGACCATACGAGCGACAGCAAAGAGCAGGAGTGGAGCTAGCAAAAATAGATGCCCGTGTGAATGTGTTTCTGGAATTGGATTTCCCGAAACAGCCCCTGCATCGCGTGGTTTCTGCCAAGTACCAAGCGTCGCCAAGCCAACCAATGAGATGACAGAGATGATCGCGCCAGTTCGACGGGGCGGTGTGGTTCCCCAAGACAGCTCGACAGTGTGTTCACCGGCTGGCAAGTCGAGCGCGATTAGGCCGTGTGGTGAGTGCGGATAAATTGAGGTGGGATTGCCATCAACGGTGGCTTGCCAACCGGGAAAGTAGAAGATGTTGAAGGTTAGTTTTTCGGCCGAGCTACGCACCACATGCCGCAACGCCTCCGACTCCACGACTTCCCCATCTTCTGTCAAACGCCACTCATCGAGCGATGGCAACGCCCCTACATCAAGCGGGAGATATTCCGTCGCGCTCGACAAACCCAGCAATCCCGTCTCTAACTCGAACGCAACGCTATCTGCCAGCGTTGGCTCTGCGATAGGCTCATACTCATCAAACGACCAAGGAGCCGAATAGCCGAGCAGAAGTAGCCATATTAGCGCGATGAGCCAGTTGTTGCGCGGTAGTGCTGAGACCCCATAAGCTGATAAGAGTGCTAGCAGCAGCGTCGTGATCCCCCAAAAGCGAAAAGGGAATTGCAAAAAGTGGATCAGTGGTAGCGATTGCCAGACAAATTCGGCCGCTGGCAACATCATCCAGATACCAAAGACCGTCGCCCCCACTGCCGCTAGCACGCGCCCGCGATGCAGCCAGCTTTTTGACCACATACCGAACAATGCTACAACGGCTAACGCCAGCACGCCTAGATGTAGCGCACGCGGTGGGGATAGATTTAGCTGACGTGCATCGTAGAATGTCGGCCGAGCAAGCAGCGTCCGCAACGACTGGAAATGATCGGCATAGCTCATGATGCCCGTCTGCGTCACGCGCTCAACCTGAATCAAATCTGTCTCCAGTAGAGCGGGCAGCCAATACCACGCAGATAAGCCCAACCCTAAACATATTGCCACGCAGATGGGCATGATGGCTACCTGCCCATGCTGGCCTGACAAATTTAGGAGAATGAGTAGGGCAAAGTAGACGAGAAAATAGGGAAAGATAACGAGCGCGGTCACATTATGCGCCGTCACGATAGCGGCGAGAACGACAGCGAGCGCAACCATGTAGCGACGGGTGCGAGTTTGTATACTGCGCTCAATTAGCCAAAAAAGATAGGGCAGCAAAATGTGTGCCGAGTATTGCGATAGGCCACCGCGCCAATAGACCTCGTGCAGCAAGAAAGGGGAACAGGTGTAGGCAATCGCTAGCGTGGTGGCTGGGATAAAGGCTGCTTTATCACGAATGAAAATCGCTCTTCCCCACAGGTAGGCTCCGCCGGCCGCAACAACAAGGCCCCCAGCCCAAAACAGCTTGAAGGCCGCAAATTGCGAGAAACCGATCAGATGCAGTAATTCAATAGGGTAATAGCCAAGTGGAGGATAGTAATTGAAGAGCGGATAGCCATAACCACCGATCATGAATGGATACCAGCGAGTAAACACGATGCCACTGCCCAAAAGCGTATCCAGATGGGGCATCCGCAACAGATGGAGATAAGTATCTACCCCTACTGGCATTCCGTGCTGGAAAAGCGGGATCGCCGCGCACAACCCAACGAGAAAGACGGCGAGTGCATTGCGGAGTTTGGTTGGCATGTTTGGGTTTAGGCGGCCGAAAAACAAAAAGACCCGCCGCTGGCAGGGTCTTTTTTCGTGTTGATTAGAGACTATGCGTCACGTTGCTTGAGCCAAAATGTCAACGTTAGCAACGTCATGATTGAAAAGAGAACTGCCCACGTTGTGCTGCTGCCAATTGCCGCGCCAACGAGCGCAATGGCGGTAGGCACAACTGTGTTTAGCATGGCAGGGGATGGGGTGCCGACGGTGTAGGTTTGGTCGTTGTCACGTGTTGGGGGAGGACTGCCCGTTTGCACACGTTGAATTGAGTGATTATCTTTATCATCCAACGCATCTTCACTATATTGTGTCGATTCGCCCAATGCGGTTAGCAAACCCGTGTCGTCGCTACTCCGACCATAGACTAGCGCACCAATAAGTTTGTTTACAGTAGGTGGTGTACCATCTGGAAAATCGGCCGCATCAGCACTGTAAAGTGCAACGGCATCCGAGCCATTTTGTATTTGGCTTGAGGTCGTGATGCCAAACGTAAAGGTAAGATTGGGCGTGGGAGAGATGTTAGAATCACCGAGAACAAAGTAACCATTTACATCTGTTGTCAAGCCATCTAGGTCAAAGGCTTCATAGGCGACATCTCCGTTTCCATTGAAGAAAACGAGAACACATTCGCTCAATGACGTGTTGCCTGCTCCCCCATCGTATAGTTCAACAAACTCAGATGCCTCATCGGCCGTGTCCGCATCAAGCTCATTGATCACAAGGGTGGAATTACAATTGTTATTTGTCTCCGTTCTGAAGTTGAAGCTGTGATCGGCCGACATCCCCTCGCCCGCGCTATCAACAACGGCATTGGCAGGAACAATAACCGTGTAATCTGTTGTAGGTGTCAAATTGTTGGTTGGATCAAATGTGAGGGCAAGTGTATCCGCTGTGTTCCCCACAACCGTTGTCATCACATTTGTGATGCCATTCGACACAGTAATGCCGCCAGTCAATGTAATACTCTCAGAAAATGTGATGACGATGTTGGTTGTGATAGAAACTAAGGTTGCGTCATCTGTTGGGCTGGTTGTGCTGACGGCAGGTGGCACGTTTGGCACAACTGAACATATAGTTGGCTCTTCTATTGCCCCTTCAAGCTCTAATAAATCAAACGCGATGTCTTCATCTCCAGAATCAAGGTTGGCAACGACGATACGAAGAACCATATTGTCGCCAGTTGCCTCAAAACAGCCAAAGAACTGTGCAAACGTGTCGGTCAGTGCTACGCCATCGCCCGTTCCATCACAGTTTGTGTCTTGGGCTGGCTCGGTGTTTGTGCCACCTTTTGCAGCAAAACATAAAACGGGAATTTCAGTCGCTCCGTCAACAGACGCATAGACGACAACACTAGAGTCCGCATCCCAATCTTGGTTGCTGTCATCGTCATCTTCTGCAAATAAACCCGTAAATGCAAAGTGAGTGTTTTCAGCTAAACTGACCGCCGAAAACGTGATGGACTCTGTTGACATGGTGCAAGGTGCGCCATCTGTGTCTTGTGCAGCAAAGAAGACGGAGCCATTTGGATTATTGTACGTGCCACTTACATCGTTTCCATCGGTGCGTGCAAAGTAATCACCGCCGTCGTTGCACAGTTCAGAGACAGTATAACGGCTGCCATTGCCTTCTGTCTCGAAATCCTCTGAGAAGAGAATGGTGGCGAACTCGGCCGAGACTGCCTGCCATGTTATGGCTGAAAACATAAAGGTGGCGACTGCAATCATGACGATTGTTCGCACGCGATTTAGCTGATTTATTCGACTCATTTTTTCTCCATGCTAAGTGTCGTGTAACGGACTGTTCAGTTAATTTGTAATGTAGGAACATCTCCGTTATACCAGAATGTGTTCCTTCTCGCAGTTATAGTTTGGTTCTAAATCGTTGGACGACAACACAAGAGATGCAGTTGTATCGCCAAAAGTGGAGTAAAATGTGATAAAAGAGAGTAGTAACTTCTGTTGAGCAGACGAAAGTCTGCCAATAATATCTATTATGACAAAATGGTACGGTGGGATTGAAGCAGGTGGGACAAAGTTCGTTTGTGCAGTTGCTTCTAGCCCAAATAACATTCGCGCTGAAACACGCTTTCCAACAACAACGCCAGAAGAAACGCTGGAGAAGGCTATCACCTTTTTTCGAGAGCAAGCGCAAGAGGTCGAACTTGCCAGCATCGGCATCGCAGCCTTTGGGCCGCTCGACCCGTCACCAGCTTCTCCTACCTACGGCTATATCACAACAACACCCAAACCGTATTGGGCTAATACTAACTTTGTTGGGGCGATCCAGTCTGCACTCAAAGTGCCGGTTGCATTTGATACCGATGTAAACGGTGCGGCATTAGGAGAATATCGCTGGGGCGCAGGACAAGGATTAAACACATTTGTTTATTTCACGATTGGTACGGGGGTTGGCGGTGGTGGCATGGTTAGTGGCAAACTGATGCACGGCTTGGTGCATCCTGAAATGGGTCACATAATGCTGCAACAACGTGAAGGGGACGGCTTTCCGGGTATTTGTCCATATCATGGAAACTGTTTTGAAGGGCTAGCATCTGGCCCCGCGATTGAGGCACGTTGGGGTGTTAAGGGGCAACAGCTTGGCCTTGACCATCCTGCATGGGAGGTCGAGGCCGACACAATTGCGCGCGCCCTGCACAATATCGTGATGGTTTTGTCGCCGCAGCGTATCATTTTAGGGGGTGGTGTCATGGGGCAGAGGCAGCTATTTCCAATGATTCGGAAAAAATTGCAAGCGTCGCTCAACGGGTATGTACAATCGCCGACGATTTTGGATGAGATGGATGATTATGTTGTGCCACCGAGATTAGGGGATCGCGCTGGCGTGTTGGGGGCGATTGCGTTAGGGATGTGGGCTGTTACCAGTTCCCAACCAAACTAATTGATTTTCAATAACATCCTGTCTTATGCTTTGCTACAATCGCACCATGCAGAATGGTGCTTAGTCCGTTCAGTTACTTTAAGAGATGGACTTAGAGTCCGCACAACATCACTATGGCTAATAACGAAGACGATATCCGCGAAATTTTCCGCCGCGCATTTGAGCAAAGCAATCCCCCACCTCGGCCGAACTCGCCCAATGAACCGCCAGTCAATCGGCCGCCCATCCAGCTACCAACAGGCTTTTTGCGTAGCCGTCGCTTCTGGTTCTTTGTTATCTTTCTCATTCTCTTGACGAGCTTCAACCGCATTATCACAGCTTACACCGACTGGCGTTGGTTCCAAATGGTTGGCTATGATTCTGTTTGGCTGACGCGGATTGCGGCACAACTGATTACATTTGTCATCTTTTTTGTGCTTGCGCTGACCGCGCTCATGCTCAATCTACGCTTTGCGCTGCGCGGGGCTGAACAGTCTAGCCCATCTAGCTTTCTGCCCGGTCAATATCGCGGTTTTCGCTGGTTCTTGCGCTTCGTTGCCGGATTTTTTGCTTTCACGCTGGCAAGCGCGGCCGCGACGACGTGGGATGAGTGGCTACTCTATTTTAATCGCGCTATATCACCTATCGTTGACCCAATTTTCGGCCGATCCCTCTCCTTCTATTTTTTCGAGCTTCCCATCTATAACTTCATGCGTGGCTGGCTATTGCCGCTCACCTTTTTCAGCGGAGTCGCCGTCGTTGCCATTTATGCGATTCACAATATCGAGCCGTTGCGACGTGGCAACTGGCAGCCTCAGATGATCGCGCCTTTGCGTCGTCACATCGCCATTCTAGGCGCAGCCTTCGCCTTGTTGATGGCAGTGGGTCACTATCTAGCGCGGTACGGTTTGGTCTACGACAGCAGCGGGAACGACTTAGTCGCGGGGGCTGGCTACACCGATGTCAATATCTCAGCACGCATTTATCTGCTGAGTGCAACACTTATGGTCGTGATCGCGGTAGCTCTGCTACTCAATATCCGACGCTTTAACTTGCGTCCGCTCGTTGCAGCGGTTGCACTATGGCTGATTTCGGTCATCGTTCTCAACGGCATTGTGCCAGCTATCATTGAGCAATATGTCGTTCTGCCAAATCAGTTGAGTCGGGAAGGACAGTATCTCGAACACAACATCGAGTTCACGCGCCGCGCATTTGGCATTGATGATGTCAAGGAGCGTGAATTTGGTACGGTGACACAGGTCTCGGCCGAAGACCTCGCCCAAAACGAGGCTGCTCTCAAAAATATGCGTCTCTGGGATTATCGCCTGCTGCCACAAAACTACGAGCAGCTACAATCGTTACGCACCTATTACGAGTTTGGCGATGTCGATATTGACCGTTATATGATCGACGGCGAACTACGCCAAGTAATGCTGTCAGCCCGTGAACTAGACAAAAGCGCACTGCCCAATAGTAGTTGGGAAAACTTGCGGCTGGAGTTTACACACGGGTACGGGATCGTCATGAACCCCGTTGACCGGTTTACCCGGGACGGTCAACCAGAGTTTTTTATCAGCGACATCCCGCCTATCACAACAGTAGACATTCCAATTGACCGGCCTGAGATTTACTATGGCGAGCGAATTACATCCGATGACATTGTGTATGTCGGCAATCCAGAACGTGGCGAGTTCAACTACCCATCGGGGGCGACCAATGTTCGCACCGTTTATGAGGGGAAAGGAGGCGTTGCGGTTGGCGGATTCTTTAACAAATTAGCGTTTGTCACTCGTTTTGGTGACTGGAATGCGTTGTTTAACAATGACATTACGCCCGATACGCGCCTGATGTTTCGTCGCCAGATTTTAGAGCGAATTGACGCGATTACGCCGTTTTTGGCTTATGATTTTGACCCCTATCTCGCGGTGGTTGACGGCCGACTGCTCTGGATCGTCGATGCGTACACAACCGACACACGCTACCCTTACGCCGACCGCTTTTTGTCTGGACAACCCGAAGATCGCAACTTCAACGGCATCAACTACATTCGCAACGCTGCAAAAATCACGGTCGATGCGTATGACGGTACGGTGACGTACTACTTGGCAGATGAAAGTGATCCGCTTGTGCGTAGCTATGCAGCCGCTTTTCCTGAGCTATTTCGGCCGATGAGTGCCATGTCACCCGCCCTGCGTGCCCATATCCGTTTCCCTGAAACGCTATTTCGCATTCAGGCACAAATGTATCTCGAATATCACATGACCGATGTGAACGTCTTCTTTAATCAAGAAGACCTCTGGGAAATTCCGCTGGAGACATTTCAGGATGCGGGGGCGGCCGAGCAGCTCGAACCCTATTATGTTATTTTTAACCTGCCCGGTGAGGAAGAAACAGAATATCTGCTGATCCAGCCGTATACACCATCGAACAAAAACAACATGGTCGCATGGATGGCGGCACGCAACGATGGTGAGAATTATGGGGAACTAGTCGCCTACGTCTTGCCAAAGCAGCAGGTGGTCGATGGGCCGATTCAAGTTGAAGCCCAAATTGAGCAAGACCCAGAAATCTCACAGCAGCTTTCGCTTTGGAATGAGGGCAGTTCTGAGGCAATTCGCGGTAATCTGATCGTGATCCCTCTGAACAACAGTTTCTTATATGTCGAGCCACTCTATCTGCGCTCATCGGGGGGTGGGTCGCGCCCAGAGTTGAAGCGCGTCATCGTTGCCAGCGGTGGCGATGTGGTGATGGAGGATACGCTGGCAGAGGCGTTGGCGCAGTTGGTTAACGTGCGTGCGGCCGAGATTGGCAACATCGTGCCGCTACCAGAAGGTGGCACAGAGGATGATGGAGGAGCAGCGGTCGTCGAGGTAAGCGACGATCTGCAAACCGTCATTGATTCCGCCAACGCGAACTTTAATGCAGCACAAGAGGCGCAGCGGGCAGGGGACTGGGCGGCCTATGGTGAGGCGTTGGAGCGTTTAGAGCAAGATTTGAACCAGTTAGACTTGCTGATTGGTAATCAATAGTTGCACAAGCAAGTATATTGAGCGCGTGAAAAGTCAACGCGCTCATTTTGGAGTTACGATTTACGAAGAAACACACCTTTTCGTAAATCGCTCGTTGTAAATTAGTTGTAGCTATGCCGCCTTATGCAGTACGCTTTATTGAGTAGCTCGCCCAATTGCCCCTAATCACTACGCCTCAAATGAATGTGCTGCTGCTCAAACGGCATCTCGAACCCGTGTTCTGCAAACGTCTTGTGGATCATGAGATGAAGGTCTGCCACCACCTTATTCGGCCCTACTTGGGTCGAGTCGAACCACACGCTTAGGTCATAGTCAATCGCGGACTCCGCAAATCCTTTTAGTTGACAAACCACCTGTTTATCAGGCAAACGACGAGAATAGGTGCTTGCCATTGTGGTTAAGGCTGCAATCACTGCATCAGGATCATCATTGTAGCTGGCACGGACAACGACGCGGACACGCATGGCGGGATCAAAGCCCGTGAGTGTCGAAACGGTATTTTCAAACAAATCGGAGTTTGGAATAATTTGTTTTACCTTATCATAACGACGGACGACCGTGGTGGCACGAATACCCATCTTCTTGACATCAACCGTTTGACCTCCATAACGCAATGCGTCGCCCGGCCGAATGGCTCCTTCAAATAGCAGAATAATACCGCTGACAAAGTTGGAGATAACTGATTGCAAGCCAAAGCCGATGCCAACTGACAACCCACCTGTTATCGCCGCAATTGTCGTTGAGTTGAGGCCAATGCCGAGCAAGAAAAGATATATGCCGACGAGCAGCAAGAGGTAGCGAACAAGCGTCAAGCCTGCTTCAATTGAACCTTCGCGTGCGTTGGTGCGGCTCACGATCGCGGCTTGGGCAACACCTTGAAACTGGATAACAGAACCTGTCCAGAAGTACAGGGCAGCGACAGCGACGACAAGCGTTCCCAGTGTGAGCGGATTCTCAGCAGCCCCTCCCAGCACATAGTCTGCCAGCCGCCGCCAGTTGATAAAGTCACCCAAAGCCCGCCCCACAATATAAATCCAAAAGAGGGGGGCGAGCAGTCGATAGTGGATACGTCGCCAGCGCACGCTATCAAATAGCTCATATCCCACTGCAATCGCAATACGAAAGTAGAAAATCAGCCAGAAGATTTCAACCATGTCCTCGATCAGGCCGTTTAGGCGTTGCTGGCGGCCGAACTGCTGAACGAGCAGTATATATAGCACCAATCCGAGAGCGGGCAGCAACAGTCGTTGGAGCAATGCGGCGATGCGAACATGGATGGGGCGCACACTGTCTTCGATCTCTGCCATTTGACGTGCCGCCCAACGATTAAACAGAACTGTCGCAGCTCGCTCAACAAGGACGATCGTGAGCAGCGCGATCAAGATAGCAATTAGCTGGTCTCGGACAAGTTCTCGCTCCCAAAATGTAAGAATTCGCTCAAGTTGGCCTAAAAGAATACTGATGCCATTTTCATTATTCATGATTTGTCTCCCCTACTCTGATTCGTTGTTCGACAGTGCTTCAAATCGTGTGGACAGGTCGTTCAACTGTTGTCGGGCGATGCTATCGGGCATGAGAACGACCCGGCTAAGTTGTTCGAGTAAGGGGGTGAGGAGTGGATTTTCGGCCGAAATAATTACCAAGTTATGCGTCGGGACATAACGCGCCGCTTGAAATAAGTGGGCTTGGCTGTCACGCCCATTCGCATATAAGGCAAACTGCATCGCCAACGCTGTTTGAGCGTCAGAGGCGTTCTGTGAGAAGAAAAAACCATGAATTAACGCATAGGGAGTTGTGACAGACTCACCGGCTCCTGATGGCAGGCCAGTCGTTCCTAAGTTTGCCGTTCCAACCGCAATCTCCAGTTGATGCAGGCGGCCGCTATTAATGACGATGTAATCTAACTCGCCAGCCATAAAAAGATTGATTAAGGCCGCTTCTTCAGATGCAAAGACGACGTTGCCCGTTGCGTCTAGTTCGTTCAAGTAGTCAAACCATTCAGACAGAGCAGCCTCTGTCAATAAAATTTCGCCTTGTTCATCAAAGAAATTACCATCCAAACATGGCACACACCCAAACGCCGACCCACCCCAAATCAATCCTTCCAATGAGGCCAATAAGCCGATTGTCGCTCCGGCCTCGACTTGTTCTTGCAGTTGATTTAAGGTCTGTGCAGGTTCAGGCACTTGGTCAGCCAGATAAAACAGAGCTTGTGTGTCGATATGTTGGGGCAAACCATAGAGCGCCTCATCCTGTTGGAAAGCGCGGGTAGCGCGGGGTTGATAATCGGTCATTTGGTTTTCATTGACGAACGAGCTGATAACCTTGAGCAGGTTAAGAGAGAGATAGGTTTGTCGATGATCACTACGGCCGATAAACAGATCAGGCGTAATCAGTTCACTGTCTGCCTGTAGCGTCTCAGACAATGTTTGCGTCATCTCCGGTTCTGGCACAAATGTCGTCATAATCTCGATATTGGGACATAGAGAAACGAAGTCAGAAATGACCGTTTGCCATGCCAGTGTTTCTGTTTCATCCCAACTGTGCCACAAACTGATCTCCCCTTCGTCCTCACAACCTGTCGTCCCTTCGGCCGTTTCCACCGTTTCTTCTACAATCTCAAATCCATTAGCGGCATCGACAACATTGACAAAGGCGTTGACCGCGTTGACCACATCAAACGCATTATCAATCGTTTCTTCGTAAATGAGGTTGCCCATTTTCAACACAATAGATAGTGCTGTGTCGTTGGGCAAGGTGACGGCCGATTCGCTCTGGCGAACGAAGCCGTCAACTAGCGGGAATTCGGCCGTGTCGAGGTTGATGTTGACGGGAATACGTGCTGCCTCTGCCATGAGCAACCTCTGATTCTCAATATCAGTTAGGGACTTGGCGAATTGCACTCCGACAGCTCGCGCTTGCTCATCACTCTTCGCATTGAAAACGAACATATCGACCCCCAACAACGGTGCGCCAGACGGCAATGGCACGACACCGACAGCATCTGCATCTCGTTCGAGGCGGATAGCAGGCAATTGCCGTGCATCATCTACTAATAAGGCCAATTCTTGGTTGATAAACTGCTCTCGTAACGCTTCACGATTATGGTCTAAGATGATATTGCTGTGCAACTGAGCCTCTTGTAGCCATATTAGCCAATCGGTCAACCCAACATCACCCAATGCGAACCGCCCTTCTGTGTCGAATATGGGACTATTGCCGGTTTCGCCAAATGCGGCGATGCCCCAATAACTCTCTTCAAAGCCAATTGGTATACCAAAGCGCAATCCATCGGCCGCCATTGTCAAAATATCGTCGAGAACGACAGGTGGGTCTGATACAAGTTCCGTATCGTAATAGAGTGCCATCGAATTGAGCGCGACGGGAACACCATAGAGTGATCCATCAAAACGAGCGGTTGTCTCTAAGCCCAACGCATATCGTTGCAAAAAGTCAGCATCGAGCGCATTATCGAGCGGCGCGATTAGCTCGCTGGCTGCCAAGCGCGTGATGTCGCGGTTGGTCACTAAGAGCATGTCAGGTGCGTCATCATGAGCGAGAGCCGCCTCGTACAAATCGATTAACTCCGTTCGTTCAAATGCCTCTAGTTGGATAAAGGTGTTGGGACATGCCTGCAAAAATGTTTGTTGGATTTGAGTGAGGACGGTTTCGGCCGATTCCGTGTAGGGATGCCACACCTTGATCGAGCCACTCAAATCACAATCATCGGTGACGCTGGAAGCAAATGTATCCAAGCCAAACTGGTCATTGACCTGCTCTGTGAGCATATTGGCCGCTGCGACAACCGTTGTTTCGCCCCCTAAAACTTGCCCATAGACGCTGTTGCCAAGCGTGATGATATTTTCAATGCGGTCACGGTTGGCGAGTGTGATCGGCACGCTTGTTCGTGCTTGCGCGACAAACTCCGCCGTCAACGGCGCGATACGTGGATCGATTTCTACGTTTTGGTTAACGGGCAGGCGACCAGCCGAAAGGGCAAATTCAGTCTGTTGTTCAGCGTTCGTCAGAAATTGTGCGAGACGAAGAGCCGCAGATCGGCTGGCAGTTGCCGATGCTTGGCTGAACATCATGGCATTGACCTCTAAAAAGGGGCCAGCCGCCCGATTCTGTATGCCGGGCAGGCGTACAACACCAACCGATGCTTCTCCCATGGCTTCCTGTAATGCTGGCAACGCCTCAGAGCTGCCAAGATAGTAACTGGCGTTGCCCTCTACAAACAGGTCAAAGAGTGTGTCGCTATTGCGGTTGAGAATGATATTTGGGTTTTCTTGTGCGCGTTTGAGCCAGCCAAGCCAGTTGGCAAAACCACCTTGGTTGAGAATGACACGCCCTTCTTCATCTAGCAATTCACCGCCAAATGCCTGTACGCCCCAAAACGCATCGTAGAAGTTGCTTGGCATGGCGACGCGCTGACCTGCATTTGCCTGTCGTAATAGTTGTTCCAGATCGCTGGCGGGTGGAATTGCGGCATTTTCAAAGTTGGTGAGTACCGCATTGAATGCGTCGATAGCGGCTGTGTCGGTGATCTGTTCGCGTTGGGCGGTGATGAGGGCAGCCGCTTCTTCGGCCGATGCATCGGCCGCACCAAGCAACGTCTTGTTGTAGTACAGGCCAAATGTACTGAGCGAGAGCGGCACACCAAAAATGCGCTCGCCGTCGCGCACCATGTCGAGCGCGTTGGTCAGAAATCGCGTCTCATCAAGTGTGCCATTTTCTCCTATCGCGTCGCTAATATCACGAATTAGCCCATCAGCAGCCAACACATTGATGTGAGATGCAGGCAAAATCACGATGTCGGGGCCAAGACCAGACCCCGCCTGCTCTGGAAACACTGTTTCCAGCTCTTCTAAGGTAAAACGTTCATCTGTCAAACGGACATCAGGATGGAGTTCGGCAAAATTCTCCAGCATAGCGTCAAAAACAGCCTCTTCTTGCGGATTGAACGTGTGCCAGATCAAGACACGCCCTGCAATGTCATCTGTTAACGTTGTGGAACTGCTCTGACAACCAACGGTCAACAGCAGGAGGACTGACAAAACGGCCGAATACAATGCGGTTTTCATATAATGAGTCCCTTGCTTTTGAATAAGTACGTCGCAAAGCAAAACTTATCATACCGGCCTTCGCGGGAATGATAATGCTATATAATTCGCGTTATGCTGTACTTAGAAGCGTTGTCGCACCCCAAAATGCGGCAAACGATTGTTGAGGTGAGATACCTGTCTCCAAATCTTTCATTTACAATTGTGTCATAAGTGGTACAAAAACGCTAGGGTTAGGGTTGCTTGTGGAATCAACTGAAGATACAACAGCGCGGAATCGTCTTGAGACAATTTGAGAAGAAACAACACAAACAAATTTTGAAGCATAACGACCTGATATGAACCTGATTATTCGACCTTTTCAAGAAGATGCGGACTATGACCACCTAGAAGAAACAGAGAAGTTGATCATTCCAGATGAGTGGGACTCGGCCGAGTACTACCGCATCGAGGATCAACAAAATGCCGCCCATCCGCAAGGCCGCTGGCTTGCGTTTGACGGTGACCAACCCATCGGTAACGCTGAATACCTATTTGGTCACTGGTGGGATGAGCCTGCTCAGTACATTTTTTACATCGGTGTCATTCCCGATTATCAAGGCAAGGGGATCGGCAAGCGGCTAATGGATACCGTCATGACTGAGCTAGACACGCTCGGCGCACGCTCGACAATTACATGGGTACGAGACGACTATCGACGCACCATGCGCTTCTTGGAAGAACGCGGCTATTCCATGATTCAGCGCGATGCACAGTCCGCCCTAGACATCGCCACATTTGACCCAGCCCCTTTTGCCGGGATCACGAGCAAGCTAAAACAGAACGGCATCACACTACACACCGTCACGCAGTTAGAACAAAATGACCCAAATTGGCAAAAAAAGCTGTATGACCTCGACTGGCCACTTCGGTTAGATATGCCCGGAACCGAGAAGAAAAAGCAGGAATCATTCGATGATTGGATTGCCCGTAAGTTTGCCACTCCCTATCTGCTAAAAGATGGTTATATCGTCGCTGTCACAGAGAATGGTGACTATATCGGCTATAGTGCCGTCTATAAAAGTAGCACGGATGAGCCGAAGCTCAATACAAACGTGACTGGTGTGTTAGGAGCATGGCGACGCAAGGGGATTGCAACGGCGATGAAGGTCGCCATTATTGACTACGCGAAGGCGAACGACTATAAAAAAATCGTGACAGAGAACGAGGAGAATAATCCGATGTACGAGTTGAATATACGATTGGGCTTTCGGCCGACCCCCGCATGGCTCACTTACAAGAAGAAGCATTAGATGTAATGGGCAAGAAGCCCTATGGTTGTGGCTCAAACTGGCAATTAAAAAGCGGTTAGGCATTCTCCGCAGCCCTTTTTAATCCCAGAAGGGTTAAAGCACGAGATAAATCTCTACGCGCTGCTACTGCTTTTTCCCCAATGCGACCGACCGTTCATAGGCTGCAAATATCCCGCGTGAGATCACCGTGCGGAAGCCGCGTTTTTCCATGTGATAAAGTGCCTCGGCCGTCGTGCCTCCCGGTGAGGTAACCTGATTCCGTAATTCCGCCACATGCCTGCCCGACTGTTCGGCATACTTGACAGAGCCAATGATCGTTTGGAAGACAAGCTCTTGCGCGACGCGGCGCGAAAAGCCCATGTGAACGCCCGCATCGATCATCGCTTCCATCATCAGAAAAACATAGCCCGGCCCGCTACCGCTCAACGCGGTCGTCATGTCGAGGTAGCTTTCTTCCTCAACAAAAATTTCGCGGCCGAGTGAGCCAAAGAGTGCAGACGCTTGCTCATGTTGTGCGTCTGTGACAGCTTCCGTTTTTGTCCAAACAGTAATGCCTTCGCCGATTTGGGCAGGCGTATTGGGCATAGAGCGGGCGATTGCCCCGTGTAGCAGGCCGGCCGCCATCGTTTGAATCGGCATTCCCGCTATGATAGAAACGACAAGCGCATCTTTTTTGATATGACCTTGTATTTCGGCCGCGACCTTCTTAAAAAATTGCGGCTTCACAGACAACACAACGACATCTGCATCCTGTATCGCGCCCAAATTATCCTCTGTCACGCGAATCCCATGTCGTTCCTGCATGTGTTGATTGCGATCTTGTAGTGGATTTGACCCTATTATCTGATTTGGCTCAACCAATGCCTCCGCGATCAAGCCGCGAATCATCGCTTCTGCCATGTTGCCTGTGCCAATGAAGGCGATATTCAAACCATTAAACATGTAGGATTTACAATTTACGATTTACGAAACAAAGTTCGTAAATCATAAATCAGCTTTGTCTCCAGCGTTCCACAAATTCTCCTGTCATCAGTGCCGTTGCGCCCCAGATTTTATAGCCGTTGATGCCAAAATAGGGGACATCTCGCTCAACGTTGTCATAGGTGGAAAAGATTCTTTTTTCCGTTTTGCGCGTGTTGGGGTCAAGCAGTTGGCTGAGTGGAACTTCAATTAGAGCAGCAACTTCGGCCGGATTCGGCTGAAAGTCTGGTCTTTTCACACACCAACCAACAAACGGCTCGACATAGAAATCTGAGGGGGGAATGTATAATTTTGAGAGTCGGCCGAGCAACGTGATCTCATCCGCCGTAATCCCCAACTCTTCCCAAATCTCGCGCAATGCAGCTTCACGTGCTGTCTCTCCCGCGTCGATTTTGCCACCCGGAAAGGAGATTTGACCGGAGTGGGTGCGGAGGGATTTCGGCCGAAGTGTATAGACAATCATCGCCTGACCATTGTGCGGATAGAGCAACAGCACAACCGCACCCCGTCGCCCATCACCCTTCATTCCGCGTGGTCGGCCTGATATGCGGCCGCCGATACCCATTTTTGTTTGCGCTGCCTTCCAGTCAAAATCGGGCAGCGTCAACGCTTTCTCAACTTTTTCAACAAAATTTTCCACGATTTACTTTCCACTCTAACCAACAGTTCTATACCGTTTAATTATCGCAACTGGCGTAAGAAAAGCACAATCCAAAACACGGCTACATTGAAGCCGCTAACATGGCGTGCTAACGTTGAGTAGGCTTTCGCCCGCTCATTCAGAACAAGTCTGTTCAATAATAGGATCATCATGTCAACACCTGTCGTTCAACTCCACAATCTAACAAAGACATTTCAAGAGGGCGAGAGAGAGCGCACCGTTTTTGATAATCTCAATCTCGGTTTCCCACGCGGTGAATTCATCGTCATGCTCGGCAGCAGCGGCAGTGGCAAAAGCACTTTGCTGAATATCATCAGCGGAATTGAGAAGCCAACGTCTGGTCACGTCACAATTGACGGTACAAACATCACCGGATTGAGCGAGCGGGAGCGCACGCTCTTTCGACGCGACCAGATCGGGATTGTCTTTCAATTCTTCAATCTGATTCCAACGCTGACCGTGCTGGAAAATATCACATTGCCGATGGAGTTGGCGGGGAGAAAACGTAAGGAAGTGGAGGAAATCGGCCGAAAACTCCTCACCCAAGTCGGCCTAGCCGACCGCGCGGACTCATTTCCCGACAAATTGAGCGGTGGCGAACAGCAACGCATCGCCATCGCCCGCGCCCTCGCTCATGATCCCATGATCGTGCTTGCCGATGAGCCGACGGGGAATCTCGATGAAGACACAAGCGACATTATTCTCGATTTGCTACTCAACTTGACACGTGAAGCGGGAAAAACGCTCTTGATGGCAACCCACAGCCCCGAAATTCTCCCCCATGCGGATCGCGTCTATCGAATGCACAACGGGCAACTGGTAGACACAACCGCTTTGGAAACGATAGTGTAGAACCGACTTTGTAGAAGGTTCGTTATAACAAATTGGTAAGTACTTAATCAAAAGTAATCGGGTGTTCGGTATTCGGTAAGTCGGTATTCGGTGTGCGTTCTACCACAGGTCAATACCGATTACCTTTTACCATTGCCCCAAAACTTTTGCCTGACTATTTAATGGCAACCTCGCCAAACTGTCATTCCCACGAAGGTGGGAACCCATTCTTTCCTCGCAGTGAAGGCTGGTTTCCCGCCTGCGCGAGAATGACAAACTGCTACCTTAAACGTGTGCAAAAGTGTGCAACACGCTACAAGTACCTCCGAATTTTTATTACTGGACTAATTTATGAACTTCCATCCGTCGGTGGGTGAGCAGATTGAAATTAACCCAATCGTTCGATCAATTCCTGCTTCATCCCCCACAGCTTTTCCGAAAGCGACACGTGGTAGACATGTGGATTAATCAAGCGTTGCACCCCGACATCAAGTCGGGCAAGATCAGCGTCTAGCGTTTCACGTATTTGCTCAATCGATGGCAAAGTGTAGGCGAGTTTGCCATCAGCGATGATGGTTTTGTGCAGTGGTTCGATGTGCGCGATTTTATCGGCCGCCAACCGTCGCCACATATTAGCCTGTGAAGGATGTCGCAAGATGAGTGGATCGGCAGTTGGCTCTTCGTCCGCAAGCGTGATTAAGTCGGCCGAACTCAATCCACGCGCATCATAGACGCGCCAAACCTTCTTCGCGCCCGGATTTGGCACTTTTGCGGGATTCTCTGAGATTTTTATCGCGGGAGTCCATTCACCCTCTTCCTCAACGGCAACCAACTTATAGACACCGCCCAACGCAGAGGCTCCTTTTGACGTGATGAGGCTTGTGCCGACACCGTAGACTAGGCGGCCGATGACCTTATCCGCGTCCATTCCCATCGTCGCAGCTTCCTGCTCGATCTGCCCCAAGATTTGTAGCAAGGCCATCTCATTCAGACTATCCGACAACACAATGCTGCACTCATCGAAGCCGGCAGCATTGAGCATCTTTGCCGACTGCACCGCCAAATAAGCCAAATCGCCCGAATCAAGCCGAATCCCTGCCGGCTTAAATCCCTTACGACGCAACGCTTCAAACACCGTAATCGCGTTTGGCAATCCGCTCTCCAACGTATTGACGGTATCAACCAAGAGTAGACAGTCATCTGGATAGACATCGGCATAAGCTCGAAACGCCTCTAGCTCTCCCGACTCATCACCGGCCAACGCAATAAACAATTGCACCATGCTGTGTGCGTGCGTCCCTTTTGGTGGATAGCCGAGCGCGTGTGAGACACCCGCATTGCTGGAGAAATCTGCGCCGCCGATCAGGGCTGCACGGGTTCCTTCAATCACGCCCTGCCCATGACCGCGCCGCATTCCAAATTCGAGCAGCGGCCGATGTCGCCCTGCCCGATCAATTCGCGCCGCTTTCGTCGCAATCAATGTTTGAAAGTTGAGCTTGTTGAGCAGTGCCGTTTCCAAAAGTTGCGCCTGTAACAGCGATCCCGTCACGACGGTTAGCGGCACATTAGGGTGAACGACGCGCCCCTCTGGGATCGCCGTGATGGTCAAGCTGTCAAAGTTGCCGTACTTTCGCAAGTAGGCTAAAAAGTCATCGGCAAAAAGCTGTTGACCCGTCGGCGTTTGCTGTGAGCGTAACGCGGCGATCTCCGCGTCGCCAAACTGCACAGATTTCCCCCATTTGACGACCGTTTCCAGCCCTGCATTCACACAGAAGCCAGCCTGATGTTCCCCATAGTTGGGATTTTTGCGATAAAAATGATCAAATTGCGCCCTTTTTTCGTGCAGACCCATACGAAAATAGAGCTGTGCCATCGTCAACTGATATTGATCAGTGAAGAGGATACCGTTTGTTAGGCTCATGATTTATACTCGGCCGAGATCATCCCCTCAATCACCTGACGACTATTGATAAATTCGTCGTCGTCCTGATTGGGGTGACCATGCAAAACAATCGTTTTGAGGCGTGTTTTGGCGAGCGAAGCAAGTCGTGTTTCCCACTCTGCTTCTTCAGGGGTCAGTGCCGTTTCGTCATCCTCGGCGAGGTCATACACATGGGCAACCGCGATTCGTTCGCCGCACAGATCGATCCATTGTGCGAGGTCTGTTGAGCTGGCACGGCGCAAATCGGCCGACCAGCCAATCCCCAAATCATGCGTTAGTCTTGCCATGCGCTTTGCATTGTTGAGCAGCGGCATCCCCAGCCAATAGCTCATGTTGCCGATGGCAAGCGTCATGCGCCGATTGACAACTTGCGCCCAAGTCTCATCAAAGCCATCGATTAAGGTAGGGGCGCGATTATCGTTGAAGTAGGATTCGACCGATTTCTCATCTGTAAAGATGTGTGCTGGCTCCACAGAATAGACCTTTGCGCCTAGAATGCCGGCTGCGCCGGCCGAGTGCAGCAAAATATCTTTACGAGCGCGTGCCGAAAACATCTGCCGTTGCGTTAACTGTGGAACCGTCACCGACCACACGTTGAGACCACCTTGATCTAACTGCGCTTTCAGCTCACGATAAAAGCGTGCGTTGGGCTTACGTCGATACCCATAACCAAATTCATCAGCCTGTAAATTAATCTCAACCGTTTGAAACCCAAGTTCGAGCGCACGTTCGAGCGCGTGCGGCGTGTCATCACTTAGGCTGTGTGTACTAATTGCTACATTCATATAGAGGTGTCTTTCTGCTATTGTCTTTTTGCTTTCTCAAGTTCGCCTCGATCCTTCGTAATTCCGCAAATTTTCTGGCGCATATCTTGCCTTGTTGGCGCGATATGTCATAGAGATAGACGAATCAATGCTGACTGACAACGATAAACCAATTACACAGCCGCGTGAATTGTTCGTTAACGAACTCTCATTCCCTTAGCATTCGGCCGATAAACTCTCAGACAATTCAATCAGCGTAGCTTCCCCTTGCCCGACCCCAACACACAGCGTCGCCAATCCATAGCGCATCGTCTCTCCGTTATCGCGCCGTCGCTGCATCTCGTAGATCAATGTCGTCAAAATGCGTGCGCCAGAGCAGCCAAGCGGATGCCCCAATGCGATTGCGCCACCGTTGACGTTTGTGATTTCTTCACTCAAACCAAGTTCGCCTAGCACAGCTAGTGACTGAGCAGCAAATGCCTCATTGAGTTCGGCGAGGTCGATCTCATCAATTGTCAGGTTGGCACGCTTGAGTGCTTTGCGTGTTGCGTTGACGGGGCCAATACCCATGACACGAGGATCGACTCCAGCAGCGGCCGAACAAATCCAGCGTGCTAGTGGCTTGATCCCCAACGCATCGGCTTTCTCTCTCGACATTAGCACTAATGCACACGCACCGTCGTTTAGCCCACTCGAATTCCCGGCCGTGACAGAACCACCTTTGCGAAATGCGGGACGCAAGCGACCTAGCTTCTCCATCGTCGTCGCTACCACATACCCATCGTCTGTCTTTTTCATAAATGGATGTTCGTCTTGGGCAAAAACAATTGGATCGCGTTTACGCTGTGGGATCGTGACAGAAATTATTTCGCGCTCGAAGTAGCCATTGTTAATGGCGTGGACGGCACGCTCTTGGCTTTGTAGCGCAAACTGATCTTGTGCCTCTCGTGTGATTTCACCCCCTGCATAGGCTCCTGAACAGCTCTGATCGACGATGTTCTCGGCCGTCTCCCCCATCCCCTCCAACGGAAACATCTCTACCATCTTTGCATTCGGATACCGCCAGCCAAGCGTTGTGTCATAGGCGGTCACATTTCCCGATGGGCCAAACCCAACTGGATTTTTCGCCATCGAATAGGGCGCACGTGTCATACTCTCAACACCTCCCGCGACAAATACATCCCCCTCACCGGCCTTAATCGCACGCGCCGCCTGATTCACCGCATTCAACCCGCTCGCACACAGCCGATTCAATGTTACGGCCGCTACCGATTGCGGCAACCCTGCCAACAGGGTTGCCATGCGTGCAACGTTGCGGTTGTCCTCCCCCGCTTGATTCGCGCATCCAAAATAAACTTCCTCAATGAGGGTAGGGTCAATCCTTGCTCGATTGACCGCTTCCTTGATAACAATCGCGGCTAAGTCATCAGGGCGAACCTGCGACAAGGGGCCGCGAATCTTTCCAATCGGTGTGCGAACCGCGCTAACTATAACAACTTCTTTCATGGGATAATCTGCTATTTCGTTTGGCTGATGCTAGCATCATAACGAGGCTTTGACAAAATCCTACGGCTCGTGAGCTTGTATTGGGCAAAAATGTTGGATGAATAGCGATTGTGCTTGGCTCACATCAGGGTTGGTAACGCGACCATGTAAAATTACGCTGTTCGATGACCCAAACAGTATCGAACTCGGCCGATCCAAACAGATAGGAAAACGTATCGACAAATGACGTACCCTGCCAAAATGTGTCAGTTGTCGCCTCCAGCGGCGTAAATTTAGGCAATGAATGGAATTTCACCTTCCATTCATCAGAGTGTTGTGTAAGGGCGAATGCCGAGATAAACCTTGCTGCCGCCAAGCGTGCGGAAGATCGTTTCAGGCGGGCGATTGACGGCAGTGGCGATCTCTGCGGCGGTCATCGGCCGATTGCCGTTTTCCAAGAGGGTTGTAAAAACTGTGTTGACAAGCGAGCCGCTGGGTGTGGTATCGGCCGAGCGCTGATTGTTAAAATAGTTCTGAATCGCAAACTCGAATCCGCTCAACTGACGCACCTCACCCGTTTCTGCATCGATCAGGTCAACTGAGTTGCTGTCATCTTCAAGTGAAATCTCATAGCCTAGCTGTGACTGCAAAAATGCCTCAAGGCTCATATTCGACTCACTCCACCAATCGTAGTCGATGAAAAAGCGTGTGTTCTCGTCTATGCGCGGTCTGCGCGGAATTTTGATGCTGACAGTGGGTCGTGCCATTAGCTTCTCCGATAGCGGCGGGGGTCAAACCGCCAGTAATGTTCTCCAACAGGAATAAACGCGGGGTTGGCGACCAGTTCTGCAAAGAGCGGATCGGGCGCAACACGTCGCAACATGTTGGTGACGGCATACAACGTTTTTGCATGAACCGCCTGCTGTGGACTGAGAATAGCTAACTCTGGCAGCAATGCCGCGATCAGGGAAGAGAGTGAACGTGTCTTTGCTCGCTCAAAAATTGTGTCGATTGCTGCGGTGTAGTCTGTGCCGACCACCATCAGGTCATCGTATTCACACGCAATACGCCGACGCTGAAACTCAAACTTGATGCGTCCATCAGCTACGGTTGCCAAACGCACATCTTCTGTGCGCCGATTACGCCGACCGTAATCAAACAAAATGATGTTTGAATCTGGCATCCGCTTAAGGGTCAGGTACGCGCCAACTAAAATCTCGTTTTGACTGTACCAATCGGAGAAGCCGTAAAGATAACGCCCCTGTTTAATTGCCCAGATTTGTAGCTGTTCACCGGTCGTTTCATTTTGAAAGGTGAGCATTTGGCGGGGCGATCGGCCGAGTGGCAGCAACTTCCCAATCGTCGAATTGATCGGCATCGTCCCCGCAACCCGATGTGGATAGATGAGCGTAAACGTTGTCGCTGTAATCTCTCCATCACGGGTGGGCAAATCAGACCATTCGTCTGCAATTTCACGGCGCGTCAGCTTGAGTTGTGTCGTCAGGAAATCTTCGTCAAATTCAACCGGCTCAAACTGCAAGCGTTCAGGGGTGAGTAGCGTAGCTTCCGGCTCAATGCGCCTTAAAAACCAAGCGACGCTGTTCTTGGGTGCGACCTCATCAAAGCGCGGGTCTTCCAGCATGGCTGCGTTGAGTGAAAATGTGCGCGTCTCAGGTGGAACAGACGGGTCGAGGTCGAGATGAACGCTGATCTCGTCAGTCTTCAGAGGCCCTCCTCCCATCATGTCGAGAACCGCCTCTGCTAAGTGCAAATGTCCGATGTTGACTTCTGCTAGTAGCTCTCGGACAAACCATCGGCCGCCTAAAACAACAAACTCTTCGCGCTGTTCCAGCGCATCAACGATGCGTGGCTCTACCACATCACTGTTTTTTGCATAGAGTTGGGAAGAATCAAATGATGCAAGCAGTTCTTCTACGCCACCTTCATCAAGATTGGCAACGTGAGGCATCTCCAAGTCTGCTACAAACTGACGCTGACGACCACGCAGTTTGACATTGATAACCTCAAACTCACCCGCTTCAGGGTTATGTCCCGCTCGCACATCCGAGACAACTGTTTCAGCAAAGTCAAAGTGAGGGAAAACGATTTTATCCCCAACTGCAAATTGACCACGAGGTTGATAGACTTTACGTCCTCTAACCCGACGGCGTAGTGTTTGCTTTTCGGCCGAAACCCGATAATTCATCACAGCGCGAGTTATTTCTGCGCTTGTTTGTGGTTTCCCAACTTCAATAAAGTGATTATAAAGCTGCTCGATGTCTGCATCTGTGAGGGAAAAGTCTTGCTCCCAATATTCTCGAGTCTGGGTTTGTGGCTGAAACACTAAATAATTTCTCCGATCCGATTTAAGTCAATTTGTTCACCTTCTATTGTAACTCACCTAGAGTGATTTTCAATGTGAGGGCGCATGAGGTGTGATAGAAAATCAAACGAGGGACAATCTATGAATTAAGATCGTAAATGTCCCTTGTGACCGCTTGAGGAGCGGCAATCCAGCATCGTAAACGGGCTAACCGCTAATGATTGCGAGTATATCGACCGGTTATTTGTCCGTGTTTCAGCAGTCGGTAGGCGATCACGTCAATCGAGTTTGTAGGGAGTTTGATAACCTTTTTAGAAGTCAAGTTTGCTAGCGTCTGCTTTGTCGCACTATAGGCAACTTGGATAAGATGATCGAGACGCGCACCTTGCAGATCAAACTCGAATGCACCATACCCTTTTGTGGGGAGGCGCACGACGAGTTCTTCGTATGCCTCAAGCACCATTTTGTCATGCGCTGACATCATCGTATTGATGAGACTGAGCGCACGTTGTAGGGTATCGACGACTGCGCCGCTAACTTGCTCTGCGTCTGCGGGTGTAGTCTCGGCCGAGACCGCCCTATCCTCATCCAACAAAAATCCCAACACCGTTCCTTGCGGTTTCCCCATCACATCGATCACATAGCTATCTTGCGAGAGAAACAACTCGATTGGAAAGCCAGACAAAACACCGCCATCGACGATTTTATGTCCCGTCAAATTGAGCAGACGATACTTGCCCCATTCAGCACGCCACGTCACTTCTTGCCAATAGAATGGGATGCTCATCGACATGCGGACAGCCCAGACGACAGGCAGGTTGGGGGCTGTGCGATGGTTGAGAATGAGCAATCGCTTGTCGGTCACATCGGCCGCCGTCAGCGTTAACTCATGCCCCGTATGCTCATATAAATTCGCCAACGTCGCCGCGCCCAACGTATCCATCGCGTCGAGCCGCTCTAGCATCCATTGTAAAAACGCCTCGCCTTCATAGACACCGCCAAACTCCACGAGTGAAAATAGCTGTCGAAAAAGCGGCAGCACGAGAAGTGCGTGGATAATCGCTTTATCCCCCTGCTCTTCTAGTGTCTCTGGGATGAGGGGAACATTATTACGCTCGAGATAAGCGGCAATATGACTCGCCGCAATTGCTTCATTTTGAAAATCGATTGGAACATCAGAAAAAGTGCTGAAACTACTTTCGCCTGACGGGAGTCGTTCGGTGAGTAGTTGAAGGATGGTATCGGCCGAATAGCCCACAGCGAGCAACGTAGCTGTGATTGCGCCGGCCGATGTGCCAAGCAACCGCCCCGCACGGAAATTCGCCTCTTCCAATGCGCGAATTGCGCCCACGAAGGCAACGCCTTTCGCTCCCCCACCTTCAAAAACAAGGTCATAGGTTGTCATACTACCTCAATGGTTTATTCGATTGGTATGATAACGAGAATGTGGGGGAAGGGAAAGAAGTTCGGGTGGCGGGATTAACCTCCTACACCATCCTGAGAGACACCGCGCATGGTTAATGCCAATCGTCGTGCGTTTTCATCGACAGACAAAACCTTAGCACGCACGCGGTCTCCATTTCGAACGACATTGCGAGGATGCAAAAAGTTGCCTTCTGCTAGTTCGCTGATGTGAATCAGCCCTTCAAGCTGTGGCTCTAACGTCACAAACGCGCCGAACTGGACAACGTTGTTAACTTCACCTTCAACAACTTGTCCTTCAATGTAACGATGGGCAATCCCGTCCCACGGGTCTGGGCGCATCCGTTTTAGACTCAGCGCAATACGCCCGTTTCTGCGGTCAACATCTAGGACACGGGTGCGAACGCGCTGATCGGGCTGAACAACGTCGCTAGGGTGATTCAGGCGGCTCCATGAAAGTTCGGAGATGTGAATTAATCCTTCAATACCACCCAAATCGACAAACGCGCCAAATTTTGCCATATTGGTGATAATACCTTCGACGACATCGCCGGGTTCAATGCGTTCCCAGAGTGAACGGCGGTCATTTGGATCAACACGCGCGGCACGCTCTGAAAATATCAGGCGGTTTTTATTTTCATTGACCTCGATAATTTTGACTTCGAGCGTGTGGTTCTGGCGGCGTTGCAGTTCGCGCATCCGCTCGGATTCGAGGTGCAGCTTTGTGAAATTGTTGAGTTGTGAGGCGGGGATGAAGCCACTTAATCCATTCCAATCAACCAGCAACCCCCCTTTGTTAGACCCAGTAGCGCGAACGGTGAACATCTCTTCTTCGGTGAATGCACGGCGTGCTTCATCCCACGCGCGACGCATAGGGGAAAGTGGTTGCTGCTCAATTGTTTCGGGTGATGGCTCTGTTTCAGGCAGTGTTTCAACCTGCTCTAACAGAGATGACCAATACGCTTCATCGCGCTGTGGTCGGCGGCGGGGTGTTGAGTTGTCAATTATCAAGATAGTACCTTTACAAGTTAAATTTTGGGTGGTTGGCGGGGAATACATCTATTAACCTTACTATTAATCGGCCGAAACTGCTTTATGTACGCCCAATCCCACTAACAGCGGAGACCGATACTGCGAAGAACTCACTGTTATTGGTGAGGTTATCCCACCTTAGTACTATCAATTATAGATGCTGAGTGTTTTGTGTCAACAAATCGTCAGGATGGTTTCACGGCTCGTTTTCAGAGTAAGATTTGTACATGATGTTTGACCTATTACATTTCAAACGGCTTTGTAACGCAAATCGTTTAAGCAAAAATTTACACTATTTTTCTGAGGTCGATTCGACAAATCGCTTTTTGCTGAAGCAATCGGCCGAGCTTCCTCCCTATTCTGTTGCACTGGCCGACTTTCAGTCCGAGGGGCGTGGACGCTTGCAGCGCAGATGGGTTGCACCATGTGCGACATCTTTGCTCGTTTCCATCCTTTTACACCCGACTTTTCCACCTGTTTGGCTCACGATGTTGGCGGGACTCGCCGCAATTGAGGCAATTGGAAAACAGACCAAGTTACACGCATCACTCAAATGGCCAAATGATGTGATGTTGAAACAAGCCGACGCGGCATGGTACAAGGTTGGGGGAATTTTGACAGAGGTACAGACACAGGGAGAACAGATCGTCGCGGTTGTGGGTATGGGTCTCAATGTGAACATTGCGGCCGAGGATTTGCCTAACGCTGCGACACCAGCAACGAGTTTGTCCGCCATGTCGGGGCAGAAAATCGAGCGGGAGGCGTTGTTGGCAGACTGGTTGCTGGCACTGGAGCGGGGGTTGGAATCGGCCGAAAATCAACTGTCGCCTCATGCCCAATGGCAACAGCACCTCATCACGCTCAACCAGCCTGTCACTGTTCGAGGTGCGTCTTCTGTTATCAAAGGTGTTGCCAAAACGACAGATGCCTGGGGTCGGCTGCTGGTTGTAGATCAAAACGGCGACCAGCACTGGGTCGCCGCGGGGGATGTTACGTTACGAGATCGAGAAAGGGCTGTACGATAAATGATGGCTCAGTATGCCTCGATGTGCAACATGCGATTTATGCGAGGTTGAGGTTTGCCAAGATTGGGTTTGTCCGAGTTGGCATGGAAGATGCTTTCAGGGTCAGACGTATGAACCCATACCCAAATGGAATCGTCAAATCCCTCAGACCAGTTATAAACCCATTCTGAATCGAGCGGTGGCATATTGACGCAGCCATGACTGTGCTTATAACCAAAGCGATCATGCCAATAGGCTCCGTGCAGCGCGATACCAAGTTTCATATCAAAGAACATCGTGTGTGGCACATCTTCGACAAAATAGTAGTCAACTTTGCCTTCGGCCCCTGACATTTTTACACGCGGAAACTGCTCTGCCACTTGGAACACGCCTTCCCGTGTCGGCCAGCGATTGAGGCCACTTGAAATTAAACTCGCATAGACCATGCGGTCACCTTCATAGGCGGCAAACGTCTGCTCGTATAGATCAACTTCTGTCCAAAAAGCATCGCGTGGCACGTCGTCTGGGCGTGCAGAGACATCGACAAGGCTCACTTCTGTCTGACGAATCCAGCGTTCGTCGTCAACGCGATACCAAATCCACCCTTCCTCATCCGTTTGAGCTTCCAGCACTTCAAAGAATGTGTAACGATGAAGTCGTTCAAATTCGGGGTTTGGCTCGCCGCCTGCTTCTGAACTAGGGCGGACGTGTCCAATCACAATCCAGCCAAAGGGGCGTTGGGGCTGTTTAGCGATTTCAAAACCTTGAAATCTCGATGGGGTTACTATTGTGATATAGTCGGACATCACCCACTCATTTGAGTTTATCTGATACCATTTTTGCCCGTTGATCTCCTTTGTTTGCATGAGTGAAGCATATAGAAACCCATCGCCAACATTGCGGACAATTTTGTTCTGAAAACCGGGCGCACTATAGACGTTTGTAAAATCAGCAAGTCGGCCGTACCAAAGTCGGCCGATCAGTTCACTCTCCGCAGGCTCAACAAATACATCAGTGTCATACGGTAGTGGGTTTCTTTCTTCCTCCTCCGCAAAAGTAGGAAGCGTGAACAATCCGCCAAGTAATCCAGCAAACAATAAACTTAAAATCAATCGTCGCATAGCATGTCCTCAATACAGTCATTTTACAGACAACATTTTAGCTAACTTGGTGTGCAATAAGCCAAATTTTCTCCAACGTTGGGGATGACATTAATGGTCAAGAGACACCAGCAGCGCGTCTCTACTATTTTTGCCATAAGGCTTTTCGCTTTGCAACACCTCGATAGGTTGGAGCCTCTATCGTAAACACACGACAGAAGGATGCGCTATAAAATCGGGAGGCTAAACGTGGGTCGAGAGCTTCTAACGATGGTGTTGCAGTTGTGATGATGGTGGGCAGCTGGGCATTATAGCGATAGTTAAATAGCTGATACAGTTTCTCTCGCGCCCACGCCGTTGCGCTTTCTGTGCCTAAGTCGTCCAAAATTAGCAGGGGGGCAGTCTTTACCTCATGGAAACGTTTATCAAGTCGCGCTCCTGTGCCTGGACTGAACGTGGCTCGTAAGTAGTCAAGCAGGTCTGGGACAACCACAAATAAAACCCGCTCTGCCCGTTGAGCAATGCTGTTGGCAGCAGCAGCAGCTAAATGTGTTTTACCGTTCCCGTAGGCATGTCCCATCAGAACAATCCAACCACGGGGGTTTTCTCCGAACTCATAGAGTCGATCAAAGGCACGTTGCAAGTTCTCTGCTTCTCCTCTTAGTAGTTCATTCGAGCGCAGACTAAATGATTCAAACGTTTTGTCACTATGCAAATGCAGAGTCGAAAGATCAGAATCTTGATGGTATACACCAGCACGCCGAAAGTCTGGCGCGGTAATTGCAAACGTGTTCACAAATGGTGTGTCAGACAATCGTGAACGAAGACGTGGCTCCATCGAGTCAATATCTTCATTTGTTGTAATCACCGTAGGCAGTTGGGCATTATAGCGATAGTTAAAAATTTGGTAGAGTTTCTCTTGCGCCCAATCACTCTGGTTATGCGAGCCTAGATCATCAAGAATGAGCATTGGTACGTTGCGAACCTCTTCAAAACGTTGATCATAGCTAACTGCACTGCCACGTCGATAAGTGCCACGCAGATGATCGAGCAGGTCAGGCGTATTGACAAACATTACGCCTCGTCCATGTGCAAGCTGCACATTGGCAATTGCCGCGGCCAAATGTGTTTTACCGCATCCGTAACCACCGTGTAGAAGTAACCAACCCCTTGGGTTGTGTGCAAAGGCTTTTGCCACTTCAAAAGCCTTGGTGAGATTTTGAGCTTTGCTCGGTGGTAAGCCAATGCCACTAGGTGTAAATGTCTCAAATGTGTGCATCTGTAGCGAACCAAGCTGGCTCAACTTAACGAGATTGTCACTGCGTTTCTTTTCGAGTTCAAGCCGTTTACATTTACAGGGAATGGCTCGGCCGAATCTTGGATCACCCGGCATCAAATTTGGCACAACAAACCCAGTGCCACCGCAAATCTGACACACGGCTGGCTCGGCCGGCCTGTCATCTTTCAATAATGTCGTCGAGGTTAAGAACTTGTCGAGATCGTTTTGTTGCAGGAGGACGTTTACTGACTCCATTATCTTTCCCGTCAATGCGCCAGCGTTCTAATACGCCGCGCACATATCGCCATTTTCGGACGCTGTTTTTCACAGCAATGCCAATCGCCTCTTCAATCCAGAGAGGTGGATATTCTCGCTCTGCATCCTTCAACTCTTCTGCAATCATCGGCGTAAGCGCACCGATATTTTGTTCATACAGTGTAAAGATATTCGGCCGCTCTACCAATAGCGTAACCGCATCACCAATATCTTGGTTAGGTCGCCATTTACCTTGTACCAGTCCCGCAATCGCAGCACGTCCCTTGGCAGAGTTGACAAAGTAAAGTTCATCTATTCCCTCTACTCCTTCAATGCTGATGTGCAGCAGCGTTCCACGCTGCACGGCAAGTTCAAGCCCGCGACGCACTGCTTCTGCTGCCTGTGCAGACGACCGGCCCAAGCCGTTCATCAAAACTTCGTCTTGCAAAAAGTCGGTTAGACGCAGGTAGCGTATCGGCCGATCTTGCTGAGTCAATGCCCAAAACAGATAAAGTGTCACCTTTAATTCAACTACATCCTGAATTACCGGCATGACCTCACTAAAGAAGAGGTTTGGAATGACTGTGAGACGCTGCTTGCCTTCTGGAAAGCCTGAAAAACCTTGCATGATATTAGAGGTCTATTTCTTGTCGTTGTAGATTCTTAAACGTCGCCAAATTGTCCTGCCAGAATAGGTCAACAACGCCTGTCGGCCCATTGCGGTGCTTGGCGACAATGACTTCGGCGATGCCCGGCCGCTCTGTTGTTTCGGGATTATAGTATTCATCGCGGTAGATGAAGGTGACAATATCCGCATCCTGTTCGATACTTCCGCTGTCTCTTAGGTCGGAGAGCATCGGCCGCTTATCCTGCCGTGACTCCACACCACGCGACAACTGCGCGGCCGCGACGACAGGAATGTTTAACTCACGTGCCAACAACTTCAGCCCACGCGAGATGTCGCTAATCTCCATCACGCGATTGTTGGTCACGCGATCAGAGGCCATCAATTGCAGGTAGTCGATAATAATCAAGTCGAGGCCGCGCTCTGCATAGAGACGACGCGCCTTTGTTCGCATTTGGCGTGGACTCATATTTGCGGTGTCGTCAATATAGATATATGACTCGGCTAATCGGCCGACTGCCTCATAAAACAGTCCCATCTCACTCTCGTATATTTTTCCCTTTCGCAAGCGTTGAGAGTCAATTTGAGTTTCGGATGCAATCATCCGCATGAGAAGTTGTTCGGCCGACATCTCCAAGTTAAAAATTGCGACTCGCTTACCATGTTTTCGTGCCGCTGACAGCGCAATACTCAACAGCAAACTTGTTTTTCCCATCCCAGGTCTCGCCGCCGTAATGACCAAATCGGACTTGTTTAACCCGCTCAACAACCGATCTAAGTCTGTAAAACCAGTCGGAATACCAATCGTCTCTTCTGGGTTTTCACGCAACCTTTCGATGCGCTCTATAAATGATCTCGCAATATGCTTCAGCGGAGTCAGGTCTTGCGTGGTGCGCTCCTCGCTAATTCCAAACAACGTTTGCTCCGCCCGCTCCAACGCAATCTCAATATCCTCATCTTCATCATAAGCTAGCTCGGCGATCTTACTCGCCGCTTGGATCATGTTGCGACGCAGCGCGGTCTCCTCAACCATGCGCCCATACGCCTCTGCATTGATTGAGGTTGGAACCGCGTTGAGCAGGTCAATCAGTAAGCCTTCACCCCCTATTGTCTCAAGCTGCCCTTTGGCGCGTAATATCTCGGCTAATGTGATAAAGTCGAGAGGAATCCGCTTGTCATAAAGCTCAATAATAGCTTCGTAGACCCAACGATGTGTCTCACTATAAAACGATTCAGGTTTGAGAAACGTGGAGACCTCAAAGATGACATCCGGATCGATCAAAAGAGAGCCAAGCACGGCTTCTTCTGCTTCAAGACTGTGAGGTGGCAAGCGATCAATGTTGCTCATACGTTCTAAAACTATACCTTATAAAAACAAAAACGAGAAACACCAAATGGGTTTCTCGCCGTTTGTGGTCGCCGCTTTAGCGGTCTTTTAACGGCTGAAGCCGTCACTACGAGTCATCTATTAATCGTCCATTCCAGCCAAAAAGTCGCGGAATGCGTCCAAGTCTGCATCAATTTCGGGATCAGGCTCAACAGACTCTTCGATCTCGGGTTGCCGTTCACTGATGTCAGGCTCTGGCAAAATGCCTGCCTCGTCCATCACGTCATCATCAACATAGATCGGAACGTTGGCTCGCACAGCAATTGCAATTGCGTCTGACGGCCGACAGTCAATGTTGTGTGTTTGTTTCCCCAACTTGACATACAAGCGAGCATGGAAAACCTGATCACGTAATTCATTGATCAAGATATGAGAAATTGATCCACCAAGCTTCTCAATGCTGTTTTTCAGCAAATCATGTGTGAGCGGGCGTGCCAATTCGTGATCTTGCAGCTCAACTGCAATCGCTTCTGCCTCACAGGGGCCGATCCAAATTGGGAGCTGGCTTTCCCCATCTGTGTCGCGCAACATCACAATACGCTGCTGTGATATGAGACTTACACGAATGCTATCAATAATGACTTCAACCATAAGCAATATATCCTTGTCCAAGTTGATTCTGGACATTTTAGCATAAATGCAAAACGCGGACAGCAAACCCACACGTTATTAACTGCACGTCAATCGAGTCTAATCAGGTCGGCGTGGCTTCCGTAATTCGACGGGAGGTGCAGACGCTGCGCGTAGACGCATATTGATTAACTCTAAAGCGAGTGAGAAGACAATAGCGAAATATGCGTACCATTTGATATGATAATCATGCGCCAGCTCAGGATTCCAACCCTCAATCACCAAAATCGACCCAATTAAGATGAGAAAAGCTAGAGCGAGAATCTTCATTGTCGGATGACGCTCAACAAAATCGCTGATTGCAGTAGCTGCAAAAACCATGATCGCAGCAGCGATTAAAATAGCAATGAGCATCGTCCATAACTCTTCCGCAATCCCAATTGCCGTAATCACTGAGTCTAACGAAAAGACCACATCGATCAAAATTACCTGCGTAATCACAGAACGAAATGTCGCCACACCACTGTTTGATTTATGTCCATGTTCAGCTCCTTCAAGCTTTTCATGAATTTCATACGTCGCCTTACCAATCAAGAACAATCCACCACCGATCAAAATCATATCACGAACAGATAAACCAAATAGGACGGGGGTTACTAAACTGTTGAGTAGAAAATAAAGGACACCAAGCAAAACGAGACGGCTAATAACAGCTAGCGCAATCCCCATTTGCCGCGCACGTGCTTGCTGTTCAACGGGGAGTTTATTTGACAAAATTGAAATAAAGATAACGTTGTCGATGCCAAGAACAACTTCCAGCACTGTTAACGTCAGAAGGGCGACAATAGATTGACTCATAGTGATTTCTCGATTATATAGACGAAATAGAATACGCCTAGCATATCTCTATTCTTACATCTCACATTCAAAATTTCGTTCCAACATTACCCGAAAATCAGCTATATCGCAACCAAATCGGCCGCGAATATGGGCTGACAAATGGCACAAAATCAGTTAGAATGACATTGTGCTTATTTAATAGATCGTCTGGGTTTGAATCGCACCCAGCAACGGCAATACTCTCCGCACTATGACCAAGTGCGTTTAGAGAGCGCGGTTCTAAGCATTTCAAGTCTATTTTCTTATGCAGCGCACTCTTCTCCTCCAAGATATGCGCCACCCGCGTCAGAAAAGGAGATAGTTAAAAAGTGGTCATAGGTGAACAAGCGTGGTCATGCTGCCACAAGCTGTAAAAAAGAAGGGTAGCGCAAAAGAGCAGAGAACACGGGGCGCAAAGAAGCAGAGGGTGACAGGTTGTCGCTCGATGTGGCTTGTGGTGGGAG
>CAYMGE010000061.1:0-39196 GCA_964389925.1 uncultured Ardenticatenaceae bacterium
AAACCTCCTCAAACCGCACAACTGCTCGAACTCGTCACCTAAGTTGACAGCTATGGTCTGTTCGTTTATCATGCGGAAAGTGTACAAAATCGGGTTGCCCAACTCGACCCGAATGTTGCGCTGTTAGCGGCGAAAAAGCGATTGCTACCAATACCGACGCGCCAGTGGAACAAATAAAAGCAAATAAACTATCCCGCCCATACTAATTGCTAGCGTAATAAATGGTAATGGTGCGAGCGCGAGGCGGTGCAAGGGCAGCATTGTGCCAACCATTGCGACTGTGGCGATTGCGATTGGGGGGATGATTTTTACGGCCGATAAACTCCCCAAAAACAATCGACAGCGCACCCATAAAAACAGCGTCAGCGTCACCATTGCGATGCTACTTGCCACTGCTAATCCGCGCACGCCTAACGATGGTGCGAGCAGCCACGCACCACCAATATAAATGCCTAGCCAAATGGCATAACCAACCATGACGGTGCGTGTGTCGTGTTGAGCAAAAAGGACGCGCTCAAAAACGGTTAATCCCCCCTCGCTAATCGTTCGCACGCCGAGAATGACGATAAGGCTATAGAGAAGTGCTGTTGCATCCGCGCCGAATTCGCCGCGCTCAAAGAGAAAAGCGATGGCTGGCGTTCCGAGCGCGATCAGGCCAAAGACGGCCGGAACGAGCATCGCAAAGAGCGCGCGCAATGCTTGCGTTGCCGTTTGACGCATTGCGTCTGGGTTTTTGGCGTTGAACTGTTCTGCTAGCGTGGGCAAGATGACGTTGCCAATCGCCCACGCGACGAGTGAGGACGGCAAAATAGCAAGCAGTAACGCATAATAGTAGATAGAGACGCTGCCTTCGGGCAGCCGAGACGCGATATTGAGGATGAAGAGATCGGCCGACTGCACCATCCCCATCGTGGCAACTCGTGGCAGCATGAGTCGGCCGACGCGCCGCACGCTTTCATCGCGCCAGTCGAGACGTGCGCGAATGTGCAGGCGATGTTTGAGAATAGCGGGAATCTGCACGATCAGATGTAGACACGCGCCCAGAATTGCACCGTATGCGACCCCGAAAACGCCCATCGTGGGTGTCAGCAAGTAAAGACCGGCGATGTAACCGAGATCAATCACGACGGTAGCGAGAGCGGGCAGCGCGAAATGCTGATGTGCGTTTAGCAGCGAGCTAATGGCGACGCTGATCCCGACGATGGTGAGCGCAATCATCATGTAGCGCATGAGTTGGGCGGTGAGCTGTTGGGAGTCGGCCGAGAAGCTCGGCACAATCAAATGTTCTACTAGCCACGGTGCGGCGATTGCCACTAGCCCACAACAGACCGCTAGGGCAACCGTCACCATTGTCACGATTGTGCCAGCCAGCCTGCGCCGTGCTAGCTCTCTTTCAGATACAACAAACTGTGAGTAAATGGGGATCAACGCGGCTCCCAACGCACCACCGGAAATCATTGCGATCAGCAATTCTGGCAACTGCACGGCGGCGGTGAGCGCGTCTGCTTCTGTCGAGGTTCCAAAAAATTGAGTAAAGAGGATTAGTCGGCCGAAGCCCGTCACCTTACTGAGCGCATAAAAAAATAAAACGATGAGCGAAGATTGAATGAGACGGCGGCTAGGCATCGGCAGAGTTTAACACAACCGCTTTGGGATTAATCGCAAGAGATAGGCAAATTTCCTTGAGAGACAAAAACCCTTACCTCTAGCCTTTTGGAGAGGGGTGAGGGCTTTGCAGCAACGCCGCTTTGTTGCCATACGTTGAATAAATCAGTCACGCCTAACACCGTTCCGTCATCCGCCAGCTTGAGCCAGTTAGAGTGTGACCAACGGGCAGGGTCGCCGTTGAAGGCAAAGGGAGTGACGGCAACAACGCGCGGGTCAGCATTCCAGATTTGCCATGCACTTTGCAAGAAGCAGGCGGCTTCCCGTTCAGACGGATAGCCATCTTCGCCAAATCGCCAGCCCGTTTCAGTGATGAAAACAGGCAGGTCGCTCACGCCATGCTGCTCTAGCCACCAGAGTTCCCACTCGTAGCTCTGAATCCCGCGATTGTGTATACCTACCGGTGGCAAGATGATGGGCAGGGCTTCTGCCCCGTTGAGGCGATCAATGCCAAACGCGGTGACATCAGGTGGTTCGATAAATGCACCGAGCGGATAAGGGTGAGATGCCCATGCGTCAATGTAGGTAAAGAGATTGGGCTGGGCGGTGAGCATTTCGCTGAGGAAGGTTGCGCTGTCGAGCAGTTGAGGGGATTGACCATTGGTGTGCGGCGCGAAGTTGTCAAAGCCCGCATTGAGGACGATAGCGCTTGGATCGGCATGATGAATGGCATCAGCGACATCGATTAGATAACGAGCGTAAGCAGCGGGATCGGGGACACCATCCCATTCGTGACCATGATTGGGTTCGTTGTGGACAATCACGATGGGGTCGGAAGGCCAGTCGAGTGCGCTGATGAAAGTTGCAAACTGGGCAGCCACAGTGCGATAGGTTCCATCGTCATCGCGGGGTGGTGTGTTCCAGCCGTTGGGGTTGGCTGTGGTGGCTAGGCGGAGAATCGGCCGAAGTTTCCCCTCCTCACACAAATCCATAAACCGCTGCCATCTCGCCACATCTAAATCGTCCAGCCGCACCAACTGCGTCACATACCCATCTCGGCCGACCGCCGCACTCGCATAGCTCAGATGACTTGCCCAAAGGTCAACCTCCCAATCACGAAAGGTGTCCACCATTAGCGTGTGAACACCTTTTTTGTTTGGGTTGACAGAAATTGGGCGGCGTGGAAATTCAGAAGGTGGCGCTATGTGACAGGCAGTAAACAGGCTGCCATAAATGACATAAACGACGAATTGCGCCCAACGTCGCCAAATCATGCAAACAGGTCTGTTTCCTTAAATCCGTCTTTGACGGGTGGAAACCCTCGCATAAATGTGTCTTTGCTGAAAATCAGCTTGCGAATTGGCAATGGGATGACCCCAAATGGGCCACCGCGTGTGCCACCGCCCTGTGATGCGTGGGCGCGGCTGGCAGCGGCTTTGACATCCCAATATTTGCGATAGCTGATGGTCGCGTGCAGTTGTTTGGGAGACACGCCGAGTTTGGTCATGTCGATGTCTTTGTTGCGGCCGATAGCCGTCGGATCAAAACCCCGCAAACGCATCAGCGTGCTGATAAGGCGCGTCCAGCGATAGGAAAAGGCACTGTAATAGAGACGTTCAGGGGTAAATGCGGGCAAATTTTGCTCAGGGTAGGCGTGGGGATCACCCGCTAGATGAAACGCTTTTGTTGTGAGTTTGTAACACTGGATGTGGTCGGGGTGGAAGTAGCCGCCGGTAGCGTCGTGGGTGACGACGGTATTCGGCCGAATCTCCCGAATCAAGCGCACAATGCGGCCGACGGCCTCAGCCTCATCCACGTTGATAAATGCAGCAGGATGCTCATTTGATAGTGATCCTGTCATGCCTGAATCTTGATAATCAAGCCTGTGTAATGTGCCACCTAGCGTGTTGACTGCCAACACTAATTCGGCCGCACGAATATCTACCAACTGCTCACGTGCAGCCTCGTGACCTTCGGCAACAGACCCCGCAGCCCCATCAGTGGCGATGCAAAGATGCACATCGACCCCTTCCGCAGCATACTTGGCAAATGTGCCGCCGGGGCCGAATGACTCATCATCAGGGTGCGCCATAATTGCGAGTAATTTTTTCTGTGTCATAGTCCGTGAAGGATACCTTTTTCGACAAAAATTATCACCCAGATAACCACTGAATTTACAGGGTTTGCAGGCATATCTACTCATCTCACGGATCACTAACGTGATATACTGTGCGTTCCTCTGCAAAAATAGTCAGTGGAAAAGCGTAATGAAAAGCAAGAAACACTACTACATCGAATCATTCAAAACCATCCGACTGAGCGCATATCGTTTCGGCGAATCCCCCTACGCCCACAAATACACGACTGACGAGACGGTTCACGGCATGTACTGCAACCGTTTTTATCCGCTCAAAACAGACGCTCAGGAAGACCCGCTCCCGCAATACTGGAAACTTCGCAAAGAGGTGCTGCTCTACGATGTGCCAGAAAAGCCGCTTGCAATTCGCGGGCGGGACGCGGTGAAGCTACTCGAAAAAGTGCTGGTCTGTCGCGTCGAGACACTCAAAATCGGCCGCGCACGCTACGGCATCGCCTGTCGTGAGGACGGCACAATTCTGATGGACGGCGTGTTGATGCGATTAGCCGAAGATCATTTTTGGTATGTCAAGGCAAACGGCGAATTTATGTCATGGCTGCAAGCGCATGGGACGGGCATGGATGTCACAGTCAGCGATCCCGACTCACGTGTCATTCAAATTCAGGGGCCGAACGCGCTCAAGGTGCTGAACGCGGCAATGGACGGCGCTCTCCCTGACAGCTTCAAATACTTTCACGCTGGTATATTCTCCATTGGCGGACAGGAATTGCTCGTTTCACGCACTGGCTGGACAGGCGAAGTCGGCATCGAGATTTACAGCAACAGCGGCTATCAACCAACCGATCACGACGCGCTGTGGGATCACCTATTTGTGTCTGGCGAACCGTTCGGCATGGCGTTCAGCAGCGCGTCCTCAATGGGCATTCGCCGCATTGAGGCGGGTATCCTCGACAATGGCAGCGACATCGAACCTGATCTAACGCCGTATGGCGCGGGGTTGGCGAAATTTGTCAATTTCAAGAAGGGGGATTTTATCGGCCGAACCGCATTAGAGTCCGCGTCAAAAACCCAACTCCTTTTCGGCCTCACCTGCCCCACTGCCACACCCGCGACTCCGATGCAGGTTTACGTCGGTGAAAAAGCGGTCGGACACATCACCATCGGCACATGGTCGCCCACACTTGAGACGGGGATCGGCTATGTGCGTTTTTATGAGGCGCAGGAAGATGGAGGGGACTGGCTCGGCCGAACAGTCATGCTGCAAGATGCTGACGATAACCCACACGAAAGCGTGGTCGTGTCCCTGCCATTCTATGATGCAGAAAAGCTGATTCCACGGGGACTTGCCTAAATCGCGGCTACAATTACCCAAACGAACCATCTTAGTCTAAACTTAGAGGCAACTGTTAGAAGTGAGTTGACAACACCTCAAACTTAAACCCTCACAAAGAGGTAGGAGAACAAAAATGACCCGACTAATTCGACGTACAACAATGACGGCAGTTGCACTAACGCTTCTGTTGCTGGTCGCCTGTAGCGGCGGCGATCCAGAAATCACGCTGGTTGAAAATCCATGGCCAGCATCTGAACTCAACGTTGCTGTTGCCGAAATCATCATCGAGCAAGAGCTTGGCAATCAGGTCGAGATCGTTGCGCTTGACGAGAATGCTCAATGGGACGCGATTGCCGCTGGTGACATCGACGCAAGTCTCGAAGTGTGGCCCGGCGGTCACGGCGAGCGCATTGAGGAGTACATCAACAATCTCGGTACGGTGGAAGATGGCGGTAAGCTGGGGCCACTCGGTGAAATTGGCTGGTATGTGCCAACTTACGTGATCGACCAAAACCCTGCATTGGCGACATGGGAAGGGTATATGGATGCGGCTGGCGATTTTGCGACGGCCGAGACAGGCGACAACGGACGCTTCTTAGGCGCAGACCCAAGCTGGTATCAGTTCGACGAAACGATTATCAACAATCTCGGCCTTCCCTTCCAAGTTATTTGGGCAGGTTCAGAAGAGGCGATGTTGGCAGAAGTTGATACCGCTTACTCACGCGAAGAGCCGATCTTGTTCTACTTCTACGCCCCACACGCCATTTTCAGCAAATTCGACCTCACCCGCGTCGAGCTGCCAGCATACAGCGATGACTGCTACGCTGACGAATCCGCTATCGCGTGCGACTATCCAGACGATGAGTTGATGAAAATTCTCAACTCCGACTTGGCTGAAAAAGATTCTGATGTCCACACCTTCTTGAAAAATTTCAACTATAGTGGCGACGCTCAGGTTGAGATGTTGGCCTCTATGGATGGGGGTATGTCTGTCGAGGAAGCGGCGCAAGCGTGGGTTGACAACAACGAATCCGTCTGGCAAGCTTGGTTGCCGTAGCTTATTTGTTGCTCGAAATTCATCTAAGTGGTGCGTGATGCGTGGTGCGTGAAATTAGTACGCACCACGCACCACGCACCACATCTCACTCCATGCAGTCCAACAAAATAACTTGCCAAAACGTCTGGAAAGTGTTCGGCGCAACGCCTGAACGCATCTTGTCACAAATTACGCCGCAGATGTCCCGCGCCGAGATTCAGGCGGAGACGGGGCATGTCGTGGCGGTGCGGGATGTGACATTTGAGGTGGCGGAGGGTGAGATTTTTTGCGTGATGGGGCTGTCGGGGAGCGGGAAATCGACGCTGATTCGGTGTCTGACACGCCTAATTGAGCCAACTTCTGGGCGCATCACCGTCAATGGCGCGGACGTGACAACGATGAACACGGACACGTTACGCGACCTGCGCCGCAACGACATCAGCATGGTGTTTCAGCGGTTCGCGCTGTTTCCGCATCGGCGGGTTGTCGAGAACGTAGCGTTTGGGTTGGAGGTGCGGGGGATGGGATCGGCCGAACGCACCACAGCCGCCCTCGAAGTCCTCAACATGGTCGGCCTCAAAGGATGGGAGTACCACTATCCGCATGAACTGAGCGGCGGGATGCAGCAGCGCGTTGGGCTGGCGCGTGCGCTGGCGGTTGACCCCGATGTGCTGCTCTGCGACGAGCCGTTCAGCGCACTCGACCCACTCATTCGGCGCGAGATGCAGGACGAACTGCTGCGCCTGCAAAAAACGCTCGACAAAACGATTGTCTTTATCACGCACGACTTTCTCGAATCGCTCAAAATCGGGGATCGCATTGCGATCATGAAGGACGGCGAAATCGTGCAAATTGGCACGCCAGAGCAGATCGTCGCCAATCCCGCCAACGATTACGTGCGTGAATTTACGAAAGACGTGCCGCGTGTTAAGGTGTTAACGGCGGCGGCGATTATGCAGCCACTCGGCGCAAACACGCCGACCCAAACGGCCGAAGCCAGCACAACGCTTGAACAACTCATCCCGCTAACGGCGACGCATGACGACCCAATTGGCGTGCGTGACAATGGGAGACTGGTTGGGCAGATTGATCGCGTGGCGGTGATGATGGCATTGGCGGAGGGGTCATAATGGCTGCAAGACAAGTAGGTTGGCAGCGCCGGATTTTACCGCTCGTGTTACTGTCACTTGTAGTCGTCACCATTGCGATGGAGTTTGGGGCGTTCCCCGAATCGTGGAACATCGGCCTGCGCGACACGCTCAACGAGGCGAAACGCTGGATCGTCGTCAACCGCAAAACGCACTGGATGTTCCTCTTTTTCTTTGAGCCGCTCAGTGCCGTTCTCGACTTTATCATTCGGCGCGTCGAAGATTTGCTGCTCTTTTTGCCGTGGACAGTGATTGTAAGCGGTGTGTTTCTGCTTGCCAATCGCATTTCGGGGCTACGGCTTGCACTGTTAAGCGGGATTTGCCTGATGTTGATGGGGCTGTTTGGGTTGTGGGATGAGAGCATGGCGACGCTTGCACTGATGGTGATCGCCGTTTTGCTGTCACTGCTGATCGGGATTCCAGTGGGGATTTGGACAGCACGCAATGCGCGGGCGGAGAAGGTACTTCGGCCGATTCTCGACGCAATGCAAACGATGCCCGCCTTTGTCTACCTCATTCCCGTCCTGCTCTTTTTCGGAGTCGCACGGGTTCCCAGCGTCATCGCCACCATCGTCTACGCGCTCCCCCCCGTCATTCGGCTGACCAGTTTAGGCATTCAAACCGTCTCCGAAGACGCGCTCGAAGCGGCACGCTCGTTTGGCACAACCGACCGCCAGATGTTGCGAAAAGTGCAGATTCCGATGGCGATGCCCACCATTTTAACGGGGGTCAACCAGTCGATTATGATGGCGTTGAGCCTTGTGATTATCGCGGCCTTGATCGGCGGCGGTGGACTGGGGGACGCAGTTCTCAAGGCGTTGCGCCGCTTGCGGGTTGGGGAGGCGTTGGAGGCAGGGCTGGCAATTGTCGTGATGGCAATTTTGCTCGACCGACTGAGCGCGGCTTACGCACGGCGCGAACAGGCACAGCGCGGCAGTCGATTTCAAGGGTATCGACTCTTTTCAGATTCATTGGCGGGGTCGCCCGTCGTGGCGCGGATTGAGGCGGGAATTGATGGGGTTTATGGGTTTTTCGGCCGAATTTCCACCAATCTCACCAATACCCTCGCCACCATCACCCCTGAAAAACACAAGTCAACCATCCAGCACAACCCCTACGCCGTCACGACTATCGCCCTGCTCCTCCTGCTCACCCTGTTCGGCCTCATTTTCAGCATGGACACCTTCCCGCGCAGTTGGAATTTGAACATCAGTCAGCCCGTGGACGCAATGGTTGAGTGGATGCAGTTGAATCTGGTCGAAATCGGCAACACGGGACTCGGCACGGGGCCGTTCCGCGACTTTTTGATCATCCGCGTCTTTCAGCCACTTGTCTTTTTCTTCACCGAATGGCTGTCGTGGCCTGCGCTCTTTTTGCTGTTTGCGTGGGCGGGATTGGCGACGGGAGGGTGGCGGCTTGCGCTCGGCGTGCTAGGTGCGCTGCTGCTGATTGGGCTGTTTGGCATGTGGGAATTTACGGTGTTGACGCTGGTACAGGTGCTGATGGCGGTCGTCATCTGCATCGTCATCGGCGTGCCAGTTGGCATTTGGGCGGCGCACAATGATCGCGTCGATGCGATTATGCGCGTCGTCAACGACACCCTGCAAACCATCCCGATTTTCGTCTATCTCGTCCCCGTGATTATGTTGTTTCGCGGTCAGGAGCCAGCGGGCGTGATTGCGGCGATTGTCTATTCGCTGCCCCCCGTCATTCGGCTGACCAGTTTGGGCATTCGACAGGTGGATAAGGGGGTGATTGAATCGGCCGATTCCTTCGGCTCCACACCCCTACAAAAACTGCTCAAAGTCGAAATCCCGCTCGCCCTCCCCTCCATCATGCTCGGCATCAACCAGACGATCATGATGGTGCTAGCAATGGTCATCATCGCGGGGTTTGTCGGCGCAAGCGGGCTAGGGTTTGAGGTCGTCTTCGGCTTCACCAACGACAACTTGGGACGCAGCGTCGAGGCAGGTCTCGCCATCGTCCTCCTCGCCATCATCATCGACCGCATCACGCAAGCGTGGGCGAAAAATGCGGCCGATTCTGCGAATTTAGTATAGAGAGGCTTGCTCAATCATCAAAAAAATTACGATAAATAATTTGTTTGACGATGCCATATCTATGGCTATCCTTCCACCTTATGCAATGTTATTTAGACCTCCTTCAACATATTCTCGACAATGGCATAGATCGCGGCGACCGCACAGGCACGGGGACACGCAGTGTCTTTGGCTACCAAATGCGCTTTGATCTCGCCGCTGGTTTTCCGCTTGTCACCACGAAAAAGACACATCTACGTTCCATCATCCACGAACTGCTCTGGTTTTTGCAGGGCGATACCAATATCGCCTACCTCAACAAAAACAGGGTGCGTATTTGGGATGAGTGGGCAGACGAAAATGGCGATCTCGGCCCTGTCTATGGCAAGCAATGGCGGTCATGGGAGGGGGCTGATGGGATGGTCGTTGACCAAATCAGTCAAGTTGTCGAAAGCCTTCGTCATAATCCCAACTCACGTCGCCATATCGTCAATGCGTGGAACGTGTCCGACCTGCCAAAGATGGCTCTTTCACCTTGTCACTGTCTCTTTCAGTTTTATGTCGCGGATGGCAAACTTTCTTGTCAGCTTTATCAGCGCAGCGCGGATGTCTTTCTGGGTGTTCCGTTCAACATTGCCTCCTACGCTTTGCTGACGATGATGTTGGCGCAGGTGACAGGGTTAGAGGCAGGTGATTTTGTGCATACGTTTGGCGATGCACATCTCTATTTGAATCATCTCGACCAAGCGCGTTTACAGTTAACTCGTCGGCCGTACCCATTGCCCAAGATGTGCATCAACCCAGATGTAACATCTATCTTTGAGTTTACCTATAATGATTTCAGATTGGAGAATTACCAGTATCATCCACGTATCAAAGCACCGATTTCAGTGTGAAACAGGCTAGCGTCTGTTCGAGGAGGAGCAGACTAACGTCCGCTCAACATTTATGGTTACGAAGACAACACTTTCCAATGGTCTAACCGTTATTCTTAAAGAGATGCACCACGCCCCAGTTGCCAGCTTTTGGGTTTGGTACAAGGTGGGCAGCCGCAACGAGATTCCGGGCATCACGGGCAGCGCACACTGGGTTGAACACATGATGTTCAAAGGCACGCCCAACTTTCCACCCGGCACGCTCGATACGACTGTCTCGCGTGAAGGCGGCCGATGGAACGCATTTACATGGATCGACTTCACGGCCTATTACGAGACGCTGCCTGCTGACCGCATCGATCTCGCCCTGCGTTTAGAGTCAGATCGCATGGTCAACACGATTATGTCGGAAGAGGCAACCGAGTCGGAGCGCACGGTCATTTTGTCTGAGCGGCACATGTATGAGAATCGGCCGACATTCCTCCTCTACGAAGAGCTACAGGCAACCGCCTTTCGCGTGCATCCATACCATCACGAAACAATCGGCGATGAGGTAGACCTCAAAACAATGAGCCGTGATGATCTCTACAGCTTTTACCAGCGACATTACGCGCCCAACAATGCTATTGCGATTGCCGTCGGTGACTTCGACAGCGACGAAATGCTTGCCAAAATCGAACACTATTTTGGCGATCTTGAGCCAAGTGAACCGATTGCCCCCGTCATGCGCGTCGAACCACCGCAGCGTGGTGAGCGTCAGACAAACGTGCATGGCACAGGTGATACGACTTATTTGGTGGTTAGCTATAAGGCACCGGCGGCCGATGACCCCGATTATCTTCCATTAGCCCTACTCAATGCGGCGTTTAGTGGTGGGGGCAGTCTCGGTATGTTTGGTGGCAGTGGCTCCAATAAAAGCTCACGGTTATACAAGGCACTCGTTTCAAAAGGATTGGCTGTCGGCGTGCAGGGCGGCCTTACCCCCACGATTGATCCGTTCCTATTTAGCATCACCGCAGTTGTGCGGCCCGGTGTCGAAATCGGAGAGCTTGAAGCTGCCCTCGACGCAGAAATCGACCGTCTTGCCACCGAACCATTGACGCAAGCAGAACTTGACAAAGCGATCAAACGCACGAAAGTTTCTTTTATTCAGTCGAGTGAAAGCATCACGGGACAAGCCCAAATGATGGGCATGGGCGAAGCTGTAACGGGTGATTATGGCTGGTTTGAGACATCATTAGCCAAGTTAGAAGAAGTCACGCTTGAGGACATCGAGCGCGTGCGTGCCAAGTATCTGCGGCGGGCAAATCGGATCATCGGCCGATACCTGCCCAAAACAAGCGAAAAGTAGACTAAAGCGACCCCCATAGTCACGACCAAAAAGAGGGGAATTTAGTTACGGAAACGCACATGAAAACAACCCCACCCAATATCGTTCTCATCATGGCCGACCAGCTCGCGCCACAGTTCACCAGCACATATGGACATCCCGTTGTGCAAACGCCGCACATCGACGCATTGGCGGCACGTGGCGCACGCTTTGATGCAGCTTACTGCAACTCGCCGCTTTGTGCGCCGTCGCGCTTTTCATTTATGGCGGGGCAGCACATCACCAACATCGGTGCATGGGACAACGCGGCCGAGTTTCCCGCCTCGATCCCGACCTTTGCCCACTATCTGCGGGCGATGGGATACAAGACGTGCCTCTCTGGAAAAATGCACTTTGTCGGCCCCGACCAACTGCACGGATTTGAGGAGCGTGTGACGACGGACGTGTACCCGTCGGACTATGCGTGGACACCCGATTGGGAGAATCCCGACGAGCGCATCGCCAAGTGGTATCACAACATGGAGTCGGTGACGGAGGCGGGGATTGGCGCAGCGACGTTCCAACTTGATTATGATGATGAGGTTGCGTTTGCCGCCAAGCGTAGGATTTTTGACTTTGCACGCTATCAGGAGGAGCCGTTTTGTCTGGTGGCGAGCTTTATTCATCCGCACGATCCGTATGTGGCGCGGCAAAAGTGGTGGGATTTATATGATTCGGCCGAAATCGCCCCCCCATCCACAACCATCCCCTACGATGAGCAAGACCCCTTCTCCCAACGCCTGATGGACGGCATCGAGGCGACGATGGTTGATACATCGGCCGAACAAATCCGCGATGCACGCCACGCCTACTACGCCAATACCTCCTACTTCGACGGCATGGTTGGCGAGCTGGTCGAGGCGCTCAAAGACGCGCACCTGCTCGATAACACCATCATCATTGTCACGTCCGACCACGGTGACATGCTCGGTGAGCGCAGCCTGTGGTATAAGATGAACTTTTTCGAGCATTCGGCGCGTGTGCCGCTCGTCATGGCGGGGCCAAACATCGCGCACGGCACGATTCCCAACGCCTGTTCGCTCGTCGATTTGCTGCCGACGATGATCGACATCGCCGCGCAAAACGGCACGGAAAAACCTGCGTATGGGCAGCCGATTGACGGTCGTTCGCTGCTGCCATTGGCGATGGGGCAGGATGATCCCGTTGATGAGGCGATTGGCGAATACTGTGCAGAGATGACGGGGTATCCTGTCTACATGATTCGGCGCGGTCGCTACAAATATATCCATTGCGAGACGGATGCGCCGCTGTTGTTTGATTTGGAGAACGATCCCGATGAGTTGGTGAATTTGGCGACGGATGGGGAGTATGTGGCGGTTGTGGGGGCGTTTTCGGCCGAAGTCAAGCAACGCTGGAACTGCAAAGAAATCCGCGAAAAAGTCATCGCCTCCCAACGCCAACGCCGCGCCGTCCATGCTGCAATGGCGCTTGGCAAACCCGTCGCATGGGATTACAACCCGCCCCGCGATGCGAGCCAAGAGTATGTGCGGAATCATATGGATTGGACAGTGGCAGCGGCGAAGACGCGCTTCCCGCCGTTGTGAAAATTACACCGCGAAGAGCGCGGAGAGAGGAAGAAAAACGTTAAAATTCCTGCAATGAACCTCTACGCCATCAGCGATCTCCACGTCGGCTATTCACAAAATCGTGAGGAGTTGACGCAACTCCCCGCCTACCCAGACGACTGGTTGATCGTCGCGGGGGATATTGGGGAGTCGCTGGCGCATTTTCACTGGACGCTGCAACTGCTGACAGAACGGTTCGCCAAGGTGATTTGGGTGCCAGGTAATCATGATTTATGGACGTTGCCAAAAGGGGATACCGATTTGCGCGGGGCAGCTAAATATCTACGGCTGGTCAAAATTTGTCGGGAATACGGCGTGCTGACTCCTGAAGACCCGTATATCAAATGGGAAGGTGGTGATTTTGAGGCGACGCTTGTGCCGACGTTTACGCTGTATGACTATAGTTTTCGGCCGAAAAACCAAACAAAAGCCCAAGCGATAGCAAACGCAAAAGCTGAAAATATCGTCTGCGTTGATGAAGCGTTGCTCTACCCTGCCCCCTATCGCACACGCGAAGCGTGGTGCGCCGCCCGTTGCGCCTACACCGAAGAACGCCTCGCAACCCTGCCCCCAGACGAGCCGCTCATCCTCATCAACCACTATCCGCTACGACAAGATTTGGCTTACTTGCCGCGTATTCCCGAATTTCGGCTATGGTGCGGCACAAAGCGGACGGAGGCGTGGCTAGAACAATTCCCGGTCAAAATGGTTATCTTCGGACATTTGCACATTCCGCAAAGCAAGGTGCGTGACGGCGTGCGCTTTGAAGAGGTGTCGTTTGGCTATCCGCGTCAGCGCGAGTGGCGGTCTCAATCAGACATCGTGAGTCATTTGCGGCGAATTTCTCTACCATAAACGCTGACCCAGATATGCCATGTTTTGAAAACAGGGTCAGGTACCAAGTGTTCTGATCTCAAGCGCGTTTAGGTTGATTGAAATGTCGCCGTTGGGAGAGATGAATTTTTCGGCCGAATCTGCCCCAAAACAGATCAAGTCAATCGGCGCAGATCGCTTCACACCACGCAGTTCACGCTGCACCAACGCTTCAAATGGGCGTAAATCTTTCCCCCACTTGCCCATCGCAAAATGTGCGCCGCGAAATTTGCGTACCAATTTGTGAATTTTCCGCTTGCCAACAACGCCTGCCTCACCCCAAAAGATCGGCGTTCCATTTTGTAGCTGCACGACATCAGGCTTGTAGCGTTCACCGATGTGAACTTCAACGCGCAGATATGGATATTGTGGCAAATACAATGCCCAAATAAATGCCTTCATGAGAACATGTTCGACGCGCTCGATTGGATTTTTAACAAAGACAACTTGCTCCCCATGCGCTCGAAACGTCCATTTCTTGCGTAGTGTGTCCATTAGACGTTAAAGCTTGCTGCCTCTAACAATGCTAGCTGCTGATGTAGAAAGATGTCTTCCATCCCGTTTACGGCAAGCTCGATTAGCGGGTTGAGCTTTGTATACGCAATTGGTTTTTGCTCACCCGTCCCTTGTATTTCGACAATGCCACCATCGGCCGTCATCACCAAATTGAAATCCGCATCGGCCGTGCTGTCCTCCGCAAAATTCAAATCGAGGACAGGCTTTCCCTTCACAATGCCAACACTGATCGCGGCGATTTGGTGGCGAAAGACTTGATCTGAAACAAAGCCTCTTTGGATAAGCTTTTGCAAGGCAAGGTTAACGGCGACCCACGATCCTGTGATGGCAGCAGTGCGTGTACCGCCATCGGCTTGAATAACATCACAATCGATCAGGAGGTGGCGCGTTCCTAAACGCCTTAGATCGAGGCTCATACGCAGACTACGGCCGATAAGCCGCGAAATCTCTTGGGTGCGGCCCCTTGGCCAGCGTTGCTCACGCGCATTCCGTGTTTCAGTGCTGCGCGGCAAAAGCGCGTACTCGGCCGAGAGCCACCCGTGTGCCTTGTTGCTCTTGTGTATCCAACGTGGCACTCGATCATCAATAGAGACATTACACAATACCCGTGTGTCGCCAAAACTGACTAAGACAGACCCTTCTGCCCATTTTGTGTAGTTTAATTCAAATGAGATCGGGCGCAGTTCGTCTGCTTTTCTACCATCACTTCTTTTCATACTTATTCTACGATCCTTGCACAGCGAAATCCGAGCGTCGCCCGCGCCACTTCTGGCACATACGAGCCACGCCGTGCAACTTCTAAACTTTGCTGGGTGTTGTACCACGATCCGCCACGCAAGACACGTGCAGTTCCATCCGCTGGGCCAGAGGGGTTTATTTCGGCCGATTCGCCATAATAATCAGGCGCATACCAGTCAAATACCCATTCCATCACGTTACCACTCATGTTGTAGAGGCCAAAGGGGGAACGACCTGCTTCAAATGAAGTGACAACGGCGGTGTCGGAAAATTCATCATTGAAATTGGGGTCACGGACATCGCGGCTACAGTTGACATCACAAAAGTTGGCAACTGCTTCAGGCATCGCATTGCCCCAAGGATATTTTGTCTTTTCGGCCGCTGCAATCCAAAACCCTGCCGCAAATTCCCACTCCGCTTCCGTCGGTAAACGCCCCCCGCGCCACTCACAGAATTGCTGTGCCTGATTCCAGTTGACAAAAATCACTGGATACTCGTCATAAGCCGGATCGCCATAATAGGCTGGATGATATGTTGCATTGGGGCTTTGCGGTGGAGAGCAGACGCTCTCCGCGACACACGTTGCGTATTGAGCGTTGGTCACTTCCGTTAGGTCAATAAAATAGGGATCGAGGCTAACGCGGTGCATCGGCCGCATGTCCGCATCGGCCTCTTCATCATTACTGCCCATCTGGAAGACACCACCGGGGACAAAAACCATGCTAGCACCCGTCGATTCGTCGATGATCGGTTCGGGGGTCGGCGTAGGCGGCAGGGTTGGCGTGGGGGAGACGGTTGGCGTGGGGGCAATATCTGTGAGTGCCTGCTCCAAAACAGAGACTGGGGTTGCATCGGCGGAACCTGCCAGCACCTCCGGTGTTACCTCATCTTCACCTGCCAATCCAAACACACCCAACCCCGCTCCCACAAAAAGCAACATGCCCAAAATGGTGAACAAGGCGTAGATCGTGCGCCGCTGCATTGTGCGTCGCTTGCGCTGTTGCAAAAATTGGCGTTGCGGGATTTTGCGTGCGGGGGGAATGATAGTTGGCGGAAGCGGGTCGGGGGTTCCATTCGGCCGAGCCACCCCCTTTCCAAGCTGATCGACGCTATCAAAGCGCAACTCTGGCTTTAGCGACATCGCCCGCTGTGCCACCATCGACAGATAGACAGGCGTGCTGGGATTGACATCGCGTGCTAAATAGAGTTCTTCTAAACCAGCCTGTCGCTTGAGCGCATCAGATGGTACGCGATTGGTCAACAGCGTGTAGAGCGTTGCGCCAAGTGCATACTGGTCTGTGGCAGCGGTGGCTGCCGTTTGGCTTTGTTGTTCAGGGGCGGCGTAGCCACTTGTCCCCTGTGCAATGCCCAGACCGGGCAAGCCTGAATCGACGAGAAAAACGTTGCCATTTGGCTGAATGCGGATATTGGCGGGCTTGATGTCGAGATGACGTTGATTCTTGGCGTGGAGATAGGAAATCGGCCGAATTGCTTCCCGTATCCACATGCTTACTTTGTCAGTGGGTAAAACACCATACTGGTCGAGTAAATCGCGCAAACTTACCCCATCAATGTATTCCCAGACCAAACAATGTTGTGTCTCGTCAAGTCGAAAATGATCGTATAGCTTGGGTAGTTGTGGATGTTCCAAGCGCGAAAGCCGCAGTGCCTCTTGTTGAATATAGCGTTGTTCTGGTGCAACAATCAGCTTAAGCGCAACGTCATGTGCCGCACGTCGATCAAACGCCCGATAGGTTGCGCCCTCTATGCCATTCGCCAAAGGCACGACGATACGATACCGTCCCACAAGAAGATCACCACTCATCAACATGACAGCGCATTATAGGGGCAAACATAATATAGGGTTGATACGCTAGTCTGATTTTCACATCTGCCCAACATTAACGGTATAATCGCGCTCCGTCCTGTGAGCGCAATCGAGGCGCAAACGGCCGATGCAACACAATTTTGGAGAAGTATTATGCAGAAGATTTGGTTTGGCCTACTATTAATTGGCTTGCTTTTGAGCGTTACGCCCTCCACTGCAACCACCACCCGTGCGGCTCTTTTTGAGCGCATTGCGGCAGAGACAGCGATCACCACAGACGCTGAACCACTATCTGCTATTCCATGTATCAATGGGACGGCCGATGGCTACCCATGTGAAAATGTTGACCTAATGAGTTTTATGCCACTCAACGCGATTGGCGGCGGCAGCGGTAACGACATCTGGGGTTGGACAGACCCCACAAACGGCAATGAGTATGCCCTCATGGGGCGCACAAACGGAACAGCCTTTATTGACGTGACCGATCCGGTTAATCCAGTTTATCTTGGCAATTTGCCAACGCACACGGTTAGCTCAAGCTGGCGCGACATCAAAGTGTATGCCGATCATGCCTTTATCGTCAGTGAAGCTGGCAATCATGGGATGCAGGTCTTTGACCTAACCCAGCTTCGCAACGTCACTAGTCCAACGACCTTTAGCAGCACAGTACATTACGCTGGCTTCGGCAGTTCACATAACATCGTCATCAATGAAGACAGTGGGTATGCTTATTCTGTCGGCGACACGACCTGTTCAGGTGGGCTGCACATGATAGACATTCGCAATCCAACTGCCCCTACGTTTGTGGGCTGTTTTTCAAGCGATGGCTACACACATGACGCACAATGTGTCAATTACGATGGCCCTGATACAGAACATCGCGGCAAAGAGATTTGTCTCAATTCAAACGAAGACACGCTGACTATCGTCGATGTGACAAACAAAAGTGCGCCCGTTCAACTGAGCCGTACAAGCTATAGCGGTGCGTCGTATACACATCAAGGCTGGCTGACGCAGGATCAGGCTTATTTCTTGCTCGATGATGAAGGCGATGAGCAAACCAGCGGGAATGATACGACAACTTACATTTGGGACGTGAACGATCTGGATAACCCAATTAATACGGGCAACTATGAGAGCGGCAACTCTGCCATCGATCATAATTTGTACATTCATGAGGGCTTGGCCTATCAATCGAACTATACAAGCGGCTTGCGAATTCTCTCCACAAGTGACATCGCTAACTCTCGTCTTGAAGAGTTGGCATTTTTCGACGTTTATCCGCAACACAATAGTGCGACCTTCTCTGGCACATGGAGCAACTATCCCTATTTTGCAAGCGGGAACGTGATCGTCAGCAGTATTGATCGGGGATTGTTTGTTTTGCGGCCGACGTTACAGCCGGGTTTTAATCTGCTCGCAACACCCACAAACGTCACACTCTGTACGCCAAATAGTACAACGGTTGATGTCAGCGTTAGCTCTGTGCTAGGTTTCTCGGAGGCGGTCACGCTCTCATTGAGCGGTTTGCCCCTCAACACAACGGGCAGCTTCTCACCAGAGGTCATCATGCCCGGTTCAAGTTCGACATTGAATTTGACCGCTTCAACCGGCGCGACAGACAGCACAGTTGTCACAATTGAAGGCAACGCGGGCGACGTGACGAAATCGACCACCTTTACGCTCAATCGACTCGAAACACCTAGCTCACCACAAGAACTGACACCAGCAGATGGCGCAACACAACAGTCACCGCGCCCTGTTTTGACATGGGCTGAGATAGCAGATGTGACGTATCGACTCGAAATCGCCGCTGACAGCGCGTTTACAGAGGACGTGCAGACGTATACCCTTTCAGAAGCGACCTTCCAACCGTATACAAGTTTGGAGCCAAATACAACATACTATTGGCGTGTACGTGCGTTTAATGTCTGTGGGGAAAGTACATTTGTAACGAGTAGCTTCACGACGGCGGAGGAACCCGTTGCAGAGGGAAATAGTGTCGCTCAATACACAGGAGACTTTGAAGATGGGCGTGATGGTTGGGGTGGTATAAGTTGGGTTGTATCAACTGATGCGGCTCATAATGGCACTGCCTCGCTCCACGCTCCGGGCAGCGAAAACAAAACGCAGCGGATCACGAGTTCTGCAACGTTTAGCTTACCAGAGGCTACAAATGCGCTACGCCTCAACTTCTGGCATCGCTATGATTTGCAAGCTAGCGCGGCGGGCTGTATGGACGGCGGTATCCTCGAAGTCTCAGCAAATAGCGGCTCTTGGCAAAAGCTAAACAGCGAACTTTATGGCGATAGCTACACAGGGCCGGTCCGCTCTGAAACAAGCTCTCTGTCGCTCAACACGGGGGCTTGGTGCGGGGATAGTGATGGTTGGCGGAGCGTCTCGGCCGATCTATCCGCCTTCGCTGGTGACGATGTACGCTTCCGTTTCCGTTTGGCAAACGATAGTGGCGTTGAGTCCGCCGGCTGGTATATTGACGACATTGAACTCACCTACTATGTAGACGGCTTCAGCGTTTATCTTCCCGTCACTATCAACGACTAATGCAGCCACTCTATCCACCCCGTCTGCCATTGGCTTTTCTTCCAACGCCGCTCCAACAGCTAGAGCGGCTATCAGCACATCTCAACGGCCCGGAAATATGGATCAAGCGTGATGACATGACAGGTTTAGCAGGCGGGGGGAATAAAACGCGCAAGCTCGAATTTCTGTTGGCAGCAGCACAGGCTCAGGGATGCGACTATGTGATTACTGTTGGTGGGGTACAGAGCAATCACTGTCGCCAAACGGCGGCGGCAGCGGCGCGACTTGGCTTAGGCTGTGGGCTGGTGTTTGGCGGTATGAAGCACGAGGGGATTCGGCAGGGAAATTACTTGCTAGATCAGCTTTGTGGGGCGCATATCTATTGGGCAGGCGAGCTAGAGCGCAGTGCGATGGCGCAGGAAGTGGCGCGGCAGGTCAAGGCAATCGGCCGAAAGCCGTTCATCATCCCGCTTGGCGGGTCTAATGTTGTTGGGGCAACAGGTTATGTGGCAGCGATGCAAGAGCTGACCCAACAGCTAGAACAGCAACGACTCAACGTCGATTTTATTGTCGTGCCCAGCAGCAGCGGTGGGACACAGGCCGGCATGGTGTTGGGGGCGCATGTCTATGACTTTAGAGGACGCATTCTGGGTATTGCGATTGATAGCTCGGCCGAGACACTCACAACCCAAGTCGCCGCCCTCGCCACCGCCACGGCAACCCATCTCGGTCTCGGTCTGCTCCCCATCACCGAGCGTCTCGAAGTTAACGCTGACTACAACGAACCCGGCTATGGCGTTGTGACCCAAATTGAGCGTGAGGCGATCCAGCTTGTCGCTCAAAAAGAGGGCATCTTGCTCGATCCTGTCTATACGGGACGCGCCATGGCGGGTCTGATCGACCTCATTCACTGGGGCGCATTTACGCGCCGGCAGCGCATTCTCTTTTGGCACACGGGGGGCTTTCCAGCCCTTTTCGCCTATGCGAATGAGTTCTTCTAACTATTTCACACCATTTTGTCACAAAATCGGAGCGGTCGGTGTTTAGAAGGGTGAATAGTGCAAAGAAAAGCATGACGATCCTCAGTAACTCCGCCACGACCACACCTTCGTTCGATGACCTTTTTCTCGAACACTATGATCGCGTCTATGGAATTCTCTATCGGCTGGTGGGAACACGTGCAGAGGCTGAGGATTTGGCACAAGAGGTTTTCCTGAAGCTGCATCAAAGCCCACCGCGCAACAATGATAATCTGGGTGGGTGGCTTTATCGGGTGGCGACCAATATGGGATATAACGCCCTACGCGGCCGCAAGCGTCGCTGGTCATGGCAACACTGGCTTATCAAAGATGAGGTCGGAACTGATCCGGTCGAGGTGATGGTGGAACATGAAACGGCCGATGCTGTGCGTGCCGCATTAGCCAAGCTGCCAAAAAAACAGGGTCAACTGCTTCTGCTACGTCAGATGGGTCTCAGCTATGCAGAATTGGCACAAGTGTGTGACATCAACCCTGCATCCGTAGGCAAACAGTTAGCGAGGGCAGCGGCAAAATTCCGCACTCACTACACAAATCAAGCTGTGTAATATCATGAACGACAACTATCAAACAATTGAGCATGAACTGAATACCCTCGCGGATAGCCTCCCACCTGCCTCTGCCCACGCTGCTTTGCATCGTTTTCACAACGAAACTTTAGACACACGGAGATTTGCAAAGATGAACACCACTCGTAACTACATTTTGGGCGGTTTGATGACCGCATTACTTTTTGTTTTCGTATTCTCGTTTCCGACAACCCGCGCTTTGGCTGGACAATTTTTGGGGATTTTCCGCGTAGAAAAATTTGCCCCAATCTCTGTCTCGCCCGCACAGTTACAACTGTTAGAGAGTTTGGAGATGGATGAAGGGCTGTACCCGGGTGAGATGACATTCGCAGAGGATGGCCTCGAAGCGCAAGACTTTGACAACTTGGCAGCGGCCGCCGCGTTTGCACAAAGTCAAAGCAGCGCATTTTATGGCGTGAGAACGCTAAACGGATTGGGAGAGCCGGCTGAGATTCACGTTGAAGGTGGCGGGACGGCGACTTTGACTGTTAATCTCGAAGGAGCGCGTGCGTTGTTAGAGGCGATTAACGCCGATCCAATGGCGTTGCCTGAGAGTCTGGATGGGCAGGATGTGACGGCCGATATGGATGTCATGCTGGGTCAAATGTGGGACAATGTAATGCTGATGCAGATGCCTAGCCCCGTTTTTAACTATCCAGCAGACGTTGATCCTGCCCCAATTGGTCAGGCATTACTACAACTGTTGGGCATGGAAGAATCAGAGGCACGACGGCTCTCGCAGAATATCGACTGGACAAACACGCTGTTGATGCCAATCCCAACCGAGTTTGCAACATTCCGTGAAGTGCCTGTCGATGGCACAACCGGCTTATTGATCGAAGCGATTGACGGCGGCGAGGCGACGCTGATGTGGCAAAATGGCAACATGGTCTATCTGCTTGGCGGTGGCGACATGAGCGGGGACGCGCTTTTGGAATCGGCCGAATCGCTCACATGGACATTCTTTGAGTAGAAACAGACATCCCTTTTGAGGGTAACAACAACGATGCACGCAATTTCAACCCATGATCTCCGCAAGGAGTTCGGTAAAAAAGTTGCCGTCGCCGGCCTCACTTTGCAAGTTGAGCAGGGTGAGGTTTTTGGCTTTTTAGGGCCAAACGGGGCTGGCAAAACGACTTCAATCAAGATGCTGCTCGACTTGACGAGGCGTACCTCTGGCGAGGCTGAGTTGCTCGGTAAGCCAATCGGCAATCGCGCCGTGCGAGCGCAGGTCGGCTACCTGCCTGAGCATTTTCGTTTTTATCCGTGGCTCAAGGCGTGGGAGTTTCTCGACCTGCACGGCAAGCTGTACGGGTTGAGTTCGGCCGAAAGAAAAACGCGCATCCCGCATTTACTCAACACGGTTGGCTTGGGTGACCGCACAGAGACATCGCTCAAAGCATTTTCAAAAGGGATGACCCAGCGCATCGGGCTGGCTCAAGCGTTGCTCAATGAGCCTAAGCTCGTCATTTTAGATGAGCCGACGAGCGGACTGGATCCAATCGGCCGAAAGCTCGTCCGTGACATCATCGGCGACTTGCGCGAACAGGGAACCACCGTTTTTGTCAACTCTCACCTACTCAGTGAGATCGAAAAAACCTGTGACCGCGTCGCATTTATCCGCGAAGGACGTGTTTTAGAGATTCACGATCTGGACGATATGTCGGATGGGGTGCGCGTGTGGATGCGTGTCAAAGCGGTCACGCCAGAACTGGTGGCTTTTTTGGGCGGTGTGGGAGAGGATGTGTCGGCCGAGCGGCAGCATATCGAAGTGACCATCCGTGATGAGGCGACGATTCCACAAATCGTCAACTGGCTGACTGCGAATAATCACGCACTTTACGAGCTTCGACCACAGGCAATTTCGCTTGAGGATCGTTTTATTCAGGTTGTGCAAGGGAAAGAGTTAGCAATATGAACGGAAAAGTTTGGCTAGTGGGCGCGGGGCCGGGCGATCCGGATTTGATTTCAGTGCGTGGTCTGCGTCTGATTCAACGGGCAGATGTCGTTGTACATGATCGGTTGGTGTCGCCGCTTTTGCTAGCAGAAGCCAATGATGCTGCCGAGACTATCAACGTCGGCAAGGCTCCCACAAAAAGACGTTATCCTCAAAGTGAGATCAACCGTATTCTGATCGAACAGGCAAAAATGGGGCGGCGCGTTGTGCGCTTAAAAGGAGGCGACCCGTTTGTTTTTGGGCTGGGCGGGGATGAGATATTGGCGTTATTGGCAGCAGGGATTGCATTTGAGGTTGTTCCCGGCGTGACCAGCGCGATGGCGGCTCCAGCCTATGCGGGCATTCCCGTCACCTATCGCGGGTTGGCAAGTTCACTCGTGGTCTTGTCTGGACATTCACTGAGCGGGGTTGAGTGGCGGCAGTTGCCGAGTAGCGGCACGATTGTTGTGCTGATGGGTGTGAGGAAGCTAGCGCAAATCGTTAAAAAAGTGTCAAACGTGAGATCGGCCGAAACCCCCATCGCGCTCGTTCAATCTGGCACAACTTCCGCTCAGAGAACGGTGCAGGGAACGCTAGCAACCATCACCGATCTCGCGGCCGACATCGCGCCACCTGCCACGATTGTCGTTGGCGAGGTCGTCGCACTGCGTGAGCAAATTGACTGGTTTGAGGGGGGGACTGCGACCGAAAAAGTGTGGGGAGACGCAGTTATGGCAAGTTGAGCTTGCGCGTTATCGTCAGTTCATCAACGCTCAACTGCCCAATCTTCAACGTTACAATTTCCGCTTTTTGTAGTCGTAGTTCACGAACGATCATGTTGCGAATGGCAAGTCGGCCGATGGCTAACACCCCTATCGCACATGCCCCCACCGCAAACGCCCCCACCGCGGCGGCTCCTGTTGAAACTGCCTTTGTACGCACGGCTTGATTTGTTGTCATTATGAAAAGCATCCTCTCAGCGATTTGTCACGCCGCAAGCGAGCCAACACATTCTCCTTTGTGCGGTGAATCTCGCGCACGCTTTCAAACGTATCGCTGTATAACTCAAAAATTTGGCGTGGCTTAAGCCCGTGGCTGTAAGACGCATCGATGACAATACGCTCCTTGTCTGTTTTGAGGCGGTCGTGGATACATTGCCAGAAATCTTCGGCCGCTAACGGATCGGGGTCTTCGGCCGATGGCTCACGCTGCCCGTCCCTATCCGAATCAGGCAATGGCAAATCATTACGTCGAGAAATACCGTCCATCACAACACTATGCACACACAACTGCAAAAATTTAAGCAACGCCTTTAATCCACGCTCCGGCTCTGAGGGAAAATTGTCAAACTTGCCTTCTTTATTGGCAAACGAGACCCACATCTTTTCAAGCGCAAGCTCTGCCAAATGCTCCGGTTCGCGTCCTGTGCTAGGGAACGATTTATGTTTCTTGACCCAAAGTAATGCTTGACGCTCATATTGGCGATGCAATAAGTTCCAAGCTCTCTTGCTGTCAGGTGTATGCGGTTGCGCCAATGCCCTGCGAAAAAGCATATAGCAGTACCGCGAATCGGAAACCAGCCGCTGCCAAAATCGTTTTGTCTGTTCTCCACAATGGTGCGCCAGCATGACAAGCGAAAGCGCATCAACTTCCTGTTCCTGAATCATGAGCATATTGTAGCGAACTATTGTGTGCTGCCTATCTGAATTGGCTTCTCGTCACATGATGGTGAATAAATTGAACGAACGCCGCTCTTTACGAGTTAAAATCCCATCCATGTACCTGTCAAGTCATAACGAAAATACATAACGACCAAAATTTGCGTCGTTGTCAAGATAACACTGACCGTTATTGGAAGAATCAGCATAAACGGAGCCGTTGCCATTCCATCACGGCGCGTCATCAATAAGACGAGGACGCTATACAAAAATGTCAGAATTAGCACCACGCCAAATGCGCTTAATAATGCCAAGACATAGATCGCCGATGGGATTCCACTGATGAGCAACAAAATAATTGCCACTGCGCCAACAGTCAAAATGAGCGCGTCACGTTGTGTCGAGATAGGCGGCTCCCAGATCGGCTCACGCCATGCAGTTTGTGCAAAAGTTGGGGCAATTATCATGGCGATAGCAATACCAGTCCCCATTCCCGTGACTAGACGCAACCAGTTCTGTGGTGGATAGAGGTCGAGGATACCCATATCATGGAAAAGCGAATTAAAGCCGTCGATGCCCATGATAACGATAAGGGAGAGTAAAATAAATAAATGGTTGCGACGAGGGTAGTTTGCATGACGCAATCGGCCGCAACCCGCCAAATAAGCAAATCCCCACACAACGCCTAGATAAATGCCGCTGCAACGGGCGCAGAGTGGAAGAGGGCGGCCGAAAATCGCAAAACTATGCGTCGGCAGCCGATGACACACGGTGTAGGCGATGCGGTCGGCCGTCGTCAGCAAGACATCACCTTCGAGATGCACGTGGTTCGTCACGTTATAAAAACCAAGCAACAATAACGTCACGAACACCGTAACTATCGGTCTGACCATACAGCACAGTGTAGCAGAAAAATCTGCCACAAATGTGATTCCCTTATTCAGCAGAAACTCTAGCTCATTTTTAGAAAATTACGATAGTAGGTGATTAGATAGCGTCGACAAGGACAGGGGTTGGGAGTTCGGCCGAGTGTACTGCCACCTGTTGTGCCTCCTCTACAGCAGGTGGTGGTTCCAGTGTGCGCTCTAACCGATTTAGGCCGTTTTGCACCACACGCAGCGAGCGCACCATGTCTTGCTCTAGCTGTGCTAGCACTCGCGCCGCATATGAATCGGCATCACGCCGCATTTTATCTGCGTCTTGATTCGCACGAGCCACGATATTCTCAGCCTGAACGTGTGCATTACGAACAACAGCGTCCCGGTTGACCATTTCCATCGCTTCCTGTTCTGCCAAATCACGAATACGCTGTGCCTCTTCCTCTGCACGCGCCTTGTAGCGATCTTGCTCGGCAATAATTCGTTCTGCTTGCTTGATTTTCTCAGGTACGGCGACACGCATTTGGTCGATGATATTGAAGATACGATCTTCATCAACTAGCAAGCTGGCTGTCATCGGCAAGCGACGGCTTTCATTTAAGACATTTTCGAGACGTTGAATGAGGTGCAGAATATCCACAAAAGATCCTGTGCTAGTAGTTGCAAATTACAAATTGCAAGTAAGGTGTTATGAACTGGAAACAATTATAGTGCGTGAGTCATTGTACGCAATTTTATTGAATAAGATTCTATAAAATATAGCTTATCTCTTGTCCACACAAGTCAACTTCCTCAATAAAAATGCCCTTGCTATCCTCCTGAGCCATCCGTACAATCCGCCTATGACAACTATATTTTCAAAAATTATCGCGGGAAAAATCCCGTCAGACACTGTGTATCAAGATGATCTTGTAACCGCATTCCGCGACATCAACCCCGTCGCGCCAACACATATTCTGATTGTGCCGAATAAGGAGATTCCAACTGTCAATGATATTTCAGAGATGGATGAGGCGATGGTCGGCCGAATGCTCGTCGTCGCGGGCAAGATTGCCACGCAGGAAGGCATCGCCGAAAACGGCTACCGCCTCGTCATCAACTGCGGCCGAGACGGCAATCAAGAAGTCTTTCACCTGCACATGCACTTACTCGGCGGTCATAATTTGGGGCCGATTCTTTATCGTCGGAGAAACAATTAAGTTCCTGCAAGAAACTCATGCGTATAAACCTAAGCGAAAAAGTCGCCATCGTGACCGGTGCGGGGCGCGGCATTGGGGCAGCGATTGCAAAGACGCTAGCAGCGGCCGGTGCAAAAGTTGCTGTCAATGATTTGAACCCAGATCGGGCTGAACGTGTGGTCGAAGAGATCATTATGGCTGGTGGGGAAGCGTTGGGGATTTCTGCCGACATCTCCAACAAATTCCAAGCCGTTCACCTCGTCGAAAAAACTCGTGAGAAATGGGGGCGCATCGACATTCTCATCAACAATGCGGGAATAGAGCCTGTTGGTTCTATTCTTAAAATGGACGAATGGGATTGGGATCGCTGTATGGAGGTCAATCTCAAAGGAACTTTCTTCATGTCCCAACTTGTCGGCCGAGTTATGTCATGGGAAAACAGTGAACGAGGTGGCGCAATTGTCAACGTCGCGTCAACTGCGGGCGTACAAGTGCCACTCGCTGGCCGCGCTGCATATTGCGCCGCAAAAGCTGGGGTGGTTGGCTTTGCTCGTGAGTGTGCGCGTGAGTTTGCACAATATGGTATTCGCGTCAACACCGTGCTACCGGGTATTTTTGAGACAGAATCGACGGAAACGTTGTGCCAGAATACTAGCTTGATGAGCCGTTGGCAAAATGAAATTCCGTTGGCGCGACTAGGACAAGTGGAGGAAGTTGCCCAAACTGTTTTATTTCTTTGTTCGGACGGAGCCAGCTATATGACGGGGCAGACGCTCACGGTCGATGGAGGTCGGGTCATGCGCTAGCTAAACCGGAGATTCCATTTTTTGGAAGAATGGAATCTCCAGCACTCAAGCAATTAATCGGCCGCCACCCTTTCAACGCTATCATTCAGGACAAACTCCGAATCATCATTGAGACTAAACCCAATTTGCTTGTTGTCTGCGTCCAAGCGAATAATTCGTGCCGTTAGTTCCTGATTCTTCCTGATCATCTCTTCTGGATCCTCGACATCATCATCCCCAATCTCAGAGATGTGAATCAAGCCTTCCAAACGATACTCATCTTCAATTCGCGCGAATGCACCATAGCGCGTCAGTTGTGTGACGGTGACATCAACCCACTGACCCAACTGATAGATTTCATACAGCTTTTCCCATGGATTGGGTTCAAGCTGCTTCATGCTGAACGTGACGCGCTGCTTTTTGTGGTCGATGCCGATGATTTTGACCTGCACCTCTTGTCCAAGCGAGAGCATCTTGCTTGGTTTGGCAACGTGCTTCCAACTCAGTTCAGATGAGTGAACAAGCCCTTCAATCCCGCCAATATCGACAAACGCGCCGAAATCTGTCAGGTTGATAACGTGACCGTCATAGACCTCATCTTCTTCCAGTTCAGCAAGGCGTTGCGAGCGATTTTTAGCGCGAATCTCTTTATCGGCCGACAGCTCTGAAAATATCAACCGCCCTTTGTCTTGATCCGCCTCTAAAATCTTCACATCCAGCGATGTGCCGATCAGGTTTCTGAGAACGGTCTCGGCCGAGTCGCCGCGATTGACTTGGTTCTTAAATCCAAGCTGTGAGGCAGGACAAAATCCCTTTAGGGCACCCATCCGCACAAGCACACCCCCACGATTGAAGCCAATGACTTGCACCTCAACGAGTTTTTGCTCATGCTGTGCAGCACGTGCCTCATCCCAATCATCCTGCTCTCGCACCTTGAGGAAGGAGAGAATGATGTTACCTTGCGGGTCTTCTGGCTCAACGACGCAAACACGTACATCATTGCCGACCCGCAACTGCTTTTTCTGTATAGTTGAAAGGGAATCAAATTCACTGTTCGGGATAATACCTTCAGATTTGGCTGCAATATCAACTAAAATATCGTTGTTTCGTACTGCAACAACTGTCCCTTCCCGAATTTCCCCTGCTTCTGGCACACCAAATCCCAAATAGGAATCGAGCAGTGCCTCTAACGATTGTGACCCGTCAAAAGATGTAGAACTCATAAAGTTTAGGTTAAAGATGTGTCGCGGTGAGAGTGTCCAATGTGAGGGCGAGAACGCCGTGCATCACGTCGGGCGATAACCAACCGATGACACGCGCAGCAATGTGAAAGAAGTCTGTCTTCCCATTATTCTACTGGTGTAGAACGCCGTGATTATACGCTTTTTGTCTCTTGTCGCAAATGTCGATGAATGCCGTCTCAATTTGTTTGCATATCGGTATTGTATTGGCACGGAGATTATTGGCTGAATTGTTTTACTAAGAGTTCCTATACTCATCAAAACGACACAGCCAGCGAGGATTTATGATTACCGGAAACATCATCGAGTCATGCATCGACTTTACACAACGCCTGATTCAAACACCCAGCATGTCAGGGGAAGAGCAGCAAATTGCCCAGTTGGTCAAAGAGGAATGTGAGAGCTTGGGCTTTGATGACGTTCATATTGACGACATAGGGAATGTGATTGCGCGAGTTTATGGGCAGGATCGCAGCTTGCCAGCACTGGTCGTCAATACACATCTCGATCACGTTGATCCCGGCGATCCTCAGCATTGGGAAAGTGGGGCATTTGAGGCAAATATCCGCAATGGGCGCATTTATGGGCGAGGAGCGGCCGACATCAAAGGGCCTGTCGCAACGCAGGTCTATGCAATTGCCGCGCTGATTCAGTCTGGTCAGCGACCAAAGCGAGATATTGTTTTCACTTGCGTAACAGAAGAAGAAATTGGCGGGACGGGTGCGATCTACTGGGCGGAACGAGTCGATTATCCAATTGGCTTGATTGTGATCGGGGAACCAACGAGCAATCAAGTCGCGTTAGGGCATCGTGGGATTCGGCAGGTGCGTGTGACGTTTTTCGGCCGATCTGTCCACGCCTCTGTCCCCCACAAAGCGGACAACCCCAACTACGCGCTTGGCAGGTTTCTGACACGCCTCCAAGAGCGTCAGCACGACCTCCCCACCCACCCTCGTCTGGGGGCGACGACCGTCTCTCCAACCATCATCGACGTAGACACGACGAGCCGCAATGTCACGCCAGCATGGGCGCGGGTCAACCTTGACTTCCGCTCGGCCGCTGCCACCCATGCCGACCTGCTCAACTTTATTGCAGAGTTAGCTGATGGGTTTAGTTACGATGTATTTTGGATGAATGGATTTGATCCAATTCCGCTCGATCCACCAGACCGTTTAGTGACGGGGTTTGACACGCATCCAGATGATCCAGTCACACAACAAGTTGTCAGCCTGTTGACAAAGGGGATGGGACGTGTGCCAACGATTGGGCAGTTTGCTTTTGCGACGGACGGCCGACACATGACAGGCTTAGGTGCGCCAATTATCGGCTTTGCACCCGGCGACGAAAAAGAGGCACATACCGCCAACGAGTCGATTGCACTCGATGCGTTAGCAGAAGGGTTGCGCGGGTATCTCGCTATCTTACGCGACTATTGAATTGATCACGTGTCATCTCAAGTAGAGCAGACTTTAGTCTGGTCGTGAGTAGGAGCAGGCTAAAGTCCGTTCTACAAAGGAAAACAAACGTCCAACCGCCGTTTTTCATCATTGCAACAGTGCAAATTCATAACTATCGGCCAACGCACGCCAACTCGCCTCAATGATATTGGTGCTTGCGCCAACGGTTGACCAGCGTTTGTCTGTCTCTTCATTGCTAAAGTCGATCAAGACCCGCGTTTGTGCAGCCGTCCCATTCTCACCATCTAAAATACGCACCTTGTAGTCAGTCAGGTGAATCGAGTCTACCTGCGGATATTTTGTAACCAGAGCCTTTCGTAGTGCCATGCTCAACGCATTGACGGGGCCATTGCCTGATGCGGCCGTATGCACCAGCTCACCATCAATCAATACCTTGATCGTTGCATCAGAGTTCGACCGTCCATCGCGGCGACTAATCCATGTCGTAAAATCTGTCATCTCAAATGGGGGGACGTAATCTTTCTTCATGCGTCGCACCAGCAGTGCCATGCTTGCTTCCCCCGTCTCAAATGCAAATCCTTCACTTTCTAACCGCTTAATCTGGTCTAAAATAGCTTTCGCCTCTTCTCTGTCTACATCTAGCCCAAACTCATCTGCTTTGTCTAGGATATTCCCACGCCCTGACAGCTCCGAAATGACGGTGCGCTGCTCATTGCCAACGACGGCGGGATCGACGTGCTGATAACTCAACTTGTTCTTTCGCATTGCGGCGACGTGAATGCCACCTTTGTGGGCAAACGCACTTGCGCCCACATACGGCGCGTGAGCATCTGGGGATAAGTTAGCGATTTCAGCAACGTATACAGCCAGATCGCTCAAGCTGCTCATTTGTTCATCGCTGATACACCGCCGTCCCATTTTTAGCTGCAAATCGGGGATGATGGCACATAAATTGGCATTGCCCACACGCTCACCATAACCGTTTATCGTTCCCTGCACTTGAACAGCTCCCGCATCGACGGCAGCGAGTGAATTTGCCACACCACAACCGCTGTCATCATGGGTATGAATGCCAATCTGGGTTGTTTCGGGCAGAGCAGCACGCACTTCTCGCGTAATGCGTGAAACTTCCCATGGCAAACAGCCGCCATTTGTGTCGCACAACGTGACACACGCGGCACCATTCTCGGCCGCGACCTTCACCGTCAACAGCGCATAATCTGGATTGGCCTTATACCCATCAAAGAAATGCTCGGCATCATAGATGACCTCTTTCCCTTGCTCGGTCATGTAGGCAACGCTCTCCCCAATCATCGCTAAATTTTCCTCGTTGTCTGTGTTCAACACATCGCGGACATGCAAGTCCCAGCTTTTGCCAACTAGCGTTACAACAGGCGTTTCAGCCTCAAGCAATGCCTGCAAGTTGGGATCGTCTTCCGGCTTAATGTCACGTCGCCGTGTCGAGCCAAACGCCGCAATTTTGGCATTGTCAAACGGCATCTCTTTGACCGCCTTGAAAAATTCCGCATCTTTGGGATTTGAGCCGGGCCAGCCCCCTTCGATATAGTGGATACCAAACTGATCGAGCCTTTTGGCTATGCGAAGTTTATCTTGCAATGAAAGGGAAATTCCCTCGCGCTGTGTGCCGTCGCGTAATGTAGTGTCGTAGATGTAGACTGCATTGCTCATTTCTTTTCCTTTGAGAATTATGGCTCTTTGGGAATTCAGGAGGCATTGGCAATTTTGCCCACTGTATTCCGAAAGAACCAGAATTATTTAGTTGCAAGCTGGTATCTTATCCCAAGATGTAGCCAAAGAAAAAGCACGCTAGAACGCACAAAATGAGGCGTTTCAGCGTGCTTTTTCTGTTTCAATAGTGTCAAATATCGTGCTATTCGTTAAACAGTTCGCCGACGCTGCGCCCTTCGTGCGAACGGATAATGACTTCGCCCAGTAGTTCAGAAACGGAGAGAATGGTCATGTTGGGCAGGCATTCTGCGGCCGAGATCGGCAGCGTGTCCGTCGTCACAATTTCTTTAATCGGTGCTTCTTTCAGCCGCTTCATTGCGGGATGGGATAGCACAGCATGGGTAAATACGAGCGAAACATCTAACGCCCCATGCTCCTTAACCAGTTTGACCGCCTTTGTGATTGAGCCAGCCGTGTCTACCAAATCATCGACGATCAGCACGTTCTTTCCAGTCACATTGCCAATTAAGGAAAGCGCATTCTTCTTGCCCATGTTACCCGTGCGTCTTTTCTCCACAAATGCCAGCCGCGTGTTCAACTCCATTGCATAGTTGCGTCCCTGTTTTGCAAATCCCAGATCGGGTGTCACGACAACCGTATTCGACAAGTCCTTCTGCTTCAGGTAGTCTGTAATGAGGTGAAAGGCATAGAGGGAGTCGCCGGGTATTTTGTAGAAGCCTTGAATTTGATCGGCATGTAGATCAATCGTCATCCAGCGATCCGCGCCTGCCGCTTCGATCAAGTCAGCCATCAGTCGTGCCGTGATCGGAACGCGCGGTTGATCTTTTTTGTCGCTTTGTGAGTACGCGAGATAGGGCATAACGACAGTGATGCGGCCGGCCGAATCTCGATGAACCGCGTCAATTGCAATCAACATCTCCATGATGTTGCGATGGACAGGGCGCGAGTGACTTTGGATGATATAGACATCTTGCCCACGCACACTACTATTCAGCTTGACGAATAAATTTTCATTTGGAAAGTCGATAATCTCCCATGGACTGAGGGGAATGTTCATATAGTCGGATATTTTTTGAGCCAGTGCAGGATTGCCCGATCCTGCATACAACTTAATATCTCCATACCCATAATGTGTCGTCATTTTTCCTCTTCTCATTTCGTTACTTCCTTTTCCAATACCAGTTTGGCAGCGGCGGCCGGGGTGAGTTTGCGTTGAGCGACAGCTTGTGTCAGTTTGTCGCGGGTCTCGGCCGAAATCCCGCCCAACACAGCCAACGCCACGCGCCGTTCAACTTCGCGCCAGCTACGCTGTGCTTCTCGTGTCTTCCAGTTTCCGCTTGCCTGTAAATATTGCTGATGTCGGTCGATTTCACCGACCAATGATTCGATTCCCGCATCCTGCGTTGCGACCGTTTCCACAATCGGCGGTTCCCATTTCTCATTTTCGATTGTAACGGCTGGAATCGTTACCATCAACTTTCCATGATGTGAATGATGCGAACGCCTACCTAATTGCAACATAGTGCGTAAAGCTCGAACCGTATTACGCGCCTCTGGACGGTCTGCCTTATTGACAACTAAAATGTCCGCAATCTCTAATATACCTGCTTTAATCGACTGAATATCATCCCCCATACCCGGTGCTTCAATCACAATTGTCGTGTGCGCCATGGTGGCAATGTCTACCTCCGCTTGGCCTGCACCGACCGTCTCAATCAACACTTTGTCAAACCCAGCTGCATCCAGCACTTTGACTGCATCGGCCGTCGTCTGCGCCAATCCACCCAACTGCCCCCGCGAGGCCATGCTGCGAATAAAAACACCTTTATCCCCATACAAGTCACTCATGCGGATGCGATCTCCCAATAAGGCTCCGCCTGTAAACGGACTAGTTGGATCGACGGCGATAATTGCAACTGTTAAGTCATTGGCGCGAAATGCTTTGGCAAGGGCGTTAACGAGGGTGCTTTTGCCCGCACCGGGAGAGCCTGTAATCCCAATGAGATGGGCGTTACCTGTATGGGGATAGATCGCTTGGATAACGTTGTCTGCGTCATCTCCTCCTCGTTCAACCACTGAAATCAACCGTGCGGTTGCACGTCGATTGCCGGTCAGAAGTTTTTCGATGAGGGTAGTCATAGGTGAACGGCCGATCGGATCGCGTCGGCAATTACCTGCATGTTTGAGCCGGGCCCAAACACCGCCCATACGCCATTCGCTTTTAATGCGGCAATGTCGTCCTCTGGAATAATGCCACCTAAGAAAACAGGTACATCCTCTAACTCATTTTCGCGCATTGCCGCCACAATACGAGGCACAAGCGTATTGTGCGCCCCCGACAAAATGCTCAACCCCACAACATCGACATCTTCTTGTAACGCAGCTTCGGCGATCATCGTCGGTGTTTGCCGCAAACCTGTATAGATCACTTCCATTCCCGCATCGCGCAACATACGGGCGATCACCTTTGCGCCGCGATCATGTCCATCTAAACCGGGCTTGGCAATAAGAACACGAATGGGTTGTTTGCTCATCATTTTTCATCACCTTGCGTCCCGCATTCCCACCGAGACGGAGAATCATCGTTCTTTGTGTACAACAGCCGAATTATAAAGATACGCTTCTAAACAGAACACCGTTCCAATGTTTTTCTGTCTCAACGTTGGAACCTCACATCATTTTATGCTAACATTCGCGCTTGTATTGGTCCCATAGCTCAATGGCAGAGCAAGCGGCTTAAAAACGAACTATCTAAAGGTTCGCCCATGATAGTTTAGAAAAGGGCCATCTGTGGTATTGACTCAAATTATGTACCATAGGTTGCATCCCGTGAATTGCTGGAACGCTAAGGATGGAAACATCTAAGTCAATCAGCAGCGCAGCCACCGAAGCAGAGAGAAGTAGGTGGAACGTTCAGAGACTAGGGTTATCTACTGCGAAGAGAACACCCACTAGCGCGGGACACTCAGAGTCAGAGTGAAAATATAGTCCAGACTACAAACAGGCAAATGGTAGCGAAAGCTATAGTAGTAAGCATAACCGCTGGGTTCTTGGTTCGAGTCCAAGTGGGACCATTATCTTGGTGACGCAGAAACGTCCGTACATCAAACAAAAAGAGCTGCTAGGGGTTCCTAGCAGCTCTTTTTGTTTTGCCCTTTTGGGCAAAGGGTGATTTGAATCGTTGGAATCTCGTTTCCCTTTCATGCTATAATTGCGGCGATTTCACGCTAGGAGAATCAAGGCTGGAGTCATTCAGTTCAAATTTAACTGAGATCACAAACTAACGCGATAGTTCATATTTAGCTATCGTTAAATTCGGAGAGGCTCTCCCCTCATAATCTGTTGTAACGCAGTAGGGAGAGCCTCTTTTTGTATCCCATTATGTCAGTTTCCAATATCGCAATTGTTCAACGCACGCGCAAGTCACCGTTTTTTGACGCGACAATTCGCGCCGGTGCAAAAGGATTTACCGTTTACAACCACATGATGATGCCAACTTGGTATGAGAGTCCGGAGGCAGAGTACGCTCATTTGATGAGCAATGTCACGCTTTGGGATGTTGCCGTTGAGCGTCAAGTTGAGATAAAAGGGCCAGATGCGTTTCATCTTGTGCGGTTGATGACCCCTCGTAATTTGGCGAAAGCGCGAATCGGCCGATGTTACTACGTCCCCATCGTCGATGAGAATGGCGGCATCATCAACGACCCGCTTCTCCTCCGCCTTGCAGAAGACCATTTTTGGCTCTCGTTGGCAGACTCCGACGTGTTGCTCTACGCTAAGGGTATTGCCATTGGGCGTGATCTCGACGTAGAGATTTGCGAACCAGATGTCTCTCCGTTGGCCATTCAGGGGCCAAATGCAGATGTTGTCGCCGCTGCTGTCTTTGGCGATGCTGTGACAAAGCTCAAATTTTTTCGTTTTTGTGAGATGGCAGTCGCGGGCATTCCTGTCATTGTGGCAAGGTCAGGATGGAGTAAGCAGGGTGGGTATGAAATTTACCTGCGTGATAGTCAGTACGGTGACAAGCTGTGGGAGATGATTATGGCTGCCGGTGAACCACACGGCATCAAGCCAGCGACCCCTAACTCAATTGAGCGCATCGAAACAGGCTTGCTCTCATACGGTAGCGATATGACGCTGGAAAATAATCCGTTTGAGGTTGGTCTGGAACAGTATTGTGATGTCGATCAGGCGTTTGAGTTTATCGGCCGCTCTGCCCTCCAAAAAGTTCGCGCTGAAGGCATCACGCAGAAAATGGTTGGACTCCACATCGAAGGTGAAAAAATGGGCTGGAACTCAGCATGGTGGCCGATTACGCGAGACAATGAACCATGTGGCAAAGTGACCAGCGCAATCTATTCGCTTGCCTTGCAGAAAAATATCGCTTTTGCCATTTTGCCAATCGCCCACACTGCTATCGGAACCTGCGTCACTGTTCACAGCGAATATGGTGACCGCAAGGCGACGGTTGTCGCCTTGCCGTTTGTTTCATAGCTACAACGGTTGTAGACCACCATGCCCAACTAGCACAAGCTGTGCGTCCATCGTCGTAATGAGGTCGTCGAGCTGAAACGGCTTGCTGAGATAGTCGCTTGCACCAGCGGCAAGACAGCGTTCGCGGTCACCGCTCATTGCCAAACCCGTTAAGGCGATAATTGGGATGTTCGCTGTGCTGTCATCCTCACGCAGAATGCGGGTTGCTTCAAGGCCATCCATGTTGGGCATCTGCACATCCATCAAAATAAGGTCGGGTAAATGTTCCTTGGCCTTTTTGACGGCCTCGAGACCATCATGTGCGACGATGATTTTACAGCCGCGAAATTCGAGAAAGTCGTAAAGGGTGGCGATGTTGATGTCGTTATCTTCGGCGAGCAGGACAACGGGTGGGGGGGACTCGGCCGATTTTGCTTTTTTCTCAGGGGCTGTCTCAGCCGGTGTCGCCATCCAATCGATGCCCGTCTCGATGCGGCCCGACGTATCGGTTACCCAAGGCAGCGCAATGACAAATTGGCTGCCCTTGCCCTCTTCGCTTTTCACGCTCACACGTCCATCATGCAGCTTTGTCAAACGTTGAACCAGTGCAAGTCCCAACCCTGTACCGTTATACTGTCGTGCAAGGCGACTATCAAGTTGTACAAATGGTTCAAACAGACGGTCTAAATCTGTCTTGGGAATCCCGATCCCGGTATCACTCACGACGAAATAAACAACCTTACGCGCTTGATCCCCCTTCACACGCAGCGATACGTTGCCTTTATCTGGGGTGAATTTGACTGCATTACTCAGCAGATTGACTAGAATCTGCTTCAAACGCCGCTCATCTACCTCAAGAAAAACGACCTCTGGATCATATTGCGTCGTCACCTCAATTTGTTTTACATGGGCTGCCTGCTTAATCATGCTCACGCTCATCGTACAAATAGATGGCACATGCACACGCTCTTTGACCAACTGAAACTTACCCGCTTCAATTTTAGAGACATCCAGAATGTCGTTGATGAGATCGAGCAGATGTTGACCACTTTCTCTAATGAGGTGAATCGGCCGCGTATGCACGTCTGAAAGCTCGCCATAAGCCTCTGAGGTCAACGCTTGTGAGAGACCAAGAATAGCATTGAGCGGCGTTCGCAATTCGTGGCTCATGCTGGCAAAAAACTCATCCTTCATCTTTGCAACACGCTCTAACTGTGCGTTTGCATTTTTCAACTCAATCGTGCGTTCATCGACGCGCTTTGCTAGTTGTGTTCGCTCGGCGTTCAGCGCACGCTCCATACGTTTACGTTGCGTGATGTCACGCACGGCAATCGTCAAGTAAAGCTGCTCCTCAATTGCCGTGCGAGTCAGCTGAATCTCGACGGGGAATGTTTTCTTATTCTTATGTACGCCCGTGCGCTCCAGACTAAACGCTTTGCCGTGCATTGTGTCAAACTTTGACTTATATTGCTCAAATGGTTGCCATGCTTCTAGCACAATTGACTGAAAGTCACGATTGTCCAATTCACCATTTTGATACCCCCAAATGCTATTGGCCTTGCTATTGGACATAACGATTTTGCCCTCTGGGGTCAGTGTCATGATTCCCTCCCCCACTGTGTTGAGAACCGAGGAGAGGCGGTTTTCTGTCAAAATACGCTCTTGCATGCCGCGTTCGAGTTGGAGATTAGCGGCCGAGAGTGCAGCTGTGCGTTCAAAGACGTTTTGTTCCAATAAATCGCGTTCATGACGTGAGCGACGACCAGCAATCAACTGTGTCCCACCTGCAATTATGGCGATGGCTCCCAAAATGAATGCTGTTGACCACATGCCGCCACGCATCGTTTTGGTGGCACTATCCATCGGCAACGTCAAGGCCAATGCGCCACCCACATCACCGATCTGCCAATCTTTTTTAGGGCTGTCGGGGTGTGCATTGTGGCAGTCGACACAGCTTTCTGTCATCACATCCGCGATCACATAGCGGACGACGGCCTGCCCATCCATATTCGTAAATTCATAAATTGGCTCTGTTGGCTCATTTATCAACGTGTTCAACGCATTTCTCTCAAACTCATCAATCGCCCCGCTGTTTTCGCGCCATGGAAAAGCGTAGTCGCTGTAGATGTTGATGCTGCTGCCCCCTATCGTCTCATTCAGCTTTTCACTAATCAAAATGCTAAATGTGGCTGGCAGCGGGATGGCTCCCATACGTTCTTTATAGTTGTGGGTGACATCAAACCCATTGTCGCTTGCGGGTTGTGCAATCTCGTCACTATACAGGCGGCGCATAGTGGTAAAAATACGTGCATACTCGTTTGCCTGTTGGAGCATTGTGTCTTGTATGACACGCGATTGCAAACGCCACGCTTGCCACAACAAGATGACGATGAAGAGCATAAAAAAACTGATGAGTGTAAGCGTCTGACGCTTGCGTAAAAATGTGGGCATAGAAATATGTTCCTCTGCCTACATCGTAGCAATTGCCTAGCATCGAAAATGTAGCCCACTTTATCGCCATCACGCCTATTTTGGGAATTTTCATGGGTTTGGAGGGAAACGTCAGGTTGTTCGTAAGGTGATTTAGCGGCTGGAGTGCGATACCTTTCCCTACATGCGTTGCTCCCTCTATTATCTTTCTCTGCCCTTTTTTCAGTGGAATCTTAAGTAATAACTCGACTGTTGTGAAAATAGGGGTTGAAAAAAGGAAGGAAATGGGGTAAGAAAG
>CAYMGE010000062.1:0-38420 GCA_964389925.1 uncultured Ardenticatenaceae bacterium
TTCTCACATTTTTCCTTTTTTGTCACACTCTACTTTTCCAGAGTTTTCAGTATCATATCGCTGATGGAGAGTAGACGAGATGTACAACCGCGTCACTGTCTGCGGTTCGGAATGTTATTGTGTTAAAATAGGCGCAATGATAAATCAATTCGATTATTTGACGATTGGACACGTTAGCCGAGATGTTGTGCCGCCGGAGTTGTCTCCGACGGGGTATCAGGTTGGTGGGACAGCAGCGTTTTCAGGTCGCGTCGCCCATGCGTTGGGCTGTCGAACGGCTATCTTGACGAGCGCAGCGAGCGACTTTCCGATCAAGTCAGCTGTGCCAGACTGTGCGGTTCATGTGGTCGAATCGGCCGAGACGACCTCATTTTCAAACATCTACACGCCGCAGGGACGCATCCAGATCGTTCACGCGCTGGCTGGAAAAGTGACACCAAAGGCTGTTCCCGACAGTTGGCGCAACACACCGATTGTGCATTTGGGGCCGATTACGCCACAGATCGACCCAGAGTTGGTTTGCGCGTTTCCAAACAGCTTGATCGGCATCACGCCACAGGGCTGGATGCGAAGGTGGGGGGATGATGGGCGCGTTTGGCCTATTCCGCTGCAACATGCTGACCTGCTGCTTCCCAATGCGGACGCAGTGATTATCGGCGAAGAAGATTTAATCAACGACGATGAGCTGCAAAAGATGCGTGCGTTGTCTAAGCTGCTCGTCGTCACACGCAGCGCACGCGGCTGCACGCTCTTTCTCGACGATCAGGTGGTCGAGATTCCCGCACCGAATGTGCAAGAAATAAATGCGACGGGAGCTGGTGACACGTTTGCGACCGCGTTTTTCTATCGAATGTGGCGCACGGGGGGAGATGTGGTGAGTTCGGCCGTATTTGCCAACAAAATCGCCTCTGCCACCGTTGCCCAACCCGATTTACCAGAAAAAATTATGGTCGTTAACAAAATAATGGCGGAGGAACATGCCTAAAATTTATGCTGTAGCAAATCAGAAAGGGGGCGTGGGCAAGACGACGACAGTCGTTAACGTCGCAGCCTATCTCGCTGAAATGGGGATGCTTGTGCTTTTGATCGATCTCGATCCACAGGCCAACGCAACGTCCGCGCTTGGGATCGAAAAAGGAAGTGTCGAGCTATCGACCTATGATCTTTTGTTGGAACGAGCGGATGCAGAAGCGATTCGGGTACCAAATGACGAGCTAAAAGTTGACATCCTGCCATCAAGCCCAGCGTTAGCGGGTGCTGAGGTCGAGCTTGTCAACCAGATGGCACGCGAGTACCGACTCCAGCGGAATCTCGGCTTGATCGCTGATGAGTATGACTATATTCTGATTGACTGCCCGCCGAGCGTTGGGCTGCTGACGCTCAACGGGCTGACAGCGGCGCAGGATGGCGTGATCGTCCCCGTTCAGTGTGAATATCTCGCGCTTGAAGGGTTGACACAGCTATTGAGTACCATCGAGCTTGTAAAACAGCATCTCAACCGACGCATCAAAATACGCGGATTGGTCATGACAATGTACGATGGACGCACAAATCTGAGTCGTGAGGTTGTGACCGAAGTGCGGGAACACTTTGGCGAGCAGGTTTTCCGCGCGATCATCCCGCGCAATGTGCGATTGAGCGAGGCTCCCAGCTACGGTCAGCCGATCAATGTCTATTCGCCCCATTCGACAGGTGCGTTGGGCTATAAGGTGTTAGCGGCCGAGCTATTGCAAACGGATAAATCGAGAAGCAGAAAGACAGCAGCGCAATAACCAATATCATGGCAAAGAAAAAATCACAAGGACTCGGCAAAGGATTGGGGGCGTTGATTCGGCCGTTAGATCAGCAGACAGGGCAGCCTATCGAAGTGATGGAAGGCAGCGGCTTACGAATGGTCGCGTTAAAGGAAATTCGGCCGAACCCACACCAGCCACGCACCGAGTTTGACGAAGAAGCTCTCGAAGAACTCGCCGACTCAATCCGCGAACATGGGCTGATTCAGCCGCTGATCGTCAATCAAGTCAGCAAAAATGACTATCATCTCATTGCTGGCGAGCGTCGCTGGCGAGCGAGTCAAAAAGCTGGGCTGACTTCTGTGCCGGCCGTCGTCAAAAATGATGTCACTGCGCTTGAAATGCTCGAACTCGCCATTATCGAGAACGTGCAGCGCGAAGACCTCAACGCGCTCGAAGAGGGGTTGGCTTACAAGCAGTTAATCGACGAATTTGGGTTTACACAGGCGCAGGTTGCCAAGCGGATGGGTAAGGGTCGGCCGACGATTGCCAACATGATCCGTCTGCTCGATCTGCCAGAACGTGTCCAAGAGGCTGTTATCAACGACGAAATCAGCACGGGACACGCCCGCGCACTGCTCCGTCTCGACAGTACTGACGAGCGTACCGCTGTCATGCACGACATCATTAAGTTTGGACTCAACGTGCGTCAGGTTGAGGAGATTGTCCGCAAGCGTGCTGAGAAGACGAAGCCGAAGAAAAAGCCGCGTGCGCTGCTCTCGCCTGAGCTAGAGGATGTCGAGCGACAATTTGGCGAACGATTTGCCACCCGCGTCAATATCGAAAAAACCCGTCAGGGTGGAAAGGTGATTATTCACTACTATTCAGACGAACAGCTTAACTATATTTTTGACATCGTGACGCAGCCGAAGGATTAGCGTGTAGAGTCGTAGAACAGAGCAAAGTCTGTTTTACACATTATTGCGTTAGCCAATGCGGCCGATTTCCTTCTCCAATCAACTGCTCCTCACCGGTCTCTATATCCAAAATCCAGATATGTGGCGACTCCGTTGGGCGCGTGATGTCGAAGCGTTGAAAAAGGAGCTTGGTTGCATCGGCCGAAAATGTCGGCTGCCCGTGATGCCAATCCGCATTTTCTGTTAGCTGTACCTGATTTTCCCCACTTTTGTCCATAAGCCAGATTTGGCGACCCATCGCGGTGCTGGCCAAAGCGCGTGTAAAGACAATCTGCTGTCCATCGGCCGACCATTCTGGCGAGCTATCCTCAACCAAACGCGCATCACTGATGTCGCGCACATCGCCCGTCGCGGGGTCAAGCAGCAGTAGATGGATGCCAAAACGTTCTCCAAAAAACTGTAGATCAGAAAAGAGCATCTCTTTGCCATCTGGCTGCCATGTGCCGTTGCTGTTCATGCGGTTCGGCACGATAGTCTGCTTGCCTGTCTCAAAATCATAGACAATTACCTGTTGTGTGTTAGGCTCAAGACCCTGATTGCCGCCATTCTCAAAAAGCTGGTCTGAGTTTAGGTGGCGCGGTTTGCCATACGAGACGAAGCTGAGATAGCGATCATCTGCTGACAGGCGTGGCGCATATCCAAATAGATCGCCATCGGTGAATACGGGAGCCGTTTCACCCGTTTGACTATCGAGCCAGTACAGGCGGGGTGTATCCCCCAAGATTGTGCGTTGAACGTAAATGACGCGGCGACTATCGGCCGACCAACTCGGCTGGTCACAGCGCAACTCCGGACATTCAGCTATCAACTCATAGCTGCCTGAGTCAACATCCAACAGCCACAAGCCAGCCCCGCCATCGTCGCGTTCCTGAACCGTGACAGCCTTGTTTTTGCTCACCACATAATCAAAGAGGCCAAAAGCCGCATCGGTTAACTGTGTTTCTTTCCCCGTTGTCAAGTTGTGGACGAAAAGTTGCGCTGGTTCTCCGCGTAGAAATAAGATACGGGGGGTGTCTGATGTAGCGTCTCTCCCGCACCCGCCCAACATAACTGTCAATAGTAAACAAATTAGACGGATATTTCGGGATTTCCAGCCCCTAAAATACAGTTGCAGCCAACTCACCGCTTAAACTTTTCCTGAATCTCCTCCATCCGTTTCTGATTTGCGCCTAAGTCGCTGTAGCCGGTGCGTGAGGCGGAGCGAAATTGGATCGCATTGTCCTCAAACAGAAATTCGACATCATCGACAAAGCGAAAAATGCGCGACGTAAATGTGGCGTGTATGTAGTCGCCATCATTTTTGACAATCTTTGTACGCGGCATAGCGTTGATAATGTTGAGTAGTTTGGTCTTCGCCGTAGCACGGTCACCGCTGTATGGAATAGGCTCCATTTTAGGATAGGCTCCCGCCTCATAAGAGGTGACATTGTTCGGTTTTGCGGGGTATGCTTTGGCAAGTCGGCCGTTGACCACGCCTTTCGCACGACTAGTAGAAAATGCGCTGCGGACAAACATAGAGCCAATCAGTATGGCTGCCAGCGCAGCCGGGATTTGGAAAATTCGTTTCTTTAACATGATTTACAGACTTCGTTTGTTAGGGTAGGTAAAATCTCGGACATTGTAGCCAACATTGCCAGCCTCGCCTACTCTTGCATCTGGCGATCAAATAGAGAGATATTGCCTCGAATTGAATCGAGTTTCGTAAATCTCAATATATGCGCTCAAAATTCTTATTTTGTTGCACGCGCTCCGATCCCCTATACAATAGCCAGTGTAAGAATCCTGTTGGTTCTAAATATAGTAAGAAAGTAACTCTAATTTTTAGAAGGAGAAGATAGCTTATGAAACGTCGAGAGTTTTTAAGAATGGCAGGGGGTGGCGCAGCAGCCGCGACCGCGCTGGGAATTGTGGGGTGTAGTTCGGCCGATATTGCCAGCGAAACCGCCTCTGACACAGCATTACCCGAAATCAACTGGGAAATCGCCACAAGTTGGCCGCTTTCGCTTGATACCATCTTTGGTGGTGCTGAAATTTTTTCAGAGCGACTGAGTGAATTGACACAAGGCAAATTCACCACGACGGCACGCGCCGCAGGTGAACTTGCTGGCGGGACACAAGTTCTTGATGTGGTCGAAGAAGGCTCTGTACCGATTGGACACACCGCATCCTATTATTATGTTGGCAAAAGCCCCGCGACCGCGTTTGGGACAGCTCTGCCATTTGGCTTGACTGCACGTCAGCAAAACGCATGGCTTTATGAAGGTGGTGGTCTGCAAATGATGCAGGACTTCTATCGTGACCGCTTTGGCGTGATTCAATTCCCCGCTGGCAATACGGGCGCACAGATGGGCGGTTGGTATAACAAAGAGATCAATACACCCCAAGACTTGGAAGGTCTCATTATGCGGATTCCGGGCTTAGGCGGTCAGGTCATGGCTAAGTTGGGTGCAACCGTTCAAGTTCTACCCGGCGGCGAAATTTATCAAGCCCTCGAAACGGGCGCAATTGATGCGACTGAATGGGTCGGCCCTTATGATGATCAGAAGATGGGCTTCCACAAAGTCACGAAGTATTACTACTATCCCGGCTGGTGGGAACCCGGCCCAACACTTGAAGTTCAGATCAATCTGGATGAATGGAACAAGTTGCCAGAAGTTTACCAAGCGGCTGTTGCGACTGCATCCGTTGAGGCGAACATGGGCATGATGGCACGTTACGATGCGAAGAATGTCGGTGCATTGGCTACATTGCGCTCAGAAGCGGACATTGAACTGCGCCCATTCTCTGATGAAGTGCTACAAGCCGCAAAAGATGCATCATTTGACCTCTACACTGAACTTGGTCAAGAAGATAGTGATTTTGCCTCTATCTTTGAAGAGTGGGATAAGTTCCGCATTGGTATCCAAGAGTGGCATGGCTTTAACGAAGCGCGTTACTTGGACTTTATCGGCCGAGCATAACCAAACCACACATAAAAAGTATTGCGTATTGCGTGTTCAGTTTACGCAATACGCAATACTTTTATGCTTGTAGCGAAAATGTCATGGTACTTTCACCTGACTTATTTCGCAGAAACTGCCTAACCAACTCACAAACAAATATAGCTAACCGCCCCTTAGCACAAGCCAAGTCACCGTTTGCGGGAAGAACATCACGATTAGCAGAGCAGCTCCCTGCAAGACCATAAACGGTAATGCGCCTTTATGAATATCGGCCGTTTCCACTTCGGGCGGCGCGACGCTCTGTAAATAAAAGAGCGAAAACCCAACGGGCGGCGAAATAAATGCCATATTCAAATTGATTGCCATCATCACGCTAAACCAGACAAGCAGTAATGATGGCTCAACATGCGTCTGCGTTTGTGCCAGTTCGAGTGCGGACGGGACAAAAAGTGGCATGACAATGAAGCTGATCTCCAAGAATTCAAGGTTGATACCCAGTAAAAAGACGGCGATGTTGGCGACGATAATAAACGACCAGAAACCGCCCGGAATACCCGTTAACCACTCTTTGGCGATGCGTTGACCACCCAATTGGTCAAAAATCAGCCCGAAAAACGCTGAACAGAACAGAATTAGCAGCACAAGTGCGGTGATATTAGACGTTTGGCGTGCTGCTAATTTGAGCGTGTTCCAATTGAGGTTGCGGTTGAGTGCCGCTAGCAGACATGCTCCGGCCGCGCCGACAGCCCCAGCCTCTGTAGGTGTTGCCAGACCTTGAAAAATACTGCCCAACACGGCAAAAATTAGGAAGAGTGGTGGCACAACGGAGACGAGCGTTTTGCGTGCTAAATCCCAGCCGTGAATATCGCGGGCTTCGGGGGGCAGAGCTGGCGCATCTTCGGGACGCACGATAGCTACATAGACAACATAGAGCGCGTAGAGTGCGCTTAAGATTAAACCGGGGACAAGTGCGCCCAAGAACAGATCACCGACCGAGACACCGACCTGGTCGCTCAGAACAACCAAAACTAAACTAGGCGGTAGAAGTTGTGCCATCGTTCCCGACGCGACGATAATCCCCGTCGCTAGCTTATGATCATATCCATAACGTACCATTGTCGGCAGTGATAGGATGCCCATCACGATGACCGTCGCGGCAACAACGCCCGTCGCGGCCGCCAGCAATGTGCCGACCAATACAACGGCGAGAGCTAAACCACCGCGCACCGCACCGAGCAACTGTCCAATTGTTGTTAACAGCTCCTCCGCCAGCCCTGACTTCTCGAAAACTGCACCCATGAAGACAAAAAAGGGAATCGCCAACAGCGTGAAGTCGGACATCGAGCCAAACCATTTGTTATGCAACAACCCTAAACGTGCCAGTGGGAACAATCCTGTTGCAACACCGATTGCCCCAAACAGGATACCCGTCCCAGCAAAGGAGAAGGCCACAGGGTAACCGCTGAGAATCAGCACGAGGAAGAAGTCGAACATGATGATCGAGTACCAACGTGGATCAACAAAAATAGCGATGATGGTGGCAACAATGCCAAACGCGAGAGCTGTGTAGTTGAAGGATTTGAGTGGAGGAACTTTGAAACCGAGCCAAAGAATAGGGAAAACCAGAATCGTGGCAAGTGCAATTAACGTCATGATGTTTCTCCTCTCCTACTCGATGCGAACGGGTGCATCTGTGGCAACGATGCTCTCTTTGAAGATGTCGCCCTCACCGCGAATAATGGCAATTTGTTTGATTAGCTCTGCAATGCCTTGTAACAATAGGGACCCAAATGCAACGAGAACCATTGTCTTGATCGGCGCACGCGGTAGACCGTTGGGGTCAGATGAGACTTCCCACTTTGAAAGATCAAATGAGCCATCGGGTAGTTGCCCCCATGAGGTAAGAACGGAAGGGAAGGTCACGTAAAGGGCTAATAGACAGAAGGGAATCAGCGCAGTGATGTGACCGATTACATCGATCCACGCTCTTGTCTTCTCTGATTGCTCTGCAAACCAAAAATCGACGCGCACATTAATGCCATTCTTGGTGATATAGGCAAAGCCAAAAAAGAAGATGAGTGTGTAGAGATACCATTGAGCCTCGATGACTGCATTTGTGGTCAAGGTTCTACCTGTACGCTCGCCTACATACCGTAGAACAACGTTGATAAACCCTACGAGAACGGTGATGAGAACCACATAGGCAGACAATTGACCTAACCATTCAGAAAGACGGTCCGCAAATTGGGTGAATTTGAGAAATCGGCGCATATATTTTCTCCTTTTAATGTTACTGCCGATGGTGCGAAATCGGCCGATTCAATTAACCTAAATATAACACGAACAGCCCATATTGCTAAAAGTTGTTCAACGGCGATGCTTGATGCGTAAAATGGCAATTTTTGTCGTGTGGTTGAAAGGTGTGGGGTCAGTCACGAAGGGGGTGACGCATCTCGTAAAATCATCTCCCACATCGATAAATCGCTCAATCGTGACATACCCACCATCGCACAGCGTCTCCAAGCGTGCCAGATAGTCTGTTCCGCTCAGATAGAGTGCATTATTGACCGAAACGATCTGCCCACCATCTTTTACGAGTGGACGCACTTTGTTTACCAGACGCACGGTATCTTTTGCCATCTCAAATCGGCCGCCGGCCGTCTCTGCAAAAAAAGGTGGATCGAGAATAACACAATCAAACTGCTCCCTAGCACGCTTCAATCGTTTGACGACCGACCAAAAGTCCCCCGTCACAAAGTTCTGTTTGACAATGGGGAAGCCGTTAAGCGTATGTGACGTTTTGGCAACATTGAGAAAGCGTTTGTTTAGGTCGGTCTGCACAACGCGGCTTGCCCCACCCGCGACCGCTGCCACTCCCAAGCTACCCGTATAGGCAAAGGTGTTTAGCACTGATTTCCCCGTCATCTCGTTGAGCAGCCAGTGGCGTAAATTGCGCGTGTCGAGATAAAAGCTCGCGTCGCGGTTCATCGTTAAGTCAATCGCATACCATACGCCATGCTCTCGCACTTTTCTGGCGATCTTCTCGCCAAAAATGAGCTGACCCCTACGTTCTTTGTCTGTTGCGCCATGTCGTCGCTTGAGCAGAATGGTATCTACCCATAGTAGATTTTGTAACAACCATCTTTTAGCTGTTTCGATTGTGGCGGAGTTTTCATGCTTTGCATAGTTGTGGATAACGGCCGTGCGAGCGTATATATCGATCACTAGATCAGGGTTTCCTTCCAAAAAGCCATTGAAGAGGCGGAGGGAAGCCTCATGTCGGTCATCAAAGAAGGCTGTGCGAGCGGATAAAGAGCTTTGCAGGAGATCAGACAGCATAGGTGGGATGGTAACAGATTTTCGGCCGAGATAGTACGTTCGTCCTAACCGGCACGAGCGCAAGGTTAACTGCAATTCTTCTGCCTTAAAGTTTAATCGTCTCTCAAATCACACTTCTCGGAAAATTTATGTAGTTGGTAGCGAGATTTGCACAAACGATGTAGAGAGAGACAACAAAAATTAAGCACAAGTACGGCAAAATGACGGTAGTAATGGTTAATTTGTTTGTATAAGGTAAAGGTAGTTACAATGGCGAATATCACAGAAGCATTGATTCAAAATGCGTCACAAACACAACACATCGCAAAGATCGGGTTAAACGGCTATAAAAGTTTTACCCAAAGCCCCACTCGTCAAAAAGGAAGAGCGCGTCTTATCTGGAGCTTCACCATCCTAGAAGGCAATCGCACAGAGCTAAAGCGTTCATGGTTGAATAATCAGGCCATGACGTTGAAAACATCGCAGGGTCGTACCGCGAATATCCGTGTTGCTGCATACCCTATTGATGATGACAGTTTTGGCTTACTGGAATTCCTCTAACCCCGGCGATTTAGCAAAGAGCCCACAGTTCAATTAGGCCAAAACCAAGCGTGGTTTAGTAGAAAAAGATTGTGGGCATGTGCAATTATTGAAGTTGCCAAGTTAGGTAGCTGTTGATAACAGTACGAACGCACCAAACCCTTGGAAAATCAAGCAGCGCAATAATCCCCCGTCCCAAGCCCTACAGCTAGATAAATTCCCCGCCGCTCTCCCGATGAGCGAAACAGCCACAACCCACAAAATCCCCAACTGAGCGACAATAACTTTGGCAGACTAAGTGTTACGTGTGAGGATGTTGCCGTTCCAATAAGACCCATATACGAGAAGGATAAAGAAGGTAGATTGCGGCAGAGAATCCGAAAACACCCCTAAACACCCCATCATTATTATCGCTGATCCTACCCCTGCTGCTGATATTACGGTTGGAAACAAGGCAAATGGCGACCCTAAGATAAAAAACAATGTTGCAATTATCAACACATGCCAGTGTTTCATTGACTCAGTTTCCCTGATCAATGTAAAAATTACAACTCCTAACGTAGTTCATGTCTACTTTCATTGCCACTCAAAAACCGTTGTGTTATAAATGTGGAGAATTTCACAATCAATTTCCGAAGGGTGTTCCCAATGGTACAAAATTGGCAAATTATCGGTTGGTTTATGGTGGTTGCACCAATCCTTCCCGCAGCACCAATCATCATCAACTGGCTGCTCGGACCAAAAAAACCAAACGCAATCAAAACTCAAACATACGAGTGCGGTATCGAAACGATTGGCGATACGTGGATTCAGTTCAAAGTGCAGTACTACATTTACGCAATTGTTTTTGTGGTCTTCGATGTCGAAGCTCTTTTTCTGTTCCCAATTGCTGCTGCCTACGATACGCTTGGATTCTTTGCAGTCGGAGCGACTGCATTGTTTATCATTTTGCTCGCTGATGGTCTTGTCTACGCATGGGGCAAAGGCGCACTTGAATACTTCTAAGAGGCAAATTGCAAGCGGCAAGTCAATGATGCTGACGCATTGTTAACTAGCAACTAGCAACTAGCAACTAGCAACCAAATGGAAGCATTTCTCCAAAACATTCTCGGTAACGCTGCATGGGTCAGTTGGCTGTCCGACATTCTCATCGTCGTTCTCATTGGCAGCTTTGCGCTCCTGATCGCTATTTTCCTGATTTGGATGGAGCGAAAGGTGATTGCACGGTTTCAAGATCGGATTGGGCCGAATCGCGTCGGCCGATATGGGCTCGGTCAATCATTTGCCGACATTGCCAAGCTGTTGACCAAAGAGCAGATTACCCCCGCCGGGGCCGACAAATTGATCTACAACATTGCGCCCATCATTATGGTAATGACAACTGTTGTGATGTGGGCGATTTTGCCATTCGGACCAGGTATTATCGGCGCAGACCTCAACATCGGCCTGTTTTACTTCTTGGCCGTTAGCTCTGTTAGTGTGGTTGCTGTCCTAATGGCTGGCTGGGGGTCCAACAACAAGTACGCGCTCTTAGGGGCATTTCGCGCAGTCGCACAATTGGTTAGCTATGAAGTCCCGATGGTAATCGCTCTGCTCATCCCAATTTTGTTGTCGCGCTCAATGTCCACACAGGATGTCATTGCTGCCCAAACAGTGCCATACTTTTTTGTTGTGCCACTCTCTGCGCTAATCTTTTTAATCTCCGCACTGGCTGAAACAGGGCGCACCCCCTTTGATTTGCTTGAGGCAGAGTCAGAAATCATCGCTGGCTTCCACGTCGAATATAGCGGCATGAAGTTTGCCATGTTCCAATTGGCTGAGTTCGTTGGTGCGTTCTTTATGGGCGGAATGCTGGCTGTCGTCTATTTTGGTGGCTGGAACATCCCAATTATTAACCTGATTCTTGGTCTTTTTGGAATTGAGCCAATTGATCTCGGTGCAAGCGTTCTCGGCACAATCGTTGCGATGGCTATTTTCCAAGTCAAGATGTTCATGGGTTACTTCTTGTTCATCTGGTCACGCGCCACACTGCCACGTGTTCGCATCGACCAAATCTTGGACTTCAACTGGAAATTCTTGGTTCCTATCTCACTGGTCATGTTGCTGATTGCGGCCGTGTTAGAGAAATTCGTCGCCGACCTGCCTATTTTGGCACGATCCGGCGCACACTTAGCAAGCAATTTAATTATCATGGTAGGCGTTGTTGAGATTTTACGCCGTCGAGGGCGTGCCGCACGCCTAGCGGCTGGTGAAAATCTTGAGGACTCGGCAAGTTATCATCACGATGATAGCGATCACCATCATGGGCCTCACGCTCATCTTGATAATGATCATTCTCATGGACACGATGTGCCATCACTGGCTGTGCCACACTAATACTCATGGCTGAACAAATTCTCTTCTCAATTCTCACGGTCATCACGCTGGTTTCGGCTTTTATCGTCGTGACAGACCGTAACCTCTTTCATGCGGCGGTAGCAATGATGCTCTCGTTCTTTGGCGTGGCAGGGTTTTATGCGATGCTCAATGCAGGATTCCTCGCAGCGGCGCAACTGCTCGTCTACATTGGTGCGATTTCAATTTTGGTGATTTTCGCCATTATGATGACGCGCCGTCTGATGAGTACAACAGAGCCAGCAAGCAATTCACAGGCAGTTGGTGCATTTGTCGCGGCCGTTGGCATGTTTGGCGTGCTGGCATTTGTCATCTATCAAATGGGTGACTTTTTCAATATTGCTCCCGCTGTTGTTAGTGATGCAACACTTTCATCCAGCGTTGAAGTCTTAGGCAGCCTGCTGGCAAGTCCAAACGGCTATGTCCTGCCATTTGAGGCAGCTTCTATTCTATTGTTAGCAGCCCTCGTGGGCGCAATCGTGATTGCGCGGCCTGATATTGATTCGGAGGAGATCGAATGATTCCACTTTCATGGTATTTATTTGTCTCTGCTGCGCTCTTTTGCATCGGCCTCTATGGTGTATTGGCACGACGCAACGCGGTGGCGATTCTGATGTCAGTTGAGCTGATGTTGAATGCGGTTAACATTAACCTAGTTGCATTTTGGCGATATAACGCACCAGATCGACCCGTTGGAATTGCATGGGCGATTTTTATTCTCGCCGTCGCGGCGGCCGAAGCTGCCGTTGGTCTCGCGCTCGTCATCTCAATCTACCGCAATCGTGATTCGGTAATTGCTGAAGATTTAGACACGCTCAAGTATTAGCGAACAGGGTCAATTCCTGTTCGACAGGTTCACGTATGCACGACATTCCTCAACATCTCACAACGCTCACGTGGCTGATTCCAGCCGCACCGCTAACGGCGTTTGTGGTTATCATTTTGTTCTTGCGTAAGTATGCGACCCCCAGCTGGTTGGTAGCGTGGGCTGGCATCATCACTGCACTGGTTCTCAGCTACGGTGTTGTCTTCGGCATCTTTGGCAGCTTTGATAGTTACGAGGATCTGATTTATGGGTTAGAGCATCACCCTGTTCAGATTCATGACGACGTGGTTTGGATGCCGTTTGGCGAATATACGACGGCGAATGCAGCGTGTGAAGGGTGTATCCGCATGGGTGTATCCGTTGACCCATTGACTATCCTGATGTTGTTGATGGTTCCATTTGCTGTATTTATGATTTTCATCTACAGCGTCGGGTATCACAACTTTGGGCAAGCTGTTGGCACACATTACGGTGAGCCAAATCATGGATTGCAAGAGCCGTTATTCGGCCGATTCTTCGCCTTCATGTCCCTCTTTGCAGGGGCTATGCTCACCCTCGTCGTATCGGATAACTTGCTGCTTTTATTTGTCGGTTGGGAAGTGATGGGGCTTTGCTCCTATCTCTTAATCGGCTTTTGGTATGCCCGAACCTACGAGCCTGATCCAAAGAATCCTCAAAAATTGCCCCCACGCTATGCGTCGATAAAAGCGTTTATGACAACCCGTGTTGCGGATGTTGTCATGTTGTTGGGGATAGTCTTCTTTTATCGGGTATTCGGGACGTTGAACTTTTCGGAGGCGTTGTCGGCCGAATCGCTTATGTTGGCGGCCGAGTCTAACATCTTAGGCATGGCTGGCGGCACGGCGTTGAGCATCATGGCGTTGCTTATTTTCACGGGGACGGTCGGCAAATCTGCACAGTTCCCGCTCCATGTCTGGCTGCCAAACGCAATGGAAGGCCCCACACCTGTTAGTGCGGTTATCCACGCTGCGGCAATGGTTTCGGCCGGTATCTACCTCATTATCCGCATTTTCCCACTCATCGCAGTCGGTTCCGAACTCGGATTTGCAGGTGTTGTCATCGCTGGCATTGGCGCATTTACTGCCCTCTTCGCCGCCACAATCGCGGTTGCACAAGATGATGTAAAAGGCGTTCTCGCATACTCAACTATCTCACAGCTTGGCTTTATGGTTGCTGCTGTCGGCATGGGCGCATACATTGCCGCAACTTTCCACCTCATCACACATGCCGTTTTCAAAGCACTCCTCTTCTTAGGGTCAGGCTCCGTCATTCACGGGATGGAACACGGCGCAGAACATGTCCATGACCATCACACCGATCCACAAGATATGTTCAACATGGGTGGCTTGAAAGACAAAATGCCGTGGACGTTCCGCACATTCGTAATTGGCGGTATGGCACTGTCGGGCTTCCCACTTGTTACGGCGGGTTTCTGGTCAAAAGATGAAATTTTCGCCGATGCTTGGTACGTCTACAGTCAGGACGGAAAAACATTGGGGCTAGTTGTTTTGATCATGCTCTGTGCAGCCGCATTCCTGACAGCCTTTTACACAATGCGCCAGATTAGCCTGACGTTCTTGGGCGAGCCACGCACACCGCTTGCGGAACATGCACACGAGAGTAACTCGTACATGGTCTTCCCTCTCATCCCACTTGCGTTCTTGGCAGTCACAATCGGTTGGTTTGGTATTCCCGACAACTTCCTAGGCACTGAGAATGTTTTCACAAACGTATTCCACCATTTTGCAGGTGGCACAGTTTACGAGACACTATCTGTGCTTTACGAAGCGACTCCGCCAGCTCAATACGGTGCCAAGCATTTCGTCGCACATAAGATTTTTACCCTTCCATGGAGCTGGGTTCCAATCCTCCTCTCAATTGGTGTTGCGTCAGGTGGCCTTATTGCGGGGTATCTTGTCTATGGACGCAAGCCACTCAAAGCTGGCGACCCAGATCCACTGATTGCGCCACTTGGTCCCATTCACACTTTCTTGCTCAATAAATGGTACATAGACGAGTTGTACATGAATGTGTTTGTCAAGCCTGTGACTGCGTTCTCAGAAAACGTCGTCTACAACATCATCGACAAGGGCTTAATCGATGGCATTCTCCATCTAATCGCAAACATCTTCTACGGAATAGCACGAATTGCAAAAGCAGTCGAAAATGCTGTGTTTGATGATTTTGTCGATAGCATTAAAGATGGCTTTCTCTGGCTCTCCCGCGAGTTCCGTACTATCCAAACAGGAAAGGTACAGGAATACGCGCTTATTTCAACACTTATGGCGGTCGCGTTGGTGGTAGTCATCATCGCATCATACGTCTATCAACTGTTCTAAAGGTGCATTGTGCAATTTATCGCTGACAATCTCCTAACGATTACAATTTTCGCGCCACTTGTTTTTGCGCTTATCATCTTTCTTTTGCCAGACGATGATAAGTGGCTGATTCGGCGTACAGCGGCATTCTTTGCCGTCGTCGAGTTAGGGTTTACGCTGGCTCTCTGGTTCAGCTTTGACCGCGCCAACCCCGGCTTGCAATTCACGCAATTTGCCGAATGGTTTCCCATTTTAGGTGCGAATTATCATGTTGCGCTTGACGGCATCAGTTTGCCAATGGTGCTGCTCGCCGGCATTTTGACCCCGTTGGGTATCATTGCCTCCTACGGCATTGAAGACCGTGTGAAGATGTACATGACGTTATTCCTCATTATGGAAACTGCGTCAATCGGCTTGTTCGCCGCCCAAGATTTGTTGATCTTTTTCATCTTTTGGGAGTTTGGGCTTGTGCCAATGTACTTCTTGATCCGGATGTGGGGCGGCAAAGACCGCGTTTATGCGTCATTCAAGTTCTTCATCTACACGATGGGTGGCAGTCTTGGTCTTTTGCTCTCCACACAGATTATCGGTCTGTCAACGGGAACATTTGACATGCCGACACTTTTGGATGTTTGGGTAAACCTCGATCCAGCCACCACATTGCCAATTGTCAACTTACCCGTCGGCATCGTCAAAACATTGGCATATTGGGCATTCTTTATCGCGTTTGCGATTAAAGTCCCAATTTGGCCTTTCCACACATGGCTGCCCGATGCACATACTCAGGCTCCAACCGCTGGCTCGATGATGTTGGCTGGGGTTTTGCTGAAACTCGGTGCATATGGTTTCCTGCGTCTGGTTATTCCATTTTTCCCCGACCATGCAGTTCAAACGGCTGGCCTGCTTGCTATACTCGGCATGATTAGCATCGTGATGGGTGGTCTTGCAGCTTATGGGCAGTGGGATTTCAAGCGGTTGGTTGCCTACTCCTCCATTAATCACATGGGCTTTGTGGTGTTGGGGATTGCGGTCTTTGCATGGGTGTATGGAAATATGTATGGGAGCGCAGGAATTCCTGCCGAGCTTCTCGAAAGCGAGTTTGGTTACATCTCGGATGCTACGATGGCACTCAATGGAGCCGTTTTGCAAATGTTCAATCATGGCATTTCGGCCGCTGGCATGTTCTTCATGGTTGGTGTCATATACGAACGCGCCCATACCCGTGACCTCAAAGAATTTGGTGGTATCTGGGGCGTGTTACCCGTTTTCGGCGGCATTCTCATTTTCATCAGTATGGCCTCACTTGGCCTGCCCGGTTTGAATGGCTTTCCCGGCGAATTTGCCATCACGCGCAGCGCATGGGGCATCTTCACATGGCAGGTGGTTATCTCAATGATTGGGTTGCTCATGACCGGCGCGTATGTCCTGAAGGGCATCGGCGAAACGCTCCATGGCCCTGTCAAACCCAAATGGAGCAAGCTGCCCAAAATGACTCTAACAGAACACGCGGTTATCTGGCCGCTCATGTTGCTCATCCTTTCACTCGGCATCTGGCCGCAATGGTTGCAAGTTGTCATCAACGACACCGCAACGCTGATATTAGGCGGATAGATTATGGACTTTCCATTTCTCTCAGTCATTACACTTTCGCCCATCGTCGCTGGCATCTTTATTATGATGTTGCCAGAGGACAACAAGGACAACGCCAAAATGCTCGGTTTGGCGGCGATGGTTCTTGGCCTTGTTTTATCGGTGGCATTGTATATTGACTATAATTTAAACTTCGTTCCAAACATCACTGATGGAACACCTTGGGTCGAGACACTCGCTTACGTCGAAGATTACAATTGGGTTGAATCGGCCGGCATCAGCTATATTCTTGGCGTAGACGGCTTGAGCATGACGCTCGTGCTTCTAACAGCTATCGTTGGTCTCGGTGGCGTACTGATTTCTTGGGGTATCGAAGATCGTCCCCGTGAATTCTATGCGTTTTTCATGCTGCTGGTTGCGGGCGTGCATGGCGTTTTTGTCGCAGTAGATGGCTTTTTGCTCTTCTTCTTCTACGAAATCGCTGTGCTGCCGATGTATGTCATGATCGTGATCTGGGGTTGGAAGGAGAGGCGCGAATATGCTGCGATGAAGTTGACACTATTCATCCTGATTGGCAGTTTTATCGCGCTTATCCCGTTCATCATTCTCTATCTGCAACTGCCCGAAGCAGCCGGTGTTGCATCTTCAACATTTGATCTGCGCGTTTGGTCGGAAGCGAACTTCAGCAGCGAAACGCAAATAGACTTATTTTTGCCACTGTTTGTTGGTTTTGCAATTTTAGCTGGGATGTTCCCATTCCATAATTGGTCACCTGATGGTCATGTGGCTGCACCGACTGCTGTTTCAATGATTCACGCGGGTGTTTTAATGAAGCTTGGTGGCTATGCCGCGATGCGCTTAGGCATTCAGATTTTGCCAGAAGGGGCGGTCTATTGGCTGCCTGTCATTATTTTGCTCACGCTCGTAAATGTTATCTATGGCGCGTTCATCGCTATGCGCCAGCGTGACCTCAAGTATATGATTGGCTATTCATCGGTTAGCCATATGGGGCTTGTCGTGATGGGCTTTGCCGCAATGAACCAGCTTGGCTTTACAGGTGCTGGCATTCAGATGGTCAGTCATGGGTTGATGACAGCGATGTTCTTCTCCTGTGTTGGTATGATTTATGATCGCGCCCACACCCGCAACATGGATGAGTTAAGCGGCATGATGGTTGCCCTGCCGTGGGTGGCAGTTGCCTTTATCATTGGTGGGTTTGTCTCAATGGGTATGCCCGGGTTGTCAGGGTTTGTTGCAGAGTACCCGATTTTTCTCGGCGTTTGGGGCGGTGGAGATTTTAACCTCGTCAATACCGCCTATGGGCTCAACCCGTCAGAGTATTATTGGTTTGTCGCGGCCGCTTCTGTTCTAGGCATTATCGTGACCGCCGCCTACATTTTGCGTGCAATCACATCCGTCTTTTTTGGTGATTATGATGAACATGCGTGGCATGACATGAAGCCAATCAAGGCCATCGATAAATTTGTGCTTATTATGTTCTCCGCGCTTCTAATCGTCATAGGAATGTTTCCAAAGGTGATTGAGCCAATCGTCTCATCTGGTGTACGACCAGTCGTTGCACGGGTCGCCGAAGCACAAGTTTCCTACACCGTTTTCAATGATATTCAGCTAATTGCCACCAATATCCTTGTGTGGTTCGGAGTCGGCTAGCATGGTTACAGAGATTACATGGTTAGCATATTTGGCAATTTTGCCTGAGATTTTGTTAGTATTGATGCTCTTTATCATACTTGGGTACAAGAGCTTTAATAAGAATACAGATGGCCGCACAAGCGGAATCGCCGTCGCTTGGGGAACAGGATTCATACTGGTGATCACAGTTGTGACTGCGGTCGCCTATTGGGGTGATATTGCCTCTGTTGAGACCTCTACTGGCTTGCGACTGCCCGTGCAACATTGGGGCGACATGATCGCGTCTGATCCAATTGGGATCGTTTTTCGCGTTATGTTCTTAATTGCCCTTATGCTCACCTCAATGTTCGCCACGAGTTCACCGACGCTACGTCATACAGAATTTTACGCGCTGCTTATCACAGCAACGATCGGGTTCAATTTAATGGCGGTAGCAACTGACTTTGTGATGTTGGTTGTTGCATTGGAAACGGCCGGTATTTCACTATATTTGTTGGCAGGATACGTGAGCAAGGATTCGAGATCGGCCGAAGCCGGTATGAAATACTTTGTCTATGGCGCGTTTGCAACAGCCCTAATGATGTATGGCCTAAGCCTTCTCTATGGCGTAACGGGTCGCACAAACTTCTATGATTTGGCGGTTCAATTACAACAGCAAGGTAATGCTGCTGCATCACCGCAAAACTTCAATACATTTTTAGTGGTCACGGCAGTTCTTTTGATTGCGGGGTTCGGCTACAAAATCTCGGCCGTCCCCTTTCACTGGTGGGCACCGGATGTCTATGAAGGTGCGCCAGCAGCGGTGACAGGATTTGCTTCAACGGCTTCCAAAGCGGCAGGGTTTGCGCTACTTATGCGCGTCTTTACTGCTGGAGTTGTTGGCTCACCTGTACAGGGCAACATCTGGTGGGCAATGCTCGTAGCTATCACTGTTTTAACGATGATTCTGGGCAATTTACTCGCCATCTACCAGACGAATATCAAGCGTATGCTGGCCTATTCAAGTGTGGCGCAGGCGGGGTATGTCCTCGTTGGTCTTGTCTCTTTTACGCCCGACGCAGCGGGAGCTGCACTTTTCTATTTGCTACTCTATGTTATTACCAACATCGCTGCTTTTGGCGTAATTATTCTGGTCTCTGAGACGACGGGATCAGATGAAATGAAGGACTTCTATGGCCTGAGCCGTCGCTCACCTTACTTAGCACTTGCCATGTTGTTTGCCCTGCTTTCGCTAGGCGGTATTCCACCAGCAGCGGGTTTCTTTGGAAAATTCTTTCTGTTCCGCGCCGCCGTTGATGCAGGCTTGTGGTGGCTGGCTCTGATCGGCATTCTCACCTCGTTTATCTCACTCTACTACTATCTTGGCATTGTCAAGTACATCTACCTCTACCGTAGCGATGATGACGATGTACCAATCGTCACGAGCCGTGCTGCCAAACTGGCTCTTACAGCCAGTACCGTTGGTGTTGTCTACTTAGGTATTTTTGCAGGTCCTGCGATAAATTGGACGCGTAGTGCGGCCGATTGGTTTTTCTCTGGCTAACATTTTAGTTGCTAGCTCGTTTGTTAACATGTCAACATCGTCGGCAAAATGCTGGCTGTTTATTGTCTGAAAATTGGCACAATAACGGATTGTGATATAATTCACAACATCAAACACTTACCAAAAATATGCCCCAAAAACAGCAGCAATCGACGCAATCGACACTTGCACTTGCCAACATGGTTGGCTCGATTGGATGTGTTACCAGTTTGGCAAGTTTTGTTATTATCGGAGCAGCGTTCGGTTTAGGTTATTGGCTCGATGACCTGCTCGGCACAAGCCCCTTTTTACTTTTTGTTGCACTTTTGGGTAGTTTTCCAATCACCCTATATGTCATCGTTCGGATTAGCTTGGTGGCGATGGAACGCGCACAGCGGGCGCAAGAGCGTGCCAAGCAAGCACAATTAAGTGAACACAACAAGGATGAGGATAGTCACTAATGTATAAATTTCTCGACGGAAAGAAACGCTACATCATTCTGATAGCCGTTCTATTCTTGCTTTTACAGAGTTTTGGTTTGTTGCCCAGCCCGGTTCGGCCGTTTATTCAGCTCCCCGGTGAGGTCTATCCAAAACCATTCCCTTCTATTGGACTGACAAACACATTCGTTTCCTCGGTTCTTGCATTTATTATCGTATTGATAATCGCGCTGAGTGCGCGTGCGTGGACACGCTCACCAGATGATGTTCCTACAGGCTTCTATAACTTTTTTGAGATGGTTATAGAGGGTGCATACAACTTTGCTGAGAACATTGGTGGTGCGAAAGTACGCGACTTCTTTCCCTTCTTTATGACCTACATTCTCTTCATTCTTGTAGCGAACTGGATGGGTCTCATGCCCGGTATTGATAGCATCGGATTTTGGGAGTATAAGCCGCACTTTTATGCAGAGAAAGATATAAAGGCAATTGAGGCTGAACTGAAGGCTGAGGACAATGAGCAGGAAATTCAAAATATGCTTGTCGCACTCACCGAACAGTATGATGTGCATCACGCGCTCGAATGGGATGGCAGCCATTTTACGGAAGAATCTGAAGAAGAGCTATTGCACGCAATCGAAGTTGAGTATGCCGCACAAAACATCGGTGACCGACGTAGTGGTATCGACACAGATGGAGATACCAAAGCCGAGGGTTACTTGCTTCTCCGTGCAGAAACACAGACCATTACGGACGCAAATGGGAATGAGGTTACAGTGCCGGCCGAGGACTCAGATTGGACAATCGTGCCATTTCTACGCCCAGCAGCAACCGACCTGAACTTCACTTTGGCCTTTGCACTTATTGCGATGACGATGGTTCAGTTCTTTGGAATCAAATATCTCGGCGTGCGTGGGTATTTCTCAAAGTTTTTCCCCTTTATCGGTAAAGGGTGGGGCGCGCAAGTCGCTAAAAACCCAATTAAGGCGATTGACCCAGCCGTTGGTATTCTTGAGTTGGTTTCAGAAATATCGAAAATTATTTCGTTCGCATTCCGTCTGCTGGGTAACATCTTCGCGGGTATGGTTCTCCTCTTCGTGATGGCATTTCTCCTCCCCGCAGCGAACATCGTTTTCTTCGGTCTTGAGTTCTTCGTCGGTTTAATTCAGGCATTGGTTTTTGGTCTGCTCATGCTTATCTTTATGGTCAGTGCAACAGAGCATCACGGTGACCACGACGACGAGCATCACTAAACTAGTAAATCACCTCAATACGAGGTTACTTTAATGAAATAGTTGCCTAATATTGAAAACTGGGCAAAGAAAATAATTCTGAACAAAAGGTTCACGGAGGCTCTAATTATGGAAGCAGCAGCAGCAGCAGAACTCGCTCAAGGACTAAAAGCGTTGGGTGCTGGATTGGCAATGTTGGGCGCAATCGGCGCAGGTGCAGGTATTGGTATTTTGGTTGGTGGTGCAGTACAAGGTATTGCCCGCAACCCTGATGCAAGTGGTAATATCCAAACAAACATGATTTTGGGTATTGCGTTTGCGGAAGCGGTCGCCATTTACGCATTGGTTGTCGCGCTCATTATTTTATTTGTATTTTAGGATGGTGTAGACACAGATACGCTCGACCGCACTTGGGGTGTGGCGAGAGAGGATAGAAAGTAGCAATGGAAGCACTAGGTATTAATCTTGGTTATTTGTTAATGCAAATAGCAGGGATCACCATTTTGCTCTTGGTCTTAACGAAAGCTGCTTACCAGCCCATCCTGCGAACATTGGACGCACGGAAAGAACGCATTGCAAAAGGGCTGGAAGATGCACGCCAAGCGGCAATCGCACGTGATAACGCTGAAGATGAAGCGGAAAAAGTGCTGAAAGCGGCTCAGTCGGAAGCAGCAAAGATTCGTGCAGATGCAGTCATCGCGGCAGAGGACTCGACAAAAAGCCTTCAAGCTCAAGCTCGTGAAGAGGCACGCCAAATTGTGGCGCAGGCAGAAGCAGATGCGGCCGAACGTCGCACAAGCGCATTAGGCGACTTGCGTGGTCAAATCTCTGCCATTGCGATTGCTGCTGCTAGCAAAATTGTTGGCGAGTCACTTGATGAGAAGCGTCAACATGAGTTGGTTCAGAACTTTTTCGCAAAAGTTCCCGCCAGCGTTAGTAGCGTGAGAGGACGAACAGCAGAAGTCACCTCTGCACTACCGCTCACCGACGCGGAAAAAGATGCAGCACGCAGAGCCATTAGCGCACGTAACGTCTCTTTCAATGTCAATCCAAATATCTTGGGTGGCTTGATTGTGAAAATCGATGACCAAGTTATTGATAATAGCGTTGCTGGACAGATGGACAGTTTGCGTTCTTCGTTGAACTAAGTATCAGCGAATATGAAACTATGAAAAGCGTGGCCAAAAGGCCACGCTTTTTGTTTTGCGACTACGGGCATTTCTGGTGTTGTTAAAGCTCAAGCCATAGAACCTGAGCGGGTTCTAATTGCACATTGATCCAAGAATTTGACACGGGGATCATAGCGTCTGTGTAACGATCTTGGAGGTGTTCACGTCCCGTTGGAAGTGCCATCCACACCTCCTGTTGATTTTTTAGGTCAGCATTATAGAGCAGGGCGTACTTACGCGACCAATCTTGGTCACGGCGTAAAATGCCGTTGATAGATGGGTTATCGCTCATAAGCGGCCCCATCGTGTTGGGGTCAAGCTGAGTGTATAGGTCAAGGTGTTCATCGCGTAGAGCAAGCGTGTGACGAACCCATTCTATGAGATAAGAATCCCCATTGGCCCAATCAAATGCGATAGCACTAAAGAGTGAAAGTTTGTCGTTGCCAAGTTCGGCGATTTCGGCTTGCGTGAAGCCGATCCCTGTATTCGCTGGGTGTGTTTCGCCAAACTCAAATCCATTGTGAATAAATGGGATGACAGGAAGAAATGCGATGATAGAAAAAGCAAATTTTGCATAGTCAACTGAGTTGTGAAAGCAGATAGCGCGATGGGTGTTGTGGGTCTCGGCCGATCCCAACTGATAAATCGGCCGACCACAAGCCATAAAATCCCTCAACCACGCCTGAAAAGCCTCCATGTCGGGCAGCGTCGTCGCAATCTGCCCCATCACAACGTTATACCCTTCATCTTTACTCTCTTGCCCAACAAGAAACTGCTCATCCCAAAATGCAAAATTCGAGTCAATTGCCTGTGCATTTCCAACCATACGTTTTTTGAATGTGGCGGGAAGAGCATGTCCCATGTCAATTAGTGCGCCATCAATGCCAAAATTTTGCTGATAGTATGGCACGATATTTGCGAGATAATCCCAAAGTGGTTCAATCGCATTTTTTTGTTGAGCAAACTCAGGATCATAAACGCGCAAGGTGTTGTAGGCGACATAGTTGAAATCAGGATGATCGTAAAGACGTAAATAAGTCACATCACTCCATGGCGGCTGGTCATCACCAATCGGCCAGTCGGTGAAGGCGGGGGCAATTCGGCCGAACTTTCCCCCCCTATATTTCCCAACCCATTGCCCATCAACAAACACAACCTCATCCGGGATCGGCAAAAACATCTCCTGATGAACTTTGTGTGGTGGGATCAGATTGTCTTTGTTGCGCTCCTCAAGCATCACAGATAATTTTGCTTCTTCATCTTCCGTGAAAATTGGCAAGCCATACGCCGACTCATCAGACGAGCCATGCGCTCGAATTGGAATTGTTGCGTCGATCCAGTAAAACCACTCAGGATGTTCTCCAATCACATCCGCATCACGGGCTGTTGTCCGTAAAATGAATTCACATACCACACGCATCCCAAGATGGTGTGCCGCTGCCACAAATGCGGCAAATTCAGCTTCTGCTCCAACTTCAAGTGCTGGCTCTGCTAAGTTTTCGTCGATCTTGTAATGGTTACGAATCGCATAAGGAGACCCCGCGTTGCCTTTTTTTCCATCTTCGCCAATTTTTGTAATTGGAAGGAGATGAATAGTATTACATCCAAGCGACTGAATGTAAGGGAGTAAACAGATGGCTTTGGTAAATGAGCCTGTTTCACAAAACCCATCAGCATTGACAAATTCTAGCGTACCATCTGCGTTGTGGTCGAAAGCTGTGCCGCTACGAATAAATAGATTGTATACATTGGCATAACGACTCCAATCTCCGTTTTCACTGCTGAGGGCAAAGAGAGGCGTTGGGGATTGTGTGAGCATTCGGCCGATAATCCCCTCCCACATCTCATAAGGTTGCACGTCAACAATTTCCATACCCGCATACGGATCAATCCAACAGGCTGGAACACAGTATTTGTTAACACGCTGTCCACGTTTCGCTTGAATCACATCATATAATTTCTGCAATGGGTCTAAATTCATCAAATTCCTCACAAGTAAATGGCTGTCTTCAACTAGCAACTAGCAACTAGCAACTAGCAACTTCATTATAAGTTTCCCATCGCCTAAATAGATGTTGCCCAGATGACATTTGCTCGATTTGTTATACTTCTGCCCATGAAAATAGTGACAGTTAAAGAGATGATGATGGCGGAGAAAGTGGCCGATGCCGACGGTCACTCCTACGACACGATGATGAGTCAGGCAGGTCGCGCCGTCGTCGCAGCGATTGAAGACCAAGGCGATGTACAGGATAAAAAAATCCTGATACTGGTTGGAACCGGCAACAACGGCGGGGACGGGCTTGTAGCAGGTCGCTATTTAGCCAATTTAGGGGCAGATGTCGCCTTCTACTTTTACAAGTCGCGCCAAGACGAAAACTTTCTCAAAGTGCAAAAGCAAGGGCTAAATACAATTTTTGCTGAGTACGATCAACGATTCCGTGTGTTGCGAACGCGCTTAAAGATCACGGATGTCATGATCGATGCCCTACTGGGGACAGGTGTTTCACGGCCGATTGAAGGCAGCTTGGCAAAACTAATGTCACAGGTTGCCGATGGAATTGCAGAGCGCAACCAAATTCTCGCGGGAACAGACGATTCATCTCTCACATTTTTGCAACGCAATCAGCTAACGACAGCTCGCAGGGTTTTTGTGGTGGCTGTCGATGTGCCGAGCGGCGTGCATAGTGATTCAGGCGAGGCAGATCGTTTGACCTTATCGGCCGATCTCACCATCACCTTCCACGCGCCCAAATACGCGCATTTTTTGTTTCCGGCGGCCGAGAAATGCGGCGAACTCGTTGTGGCTGACATCGGCATCGCACCAAAATACACTCAAGACATTCAAACCGAAGTTGCCACACCACAGCAAATCAGTGATTGGTTGCCAAAACGGCCGCTCGACGGTCACAAGGGAACCTTTGGCTCCACGCTGATCGCGGGCGGCTCGCGCAACTATCTAGGTGCGCCGATTTTGTCGGGCATGGGTGCCTATCGCGTTGGGGCAGGGCTAGTTGCGCTGGCTGTGCCGAAAGCATTACGGCAGTTGGGCGCGACCCATTTGCCAGAAGCCACGTTTCCAATGTTGCCCGCCGCTGATTACTTGGACAGCGACTCGGCAAAGGTGCTTTCTGTCGAGAAATATCAATCACTGCTACTCGGTCCGGGTTTAGGTGATGAGTCTGATCAATTCTTGCAAGCTGTTTTATCGTTGGGCAATCTTCCTCCGCTCATCTGCGATGCCGATGCACTCAACTATCTCTCCCGACAAGCTGAATGGTGGAAACTGCTCCCACCTACGACGATCCTCACGCCACACCCCGGCGAAATGAGCCGTCTCGTTGGTCACGACATCCGCGCCGAAAATCGCTTCGAGCTGGCGCAAACATACGCTCAGAAATGGGGTCACATCGTCGTCCTTAAGGGTGCATTTACGATTGTCGCTGCGGCCGATGGTCGTCTCATGACAATTCCCATCGCAACTCCGCTCCTCGCTACGGCCGGCAGTGGCGATGTGCTGGCTGGTGCTATTGCAGGCCTCTTGGCACAAGGCCTAGAGTCATATCACGCGGCCGTTGTCGGAGCCTACTTGCACGCGGCCGCAGGCCAATCTCTCACAAAAGCGCACGGCAATTCTGGCCTTCTCGCGCACGAGATCGCTGGGCAACTCCCTTCCGTGCGAAAAAGGCTATCACCGGAGCATCGGTGCTTTAGCTACACAGACACGTTATAATGCCCGTGTGCATACTACGCTCATATGGCAAATAAGGTGAAGCCCAAAAGAACTAAGAGAATAGAGAAAGAGGTAGAAGACAATTCTTTCTCTTTCTCTTTCTTCTTTTCCACCCAGATACCCATATGAGCGGCATACTATGTTTAATTGGCTCCGCACACTATTTTCTCCTACGGTAGATGAGGGTTGGTTTGAGATGACAGATGAAAAGTTTCTGGTTGCTGGATTAGGTAATCCCGGCAAAAAATATCGTGGCAATCGCCACAACATCGGTTTTATGGCGGTGGATCGGCTCGCCAATTCTTTGGGCATTACCTCAAATCGCGTCGAGCAACGCGCCATCGTCGCCAAGACAACGCTGGCAGATAAGCCGCTCATCATCGTCAAACCGCAAACCTTTATGAATAGCAGCGGTGATGCAATTGGCGCACTCGCCACCTACTACAAAATACCAGCGCAAAATGTGTTGGTTATCTACGATGAACTCGATTTGCCATTTGGCACAATCCGCTTACGGTCAAAGGGGGGGGCGAATGGACACAACGGGATGAAGTCGATTATCAATCATTTGGGGCAGGAATTTCCACGTGTGCGGCTTGGAATTGGTCGCCCCCCCGGCAAAATGCCCGTCCACGCCTACGTCCTCCAAGATTTCAAAGGTCAAGACACACTCATCACGCTCGATTTAATGCTCGACGAAACGGTAAAAGCAGTCGAGACATGGCTGCGCGACGGTATTGACATGGCGATGTCTCGACACAATAAAGTTTTGAGCTGATGTTACTATTGATAAATGATTACAGAAGGTGCCGGTTCTAAGGTCATTGTCTGTCGTGGTGTCGGGATGCGATCATCGTAATTGTAGAAGTATTTGAGACCGCCCCATTCAAAGTTTGGCTCTTTGCTGTATTTGTCGTAGTTATACAGCTTAATGTCGGTGTTGAACGTGCCATCACTGTCGATGACGAGTTCTACATTGGGAAATTTGCCATAGCGATGCTTGTCGGGCAACATCGAATCTTTGAACTGGTGTAAGATCAATACTTTGTTGATGCCCGTCTCTTGGGCGATTTGCTGCAATTGCCACTGAATCCAGTTGACATCAACCGCTGTCGTTTGCCCCACTTGTCGCCCTGGAATTTGCTCATTGTTCATATCAAACTCTGGATCCCATGCCAGATGAACGTGCGGATGACGCAAAAAGTGGGCGACACGCTGAAACTCGGCCGCTGTCGTCGCTCGTCCGGGCTGAATATCCATGATAATCGCGCATTCATACTCGTCCATCACGGCGACCCACGCTTCGATCTCTTCAAGTTCGAGCTGACTGTTATAGAGGGGCGGATATTGGTTGGCGACGGTGGTGATCATGTGCCACGTACACATAGCAAAGCGGTCATCGTGAGGCTGATACTTAGCGACCAAATTTTTGAGCCAGCGCGTCGTTGTCTCGCGTGGCCCATTGCCGAGAATGCCCAAGCCGGGTCCGAGAGGGCTGCCATAGTAGGTGATAAGCTGGTACTTTTCGAGATAAGTGGTTGGGTTTTGTTTGTTCGGCCAAATAGCTGGCCGCTTATTCTGTGCTTGTGCTGTTGGAATGAGCAACAAAATGGCGATAAAGATGATGAAAATGGGAGATGTGTGTTTCATAACATTAGTGTGGGGCGAATAAAGGGGCTTGGCAAGGAATTTCGACCGAAATGTATCCATATTTCTCCCTGTCATTTCCATCCAGATAAGATATTGTAGAAGAATAGACGACGTTGCCAAAAAATTCGACACGTGGAACGCTAGAAAGGAGAAGCGAAGTATCCAAATAGCACTGCAATTAAAGCCAATTGAGCATCTGGAGATGGTCGAGCTGAAGTCGCGTAGATCACTTGCTCATCGACTTCCTCCATCGTTGGTGTATAGCCCGTTTGCTGTTGATGCGTTTGAAGCGATTCAGCGATCTGCTGCATGAGTGACTGATTTTGCAAAATGTATAGCGTTTCTTGTTCGCGCTCCCAATCATCTGCGCCGATGACGACGAAATCATCCCCATTGCGCCGTGTCACCTTGAGCGACTGATGATCCCGAATCACTTCCTCAATATAGCGACGCAGGTTACTTCTAAATTGATTAACAGTTGTGGTTAGCATACAGAGATTATTTACCGAAACCTCGTACATTTCAACTCAGTGAGGGGTTATATTGCATATAAGCTCTGTGACGTTGGCCTGTGAGTGGCAGACAGGATGTCCGCGATACATTTGGCAACTGCTTGTCAAATCCCCACATTCAGCTACGCTTATAGCGAGATGCTATATCCTAATGATGTTCTACATGGTCGCTACCGCATAGAGTCGAATTTGGGTCAAGGTGGATTTGGCACAGTTTATCGTGCCACCGATCTACGCCTCAATAGTCAGGTCGCCGTCAAGGAGATGCGACCACAGCCACATCTCCCGAAGGATTATCAGACCAAACTACGCCGCCAATTCCTCCGCGAAGCCCAAACCCTAGCCAATTTGCAACACCCCAATCTGGTCAACGTCATCGACTCCTTTACGGAGAATGACAACGACTACTTGGTGATGCGCTATGTCAAGGGGCAAAGTTTGGCCTCGCTGATTCGACGCAGCGGGTCATTGTCACCTGCACGCGTGCGGACAATCGCCATCCAACTGCTCGACGCGCTCGATTACTGCCACACTCAGGGCATTCTGCACCGCGACATCAAGCCCGACAACATCATCATCCGCGAGGACGGCCGACCCGTGCTAGTCGATTTTGGTCTGCTCAAACGGTGGGATCCAAATAAAACCTACCATACCGATAGTGGTGTCAAAGGCGCACATACCCCCAACTACGCCCCACCTGAACAAATGGGCAGTGGCACAACCGACCCACGCAGCGATCTGTACAGCTTGGGGGCGACGCTCTACCATGCACTGACTGGTCAAATTCCGCCCAGCGCAACACAGCGGGTGGCGAATCCTAGACAGATTGAACCGCTTGTGCTGCCGGCCGATCCGCAGTTGGCGACGAGTGTGACGACGGCGATGCAGATGGCTCGCAACGCTCGCTTTGCGTCCGCGCTTGCTATGAGGCAGACACTGACTCTGTTGCCGACTGTTCCGCTGGTAAACACACCGCCGCATCGCACCCCAAATTGGATGCTGGGAGCAATCGGCATATTGGGTGGCTTGGTTTTGCTGCTGACAGGGTTGTTGATTGGGCGCGGCTTGGACGACCCATCACCAATTGCCACACCGACGACCGCCATTGCCGTTGTGATAGAGACCGCCACATCTACCCAGACACGCATAGAAATAGTGACTCTAACGCCAAGTCAAACGCCTACAACAGCTACGCCGACTGCAATAGCAACGCCCACACTGATACCGACCCCTGCCCCAATCCCAATTCGCGCTGACAATGCAACGCAACTTCGAGAGGTGCAGCGTTTGGGGAACGGGCAGGTGTCTGAGGTCGCTTACTCACCCGATGGGCGACTGCTGGCGGTGGGGGGCGCGATTGGCATTTTCTTGTACGATGCGGAGACGCTGGAAGAAGTGCGCTATATTCCGACAACCGCTTGGGTCAGCAGCATCTCCTTTTCGCCAGATGGCAGCCTGCTTGCTTCTGGGTCGGGGGATAAGACGGTGAAGGTGTGGCGCGTCAGCGATGGAACGCTGCTGCAAACGCTGGACGACCATACAGATTGGGTGAGGAGCGTGACATTTTCGCCAGATGGCAGCCTGCTTGCTTCTGGGTCTTCTGATGAGACGGTGAAGGTGTGGCGCGTGAGCGATTGGACGCTGCTTCAATCTCTTGACGACCATACACATTGGGTGTATAGCGTGACATTTTCACCAGATGGGAGCCTGCTTGCTTCTGGGTCGGGGGATGATACGGTGAAGGTGTGGCGAGTGGGTGATTGGACGTTACTGCAAACGCTGGACGACCATACAGGTGCTGTGGCGAGCGTGGGATTCTCGCCAGATGGGAGCCTGCTTGCTTCTGGATCATATGATAATACGGTGAAGGTGTGGCGAGTGAACGATGGAAGCCTGCTGAAAACGCTTGATGACCATACACAGAGTGTGAGAAGCGTGGGATTCTCGCCAGACGGAACGCTGTTGGCTTCTGTGTCGTTGTATGACGGGGGCGTGAAGGTATTGCGCGTCAATGATTGGTCGCTGTTGCATACACTGGATGACCAATCATCTTGGGCGATGAACGTGGGATTTTCGCCAGATGGCAGCCTGCTTGTTTCTGGATCGAATAAGCGGGTCAAGGTGTGGCGAGTCAGTGATGGGACGTTGCTGCATACGCTGGATTATGAAAATGCTGTCAGTAGCGTGGGATTTTCGCCAGATGGGGCGCTGATGGCTTCTGGATGGTGGGATGATGGAACAGTGAAAGTGTGGCGAGTCAGTGATGGGACACCACTGCAAATGCTGAACGCTCATACATCTGATGTGAGTAGTGTAGAATTCTCGCCAGATGGGACGTTGCTGGCATCTGGGTCGGATGACCGGACAGTGAAGGTGTGGCGAGTTAGTGATTGGTCACTGCTCTACACGCTGGACAACCATAGCGATACTGTGAGTAGCGTGGGGTTTTCGCCAGATGGGGCACTGCTGGCTTCTGGGTCGTGGGATGATACGGTGAAGGTATGGAGGGTAAGCAATGGGACACTGCTGTACACGCTGGAAAATGCTGTCAGTAGCGTGGGATTTTCGCCAGATGGGATGTTCCTAGCTTCTGGGTCGGGTGATGGGACAGTGAAGGTGTGGCAAGTCAATGATGGGACACCACTGCAAATGCTGAACGCTCATACATCTGATGTGAGTAGTGTAGAATTCTCGCCAGATGGGATGCTGCTGGCATCTGGGTCGTGGGATGAGACGGTGAAGGTGTGGCGAGTGAGCGATGGCACGCTGCTGCAAACGCTGGACGACCATACATCTGCTGTGTGGAGCGTGACATTTTCGGCAGATGGCAGCCTGCTTGCTTCTGGGTCTAGGGATGAGACGGTGAAGGTGTGGCGAGTGAGCGATGGAACGCTGCTGCAAACGCTTGAGGACCATACATCTGGTGTGAATAGCGTGACATTTTCGGCAGATGGGAGCCTGCTTGCTTCTGGGTCGGATGATGGGACGGTGCGGTTGTGGGCGGTGGTGGCGGAGTGAGGGTTGCACGCCAGTCCATATCGTATGTGAGCGTGTCCAGTATCAATTGTGTCCTGTTGACATTTGAAGTAGGGGTTAGGCAGGCGGGACGAACCTCCGCATTTAACCACGATGTTGATGGCCGCCTGTCTCACCCCGTTTGCATACGAGGCAAATCGAGACGGGGTGAGACAGCGCGTTGTTGAATCATCGCATTGTGATGAGAGCATACCGCGCTGCCTAACCCCTACAATTCGTTGTGCGAAATGTCAGCAGAACCTAGAATACACGGCTCATACGATGCCGCACTGCTGATATGCTACAATCCAGACAACCCTTAAACTTAGTAGGACGACTTCTATTTGTCGCGCACGCTGACCGCAACGAGAAAATTCGCATCATCAGTGCGCGAAAGGCAACGAGAAATGAGCATAAAAGTTACGCACGTGGCGGATTTTGATCCAGAAGACGAGTTGCTGCCCGAATATGACCTGACGAAATTGAAGGTAAAGGGGCGAGGTCTTTACGCCGAAAGATACCGTGCCAGTCAACAGCTTGTCAAGCTGGATGCAGATGTGTGGGAGTTTTTCAACACAGATCAGGCAGTCAACGAGGCATTGCGACTGTTGATCCAATTAAACGCCCTGACACAAAAGAGTGGTATGAAGGTTCCTGCTTGAGCTTACGGTGGCATGTTTCGGGGATTATATTTCCCAATTCTCACGCTCTTACACAACTTTCCTTATACGCTTTCTGCCAAATGCGATAAACTGCTTTTATGACAACAGCACCACTTCCTAACACAATTCCATCAAGCGCCATAGAGCGTATCCAAACATTCCATCAGGAGGGACGTGTCGCGGATGCGGAGGCGATTGAGGCACTTGTGCAAGTTATTGATGCCCAGCAGCCAGCGTATCTAACGTTGCATGAAGCAGCGAAGCGACTCTACATTACACCTGAACGAGTGTTGCGTCGGATAGAGAACGGCTGGATTGAGGGCGCAGTCGTTAATGGAAGGCCCGTCGTTATTGCAGCCAGCCTTGCAAAATATCACCGTTTGTTCGAGACGTTTGACGCGCTTGATCAAGATCGCACGCCGCCCACAGCAGATGAGATAAACGCAGCTCTCGCCACAGCGCGTAAAGATTGGACATGGATCGGAAGAGACAGATTGTAGCTGTTCTTGACACCAATATCTGAATAGCTCACATGAATCTTTCTGGCTTACTTCCTTTACTCAATCAACTCCCTCATTTTGACACGCTACCAGCGCAGATGACGAACGGTGCGCTAGACGTGCTGCATTTGCCGTCTTCTGCCCGTGCGCCAATCTTGGCACAGTTGTATCAGCAACTCGGCCGCCCCATTCTCCTCCTCGCCGCCAACGCTGAAGCAGTCACACGATGGCGAGCTGCGCTCGAAGCATGGCTGCCGCCCGGCACGTCACTGCTCCGTTTTCCTGAGCCAACGCCATTACCATACGAACGCGCTCCATGGAGTGCGGACGCACTATTGGGTCGCATGACGGTCTTGACACGTCTGATGGCAGGACAGCATCCGCTGTTGCCCGCCAGAGAGACCAGCCCATTTGTGCTAGCATCCCCGCGTGCCTTGCTGCAAAAGACGCTGCCTAAGCGCAAGCTGCTGATGACACTCAAGGTGGTCAAGGTCAATCAAATCATTGACCTTGAGAAGACGATGGCTATATGGGAGTCTGTCGGCTATGAACGGGTCACAGTCGTTGAAGGCCCCTGCCAATTTAGCCAACGCGGGGGCATTCTCGATATTTACCCCTCCTCCTCGCCATACCCCGTGCGTATGGAGCTTTTTGGCGATGAAGTCGATACGCTGCGCTACTTTGACCCGACGACACAGCGCAGTATCGCGGGGGATGTGACGCGCATCGTCGTGCCACCGGCACGCGAGGCGTTGCCCAGCATGGCGGCGAAAGTTGGCGAGATGTTGGCGTTGGAGGCTCCACCCAAAGAGGACGATCTTCCCGCTTGGCAAGATGACATCGAGACGCTGGCGCAAGGTAAGCCGTTTCAATATCTCGAATACTACTTGCAGATGATGTACACGCGACCAGATTCGCTGCTCGACTATCTGCCAAACGATACGCTAATTGTCGTCGATGATTGGGCGGCGTTGCAGGCGGGCGTGCGTAAGCTGCAAGGGCGTGCGCTGGCGATTGCGGGTCAACAGGCGACGCTGCCCGCTTACTTTCCAAGCCCGTTGTTCAACTGGGATGATATTGCGGCCGATCTAACACAGCGCGGCATGACGATATTGGGCGAGATGGTCGAGGAACCAGAGCCGCCACAGCAGGATGAGCCGTTGATCTCGGCCGATTACATCCAGCCCGGACTGCGTCACGGTGGACAAGAACGCCCCTTTCTCACACAGCTACAACGCGCCGCCGATTTGGAAGAGCGCGTCGTCATCGTCAGCCGCCAGTCACAACGCCTGATGGATATGTGGCGCGACTTCAAAGGCGTAACGCGCCTCTCGTCGATTGAGTTTTTGAACAATCGCGTGCGGCCGAATGAGTCACTGCTCGAAACCCCCGTTGCTGGCTCGCTCACATTTATCAACGGGACGCTGGCTGAGGGATTTACGCTAGAGAATGAGGCAGGGCGACCTTTCATTCATCTGTTGACCGACGCTGAGATTTTTGGCTGGAATCGCCCCGCGCCGCGTCGCCGCAAATTTGAACGCGCCGTCGCCCCCGAAACCTATTTCAGCGACATTAAGCCGGGCGACCACATCGTTCATCTTGAGTATGGCATCGGCCGCTATCTCGGCCTCGTCACGCGCAAAATTGGCGGCACCGAGCGCGAATATCTGCAAATCGACTACGCCAACAACGACACACTCTACATTCCCGTCCACCACGCAGATCGCTTGAGCAAGTGGATTGGAGATGAAAATAGCTCGCCACAACTGCATCGCGTCGGCGAAAAGCGTTGGCGACAGGCGAAAGAGCGCGCGCAAAAGGCGGTCAACGAGTTGGCAGAGGAGTTGCTAGAACTGTATGCGGCGCGGGAAGAGATTCCCGGACATGCGTTTTCGGCCGATTCCGAATGGCAAGCCGAACTTGAAGCCTCATTTCCGTATACCGAGACGGCCGATCAGCTCGAAGCCATTCTCGCAGTCAAAGCCGATATGGAAAAGTCAACCCCGATGGATCGCCTGATCTGTGGCGATGTCGGCTTTGGCAAGACAGAAGTTGCGCTACGAGCCGCATTTAAGGCTGTCATGGACGGCAAACAGGTTGCCATGCTTGTCCCCACAACGGTGCTTGCTCAACAACACTTCAACACATTTAGCCAACGCCTCCGCCCCTTCCCTGTGATCGTCAAACTGCTCTCCCGCTTCCAAACCGACAAGGAGGCACAGCAGATTTTGACTGACCTGCGCGATGGTAAAATAGACATCGTTGTAGGCACACATCGACTGCTCTCGAACGACATCGGCTTCAAAGATTTGGGCTTGCTGATTATCGACGAGGAACAACGCTTTGGCGTTACGCATAAAGAAAAGCTCAAGCAGCTTCGTGCAGAAGTAGACGTACTGACGATGACGGCCACACCGATTCCTCGCACACTCTACATGGGTCTCAGTGGCATCCGCGACATCAGCATCATCACGACACCGCCCCAAGATCGCTTGCCTGTGCAAACCTACGTTGGACAGTCGGACGACGAGCTAATTCGACGTGCCATTGTGCGTGAGCTAGAGCGCAATGGACAGGTGTTCTTCGTGCATAACCATGTGCAAACGATCAATAACGCCTATCGTTATGTCGAAAGTCTAATCCCCGATGCACGCATCGCAATCGGGCATGGACAGCTGCCCGAAGGGATGCTTGCCGACGTGATGAGGCAGTTTGAGGCGCATGAAATCGACATTCTCGTTTGCACGACCATCATCGAGAGCGGAATTGATATTCCAAATGCCAATACGTTGATTGTGGATCGCGCTGAAAACTTTGGTCTCGCTCAACTTTATCAATTGCGCGGGCGCGTCGGCCGCAGCACACAACGCGCCTACGCCTACTTTTTCCACCGCAAGTGGCGCAGCCTCACGCCAGAAGCACGCGCTCGCCTCGAAACGCTCGACGAACACCAAGAACTCGGCGCGGGCTACTCGATTGCAATGCGCGACTTAGAGATTCGCGGATCAGGCGAATTGTTGGGCGGTGGACAGAGTGGGCATATTGCTGGGGTTGGTTTTGATTTGTACACGCGCATGTTGGCGCGTGCGGTGAAAGCTCGCAGGATGGGGAAGGAGGGGGTGAGGTTTTCGGCCGAGATCCCCGACGCAGTTACCATCGACCTGCCCATTCCCGCCTACATCCCAACCGACTTCATCCCCGATGCCAACCTCCGCCTACGTCTCTATCGCCGCATGGCTGGCCTCGAAACGCTCGACGAGATCGGCGAAATGGCCTCTGAGCTGACCGACCGCTTTGGCAGCCTGCCTGCGCCTGTCGATAATTTACTCTACTCTCTGCGCGTCAAAGTCTTGGCGACCCGCGCTGGCGCACCAACCATCTTCAGCTACGAAGGTCAAGTTCGGATTAAGATGAATCTCGAATATATGGATCGCGTCTCGATGCAACGCTTTATTGACAACGATGTGCGCGTCGGCAAAACGGCGATCTGGCTGACACCCAATCTGCCGACAAAAGAGCTAAAGTTGCAACTCGTCAAAACACTCGAGCGACTCGGTGACTATTTTGAGCAGCTATCATCACAATTGCCACTGCTTTGATTTGCTAGCACATCGAGGCGAAATCAAACGAGTGCATTTCACTTGAATCACGCAGGATGATGTGCAGCATCTTCAAGTGAGAGATGTATCAACGCCTAAAATGCGCTAAGATTAACCCACAATGACACAACCATTTGACGACACCGCCAAAGCATTCTACCGACGCTTCTTTGAGGCACGCGGCTTACGGGCAATAGCCCAATACGAGGTGTTTGCCCGTGGTCGCTCGATAGATTTGATTGTGGAATGTCCAGATGAGACACGAATGGCACTAGCCGACACACGCTTTGCCCACTTTCAGACGGTCAATGCGCTGGAGTTCAAAGGCGTTCATGACCCACTGACCGTCAGCGACTTCAATCTGATCATGATGCGGGCATGGGGTCTCGGTGTGACCCAATCGAAGCCCAAGAAGCAGGAGGACGCATCAAATGATGACACACCACAGTTGACCGCAACCACACAGGTTGGCTACCCTGATGAACGCACCATCACTATCATCTGTGTCACAGAACCGACCAAAATTCTCAAAACACTACAGCACAAATTTCACTTTGTGCCAACACAAAGCAACGGTGTCTACATCCAACAGCATCACAGCAATATCCCCGTTTGGATTATCCATCCGTCCGCACTCGACTTAATCCCTGAGAATTACCCATTGCTACCCCTAGCACGTGGCAAAAAGCTGGAACAGTTCATCCAACTTTGCATCAAAGAGCAGCGCGACGACTACCTGCAACTTATCATCGACATCGGTTTGATGACAGACACCAACTCTATCTGGCATCGAATCATGGAGCTATACGGCATGAAAGTCTTACCTATCCGCCCCGAAACACGACCTTATATTGACGAGTTTTTCCGCGCCTACCCTGAAGAGATTCAACATGTCTCTGTTTTTCGCAAAGAGCTAGACCAAATGTTTGCACAAGGTGAAGAACGTGGTGAAGAACGCGCCAAACAAGCCTCTTTGTTACGTCTTATGCGTCGCAAGTTTGGTGAGTTGCCATCGGCCGTCGTCGAGCAGGTCGAGACGACCAAAGACGGTGACCAATTGGATCAATGGTTTGATCAAGCGATTGATGCTAATTCATTGAGTGAGCTAGATTTTTAAGAAGGGAAAAGTGAGAATTCGGCCGTGCAGTTTTGTATTTCTCACAACCGAATCTCGCACCCCTGAGTGATAAGTTAGTTCTCGAAGGGTGCTAACGTTGCTTCCGCAATAGCGGTTTGTTCAACGTTTACAACTATTGTAAATTCTCAAAAATCCCAGCAGCACCCATGCCGCCACCAATACACATCGTGACCATCCCGTACTTGCTGCCGCGCCGCTTCATCTCGTTGATGAGTTGAACCGTCAGCTTCGCGCCTGTCGCGCCGAGCGGATGACCCAATGCAATCGCGCCACCGTTGACGTTGACTTTCTCAGGATCAAGCCCCAACTCACGGATGACGGCGAGTGATTGTGAGGCAAATGCTTCATTTAGCTCGATCACGTCGATGTCGTCGAGTGTTAGCCCTGTACGTTCCAGCACTTTTGGAATCGCTGCGATGGGGCCGATGCCCATGATGTCGGGGCGCACGCCGCCGACTGCGTAGCCGACAAAACGCGCCAATGGTTTCATCCCAAGCTCTTCCGCTTTTTCGCGCTCCATCAACAATACGCCCGCCGCGCCATCGCTCAATGGAGAGGCGTTGCCAGCGGTGACGCTGCCGCCCATCTTGAAAACGGGGCGCAATTTGCCGAGTGATTCTGGGGTGGTCTGCGGCCGAAAATGCTCATCCGTGTCAAACGTGACCGTCTTGCTAACCAGCCCTTCTCCCTCAACAAACGCAACCTCTTCAATCTCAAGCGGCACGATTTCATCTTTGAACTTGCCCGCTTCTTGCGCCGCCCATGCGCGACGATGGCTCTCGGTTGCAAATGCGTCTTGGTCTGCACGCGAAACGCTAAACTCAGACGCGACGTTCTCGGCCGTATACCCCATGCCCATGTAAACTTCTGGCATCTCTTCCACAATCGTCGGGTTGAGCGACATGCGGAACCCCGTCATCGGGACGAGGCTCATCG
>CAYMGE010000063.1:0-37849 GCA_964389925.1 uncultured Ardenticatenaceae bacterium
TGGGATGATATTTTAGCCTTTGCCACTTGACCGCCTTTTCCAGAGTTTTCAGTATTCTACTTGAAGCCAATATCTCCCAACTGATTCAGCTATTTCAGCGGCTCTACCATAAGCTGGCGATTCCTCTCGCAGAAACTCGTCCATCTGTGCGCCACAGTCGGGTTACTTACACCAAGTCACAGACGCGCTTGCAAATTGACGATGGTAAATGGGAACTGCCCACCGCTTATCCCAAACTCATCCACAACATCGTTTGGTATGATGCTGTGCGACACGTTCGCTCACATATGGTCTTGCATGGTGCGGGGATCGCACACAATGGGCAAGGCACGCTGCTGCTCGGACATTCGATGAGCGGTAAAACAACGCTCAGTCTTGCCTTGATGCAGCGCGGCGCGAAACTGTTGACGGATGACGTAATTGGGATCGAGTATGCGAGCGGTGCGCTGTGTGCGTTGGCAAGACAGGTGCAAATTCGGCCGAAAACCCACCAACTGCTCAATCTTCCCACGACACCAATCATCCAACCATCTCCTCCCTACCCGCTCAAAAATCTGTTCTTGGTTGGCAACAGTACGCCACCATTAGCCCATCAGCTTCGACTCGATGTCCAAGCCGCGCCGCTCGCTTGGCAACAACAGCTTGAGCAGCATCCCAACGTACAGCGGCTAACGCTCACGACGCTTGGCAAAGGGTGGCTGCGCTGTCAACTCGCGTTGTCAGAATCGGCCGCCCGCTGCTATCCGGCAATTGAGCAGTTATGTGATGAGCATGGTGTGCTAATCTACGATGTCCAGACGGTTGCAGAACGAGAGGCATCCTTTGCGGATCGGGCGGTCATTCGGCCGATTCCCCCCAGCGAAGCCGCTTTCCAACTGCTCGAACACGCGCAAAATCGCGCCCTCTCTCAGCAGTTTGGCGGCGAAATCCCGCTCTACATGACCGTTCTCGCCCAGTTGCAAAACACAGCCTGTTATCATCTTCAAATTGGGACACCGGCCGATACGAGTAAAAAGGTGTTTGATCTTTTGTCCGCCTGATCTGTCATTCCCACCTACGCGGAAATCCAGTCTTCACAGCAGGGATCGCCACCGAGTGCGCTTGCCATCGTTTTGACATTTTCTAGTTCAGTCAGCGATACGAAAACCGCTGTTCTTTCCAAGGATCGGCCGCATTGTGATACCCATTGCGCTCCCAGAAACCGAGCTGATCGGTCGAACGAAACTCCAATGCACGCAACCATTTTGCCCCTTTCCAAAAGTATTTTGTCTCTTCCTCTGAGCGGTCTGCCTTCGACCCAACCGTAACGCGCATCGGATAGCCATGTTCGACCGTGAGCGGCTTCCCGTCAAAATGGGTCGCCATCAGTACAACATCTTGCAGCAAATACTCAAGCGGCGTATTGGTCGTGTAGTTGTAGTCGGCGTGTTGAACGACATGGGTTGCGGTTGGCAATGGTTTGATAAATCCTTCGTCGATCAACGTCTTGAGCGAAACACCCTCCCATGTCGTATCGAACTTTGACCAGCGCGTGACACAATGAATATCCATCGTGACAGATGTGCGCGGAAGCTGCATAAACTGTTCCCAGTTCCAAACTTTTTCCTCTTCAACGAGACCAAACACACGTAAGTCCCAGTCAGAAAGATCGCGCTTATACATCGGTGTCGGCCCATAGTGCAGGACGGGAAATTTTTGGGTCAGGGATTGACCGGGCGGGAGACGATTTTGTGATTTGATTTGCTGTTCTTGTTCGCGTCGGCCGAGTAGTCGATTTAACATGGGGGTTCTCCGTAAAGCGGCTAGTACTCAGTCTACTGTGATTTGATAGATATTTCACGAGCATTCATCATTTGAAATGTGACTGAATACTAGTTTCTAGTCGCTAATTGCTAGTATGCTGTTGTGTATAGCATAGTGAAGGGGTGTAACTATCCGGTTAGAGTGCTGGTTACGAAATCATTACGTATCCGCCTTTTGCGACGACTCCGCAATCGCCATCATCTGTCGACTTCCAGAAACGCCAGCAAGAAAACAAAGCAACAAGCTGGGCTACTTGAGCAAACAATGTGGCACTGTCACATGACAAACCCGCACATTATTATCGCCTGCGTTGCCAAATTGACCCCTGATTTAGCAATTATGTTGTCCTTCCTATAGCACCACACCGCTAGGGTCATGTCCTGCATCAATAATGCCTTGTCTAACATGCACAGGAATTAAAAGAGCCAGCCCGACGATAAAAAAGACAATCAGCGATATGATTGCGAGTCGTTGCGATCCTGTGACTTGATTGACGATTGCAAAAATAAACGGGCCGAGCCATGACGTGCCGCGTTCGCTAATTTCATAGAAGCCAAAGTACTCGGCTTCCTGCTTTTCGGGAATCATTTGGGAGAAAAGCGAACGGCTTAGTGCCTGTGAGCCTCCTAAAACAATTGCGATGACGGCTCCTAATGCCCACAATTGGGTTTCCGAGCGCAGAAACGCATAGGCATAGATCACGATGCCAGCCCAAATGACAAGCGTTACAATCAACGACCGTTTTGCTCCAATCCTTGCTGCGAGCTGCCCAAAGAGCAACGCGCCACCAAATGCGACAAACTGAATCATCAAAACGAGAAGCAGAATCGTTGTGGTCTCGACCCCCAGTTCACTGGCGGCAAAAACGGCCGACATCGTGATAACCGTTTGAATGCCATCGTTGAAAACCAGATAGGCAATCAGGTAGCGCAAGGTGACCGGATATTTCGTTCTCATTTCGCTGAATGTACTGCGAATTTGTTTGAGGCTATGTGAAAAATAGGTTTCGCCTGCTGGGAGTTTGCGGGCGGCCGAGCGTTGCCGCAGACGTTTTTGTGGAAAAATGTAGGTGAAAACGATCCACCAAACGCCCGCACTAGCTAGGCTCAAACGAACGGCGAGTGTCGTGTCCGCCATCACGCTAAGCATCCCAAAATTGATCGCAAGCAAGAGGCCACCACCTAAATAACCAAATGCAAATCCGCGCGAGCTAACCGCATCGCGTTGGTCGGGTGTCGTAATATCGGGCAGGAAAGAGTTATAGAAGACAATTGCCCCCCCAAAGCAAAGATTGGCAATGATGAATAAAAGACCCCCTAGCAGGATGGTGTTTGATTGGACAAAGAACAGTGCAATTGTGGCAAAACCGCCCGTGTAGGCAAACGCCATCAGCAGACGCTTTTTGTAGGTTGAATGATCAGCGATTGTGCCGAGAATGGGTAGAAAGAAGACTTGCAGAAAAACGGAGAGAGAGACGCAGTAGCCAAAGAATGAGCCGGGTTCGAGCGCACGTCCGAATAGCGAAAAAGGGGTGCCTGCTTCAAATAAACTTGCTTCTAGCCCTTCAAGATAGGGGCCAAATAGAGCCGTGACAACTGTGGTGCTAAAGGCAGAGTTTGCCCAATCATACATAGCCCAACCCAAAATTTCCTTGCGATCATTCATGAGATTTCTCCGTTGTGCTTCTCGACTGAGGGTATTATCCTTGTATGAGGGGTTTTGTCCATACAATGAGAATAGAGCTATTTGCTAAAATGGTATTCACGCAAAACGCTTGGCTATCATCTCCCTCTTGGGATACTCTTTTTCTCCACGTCCAAACTGTAGTAACGTCTTCACGGAAATCATATTTTATGACAGGTATTGGCATCATTATTTTAGCAGCGGGACAAGGGACCCGCATGAATTCAAAACGGCAGAAAATTTTGCATGAAGTCGGTGGAAAGCCGATGGTGCAGCATGTGGTCGATGCAGCACAACTGGTATCAGCGTTGCAGCCTGTGTTGGTTGTGGGAAAAGGCTCGGCCGGCGTGCGCGAGCTATTTGGCGACTCGGCCGATTACGTCATCCAAGCCGAACAGCTCGGCACAGGTCACGCCACCGCCATGGCAAAGGATGTGCTACAGGGCAGAGCGTCACAGGTCATCGTATTGGCGGGCGACATGCCACTCATTCGTGCGGCAACGCTTGAGAAGTTGGCAGTGATACAGCGCGAAAAAGCGGCTGCCGTCGTCATTTTGGCAGTGGAAGAAGGTAAGGAAAGCAGCTTCGGCCGCATCGTCCGCAATGAGCAGGGCAACGTCGTTGAAATTTGCGAAGTGGCACAGGCGAAACGTCGGCCGAATGCGGATGACCTCCTCGCCATTCGTGAACAAAACTCAGCCATCTACTGCTTTGATGGCGATTTCCTTTGGTCTAACATTGACAATCTCCCCCTACGACAGGCACGCAGCGGACAAGAATACTATCTGACCGATATGGTTGAGATTGCCGTTAAGCAGGGGCTGCTAGTCGATGCGACGCTAGCTGAAGATGCAACGGAGCGACTGGGGGCAGGCACTCGCGCCGAACTAGTCGCCGTCGAACGTGCATTTCGGCAACGCGCCAATGAGCATTGGCTCAGTCATGGTGTCACGATTATTGCTCCCGACCAAACCTATATCGACCAGACTGTGCAGATTGGGAAAGATACAATTATTTGGCCAAACACATTTATTCAGGGCAATACGGTCATTGGCGAAAATTGCGTGGTGGGGCCAAATGCGGTTGTGAGATCGGCCGAGATTGGCAACCGCTGTATTATCGAGCAAGCTGTTGTTGAAAACGCCATGGTTGCCCCCAGTAGCAAAGTTGAACCGTTTAGTCATATAACTGGAAATCTTCATGAGTGAAACCCGCGACCTGCTGGCACGCAAAGCACTTGAGGTGCGCGAAAACGCCTATGCGCCCTATTCAGGCTATTCCGTCGGAGCAGCCCTGTTTGCCAACAATGGCAAAATCTACATGGGATGCAACGTCGAAAACGCCTCCTATGGTTTGACGAACTGCGCCGAGCGAACGGCGACGTTTGCGATGGTGGCAGATGGGTGTCAGCAGATCGAGGCGATTGCCATTGCGACGGAGAATAGCGGGTCGCCATGTGGGGCGTGTCGGCAGGTGTTGGCGGAGTTTTCGGCCGATATTCCCGTCTACCTCGTCGATAGCAACGGCAACATTAGCGACTATACGCTCTACCAACTGCTGCCTTTTCACTTCGCGCCAGACCGCTTACCGTGAGGCTACTATGAACCGAGATCGCTCCCTCCGCACCGAAGGCATCGTTTTGCGCCGCACCAACTTTGGTGAGGCTGATCGCCTCATCACGCTCTATACACAAGAAGCCGGCAAAATCCGCGCGATTGCCAAAGGCGCACGCAAGCCGCAAAGCCGCAAAACGGGTCACATTGAGCTGTTCATGCGCTCCAAATTTCTGATTGCCAAAGGGCGCAATCTCGACATTATCACGCAGGCTGAGTTGATCGAGCCAAATCGCAACCTCAACGGCGATCTTGTGCGAACAACCTACGCGGCGTATGCGTGTGAACTGCTTGACCAGTTTACGCCCGATGAAGAGAGACACATCGGTATCTATCAACTGCTGCTCAGTGGGCTTGGCTGGTTTAACGCGAGCGACAATTTGCTCTTAGCGGCGCGTTATTTTGAGTTGCGCTTGCTCTCACTTGTCGGCTATCAGCCCCAGCTATTCTACTGCGTCGTCAGCGGTGAGCCGATTGAGCAGGAAGAACAGTACTTTAGCGCGGAAGAAGGCGGCTTTATCAAGCCTGACCATCGGCGACGTGATCCGAAAGCGAAGCGCGTCTCGGCCGCCGCGGTCAAAGTGCTACGCTACCTGCAAACGCGCAATTGGGAAACAGTCAAGAACTTGCAACTGCGCCGTGAGCTACACCACGAGCTTGAGTCAATCATGCACTTCTACCTGCAATATCTGTTGGAACGTGCGGTGAAATCGGCCGATTTTCTCTATCGTCTGCGCCGTGAAAGAAAATCACGCTAGTCGCAGGGTTCCGCTAATTAGACATCTGCCGTCAATTTTGCACCGTTAAGGGTCTGTTACAGTTGGTTTAACAATTGGTTGCGAACGCTCGCTCGTCGAGAAGCGTGATGTCGCCGCCGTCATTTGCGTGCTTGATTCGAGTACAATGTACTCAGAAGACGAAGTGACAACGGAAAAACGGCGATTTGTCCTGTTCAATTACTAGACGACCATCACGAGGATTCACATGCAACCCATCAACAACACAACCACTGTCCGCCCTCACTGGCACGCCAGCATCCCCCTACTTGCCGTTCTGCTCTTTTTAGGCATTCCGACCGCCATCGTTTATGCGCTGCCCGTTCAGTCAATGCCCCCTCAAATCAAGGTCGGTGTTGATGCCGCCATCCCCCCCGCTGAATTTGACTTTACCGATACCATGACACACGGTAACGCACAACTCGTGCAGCTTGTCACCAACGGTGGCGAAGCGATTGCCGAACTGCGTGCAGGTAACGATCAAGCTGGGGAGGCGACCGCCGTTGTCGGGGTCAATCTCGACTTTATTTGGGATGACCCACCGTATAGTGGCACGATTATTGAAGATGCCATTGTACGCGTCGAGGTCGATTTGGAGTATCAGATCGATGCCTCTCCCGATCCAGTCGAGGGCAGCGCGTTGGCCGAGATCGCGATTGATCCAGCCAGCGTTGCCGATTTTAAGCGCACGCAGGTCAACGGACAGGAGCAAAGCCCCATCACGCATGTCTTTACAACGACGGTGGGCGAGATGCCGCCGACGCTGCTCTTTCGTGCCACCGCGCAGGTGACGGCGGGTGATCCCGGTGGGGCTGCCGAAAGTAGAGCCAACGCCCGCATCAACGTCGCACAAGTGCGCCTGCTCTTCAACCCAGACATCATTGCGATGGGGCTGGAAGTGACACAAGGCTTGCAGAATCTGCAACACAGCGTCGATTTAATCGCCAACAAACCGACCTATGTGCGTCTCTACTCATTCGTTTTTCGACCAGAAGATGCCCCGCTCCAAACAGCCGCCCAGTTGCGCGTCACAAAAGGAGGACAAGAAGTGCTGCTTGATCCAATTGGGGTCAATCGCGTCATGCACAACCCGACGCGCTCACTGCTGCAAGATAGCTTTGTGTTCAAGCTGCCGAACAACTTTTTGAGCGGGTCAGTGACGGTTAAGGGGGAGATCAACCATACCAACAACGGACGTGCGCGTGCGCCCGAAGAGATGTTGACAACCAACAATGACATTCAAAAAACGGTCACGTTTGACGCTGCGTCCAATTTGAATTTGACGATCCTCGACATGCAGTATCGCACCTGCGCGAATTGTCCGCTGCAAAGCATTCCCGCGACCGACAGTCAGCGGCTCGTCGATTGGCTGTCGGTTGGTTACCCTGTGCCGACGGTCAACTTCCGCACGCGCACCTTTTCGATGACGACGATCAATCCCAGTTCGGCCGATATTCTGCGCGATGTCCGCAAAATCCGCCGCAGCGAGATCAACGACAATCCCCGCAATCGCTGTTCCATTTACATCGGTCTCGCAGACGACGTAAACGGCACAAACTTTATTCGCGGATTGGCCGACATCGGCAAATACACCGCCATGTCCCCTGCTGGCGCGACGTTTCCCGGCTCAGGCGACAACGACGGTTCCTACGCTGATTGGTACGGCGCACACGAAATCGGTCACGCGCTCGGCCGAAAACACGTCGCCTGTCGCGGTGAGGCGGGAATCGACCCCAATTTTCCACAACTGTCGCCAATTCGCGCCAGCATCAGCCAAATTGCCAGCCTTGATCCGTTTGAGCAAACGTATGGTTTCAACTGGAACCATCGCAACGCGCCCGGTGGCGCGACCATTTTGCAGCCCTACGACCAAAATTACCGCGATGTGATGAGCTATTGTCAAGCGCAGTGGGTCAGCGAATACACCTACGAGGCGTTGCGAACGGAGATCAGCAAGCTAGCCGCGCGGTGTGCGTCCCCCGTCGTCACGACGACAAATTACCTGCTGGTGAGTGGGTTGATTACCGTGACGGAGGGCATCACGACCGCCCAACTTGACCCGCTGTACATCTTGCCGACGGCGGTCATGCCAACGCTAGACAGCGACGGAGCGACCGACATTGTGCTGCGGGGATCGGCCGATAACGAACTCGCCCGCTACCCATTTACCCCTGACGAAATTCACGACGATACCCTAGACCCGAACGGCAGCCATTCGACGACCGAGCGACTCCTGATCGATGAACTCGTTCCATACGTCGCGGGAACGGTGACAGTTGAAATCGAAACCGCTTCTGGGGTTATCGCGTCGATTACCGCTGGCGCGACCGACCCGTCCATCACCGTCACTGGCCCATCTTCACGTGCCGCCGAGCAAACGATCACGTGGACAGCCAACGACGTAGACGGCGACAATCTCCACTTCATCGTCCAGTATTCACCAGATGGTGGGCAGACGTGGCAAACGCTGGCGGTCGATCTGACGGGCAACTCGTTTACGGTCGATACGGACAGCTTGTCGGCTGGCACGCAGGCGCAGTTCCGCGTTCTCGCCAGCGATGGCATTCACACAACGGCGGGGGATTCGGCGACGTTTGTCGTGGCGAATCATGCCCCCGCAGCCACCATCACCTTCCCCGCTGACAACAGCACCTTCGCCACAGGCCAGACGGTTGGGCTACAAGGAATGGGTTATGATGCGGATAGCGGTTCGTTGGAGGAGAGCGAGTTGAGCTGGTCGTCTAATCTCGACGGCGCACTCGGGATGGGGAGCGCACGCTCCATCAGCGGGTTGAGCGTCGGAACACACACCATCACGCTTTCGGCCGATGACGGTGTAGGCGGTTTGGATACGGCACAAATCACGCTCAACATTGTCGCCTCATTAAGTGAGTTGCCGCCGACACCCGCCATGTTGACCACCGCGCCCAGCGTGCTTGCGCTCGACAACAGCGACATCCTCAGCGGCACGGTGACAGTCGAAAGCACGGGCGACGCGCTCAACTGGACGGCGACGACGAGTGATGCATGGTTGCAATTGTCGGCGCTGAGCGGGACGAGCGGAGATGTGATGACCATTCTCGTCAATGATGCGGGTCTCTCAAACACCGTTCACGCTGGCACGATCAGCGTGACCAATTCGGCCGATGCCAACGACCAGCAGTTCATCACCGTTATTTACGACAAGAGCAACGTCCCAACGGCGATTGCAGGGCAGGAGATGGGCGTGGAGACGTTTCGGCCGATCTTGCTCATCGCATTTGTGCTGCTGCTCGGTCTCGCCTCACTATCTATGAAGCATCACTACCTTCTGTCATTTGTCACGTTCACGGAGGTATTCGAGGAATAGGATACCAGTGCAGTTAACTAGACGATAACAGCCGCTTTACAAGACCTTAACGCATGACGATTGAAGAAAAATGGCGACACTGCTTCAATTGAGACATGCAAATAAAGACAGATTTACATACACATACGACGTTCAGCCCAGACGCACGCAGCACGATGCGCGAGATGTGCCACGCGGCGACTCAGCACGATCTCGCGGCAATTGCGTTCGCAGAGCATAAAGAGTGGGCGGGTGATTTCCATGCACCCTTTGACAAGTCAGATCGCTATTTCTTGCAAATTGAACAGTGTCGGCGCGACTTTACAAACCCTGTTGGTCAACCACTGCTTGTCTTCAGCGGCGTTGAGCTAGGGCAACCCCATCAACATGAAGCAGAGGCGATCCGTTTCTTAGAACGCCACCCGTTCGACGTAACGATCAGCTCAGTCCATCGTTTGTACGGTGAAAATATCCACGATGCGTCCTTCTTTCGCGGGCGTGATATTCATGAGATTTTGTCCAACTATTTTCGGCTAAACGAGGAGATGGTATGCAATTTTGAGTTTGACATTTTGGCACATTTTGATCGGATATTGTGGCGAGCCAGTTTACTAGGGCTTGCCTACGACATTCGCCGCGTGGAGTTCGACGTTCGCAGCCTGTTCGAGAGCGTGCTTGAGCGCAACATCTTGCTGGAGCTAAACACCAAACGGGCGCATCCACTTGTTGGGGGAGCAAATTCCAGCAAATAGCTCATTTGGTGTCCAACCACTTAGAATGGCTCTATATTGACTACAAAGAGGCGGATTTTACTGTCAAAACCTATCATTTTGCGGTTTTTACGCCGTCAAAGTCATCACGAGTGTAAACGCTCTACCAGAGGTAGGCGCAGCCTCCCCCAACTCATTTATGCGCTCATAACAGGGCTGTTATAATCGGCCGAAAAACAGAAGGACACACTCCATGCAACCCATTTCCCCTATACTCCTCATGATTCTCGATGGCTGGGGCATTCGCCAATTTGAACAAAACAATGCCGTTACCCTAGCGCACACCCCTAACTTTGACAGCTGGCTCAAAAACTATGAACGCGCCATCGTCGATGCCAGCGGATTAGCCGTTGGGCTGCCCGACGGTCAGATGGGCAATAGCGAAGTTGGTCACACCAATTTGGGCGCAGGTCGCGTCGTTTATCAGGATATTGTAAAAATTGACCTTGCAATTGAGAATGAGACAATTTTTTCATTAGACGAGCTGAATGGCGCGATTGAAGAGATGTCGGATGCCAATCATCTGCACATCATTGGCTTGCTTGGGACGGGGGGCGTACATAGCCATCTGCGTCATCAGAAAGCATTGTTGATGTTGGCAAAGAAGCGTGGCAAGCGTGCCATTTTGCATCTCATTACCGATGGGCGCGACACACCCCAAGAGAGCGCAATAGGCTTTTTGCAAGAGTTGACTGCGTTTATCGAAGCGAACGAGATCGATGCCCAAATCGTTTCGTTGAGTGGTCGCTATTACACGATGGATCGAGATAGACGTTGGGAACGCATCAAGCGTGGATATGACGTAATTGTGCAGGCAGGGGAGCCGGTGATGGCATCGGCCGAAACCGCCATCCAAGCCAGCTACAATAGCGGCATCACTGATGAATTTATCGAACCGATTCTTATCGGTGATGAACGCATCCCTATGCTAGATGGCGATGTAGTTATCTTCTTTAACTTTCGTGCTGACCGAATGCGCCAAATTGTGGCAGCATTTGCAGATGATGACTTCGCTGGATTTACGACGACGCATCCGAATCTAAACATTTTCACGATGACGAATTACGATCCCGATTTGCCTGCTGGGGTTTTGTTTGACAAAGATAACGTTGCGATGCCGCTGGCAGAGGTAATAAGCCAAGCGGGATTATCACAGTATCATTCGGCCGAAACTGAAAAATACCCTCATGTCACCTACTTTTTTAACGGTGGTCGTGAAGAGCCATTTGAAAATGAAACGCACAATGTCGTCCCCTCTCCCAAAGTGGCGACCTATGATCTCAAACCTGAGATGAGTGCGTATGAGTTGACCGATGCGCTCCTCACACGGCTTGACAGCCATGATGATGGTTTTTTGCTACTCAACTATGCAAACCCAGACATGGTTGGACATACGGGAGATTTAGCAGCGACCGTCAAAGCGGTCGAAACGGTTGATGCGTGCGCTCAAAAGGTCATTGATGCAGTTTTGGCGAAAGGGGGCGTGGCGATTGTGACGGCCGATCACGGCAACTGCGAAGTGATGATCGATGAGCTGACAGGCGAACCACACACCTATCACACCACAAATCCTGTCCATTTGTTTGTGATGGGAGATGCGTATTATGGATTGCGACCGCGTGGGATTTTGGCGGACGTGGCACCAACAGTTCTCGATTTATTGGGGCTTGAACAACCAGATGTGATGACAGGGCGTTCGCTGGTGATTGGAAAACAAGAGGATTGAGGTTTACGATTTATTTCACCATGATGATTGTTGAACCAGATAATGTCTTGTGGCAGCCGATGCTGACGTTTTTCAAATAGATGCGCCATTTCCGATTAGTGATAAAATTCACAACAAGATTGAGATTCGTCTGTCCGAAGCAAATTCGGTGGGTGGACATGAGTAGGCGATGAGACAATCGCTTACTGAGAAGAACTATGTCATTAGGAACTATCGCACTCCGCGCCCTGATCGTCGGCTTTATCATGAGCTTCGTTGTTATCACGGGCTTCGCTTACACAACACTGCTTGAGCGTAAACTACTAGCACGCTTGCAGGCGCGTGTCGGCCCGACTTATGCCGGCTACATTCCAATTCCCCGTGGAAAAGGCAAAGCACCATTCAAGATTTTGGGCGGGTTTATGCAGCCAGCGGCCGATGCAGTCAAACTCTTTTTCAAACTCGACCCAACACCGGGCATGGTGGATCGCACTGTTTATAACATTGCACCAATGCTCACCGTGATTCCTGCAATTATGATTTTGGCAGTCATTCCGTGGGCTGGTAATGTTGAATTTTTGCTACCCGATCAGTACGAATACTTTGCTATTGCACCTAATTTGAGTGTTGGGGTTCTGTTTATCCTCGCCGTCACGTCGATTGCCGTTTATGGCGTTGCACTGGCTGGCTGGGCTTCAAATAGTAAGTACGCTATTCTTGGCGGCATTCGTGCAACGGCACAGATGATTAGCTATGAGCTTGCGTTGAGCCTGACCGTTTTGCCACCAATTATGTTGGCGGGTTCGATGAATCTCAACGACATCATCCAAGCACAAGCCGGCTTTAACTGGTTCTTTTTCTTACAGCCAGTCGCAGCAATCGTTTTCATCATTGGTGTTTTTGCCGAATTGCAGCGTGCGCCATTTGATCTGTTAGAGGCAGAGCAAGAGCTTTCAGCCGGTTACGTCGTCGAATACGGCGGAATGCGCTTTGGTATGTTCTTCATGGCCGAATACATGAAAATGATTTCATTTAGCGCAATCGCGGCGATTTTGTTCTTTGGCGGCTATCGTGGCCCCTTTATTGACGCTGTTCCTGCACTCGGATTTCTCTACACATTTCTGAAAATTTTTGCAGGTCTTTTCTTCATGATTTGGGTGCGTGCATCGCTACCACGCTTGCGCTATGACCAACTAATGAATCTTGGTTGGAAGGTTCTCTTACCAATTTCTGTTCTGAATTTTGTTGTCACAGCAATTGCAATCGTCGTGCGTTCAGAGATGGCACGCGAAACAGGTGCATCTCTCGTACAAATTTTTCTAAGCTAAACTATAAGCTGCCAACAATTGTTGGCAGCTTTTCAACATCATGCTCGACGTATTCACAGAGATTATCAAAGGTCTCGCAACCACAGCCAAACATCTGTTTAAGCCACCCGTTACGGTACGCTATCCTGACGTAAAACGTCAACCGCGCTACCGATTCAAGGGTCGTCATCATCTGCGCCGCTACGAGAACGGGCTGGAAAAATGTATCGGCTGCTCTTTGTGTGCGGCGGCTTGTCCGGCCGATGCGATTTTCGTCGAGGCATCTGAGAATACGGATGAGAAACGCTTTTCACCCGGTGAACGGTATGCCTCAACCTATGAGATCAACATGTTGCGCTGCATCTTTTGCGGCTATTGCGAAGATGCCTGTCCAACGCAAGCGATTCAGCTTGGCAATGATTACGAATTGAGCTTTTATGATCGTGCTAGCGCAATTTATACAAAGAAGATGCTGATCGATGCACCGCTTGATGGTGCGGGAAGCACCCCTCGTAATACAGAGGATGAGCCGGGTGTTTTTACAAAGTCGATTCCACAGATGGAAGATCCACGTTAACGTTGAGCAGGCTGATGCCTGTTTCTGAGCAGACTGAAGTCCGCTCAAGATGGAGAGAAGAATGGGACATCCCGTCGTTTTTATCATTTTGGCAGCAATTATGCTGGGATCGGCCGTAGGCATGATCACAAGTCGCAACGCCGTCCACAGCGCGTTGTTTTTGGTGTTGAACTTTGTCACGATTGCGGTCTTTTACATTATCTTGAACGCACCGTTTATTGCGATGGTGCAGGTGACCGTCTATGCGGGCGCAATTGTGGTTTTGTTTCTATTTGTCATCATGCTCTTGGGAGCTGAACAGTTGCGCGGAGCCACTCCGACAGGCTGGCAATTTTACGGCGCGATTATGCTGGGGTTGATCATGTTAGGGTTATTGCTGACCCGTGTTTCAGGGTCGGTTGAACCCAACCCACTCCCCGAAATGGATGCAAGTCCAGAGGCAATCGGTACAGCACTCTTTGGATCGTATGTCTTTCCGTTTGAAGTGACCTCAATTTTGTTGTTGGTGGCGATGATGAGTCTCGTCATTTGGCAATCGTACAAGCGAGAGGAAAAATAATGCTACCCGCAGTCACAATCAATTGGTACATTGCACTTAGCGTCGTCATGTTTACGCTCGGCGCGATGGGTGTTCTCTTACGCCGTAATGCGCTCATCATTTTCATGTCGATTGAGTTGATGCTCAATTCCGCAAATTTGCTCTTTGTTGCATTTGCACGCGAATTTGGTGACATCAACGGACAGATATTTGTATTTTTCACCATGACAGTGGCAGCGGCCGAAGTAGCGGTCGGTCTTGCTTTAGCTGTCGTGATATTCCGAACCCGCGAAACGGTCAATATTGACGAAATGCGGTTGATGAAGGGGTAACTCAGTGTTTGGATTAGCTCCCTTACTTCTAATTTTTCCGCTCATTGGGGCGGCGATCAATGGGTTTTTCGGCCGAAAATTCACCGAAAACAACCCTTCCAACGGTGAAAAGTGGTCTGGCTGGCTCGCTGCCTCAATGTCACTTGCGGCATTTGTCATCACCGTTTTGCTCTGGAACGCCCTCCGCGCTGACCATCATGCCCATGTCGTGCATCTGTTTGACTGGATCAATGTCGGTCTAGGTGACGAACGCCTCCACATTCCATGGGCATTACACATCGACACTCTGTCAGTGACGATGCTGCTCATCATCACGGGGGTTGGCTCTCTCATTCACATCTACGCCATCGGCTACATGCACGGTGACAAAGATTTTTCTCGCTTCTTTACCTATCTCAACCTATTCATGTTTTTCATGATTTTGGTTGTCACAGGCAGCAGCTATTTGACGCTGTTTGTTGGTTGGGAAGGGGTTGGTCTCGCGTCTTTTCTGCTGATCGGCTTTTGGTTTGACAAAAACCGTGTGGTTGAAGACAAAGATCGCAACGAGAGAATGTATGAGGGCGTTGTCAACTCCAACGCCGCACGTAAGGCGTTCGTTGCCAACCGTTTTGGCGATTTGTGCATGATTTTGGCGATGTCGCTCACATTTTGGACATTTGGCACGATGGAGTTTGGAACGGCCGATCATCCCGGCGTATTCCAGTTGGCTATCGAGATGTTTGAAAATGGGGAGAGTGTCGCGTTTGGGCAAAGTGTCGAATTCTCAATGGGCGGTGTTTTAACCGCAATTGTCGCACTGTTCATGCTGGGCGCAGCCGGCAAGTCGGCACAAATTCCATTCTTTACGTGGCTTCCAGACGCGATGGCAGGCCCCACACCCGTTTCTGCGCTCATGCACGCGGCAACGATGGTCACATCTGGCATTTATCTGCTGGTTCGCAGCAATGTTTTGATCGAACTAGCGCGAATATCCGACGTAAAGATGTTCGGCATTTTGAGTGCGCCCGACCTGATAGCTGTACTGGGTGCAACGACTGCAGTCTATGCAGGGTTGATCGCGTTTACACAGTTTGACATCAAAAAGGTGCTTGCGTATTCGACAGTTAGCCAACTTGGATTCATGATTGCCGCAGTCGGTATGGGTGCATACGTCGCAGGCATGTTTCATTTGGTGACACATGCCTTTTTCAAAGCGTTACTCTTCATGGGTGCTGGCTCAATTATTCATGGCATGGAGCATGGCGAACACCATCTGCATGAACATCACGCGGCGCATAGCGGTGAACATAATGAGCATGGTCATGACACGCATCATGACCACGATGCACACAATCACGATGCGTTCGACCCGCAAGACATGCGCTACATGGGCAATTTGCGGAAGCACATGCCGATCACGTTTGCCGTTTACATGTTCGGCACGCTCGCGCTGGCAGGTATCTTCCCGTTTGCTGGCTTCTGGTCAAAAGATGAAATTTTGGCACATGCAAGCTACAACTTGGGCGATGGCTGGATTTTCACCTATGTGTATGCAATGTTGACCATTGGTGCAATCTGCACGGCGTTTTACATGGGTCGCCAGCTCAAAATGGTGTTCTTTGGAAAAGAGCGTCACGAAGCGACGCATTACGCTGAAGAAAGTGCGCCCGTGATGTGGCGGCCGCTCGTGGTTTTAGCAGCTTTATCACTACTTGGTGGTTTGCTCAATCTGCCTCATCCAACAGAAGCGGCTTACAAAGAAAGCAAAAAGGATCATGCGGGAATTTCGGCCGAAGTTGCCTCATCTGGCATAATCTCGACCGATGCAAACCGCAGCCTCCTTGCAGACGAGCCAGAAGACGATCATAGTGGTGGCGGTGGTATTGGCTTTGAAATGCTTGCGCTAGAACACTGGTTGGAGTATTCGATTCAATCGTTTGAGCTAACGGATGAAGGTGTTGTCGATATGCCTTACACGCCAACTTGGATTCAGCTAAGGGTAGCGATTATCTCGACAGTTTTGGCCATTGCATCGCTTTGTGCGTCGTTCTTCATAGTCTATGGGGGTGACAAGCCCAAGAGCGCAGAGGATAAAGACCCTATTTTCAGGGTTCCACCCTTCTCACTCATGGCAAAGCTCCCGCTTAACTCACTTTACATGAAGGGGTTGATGCCGCTCTTCAATCGCATCGCTGACTTTACGGCGTTTGATGTAGATTGGAACTTCTATCACGATACCTTTAACGACACGGTATTGCGTAAAAACTTTATTCGTCTTGGCAACTGGCTTGGCTCATTCGACCGTCGTGTCGTCGATGGTGGGATGGTAATGGGAATGACACGATTGATTCGCGGCGTTTCTAGTGCCTTTCAGCAAATACAGACTGGTTATGTCCGCAACTATGCGCTGAGTTTATTCATCGGTGTAGTTGCCTTGGTTCTCTATTTTGTAATCATGTAGGACGGACAAAAAGTCCGTTTCTTTTCTCAGGAACTTGAATGAACGATTTTAGCCTAATCCTGACAATTTTGACTTTTACCCCAGTGATCGGTGTGTTTGCGCTGCTGATTATGGGAAGAATCGGCCGAAATTCCGACGATGAAATCCGCAATGTTGCCATCTTCACTGCGATCTCGACCTTTGTTATCTCCTGCCTTGTGCTGATGATGTTTGACAAAGGGGAAACCGATTTGCAAATGGTTGACCGCTTTATGTGGATTCCACAGTGGGGCATCCAGTACTATTTTGGTGTAGACGGCATCAGCATCGCAATGATTATGCTGACAACGTTCATCTCGATGCTGGCAATCGCTGCCTCCTTCCCAATGATTAAAAACAATGTCAGGCAGTATTACATCTTCATGCTGCTGCTTGAGACAGGCATGTTGGGCGTTTTCCTCGCGCAAGACCTGTTCTTCTTCTATGTCTTTTGGGAATTCACGCTTGTGCCAATGTACTTTCTCATTGGGTTATGGGGCGGCAAAGAGCGTGTATATGCAGCGATCAAGTTTTTCCTCTACACGATGGCTGGCTCATTACTGATGCTCGTGGCTATTCTGTACGTGGGAATTCAGGCTGGCTCATTCGCTGTGCCAGAGATTCGCGGAACGTTCTTTGGCGATGCGGAAATATGGCTCTTTTTAGCATTTGCAATCGCCTTTGCTGTTAAGGTTCCTGTCTTCCCCTTCCATTCATGGCTACCTGACGCACATACGCAAGCTCCCACTGCTGGTTCTGTCATCTTGGCAGGTGTCCTACTGAAAATGGGAACTTATGGCTTTATGCGCTTCAACCTGCCGATGTTTCCGAATGCCTCTTTTTACTTCGCACCAACAATCGCAGTTTTGGCAGTCATCGGCATCATCTATGGAGCTATCGTCGCATTTGCCCAGACGGATGTGAAGAAGTTGGTTGCCTACTCGTCAATCAGTCACTTAGGTTTTGTTATGTTGGGCATTTTCTCGCTCAACCCACAAGGACTTGAAGGCGCAATTTTGCAAGGTGTCAATCACGGGCTAAGTTCAGGCGCATTGTTCTACATCGTCGGCATCATCTATGAACAGCGCCACACGCGCCAAATCGAAGATTTCGGTGGTATCTGGATCGCCATGCCCGTCTTCTCCGTCATCTCGCTTATTATTACACTGTCAAGTTTGGGGCTGCCGGGTCTAAATGGGTTTGTTGGTGAGTTTACGATTTTGCTTGGCTCGGCCGGCAGTAATGCACTCGGTCCACGTCCATGGATTTTCACCCTATTTGCAGCAACAGGTGTCATTCTTGCAGCGATTTATCTGCTCTGGATGTTCCAGCGCGTTTTCTTAGGGCCACTAGATAAGCCTGAAAACAAAGCTCTGCGCGACGTAAATCGTGGTGAACTTGCAATTTTGCTCTCGTTCCTGCTGTTCATCGTCTGGATCGGTGTTGCTCCCTCTGGCTATTTTGCCTATATGGACGCAAGTGCTGGCGAGCTTATCGAGTATATTCGTTCTGCATCTGCCTTAGTAGGTGGCTAAACGATCTTCAACTCGCTTTCACCTATCATGTAGAAAAAGCTCCGCAAAATGCGGAGCTTTTTCTATTCATCCTTTACCCCGTGTTTTTCAAATAATCTTCCCAGTTCCTCATCTGTCAAGATTCCCTCGAACTTCGTTCAGAGATACGTGAGCTTGTGCTGGATGATCAACGCTTGTGCAACGCGATTTGCTGGTCTGTATTTGACGGCTAGCACACGTGTTCATTTGCATGGTCAATTGATCTAAAACAACATTGTGTGTACAATGATTGTGAACACAATGTTATTGAGGATACTGTGCGATTTGTAGACCGCAAACAAGAGTTGAACGCCTTAGACAATGCCCATCGTCGGGAATCGGCCGAATTGATCATCCTTTTCGGCCGCAGACGAGTCGGCAAAACACGCTTGCTGACTTACTTTCTCGAAACACGTCAAATTCAGCAACCGCTCTACTGGATGGCGACGACGCATAGCGCAGCCGTGCAGTTGCGAGATTTCTCGCAAGCCCTCTTGCAGCATGACCCGCGTTTTGTCATTCCCCTCACGCCAGATTACAGCTTTCCAGATTGGGAGGCGGCATTTAATCACATGGCGGGCATGGTGGCGGCGGCAGAGGGCGTGCAGTGGATTGTCCTCGATGAGTTTAGCTATCTCATCCGCAACGATGCCACGTTGGTCAGCGTGCTACAAAAGGTGTGGGATCATCAGCTATCGAAACTGCCCAACTTGCGTTTGGTATTGACAGGCTCACTGGTCGGGATGATGCAGCGCGAGATATTTGCCTACAACGCGCCGCTGTACGGTCGAGCAACCACGCAGTTGCGTTTGCAACCGCTGCCCTATGCGGCATTGATCGACCTGTTTCCTGAGCGGGAATCGGCCGAAAGAGTCGCCATCTACGCCGTGACGGGCGGTGTACCAGCCTATGTCGAACGCTTCACGCGCACAGATCAGTTCGTTACGGCTTTACGCGATGAGTGCTTGCAAACGGGTAGTATCATGCTCTCCGATCCCGCCCTGATTCTGCACGACCAACTTTCGGAGCCGCAGACATACGAATCTATTTTGCGGGCAATCGCCAGCGGATTTCATCAATGGGGTGAGATCGCCAAAATGTCGGGCGTGACGGAAAGCAGTCTGGGACATTATCTCAATCTGCTACAAGAGCTTGAACTCGTCGAGCGACGCGATCCCGTTCTCGCCAAACCGCGCAGTCGGCAGGGGCGCTACCATTTGAGCGATCACTTTCTACGCTTCTACTATCGCTTTATCGTGCCGCGCCTAGCGACAATTGAACGCGGGTACACCGCCGCTGCCGTCGAAAAGATTTGGGCGGAGCTACGCGCCTTCATCGGCACGCACGTCTTTGAGGAGTTGTGCCAAGAGTGGGTTTGGTCGGCCGCCGCATTGGAGCAGTTGTCGTTCCATCCTGAACAGGTTGGCTCTTACTGGCGACGAGCGAAGGGCAAGCGCGGCGTTCAGTTGGATGTGGTTGCCGCCAATGCCCGTGAAAAACGGCTGCTGATCGGGGAGGCGAAGTGGGGGCGGGGGGCGGTTAGTCGCGCTGTGCTGCGTGATTTGATTGAGCGTAGTCAGCGCATGGCACAGGTCGAAGCTGGCTGGCAGGTGCAGTACGCGCTCTTTGCACATGAAGGGTTCACAGAGGCGACGGTTGAATTGGCGGGTGAGATTGGGGCGGTGTTGGTTTCGGCCGAAATGATCGAACAGACGCTACTCGCATTTCAGGCACACCTCTAAGCGCAATACCATTCAAATAAGAGAAACAGCGTCACGAAAGGAGGAACGAGGCTGAGGCCAAGCAGGATGTTGGGGGCGCTTTTTCAAAAACTTAGACATCTTGCGCGTGACAACGCGGGGATTGACTCGGCCGCTCCGCTCTACCCATGCGGCTTTGGGGTGTCATACACTAAAAGCATTTTTACCTCATTCCGTTGTGTGTGCGGGAATGTTGTGATGGGTCAGGGCGACATCTTCTGCCATCTCTTGAATATCGGCCGAAAGCGACAAAAATCCCCTTTCGCGCCGCGCCCCAAACCACCGCTCCAATACCCCCATCACCCGCCGCGCCATCTCTTGCCGCGTCTCCAACGTGCGCCCATGCCGGATCCACATCTGCACATGCACAAACGCATACCGTTCATCTCCATCCGCCAGCCGATAATCGCTCAAACAGTAGGCACGACTCTTCAACCCCTTCAGATTAACCGCCCCCGTCGCCACAATTTCCGTATGCAATTCTGCAAACAAACCCTGCACGTCGAACGGTTTGATATTGTCCGTATATTCAAAAATCAGATGAGTGCATTTCATTTGAGTAAAGTCAACCAGCCAAGGGAAGAGAAGAAAAAGGAGAGGAGCGAAGCGATGGGGGATAGGAGGAGTACAAACGAGAGTGGCGGAGATGTTGATGAAAAAGCTGAAAAGCGTCCCAATCGCCGTTTTCAGAAACAGCCCGCAGAGCAAGGAGAGAGTGGGCAGAGGAAGGGTGCCAGCGCATACCAGAGAGTTCCATGCGGTCTTTGACAAGATGACGGCAAGCACCTTCAATGACACCAGAGGCAATGGGAAAGCCAGCGGCTAAATAGAGATGATAGTTGACGAAGGGGAGGTTGCGCTGGAGATAGCCAGAAGTGGTGTCAAGGGTCTGAAGTTGAGAGGGAGAAGCGGAGGCAGCAAGCAGAGAGAGAGCGTCCAAAACGTCCTGAGCGTGACCGCGCAGCAAGGCCAAGAGTTGTTGTTTGACCCATGCCAAGCGTTGAGGTTCATCATCGTGCCAGAGGGAATTGGCAACTTTCCAGAGGTATTCACTCAAGTGGATGATGTCAAGAATGAGGGTGAAGCTAGGCAGATAGGTGGTCAGGCGGTCTTGCAAGGCCGGGTCGCCATCACATAGGGCGACGCGATGTTGAATGTGTGGATTGTCCAGTTTGGTAGCTTGTTGTTGTAACTGTTGCATGGCGGCATGTTTGCCCTCAAGCGTCGCCCATGTGCGTTTGTGCTGCGGGGCAGGCGGCGGCGTTGATTGAGTTGTTTGTGGCGTTTCATTGAACAAAGAGGCAACAACTTGCTCGGCTGTGCGCTCTTTGGGCGCGATTGTATACGTTGTCGTCACAACCGCTTCTTTTTTGCAACTGCGCTTTTCTCCCTTGCCCAGACGCACTTTGCCCGCAGCCGCCGTTTGCTTGCGGATTGGCACCCCTTTCCCATCGGCTTGTCCGACCAGAATCGTGGCTGTCTCACTCGGGGTTGGGCTGGGCAACTGTGCATAAAATGCGTCCACGTCAACCGCCTAGGTGAGCACACATTGCTGTCCCACACGTGTGGAGTAGGTTTGCCCTAATAACCCACTTATCAGTTTGCTCGCCTTCCCGTATGGCACATACACACTCAATTGGCTTTCCATTTGTTGCAACATGTCTGAGTAGCTGCGCTCTCCTAACCCCAACTCCGCATCCAGTGGCAGGCAGCCTCCATGACCCGCCTTGTAGAAGTACGGTCTCTCCACTACCGCTTTGCCAAATACTGATTGGTAGGTACGCCCTCTATCTTCTATATACTTCAATTCCATTCCTGTTTCCAACTGCATTGGCTCGCGGCTTGCCTGCTCCTTTCTCACCCAAAAGAACAACTGGAGTAGGTTCAGTCCTATTGCCAGCACATTCCTCCACAGATGCCTTTCTACTTGGTCTGCGTTTGCATCTCTTGTTTCTTCTGTCACATATTGCACCAGTTCTTCAAACTTTGTCTTTACTTCGTGTACAATCTCTTGCTGAGTCGAATTCATGAGGTTCACCTTTGGTTTGGTTTTTGCTACTATCGTAGCAATTCCTCATGAATTTTGCTCTCTTACTCAGATGAAATGCACTCAAAGTGTTTTCCCAGTATTTTTTGCTCAATTGGCCGTTTGCCTAGCCCCTACCCACACGTTTTACTGATTTGACATGCACTCTACTGATTTCTGTTTGGAACGATCAAGAGGAGATAGCGCGAGCATCATTACGACTCGATCGCGTAGTTTGATTTTGTGATCGGGTTGAACAGCCAGAGGATACCTAGCAGTGGTTGGATGAGCGGGAAGTAGCCGTAATCTCGGCCGAAAAATTGCCAGACGTTGCGGCCGATTAACTCCGGCACAATAAAGCTCAACGTCCCAACGAGCAGCGTCATCACCGTCTCAAAAACCAGCACGTAGAGCGAAATGCGCCACGCCGCTTGCGGCGAAATCGACTGCCACCATTTACCAATTGCGCTTGTCCGCTGTTTGATTTCACGCCCTGCGCGTGGCTGCTTGGCAAACCCAACCGTCGCCACCGTATAACACAGGGCGGCAACGACAGTTAGCCACGGCGAGTTCGTCGGGTCGCCCTCAAGCACTTGGAAGACTGCACGAAACCCCGTCGAAATCGCCAGAATAGGATAGCTCACTGCCAGAATAACCCCAGCTGCGACAATAAAATTAGAAAGCGCGTTGTTAGACTCTTCCATAACGTAACACAGGCATCCCTGCCTGTGAGTGAATCGTAGACAGGATGGCGACACTATCCAAGTTCAGCATAGTTTGCCAAGAAATGCACGACTGTTTCGATCCCGTTGTAGAAATTGGGGAGGTGAAAACGCTCGTTGGGGGCGTGGATGCGGTCGTGGGGCAGGCCAAAGCCGAGCAGGATGGTTTCGACACCGAGATCGCGCTGCATCTGTCCAACGATGGGAATGGAGCCACCTTCGCGTTTGTAGAGGGGCGGTCGGCCGAAAACTTCTTTGCACGCCTCGGCCGCTGCCTGCATCGCGGGATGATCGAGGTCGTTGATGCTGGCGGGCGCAGTGTGGCTCGGATCGAATGTGACCGTAATGGTTTCAGGTGCAAGCTCGGTCACATAATCGATAAAGCTCTGCATAATTTTGTCGGGGTCTTGATTTGGCACAAGCCGCATCGTGACTTTGGCGTGTGCCTTGCTGGGGATGATCGTTTTGCCACCCTCGCCCGTGTAACCACCAACGATGCCGTTGATGTCGAGCGTCGGCCGCGCACCAATCCGCTCTTGCAGTGAAAAGTCTGGCTCTCCCCACAGTGCGGGTGCGCCCGTCCATTCTCGCCAGCTATCCTCGTTTATCTCATTTTCACCAATGAGGGCGCGTTCACGATCAGACAGCGGCGCAACGTCATCGTAAAAGCCGGGAATTAGAACGCGCCCGTTGGGGTCTTTCAAATTAGCGATGATGTGTGAGAGGGCGTTGATTGGATTGTTGATCGCGCCGCCATAGCTGCCTGAGTGTAGGTCGAGACGCGGCCCTTCGATGTCGATATTGATCGCCGCCATGCCGCGCAAGCCATAGACGATAGCGGGTTTGTTGAAATCGGCAAACGCTGTATCGGCAACATAGGCGACATCGGCCGCCAACAGCTCCCGTTTCTCCGGAATAAACTTTGCAACGTTCTCACCGCCGCTCTCCTCTTCACCCTCAACCATGAACTTGACGTTGACAGGTAACGACCCCGCGCCTTGCAAAAATGACTCAACGGCTTTGACAAGCAACAACGTCTGCCCTTTGTCATCGCTACAGCCACGCGCATAGATACTTTCTTTGCGAATGTCTGGCTCAAAGGGTGGGGTCTTCCAGAGGTCGAGGTCGTCGGCCGGCTGTACATCGTAATGTCCATAAAATAAAATGGTAGGTGCGTCCGGCGCGTGCAACCAATCGCCATAGACAATTGGGTGTCCCATCGTTGGGAACAGCTTCACGTTTTCCAACCCTGCCTCACGCATATTTTGTGCCAGCCATTCGGCCGCTCGCCGCACATCACCATCATGCTCCTTGCGCGTGCTGATGCTAGGGATGCGTAAAAATTCTCGCAGTTGTGCCAAAAAGTCGCTCGGATGCTTGCGTGCATATTTGATCGCTGGCTCAACGCGGTCATCTTCTAAATTAAACATTTTGTACTCCAATAAGTCGTTTGTGTGATTATTGCGCGGTCTTCCAAATAGTGGCGTGGTATTGCTGCCAAAGCGAGTGAATCGACGCACTGATAAATTAGACAACGGATTATAACGGAGCGCATGATGGAACCAAATAAAAATTGAGTGTGTTTCGTCGCCGTGATTTCCAGTCACAGCCTTGAGGCGCGAACAGACTATCGCGGTCACGACCGCGGTCACGACCGCGGTCACGACGTGATGTTTGGTTCGTGAATTTGCCTACCTGCCAGAATTGAACCCATTTGAGTTCACGTTGAACTCAAATGGGTTTTCATTGCACTCAATTGAGTACAATACATACTACGCAGTTGCCGCAATCGCATCACCCATTGTTTTGATGATGGTATCGACTTCATCGGCCGAAATCGTCAGCGGTGGCGAGAACGCAATCGACCCAAACAGCGGGCGTGAGCGCACCCCATTTTGCAGCGCGACCTTGCCGATCTTCAACGACAGTTCCGTATCCCATTCACGGGTTTCGATGTCTTTCATCACGTCGAATCCTGCGATCAGGCCAACCGCACGCGCGTTGTCGATGTGTGGGAATTCATCGACCAAGCCTTGAAATCCTTCGAGCAGTCGCGCACCCATCTTCGCCGCATTCTCGACCAGCCCCTCACGCTCAATGATGTCGATGTTGGCGCTGGCGACGGCGCAGGCGGCCGAATGTCCCGAATAGGTGTAGCCGTGCATCCATGACTGGTCGGTTGGGGCATTCAAAATTACGTCGCGGATTTCGTCAGAGACCTGAATGCCGCCAAGCGGGAGATAACCACTTGTCACCCCTTTGGCAAACTGCATGATGTCGGGGTTGAGTCCGTAATGTTGGCTGCCGAACCATTTTCCGGTGCGGCCGAAGCCCGTAATCACCTCATCGACAATCAGCAGCACCTCGTACTTTTTACAAATGTCCTGCACCAAATCAAAATATCCATCATCTGGCACAATCACGCCGCCCGCGCCCTGAATCGGTTCGACAATGATCGCCGCCACTGTCTCCGGCCCTTCGCGCAAGATACACTCCTCAAACTCACGGGCGGCCGCCTGTGCCACCGTCTCACCTTCTTTTCGCTCCCCTTCATATTTATAGCCGTTGGGGTTGGGAATGTGGATAAAGCCGGGAACGAGATCGCCAAACATCGTCTGATATTTGGTCATGCCCGTCGCGCTCATCGCCGCCATCGTGATGCCGTGATAGCCATACCAGCGTGAGATGATTTTGGTCTTTTCAGGTCGGCCGACCTGCCGCCAATAATAACGAGCCGTCTTAAATGATGAGTCGCTCGCCTCTGAGCCACCCGACGTAAAGTAGGTGAAGTTGAGGTTGGGATGGGCGAAGCCGGCTAGCTTATCGGCGAGTTCGGCCGATGCCGTATTGCTCATTCCCGCAAACCCCGACGTGTACGCCAAGCTCTGCATCTGTTCATACGCCACCTTTGGCAACTCCCGATTCCCATACCCAACGTTGACGTTCCAAAGCCCCGCCATCGCATCCAATATCTTGCGCCCGTCCGTCGTGTGCAGATAAACGCCATCTCCTTTTTCAACCATCATGGGGTTGCCCGTGCGGGTCGGATGGTGTAATGGATGTAGCTGTTTTTTGTCCTTCTCAATAAATGATTCGTGTCTCATGTGCTTTCCTTTTTTCAAATATCATGCACCAAATCGTAGGGGCTAGGTAAACGGCTTATGCCCTCACCCTACATCAGACTCAATGTCGTTTATCTCGCCCTTCTTCTTATCAGCGGTGTAAGCGTCCGAACTTATGAAATCTCGGAACCGTTTGTCTAGCCCCTACGACAGATTGCAAAATGTTAGCGATTCGTATTCTCTAAAATTTCCCGCGCCGCACGTACTCCCGTCTCATACGCACCATGCACAGTCGAGTGAAAATGCGGGTGTGTCGCTTCGCCAGCAAAAAAAAGGCGTTCCCCAACAGATTGCGCCAATGTTTGCCGATCTTCCGCTCGTTGACCGATCTGGTCAAATGAGTAGCTGCCCTGCGAAAACGGGTCATGTTGCCAACGGGTGCGAGCATAGCTGATGGGAGTGGGAATATCGCCGCCAAACATCTGCTGCATAGTCTCAACGGTGCGTTCGACCAACTCGCCATCATTCAACTGGTTGAGATAACGCGCTCGCTTCCCCGCATGATAAGAGACGATGATCGGCTCGCCTGTGTAATGCCCAATGTTGAGCCATGCGTGGAAGAGTGACATGTCTCCTGTACTCATATAGTTGAAACGTTGTGGTTCTCGCGGCCAATAGAATTTATCAAAGCGCAGGGCGAGTTTTTCATAGTTGCCAAAGCCGATGCGTTCGATTGCGTCCGTTTTCTCTGCTGGTAACGGTGGATCAAACGTGATTGCCCCGCTTTTCAACACGCCTAACGGAACTGTAACAATGACCCGCGAACACACTTCTTCACGGCTCTGTGTTTCGGGATTTGAAAATCCCGAAACATCCTCTCCAAGTATCGTGACAGTGATGCCATTTTCTCCACATGCAATTCTCGTGACGGGACAACCTGTGCGGATGTCTAGCCCATCTGCGAGATGGTCGGTGATGACATTGTAGCCGCCCCCGTAGAGCAAATGATCGCCACCTGTTAACCTCACTTGACGCTCGGTGAGTTCCCAGTCGATTTCGTGGGCATCGGCCGCACAAACATACTCAGTGCTGATGCGCGACTGGTAACGATAGCCGTTTTCGGCCGATTTGCTCAATCCCTTCGGCTTTGGCAGCCCATAATCCAGCCACTCTTTCAACGACCGCGCCTGCTTTGGTGCATCATACAAAAGCGACCCGGCGGCTAGATACCAGCCAGCCAGCGCGTGCAGTTGCCCGGCTGCATACTCTGCCTGATCGAGCGGTGTGCCATTCTCATCATACGCCTGCACAGCCGTCATTGAGCGGTTCAAAAAGTCAGTGTACCCATGCTCGACACCCAACTTTTGTGCCAGTGGCGTTAGTGGATTGCCGTCTAGCCCATGAATCCACGCCGCGCCCATATCGACTGAGCTGCCCAGCGAATGATCCGTGTGGGTGCGCCCCCCAACTCGCTCCCGCGCCTCCAATACAGTCACATCAACCCCTGCGTCATGCAGCGTTCGTGCTGCCATAATCCCTGCCATGCCTGCGCCGATTACAATTACTTTCATATCACATCCAGTCTAACTTTTCGCGTTGACAACCCCTTCTTCAAAGCGTTGCAACGTCTCCGCAACATCTTTCTGTGAGTGGGCTGCACAAATGAAAAATGGCTCGAAGCCGCCGGGTTCGGGCAGAATGCCGTGGTCGCTCATGTGGCTATAGATTGCGCGTAATGTTTCCCAATCACAGCGCGTTTTTAGTTCGCGCCAGTCGCGGGGACGGCGTTCGGTGAGACAGAGGCCAAACATGCCGGGTGTGCCGTTGATGATGTGTGGGATGCTGTGGCGAGTGAGAATGTCGCTAAAGCCGTCTTGGAGGGATCGGCCGATTTCCTCTATCTTCGCAAATACATCCCCGCTCTGAATGCGTTCTAATGTTGCATCGGCCGCGGCCGTTGAAACCACATTCCCCGTATACGTTCCCCCCTGAAAAACGCCCCCCGGCCCCAGCGACATCATAATCTCGCGCTTTCCCGCCATTGCCGCGATTGGAAAACCATTCCCCATCGCCTTCGCATATGTCGAAATGTCGGGCGTGACCCCAAACAGCTCTCGCGCCCCGCCGGGAGCGGTGCGAAAGCCCGTTTTGACCTCATCAAAAATCAGCACAATACCATACTCATCACACTGCTCGCGCAAAAATTGATGATACCCTTCCTGCGGTTCGAGCGCATTGGCATTCCCCAGCAGCGGCTCAACGATAATCGCCGCGATCTCATGCCCACGCTGTCGCAGCAAGTCGCCCAACACTTCAACGTCATTCCATGGGCAAACCTGTACCAAATCACGCATCACTTCTGGGATTCCGATGCTCTGTTTGTAGGCAGTGGGCGATTCTCGCTTGCCAACCTCATCAACCCGCGCCCCAAGCGTTGACCATAAAACGGCATCATGCGCCCCATGATAGGAGCCTTCAAACTTGAGAATCACGTCACGTCCCGTGTAGCCACGTGCCAGTCTCAGCGCGTGCATTGTGCATTCTGATCCTGTGTTTGCCAAGCGCACCATATCGACGTTGGGACACAGGTCGATAACTCGCTCGGCAACGCTGACTTCATACCGTTGCGTTCCTGCAAAGCTCACACCGTGATCGATGGCCTCTTTGGCACGCTCATTGACAAACGCATCTGCATGACCGAGCAGTACAGGCCCCCAGCCGAGCCGATAGTCGATGTAGCGTTTGCCGTCAAAGTCATACAGATATGCCCCTTTTGCATCCGCAATTGCAGGGGTCGTTTCACGCCCATAAAAACGATAGTTTGAGCTAACGCCATAGGGCATTACCTCCATCGCGTGGTCAAAAAATGCTTGTGTGCGCTCGCCGTGTTTGATCATATTTACCCATTTGGAGAACAGTATTTTATCGACCCTTTTATACCACACCTTGCATATCTGTATGGATGTCGAGTCGCTGATTGGTTCATATTTCAAATTTAATGTGCTGTCTTTTGGTAAAGCAGACATCGTTACCCCACAGGCAGGGATGCCTGTGGCACGATATGACGTGCTAAAATACCAGCTAGAGGACCGAATGCTTATAGGAAATAATCATGAATCTAGTGACGCTGGCGACGTGTAATTTGAATCAATGGGCGATGGATTTTGATGGCAATTTAGGGCGGATTGTCGAGTCGATTGAGGTGGCGAAGGGGAGAGGGGCAAAGTATCGACTAGGGCCAGAGCTAGAGATTCCGGGCTATGGTTGTCAAGACCACTTTTATGAAGGGGATACGACGCGCCATTCATGGGAATGCTTGGCAGAGATTATCAAAAGTGGGGTGACGAATGGGATTTTGTGTGATGTGGGGATGCCTGTCATTCATCGTAGTGTGCGCTACAACTGTCGAGTGTTGCTGTTGGATGGGCGGGTGTTGTTAATTCGGCCGAAAAAATACCTAGCCAACGATGGCAACTACCGCGAAATGCGCTACTTTGTGCCGTGGACAAAACACCTGCAAACGGAAGAACATGCGCTGCCACGCATCATCCAAAATCTGACGGGACAGATCAGCACCCCCATCGGCGATGCTGCCATCTCCACCCGCGACACAACGGTGACGAGCGAAATCTGTGAAGAACTTTTTACGCCGCAAGCCAGCCACATCGCCTACAGTCTCAACGGTATCGAAATCATCGGCAACAGCAGCGGCTCCCATCACCAACTGCGAAAACTGCACAAGCGCATCGACTTAATTATTAACGCAACGGCAAAAAATGGGGGCGTTTATCTCTATGCCAATCAGCAAGGGTGTGACGGCGGCCGACTTTACTTTGACGGTTGCGCGTTGATTGCGATGAATGGCGAACTGATCGCACAGGGAACCCAATTCTCGCCGCACGATGTCGAGGTTGTCACGGCGACAGTTGATTTGGAGGAGGTGCGTGCGATGCGGACTGGATTTGTGAGTCGAATGCACCAAGCGAGCCAAGTTGAGCAAGTGCCGCGCATCTTTGCTGATTTTGAGATGACGTATCGGGATGAGGACGCAAATGATCCGATTAGTCGGCCGATTCAAGTCCATTATCACACCCCCCAAGAAGAGATCGCCTTCGGCCCTGCCAACTGGCTTTGGGATTATCTGCGCCGCTCTGGGGCAGGTGGCTACTTTTTGCCCTTGAGCGGTGGCGCGGACAGTTCATCGACGGCGACCATCGTTGGGTCGATGTGTCAAATTTTGGTCAATGAAGCCCAAGCGGGCAATCAGCAAGTTATCGGTGACGTTCGGCGCATTGTGGGGATTGCGGATTATGAATTGAACGATGCGCGTGATTTGGCAAATCGGATTTTTATCACTTGTTATATGGGGACGGAAAATAGCTCGGCCGAGACCCGCCGCCGCGCCCGCGCCCTTGCCGATCAAATCGGCGCACATCACCTCAACATCGAAATCGACGGCATGGTTGCCGCTACCGTCAAAATGTTCACGACGCTAACGCGCAAAACGCCACACTTCAAAGTGCATGGCGGCACAAACAGTGAAAATCTCGCACTGCAAAACATTCAGGCGCGCCTCCGCATGGTCTCCGCCTACTTTTTAGCACAACTGACACCATGGGTGCGTGGCACAAACGGTTTCCTGCTTGTGCTGGGTTCTTCCAACGTCGATGAGGCATTGCGCGGCTACATGACAAAATATGATGCCAGCAGCGCGGACATCAATCCGATTGGCGGCTTAAGCAAGGGAGATTTACGCGAATTTTTGCGTTGGTCGATTGACAATCTGGGGTATACGGTGTTGGGGGATGTGGTGGATGCGGCTCCAACGGCCGAGCTTGAGCCGATCACGGAAACATACACCCAAACGGATGAGGCGGATATGGGATTCAGTTATGATGAGTTGGGGATTTTCGGCCGATACCGCAAACTACACGCACTCGGCCCCGTCGCCATGTTTGAACGGCTCGTCTATGAATGGGATCATCTCCCGCCCGCTGTCGTCGCCGATAAAGTCAAACGCTTCTTCCGCTACTATGCCATCAATCGCCACAAAATGACGACGCTCACCCCCAGCTATCACGCCGAAAACTACTCTCCCGACGACAACCGCTACGACCTGCGCCAATTCCTCTACAACACGCGCTGGACTTGGCAATTCCACAAAATTGATCGGCTTGTTGCTCAAATTGAAGAGGGGCGCATGGAAGGCTAGGCGAATATGAGGCGACCCTCCTCAAGCAAAAATCTTTGCGCTTTTTTCACGTTAAGAGGCAGTTATTGGAACCCTTTCCATTTGACAGTTAGTAATATCGTATTAAAATTTTCACTGTAAATTGCTTTACATTTTTTGCTCGAACACGCTTCAACTAAATCGTACAGAAAGTCTAGACAAAAGAATAGAACAACATTGTCGATGACGCTCAGAGAGTGTCCAAACGCTTTGTCACCTGTTGAGACATCTTGCAGTATCGAATGTCGCCCAGGTAGGCGAAAAGTGCAATATATCAAGGTTAGGTAATGTCTAGACAGAACGCTCAAAAATGGATTGGAAAAGACTGTTGTCCCGATTGTGGCGCGATGATTCCGTCCTACCCCCGCTACACACCATGGTGTGAAGAATGTAATTGGAATATCCAACCCGACAACGTAAAGCCGTCTAGTTGGTGGCAACAGGCCATCTCGCAACGCTTGGCACAACGGCTTTTCGACCAGATGTCTCATGAAATGACAGCCAAACAGCTGACTGGCACACATCTTACCGCTTTGCTGTTAGCAACAATCATCTATCTAATCCATATTATATTTTTATTTTGGGGCAGTTACTTAATTTGGTCGTGGACTATCGGCCGAATCCTCGCCGGCATACTCATTATCTATTTGACCATCCGCGCACTTAACATCCGTTATGATGAACTTCCACCCGCAATGATGCTGGCTGATGAGAAACAGTTTCCCGCACTCAATCACTTTATTGGAGATGTTGCGCGACGACTCGCTGTTCCAAAGCCAAAAATCGCCTTATCAGAGCAGTTCACCGCCACATTTGCCCGTGTTGGCTCGGCGCGTGAATCGCTCTTATGTATTGGGATTCCCTTTCTGGCACTGTTATCGGGTGGTGAGATGTTGAGTTTGATTGGGCATGAGCTATCACACGATCATGATGGGGCATGGTCACGCTCGCTCTATGTTCAGAATGCACGCACAGCCGTCGAGAGTTGGTACAAACTGTTCTCATTTTATCATTGGCGAACACATTCAAATGACATGATCGTTTTCTGCGGGCTGCTTTTTGCCTTTATCTGTTTGCCAGTGAGCATCGTTGTCGGCGGTCTCCTGCGACTATTGGAACTTCTCATCTTCCATGACAGCCAACGAGCAGAATATGTTGCCGACTTGCAATCGCTTGCTGTCGCCGGCAATCATGATGCACCCCACTTGCTACGCAAATCATATTATCGCTATCTCGGTGCGCTACAGGAAGCATACCAAAAAGCCCCCTTGCATCAGAAATACACCGTTGTGCAGCGCAAGCTGCAAGAGATTCCAGCGCGTGAGAAAGAGCGCGTTTGGCGCATTGCACAGATGCAGCAGCCCAAGCTCAATAGCTCACATCCAACGGTAACGCAGCGCATTGCTCTGTTGAAAAATCGGCCGCCCATCCCCCCCGCCTTTGTGATAAACCCAGAACAATTTGCCGCCATCCAAGCTGAGTTGGCCGCGTGGCCGCAAATTATACATGGTCATGAGATGGCCTATTTGCGTGAGGTTAAGCGCGAAACGACGCTACATGTTGGAGAGTTGTCAGCGGTCTCGGCCGATTAGTCGAAATGCAATCTCTGTGTCGTGCTGTGTTGTAAACGCAAGCTGCATCCACAGCGCGGCAAAGGGTTCCAACAATCGCGCATTTTTGATCGGCCCCGCATCGACAGGCTCAAACCCCATCTCCGCTGCCAACTGCACCACAACCGCTTTTGCCTTATCATCATTGCTGCAATATAGTGCAGTTGCTGGCTGCTCGTCAAATGTGGGGTTTTCAAAGTGAGTATAGTAAATATGATTAAATGCCTTGACGACTCCTGAGCGATGAAAGCGTTTGGCGACCTCCTCCCCAGCCGATCTTTTGTGACCAATGGCAAGACTCCCAGTTGAGCGCAAAGGGTTGATCGGGTCGATGATGATTTTGCCGTCGAGCAGATCGCCGATTTCACGCTCGACATCCGTAAATGCAAACCACGGAAAGGCAAAGATGCAGACCTCACACCACTGGGCGGCCGCCACAATTCCGCCGCCCTGCACGCCTAAGTCGGCCGCCACTCGCGCCCCATTTTCCTCATTGCGTGAACCAAGAAAGATGTCGTGATATTTAAGTGTTTGGGCGAGCGTGCGGCCGATGCGCCCTGTACCGATGATGCTAATTTTCATGATGATAGCGACTATTAACTTTCTACAACTTCGTCTGATGGCGTTCTAAAAACAGTTTTTGCGTGCGTGCAATTTCTGCGCCAACATGGTCACGATCCCAGCCAAGCACCTGCTCGGCGATGATGGCAATCTCAGCGATGAGGCCCAGCGATGTCTCGCCCAACATGCCGATCAGCGTGCGGCGCAGAATCAAGTCGTCGAGATGTACCACCTGCTCTGTTCGCAATAGATAGGCAATTTCATGATGGGAGTACTTGGGGTTATATTGCAATGGACTATCACCGCGTGGCTGGTCAGCCACAAAACGGGCGATCTCGGCCGCCCGTGTCCCATATCGCTCAAGCCACGTTTGTAGCCATGCTACGTCGATTTCTGTCTCGGCCGCTAACGCTGCCACCCACCGTCTCACCTCTGCTTCCGTCTCTGGATAGTTTGCCCCCCCTCCAATCGGCAACTCGGCCGTACTAGCTTTACGAGTCAACCCCAATCGGCCGAGTGCGGCATCTGTCGTCTGTTCACTAAAGGCGCGAAACGTTGTCCACTTGCCTCCGATGAGATTGAAAATTGGATATGGTCGTTTACCGCTTGGCTCGATCACTTTATTCTGGTGGTCACGGCTAATCTGTCCAGTCGATTGGGCGGAGCTAGCGGGCAGCGGGCGCACACCACTAAAACGATGCACGATGTGATCACGCGAAACTTGGATTGTTGGGAAAACGCGCTTTACTAAGCGGAAAAAGTAGTCTATCTCTTCCTCTGTGCAGCGAGCGTCATCGGGGTTGTTGATCGGTAAATCGGATGTGCCGAGCAGCACCTTGTCTTGCAAAGGGTAAATTAGCACAATGCGACCATCCTCATTCTCAAAGAAGAACTCTTTTCCGCGTAGTGCGTTGTGCAGTTCAGGATGATTGAGAACGAGGTGCGAGCCTTTTGTGCCGCCGATGAAGCGTGTGGTGCGGCCGATTGCCTCATTTGCAAAATCGATCCATGGCCCCGCTGCATTGATAACCAACTGTGGGCGCACGCGCAACGTCTCGCCGCTCAACTCATCGCGCAAAATGACCCATTCGTCTTCCGAATCGGCGGCCGAGACATAGTTCAATGCGTGGGCATGATGGGATTCGGCCGAGCCATCACGCAAAACGTCGATCAAAATTCGCTCAGGTGACGGCATGGCGGCATCATAGTAGGTCGCCGTCGCCACAATTTTTGGGTTGAGCTTTGGATAGTTTGCGAGCGATTTCTTACGTCGGTCAAAATCATGTTTTGGTACGGTGTTGTCTTGCGTATACGCATCGTACATCGTCAAGCCCGCTTTGATGACAATCGCGCCACGCTCAGAGGGATTATCCAAAACATTCAAAAATTTGAGTGGCGCATTGAGCAAGCCAGTCGCCACCTTAAAAATCGGAATGACGGTTGCTAACGGCTTCACATATTGCGGCGCGTTGCGAATCAGGCGATTACGCTCTTGGATAGCCTCACGCACCAGCCGGAACTCGCCGTTTTCAAGATAGCGAATGCCGCCATGCACCATGTGAGAGGATGCCGAGCTTGCCCCCGATGCGAAATCAGCACGTTCGACCAATAGCACGTTAACATTCTGCAATGCGAGGTCGCGGAATGTGCCAACCCCGTTGATGCCGCCACCGATGATGAGAACGGTGATATTGGGGTTTTCTCTAATATAGGTGAGTGAATCTTGTCTGTTCATATTACAGCAGTAGACCTGCCAATCTGCCTAGCGGCGAAAGTTGGCAATTTGTGTCAAGATGCGATTGCGCCACTTGGTTTTTGGTGGGATAGCGAGCGTTGAGACAAAGGTAGAAAGCGTGGGACGTTCGGCCGGGTTTTCCGCCAATGCTGCTTGTGCAACATCCGTGTGTCCCGTCAATTGCTGAACCAGCACGCCAAGCGCATAGACATCTGTTGCATGATTCAACGGCATCCCTGCCCGTTGTTCAGGAGCCGTATAAGGCGTGATAGATAACGCATTACTGCGCCAGCTACCGCTGTTTGCGAGCGCAAGCTGTGTCAGCCCAAAGTCGCTGACGCAAGGGGACTCGTCTTCGGCAAACAAAATATTGCTTGGCTTGAGACGACCATGTACCAAGTTGGCGGCGTGAGCAGCTTCAAGTGGCGGAATAAGCTGGCAGATTAGCTCGCGTGTCTCCGCTAACGACCATTGCCGATTCATGCGTTGTCCAAGTGACCCTGCGGTGTAGTGTGGGAGAATCAAATAAACCTGTTCACGATACATGCCTGTCTGCAAAATTGGGACAATTTGCGGATGATGAAGCGCGGCAAGCTGTTCAATTTCACGCAGGAGTTGAGCGCGAGCATAGGCGTTAAAGGCGAGGGCGCGTGCGAGCAGCTTAACGACAACGGTGCGCTCGGTCTCTGCTTCAACAGCACAATAGACGACGCTGGTTGCGCCGCGGCCGATGCAGTGTTGGAGCGTAAACGCGCCAAATTGTGTGCCTTGCATAGCTGGATAGTAACATTAACCTCAACTATCTTGTAGGATTTATGCTCAAAATTTGTACAAGATGTATAGTCGTTGTCGTTAGACGATAAAGGGCAACAACCGAGCAATGTTTCGGGCATCGTCCAAACCGCGGTGATGTCGCCCTTGTAAATGAATTCCAGCTTGTTTAAGTGCATTGACCATGCCCATCTCACGCCTAAACCCGTTGCGTTTGGAATAAGCTGACTTGAGGTTCCAATGGGAGCGGCCGAATGGATAAGCCACTTGATGATAGACGCAATCCCGCTCTATCTGAACCTGATCAAACTTTCCCCATGAGCAAAACAGCGCATTTGGATAGCCGCGCAGCCAATTTGTCATCTCCGCCATCATCTTAGGAAAACGCGGCGCGATCTCCACTTCAATTTGGCGAATTCCAGTCAACTGCATACAAAACGGCGTGAGGCGTGGGTGGCGCACGGGCTTTACAAAGCTCTGGTACTCATCAATGATGTCAAGTGTCATCGCGTCCACGATAACCGCTCCCATCTCGATCACCTCACGCTCACGACGCGGAAACCGATCGTTGTCATCACAGGTCGCTTCAATATCAATCACTAAGTAAAAGTCTGGGGTTCGCATGGTGTTGCACTCAATAGATGAAACAAAAAAGCGGATTGCTGTGCAATCCGCCTTTGTATGACCCTGGTAGGACTCGAACCTACAACCTCACGATTAAGAGTCGTCTGCTCTGCCAATTGAGCTACAAGGCCAAAGCGAAGCAGATTATAGCCAATGGCGACAAGCACGGCAATGAGCAAATGATATTCTGTCGCTAGATTTAGTTCAGTCTTCGGCCGACAGCCTCTCCAACTACCTTCATCTGCTCCACCAACTCCACAAACCGCTTCGGCTTCAAAGACTGCGCTCCGTCCGATAACGCTTCTTCTGGGCGTGGATGCACCTCGACGATCACGCCATCCGCACCGGCCGCCACTGCTCCCAACGCCACGGCTTTCACAATGTCCCAACGCCCTGTTCCATGTGATGGGTCAGCGATGACAGGCAGATGGGTTAGCTGTTTAAGCAACGGGATCGCGTTGATGTCGAACGTATTGCGCGTCTCTGTCTCAAATGTGCTGATACCGCGCTCGCAGAGCATGACCCGCGCATTGCCATGATTCAGAATGTACTCGGCCGCCAACAGCCAGTTTTTGATCGTGCCGCTAGGACTACGTTTGAGCATGACGGGATGTTGCTGTCGGCCGATGGCATTCAACAGTGCATAGTTTTGCATATTACGTGCGCCAATCTGCAAAATATCAGCCACCTGTGCCACAATGGGAACCATTTCGGGTGACATCACTTCGGTGATAATCGGCAATCCCGTTTGTGCCTTTGCCTCTGCCAGATATTCGAGACCTTTTGCGCCAAGCCCCTGAAATGAATAAGGGGAACTGCGTGGCTTATAGGCACCACCGCGCAAAATGTGTGCGCCGGCTTCTTTGACTGCATGTGCCGTTTCCAAAATCTGACTACGACTCTCGACCGAACAAGGCCCTGCCATGATCGTCAGTCCGCTTTTGCCAATCGTCGCGCCGCTCACAGTGAAGGTTGTATCTTGGGGGTGGAAGTCGCGGCTGGCGAGTTTGTATGGCTTTGTGACGCGCACAACCTTGTCTACTCCCTTCATACGGGCGATTTGGTCGCGCTCAATCGGCCGACCATTGCCAATAATCCCAACAATCGACCGCTCCTCTCCTTCCGAGAGATGCACGCGATAGCCGAGATTTTCGATGCGCGAGATGACGGCCGAAATATCTCGCGTCGCTGTTTGACTTTTCATGATAATAATCATAGCTCTTTGGGCTTTAGCCCGTGGAAACCCCGTCCCTTTAGGGCGGGGAGGAAACTCACGTGCTTTAGCATATTATTTTTACACAA
>CAYMGE010000064.1:0-37820 GCA_964389925.1 uncultured Ardenticatenaceae bacterium
ATGCGCCCAATCTCAACTTCAACGGCGCAGACAGTTTCACCTACAAAGCCAACGATGGCACTGATGATTCCAACACTGTCACTGTTGACTTGGCCATTACGCCTGTCAATGATGCGCCGGTTGCGGTTGATGACACTACGATAACGGATGAAGATGTCGCCGTTACGGTAAATGTACTTGCTAACGATGAGGATGTAGATGGAGACGTAGTGACAGTACAGATTCTCGACGTGATGAATGGGGTTGCAACGGTCAATTTAGATCGCCGCGTCACCTTCACCCCAGCCCTCAACTTCAACGGCGTAACAACTTTCACCTATCAACTCGACGACCAAAACCGTCGCGCCCTTTCCAATATCGCCACCGTGACTGTGACCGTGATCGCTGTCAACGATGCCTCGATTGCTGTCGATGACACAGCGGCGACCGACGAAGATCAAGCGGTTGTTATCGATGTTCTCGCCAATGATGAGGACGTGGACTTAAATCCGCTGACCATCATCAGTCTGGCACAAGGCACGCTTGGAACAGCGACAACCGATGGCACTCAAGTCACCTATACACCCAATCCCGACGCTAACGGGGTTGATAGCTTCATCTACACCATCACAGATGGCGAGTTGTCGGACAGTGCGACGGTGACAGTGACGATCAGCGCGGTCAATGATGCGCCAGTTGCGGCCGATGACAGCGCGACAACGGATGAGGATCAGGCTGTTGTGATCGATGTTCTCGCCAACGACAGCGATATTGAATCGGCCGTAACCATCAGCAACATTTCACAAGGGACATTGGGAACCGTTGCCACTGATAGTGCAACGCTCACCTACACACCAGATGAAAACGCCAATGGCGTTGACACCTTTACTTACACGATTAGTGATGGGGAGTTATCTGACACAGCGACTGTGACAATAACCATTGACGCGGTCAATGATGCGCCGGTGGCAGTCGATGATGAGACGGTTACAAATGAGGATGTACCTGTGACGGTTGATGTGTTGGCGAACGATGTCGATGTTGATGAGGATGCACTGACGGTGCAGGTTTTGGAATCGGCCGATGGCAACACCACCGTCAACCCCGACAATACTATCACCTTCGCCCCAGCCCTCAACTTCAACGGCGTAACAACTTTCACCTATCAACTCGACGACCAAAACCGTCGCGCCCTTTCCAATATCGCCACCGTGACTGTGACCGTGATCGCTGTCAACGATGCCTCGATTGCTGTCGATGACACAGCGGCGACCGACGAAGATCAAGCGGTTGTTATCGATGTTCTCGCCAATGATGAGGACGTGGACTTAAATCCGCTGACCATCATCAGTCTGGCACAAGGCACGCTTGGAACAGCGACAACCGATGGCACTCAAGTCACCTATACACCCAATCCCGACGCTAACGGGGTTGATAGCTTCATCTACGCCATCACAGATGCTGAGTTGACAGACAGCGCGACAGTCACAGTTACGATTGAAGCGGTCAACGACGCGCCCATCGCGCTTGATGACAGTGCGGCGACAGATGAGGACATCGCCGTCACAATTGATGTGCTTGCCAATGATAGCGATGTCGAATCGACGTTGGCGATCAGTGAGGTGACACAAGGCGCATTGGGAACGGTTACAACCGATGGATCACAAGTTACCTACACGCCTGACCCCAACGCGAACGGGACAGACACCTTTACTTACACAGCTAGCGACGGCGAGTTGAGCGACAGCGCAACAGTCACCGTCACTATCACTGCAATCAACGATGCCCCTGTTGCCAATGACGACACGGCGACAACGGATGAAGATGTCGCGGTCACAATTGATGTACTCGCCAATGACAATGACATCGACAATGCGGCAGTGACGATCCTGTTGCTGACAGTAGAGAATGGGGAGGTGGTGGTTTCGGCCGATAACCGCGTCCAATTCACCCCCGCCGAGAACTACAACGGCACGACGGCCTTCACCTACCAACTGGATGACGAGACCAACCGCGATCTCTCTAACATCGCAACCGTCACCGTGCTGGTTGAGGCGGTCAACGATGCACCCATCGCGCTCGATGATGCGTATGAGGCACTAGAGGATGTTGCGCTTTCAATCAACGCCAATGACGGCGTGCTTGCCAACGATAGTGATATTGAATCAGCCTTGACAGCGATTCTTGTCGATGATGTCATGACTGGCACTTTGACGCTCGATCTGGATGGCTCGTTTGTCTACACACCAACCCGCGACTTTGCTGGCGCAGTCACATTCACCTATCGCGCCAGTGATGGTGCGCTCGACTCTGCGTTAGCGACTGTCACATTGACCGTTTTAGCCGACAAGGATGGGGATGGCGTGACTGACTCGGCCGATATCGATAGCGACAACGATGGCATTCTCGACACCATCGAACAAGACGGCAACCCGCTGCGTGACAGCGACAGCGACGGCATTCTCGATCACCTCGACATCGACAGCGATGATGATGGCATCCCCGATACGGTGGAAGCGCAAACGACGCTCAATTTTGTCGTGCCGGTGTCGGGCGATGGGGATGGTGATGGGTTGCTGGCTGTGTTTGACCCGGATGAAGGCGGTGTCTCGATACAGCCAATTGACAGCGATGGTGTGGATGGCATTCCCGACTATCTCGACAGTGACAGCGAGGATGATGGGCTGCTTGACCTGCTTGAAAATGGCATGAGCAGCGGGTTGAGTGCCAGCGACACAGATCGAGACGGGTTGAACGATGCGTTTGAAGGCGTTGTTCTGGATGACCCACATCGGCCGAATGACGAGATTATCATTCCGTCTGTCGATCTGCCCGATACAGACGGCGATGTTTTGAGCGGTGGCGATGTCGATTACCGCGATGTTGACCAATTCCCAGATACAGATGGCGATGGTGTGCCAAATTTGACTGACTTAGATGATGACAATGACGGCCTTTCCGACCTCAAAGAGGGGCTAGGTACAGGGTTTCCTGACGGTGACAGGGATGGCTTGCCCGACTATCTCGACGCAGACAGCGATAACAACGGTTTACCCGATACGCTGGAAATTGGCGCACCCGATGCCAATGGAGATGGCATTCACGACGGCTGGGATGAGGCAACGCCTGATGCCAATCAAAATGGGTGGGCGGATGCGGCCGAACTTAACCCACCTGTCGATATTGATAGTGATGGTGATGGTGTTCCTGACCGCCGCGATCTCGACAACCTAGCCTTGTTGATGCCAGATACGTACCTATTGGGTTTCCCCGACAGCGATGGCAACGGCATCCATGACGGCTGGCTCGCGCCCAACCCAGATGCCAACGTGAATGGCTGGCTCGACATCCTTGAGCCGGCGGCTCGTGGGGCTAATCGGCAGATAGATGCTGACGGCGATGGCATTCCAAATGAGCTTGATCTCGATGGCGATGGGGACGGTCTAATCACAACGCAAGAGCTTGGCCTAGTGGATGATAATTTGAACGGCATTGCCGACTCTGTTGAAAATGAGACGCTGGACACAGATGGAAATGGGTTGGCTGATGTGGTTGACCCCAATCAGGGTGGAACGCCACTTCAGTTGTTCGATGAAGACGGGGACGGATTTAACAACTTAGGCGACATCGACAGTGACAACGATGGGATTCCCGATAACGTTGAGGCGCAATCGACCGCTGGCTACATCGCGCCGTCAGGCAGTGATGCCAATGGTGATGGTTGGGATGCGGCGTATGACGCGGCCGAAAACGGCTCACCTCTCCCCCTAACAAATACAGATGGCAGCGGTCTGCCTGATTTCCGCGAACGCAACAGTGACAACGATGCTGTCCCCGACAGCTATGAAAATGGCTTTGCGGCCGATGCGCCATCCGGCATAGACAGCGACAACGACGGTCTCGACGATGCGTTTGAAGGCAGTGATCTCAACGACGGGTTTGATGTCAATGATGAATTTGACACGCCGGCTGATGATCTGCCCAATAGCGATGGTGCCGGAGATGTAGACTATCGCTCCGAACTGCCAACCGCTCCTGATAGCGATGGTGATTTGATCCCAGACATCATAGAAGGGTTGGGGGATGCAGATGCGGATGGCATTGAAAATGCACAGGACTTTGACCCAAGCGGTTTCTTCTATGAAGAAACGACCGGCTTGATTGTGCCGGGTGGTTCAGTCACGGTAGAAGGCACGGGCGTTGTCGCACTAGTGAATGATGGGGCTGACGGGCGTTACCTTTTCCGCACAGACGGAACGGCCGGTGTCTACACGCTGGTCATCACGCCGCCGTCAGGCTATGGGCTTAGTGAGACATGCTCGGCCGAGACCTCCCCGCTCAACCCCAACCCAAACCAGTACCCACTCTTGCGTTTGGGCGGCAGCGAACGCGCTGATAGTGGCTTCTTAGACAATCCCAACTGCGCCAACAACCCCTACTATCTGAGCTTCGAGCTAGAGGCTGACGACACGCTTATCCTCAACAACAACATCCCGCTCACGGCACGCTCTGACTTTGGTGATTTACCCGCTTCATTTGGCGCGACAATCATACAAGAGGATGGGGCGCGGCATGAGGTCGGTGATCTGTTCTTGGGAGCTGCTGTTGGGATTGACGTGAATGGGCAGGTCTCGGCCGATGCTAGCGCAGATTCGGCCGATGATGGCATCGCCCTCGCCAGTGACCATCCTTGGTTCGCCGGCTCAACGCAAACGCTCAGTGTCACGGTCACAGGCGGCACAGGTCATCTCATTGGCTGGTTTGATTGGGATCGAAATGGCATATTTGATGGAACGAATGAGGTTGTTGACTTGGGCGTGTTGGAAGCGGGCGTGCAAACAGTTCCTGTCGCCGTTGATACAGCATTTAATCCGCTAAGTAATCGGCCGCTGACCACGCGCTTCAGGCTCTTCCAAGTTGGTGAGGCAAATACAGATGCCCTGTTTGGCTATGCCCGCAATGGTGAGGTTGAGGATTATGTTTGGGTTCTCCCCAGACCGCATTTGTTCTTGCCGATCATCAGGATGCCATAGAATAGCCGTCTGCGGAACTGTCATTCCCGCCTACGCGGGAATCCAGTCTTCATAAAATCTGACATTGCCACAGTATAATGAGCCAATGTCAGATTTTATATTACGGACGAAGCTGTTTCGGCCGAATTCACCCCCCAACCTCGTCACCCGTTCAAATCTGTTAAAACACCTCAATAATGGCCTACATGGTCGCCTCACACTGATCTCCGCACCCGCAGGCTTTGGCAAAACGACCCTCATCACCACATGGTTCGAGCAGATCACCAAGCCATGGCAAACGGCATGGCTGACGTTGGACGAGACGGATAACACGCCGTTTCGCTTCTTCATCCACTTGATTACCGCCATCCAGCAGGTTGACACATCGCTCGGAAAAACCGCCGCGCAGATGCTCGATGCACCACAATCGGCCGAACTGCGCCTCATAATATCCGCCCTACTCAACGATTTGGCTGACATGTCTCACAGCGTTGCGCTCGCACTGGACGAATACCATCTCATGACGGATGCAGCGATCCACGACGGCATTCGCTTCCTGCTCGACAATGCACCCGCTAACTTCCACCTCGTCCTGATCGGTCGCGCCGACCCGTCATTTTCATTGGCACGCTTGCGCTCACATCGCCTGATGAACGAAATTCGTCAGCGTGATTTGCAGTTTTCCCAGACCGACGCGACGACGTTTCTCAACGAACTGATGCAGTTGGAATTGACTCCAAATGCCGTTAAAGCGCTGGTCACGCGCACAGAAGGCTGGGCGGCCGGGTTGCAGATGGCGGCACTCTCTTTGCAGGGCAGAGTTGACCACGACCGCTTTATCGCCGATTTTAGCGGGTCGAATCGTTATGTGTTCGACTTTTTGATGGAAGAAGTGTTGGCACAATCGCCCACATCCAGCCGCGATTTTTTGCTGCAAACAGCGGTGCTGGATCGCTTTTGCAGCGAGTTGTGTGCGGCTGTTTTGGAGGATAAAACGCAGTCAGCAACGTCTACTATTGAGTTGCTGGAAGCGAACAATCACTTTTTGATCCCACTCGATGATGAACGGCATTGGTATCGGTATCATAATCTGTTTGCCGATCTATTGCGCCGACAGTTGCGACAGGAGATGCCAGAACGTGAACGTGCGTTGCACATCCGTGCAAGCGCGTGGTTTGAGCAAGCTGGGATGGCGGAGAGCGCGATTAAACATGCGCTTTCGGCCGATCTTGAAAACGCCACTCGTCTCCTCACGATGTACGGCGGACAATGGCTGGCTCGTGGTGAAATTATTCGTATTCTGACGTGGGTCAAACAGCTTCCAGAAGCATGGCGTTATCACAACCCACAATTGACGGAAGTTTACGCATGGGCGCAGCTATTCCGTGAAAACGAGCGCGATGTTGAGGCCACGCTCGCACACCTGCCCGACGATGTGCGCTATGGGATCAGTCGGCAGGTGATTCGCGGCTCGATGGCACTGCGACGGGGTGATATGGTGCAGACGATTGCGCTGTCACAGGGTGCGCTGACGGCGTTTGACACCCTGCCATCCGAAGTTGCCGCGAGCAGGCATATGACACAAATGCGAACGTCGGCGACGCTGACTCTAGCCTATGCGTATCAGGGGCAGGGAGATGCGGCGCGTGCGCTGCCAGCTTATCAGCAAGCGATTGCGCTCAGTCAGCAAATTGGGAATGTGTTTACGACGCTCTATGCGCTGCTTGGGCAGGGCAACACGCTGGTTGAAATCGGCCGATTGCATGAAGCGGAGCAGCTGTTCGCACAAGGCATCACGTTTGCAAATGGACTGCCAACGGTCGCGCCCATTCATACTGCGCTGGGTCAATTGTATTATGAATGGAACTGGCTGGATGCGGCCGAAACAGAGCTTGAAACCGCTGTCGAACTGCTAAAATCGAGCGGAATTGCCAACCGCAGCGCGGGGTTGTTAGCACTGGTCAAACTGCGTCTGGCGCAAAATCGGCCGAAAGCCATCCCACCTCTCATCAAGCAACTAGAACAACTTCGCGCTGTCGCCAACACACCTCATGCGCGGCAAAGTCTGGCGGTGGCGTTTGCCGAAATCGGGCTGGCTCAAGCAGCAGATCGGCCGACACTGACGCGACATCTGCGCGAACTGCGGACATCTTCAGCTCACTCAATCACGACGGCACGTCTACTGCTGGCAATAGACAAACCGCATGAAGCGTTGTCGATTCTCACAACGTTGCCCTCTGGCAAGGACGTGCAGCTCGCGCTATGTCTGTCTCATCATGCGTTGGGGGATGAGGGGCAAGCGATGAATTTGTTGCGTAGTTTGGTGAATTCGGCCGAAACCGCCGGCTACACGCGCCTCTTTCTCGATGCGGGCGAACCGTTCCGCCAACTGCTCAACCAACTCGACAACCCACCCCCTTATGCCACCGTCATTTTGTCCGCCTTTCCCACCCTCTCGCCGCCAGCCACCAAAACCCGTTTGACACCCCGTGAAACAGAAGTCTTGCGCCTGATTGCACAGGGGTTGACCAACAAAGAGATCGCCGCCCAACTCGTCATCGCCCCCTCGACTGCCAAGCGACACACCGTCAACCTCTACAACAAGCTCGGCGTTGCCAACCGTGCCGAAGCGACGGCTCAAGCGCACAAGCTAGGCATTCTCTAAGCCCGCCCTACACCCTCCAAACATGCACCCCATACACACCGTTTGGGCGATGAATCTATACCTACCCAACGAGTACACTGTCATCATCAACTGAAATTTCGCCGATGGCGAGAGGCAAACAAACATGATGGAACGGTATCAAATCGAATTACAAGGCGTGCTGAACAGCAACTGGGCTGACTGGCTCGGCAATCTTGAGTTGACCAACACGGCGCATGGACACACTGTGCTGGTCGGTGAGGTGATTGACCAGTCTGCTCTACACGGGCTGTTGACCCGCATCCGCGATCTCGGTGTGCCAATCGTTTCTATCAACCGTCTGCCCACCACAACTGAAACTGAACTTTGAGGAAAACATGATGACCACAACAACTTCACCCGTTACAAATTGGAATTTCGGCCGAATCCTCCGCATCGGCGCACCGACAACTATTGGCGCAATGGTTGTCAATGCATTGCTCGCCACGCTTGGCAATCTGCCGGCCGACTTTGTACCGCTGGCGGCGGTCTTGGGCATGACGTTCATGGGCGGTCTTTCTGCAATCATTGGCTACGCTGTGCTGACCCGCTTTCTGACACAAAAAACGACCAACCGCGTTATGCTCATCGGGGTTGCACTCGTCTTGCTCGGCTTTGCCTACAATCCGTTCACCATCCCCAACGCCTCTGTTGCAACAATCATCATTCTGCAAATCATGCACATCGTCGCTGCGTTACCTGCCTTACGATTGACCCGATAAGCGAGACCGAAACGATTTCAGGAGAAAAAACATGAGCATAATCGGAGTGGTTCACACTATTTTTAGCGTCATTGCTCTCATTGCTGGCACTGCTGTTGTGATGATGCGTAAAGGCACGCGCTGGCATCGCACCATCGGACACATATACCTGACAAATATGCTCGCGCTCAACATCAGTGCGCTGTTTATTTATCGGCTTTTCGGCCGATTCGGCCCCTTTCACTCACTTGCCGTCTACAGTCTTATCATCATTGTCGTCGGCATGCTGCCTGTCTTCACCCGTCGCCCCAAAGGTCGCTGGCTGACATGGCACGCCGCTGCCATGTCTGGCTCCTATGTCGGTTTGGTCGCCGCCTTTTTTGCCGAAATCACCAGCCGTTTGCCCGGTACAGAACAGAGCTTCGGCCCTGTCGTCACTGTCACATCTGTCATCATCAACATCATTGGTTTCTACGCCATCATGCGCTACCTGCCCAAAATCGACAAACGCCTCTCGCCTCGTTTTCGCCGTGAAGCCCAAAGAGGATGAGTTGATGTCAGTCACACGCGCTGTTCCACAAATACACCACAAACGACTCAATCGGCCACTGCTATTCTTTGAGTGCATTTCAAATCAGTTTTTACTCAAATGAAATGCACTCGTGTCATTGTTGCTCTATGACTTCACCACTCAGATCAACGAGTTACGCAACACTTCATGCTAGCTGATTATCAAAACCGGCGATTGTGCAACAGCAATTTGCGACTCAACAACAAGAGTGAGGTGACGACTAAGATGATGTAGAGAGTCACCCCCCTCCCAGTGTTAGCATGATAGAGAGTGACAGCAGTTGGCGTAGTGCTTGATAGGAAAGAGCAGTTCTCAACGTCGAGACAGCTATCGGTGATGGCGATGGCTGCCTGACATTTCGCTGTCAAGTCGTCTTGCAAGTCGCATGTCCACTCAAAATCGATCTGTGCGGCCGCGATGTCTGTGCGGCCGTCAGGGCGACTCAAGCGCAAATGATTAGCTGTGATGAGCGGCATCCCATCCGATTGCCAATCAAGCGACTCAGCAAAGTAAATATCCCACTCTGGATAGTTGCAGGCAGGTTGCGCGTCGTCAACGTGGCAGGGCGACGGCGCGGCGAGCGTATCGGCGACGCAGAAATTGACGGTAGGAACGTAATGGAACCCTTCTGGGCACCCCGACGTGCGGGGCGTGTTGCCCGTACTGGCCTGAATAAATTCGGGGCTACAGCCGCCGGGTGCGTCCGACACTATCCAGTTGGGGGGACAGCCATCGGGGCGGCCGGACGTGCCGTTGGGATCATCAATTGTTCGAGAGTCGGGGACGCAGAAGGGGGTGCCAATCGGCCGAATCCAACCACTCGGACAGTCGGGCGATGTCACTTCATTCCCAAGATTCCACATGATTTCCGTTGGATCAACGACACCGCCTGCACCATCTGGTTCACAACTGCCCGCTGTCGGCGCATCACGCCAACCGTTCGGGCAACCGCCGGGGGCAACCTGCACAATCACGCTCGGCGTACAGAAGTTGACGTGTGGCGCACATACCCAGCCATCAGGTGGGAAGTCAGCGGTTTCAGTTGAATGCAGCATAATCGTGTCACCTGCATCGTATGATTCGCTGTGTGCGACCTCGGCATTATTCAAGAATGCGGCGTGGAACGTCGAGAAGCCGTAACTACCGCTTGGCATGGGTGTTCCAAATATAATCTCGCGGTCACCGGGGCGGACAGAATCGGTATCGGGCAGCGTCAGGTCAGGATAATCAATCGCCTCAACCAATTCCGCAATGTCGTCAGACAATCTGCTCATACTTGTGAGCAACGAGCCTGCGCTATCACGGTTGATGATCAACACAACGCTGATGCCATCGGCCGTTTCCGCATTAATCTGATAATTGTCGTAGCGTGCTGCAAAGGCGATACTGCCGTTGAGCGAGCCATTATGATTCAGTCTACGCTCATCTGAGCAGTTGTTATCGTTTTGACAATTGACATGCCAACCGAGCAACATGTTCGATGCAGCCGTTGGGAACCACTGTGCTTCCATAACGGCGAGTGTGGCATCTTCCAATACATCTGGATAGGTCGCCTCGCGGTCGGTTGCCAGCATGACACGCACAACATCGCCAGCGTTCCCCTTGAGCGCACCTGCGGCACTACCATAGTGGTTGTAAAGAGGTAGCGGTTGGGCGACGAGTTCATCGTCCGCATTCAGCAGATGGGGTGTCGCATCAAACCCATCTTGACCATCAACATAATACGTTCCATACGTCGCCATGTGGGTTGCCCCGGCGGGGTCTAAAATATGTTCATTGATATAGGGGAACCAGTTCACACCAGAAACTTCTTCAATTAGGTACCCCACCAGCCCCATTGCGTGATTGGAGTAAGAATAGTCAGTGCCGGGAGGCGTTAGGAGAGGCTCGGTGCTGAGGACATAGCGGAAGCGGTCTTTCCATGCGGGCGGGTTGGTTGCCGGGTCGTAAGCGTCCACATCGTAGCCGTACTTAATCGCCGTATGTCGTTGGTCGCCGCTACGAATAAAGCCAGCCGTATGACTCAACAGGTGATAAATTCGCATATCTGAATAAGCATCGCGCCATGCTTGCCGTGCGCCCGCAATGGTCGGCTGTGCGACGTTGAATAGACCTTCTGTCGCCCCCAAATTTGTGACGGTTCCAACACTGCCCTGTCCATCGCTGTAGAGCGTGACGTATTCGGGCAGTTTGTTGTCATCAAGCGTGCGGGCAACACCAACGATGTCGTAAGTGCGTGACGAATCGCCCGCTGGCACGTAGTTATCTACTACCCAATCGTGCAAATTTTCTGGCGACGTGCCAATTGAAACGACCCCGTTATGATAGAAGGTCGTAAACTTGTCGGCATCTTCGTTCATGCTGATAGCGACGATTTTGGCAATGCCGAAAGAGCGAAACGGTTTTTCTTCACCGTCTATGATTGTCCAAAAAGAGCCAAACGCATCGAGGTCATTGGGGGTGCCAATGCTGTATCGGCCGTCTCGATACCAAGAGTAAACGCGATTATCTGCGCCCCCACGCGCAATAGCGACCACCTCTGTCATCATCTGACCACTTGGCAGCGTGAATGGCATTGCGCCCTGCACAGCATCTAAGTCGCTGTTCGTGCCAATCGTGTATGTTCCGTCACTGTACCACGTCACCAGTTGTTGATCTGTGCCAATTGCGACATCCAAGATCGGCGTGTGGCGTTGGATGCCCTGCTCGTATGCGTCTTTGTAATCCTGTGAGGTCAAAATGCCGTCATAGACAGGGGTGAGAATACCGAGACCGGGCATACTCTCTGGCGGATTTTCGATGAGGTGCATCATCCCCATCGTTGCGATCACCTTGGTGACGCTGCCAATGGATGAGCGCGTGTAGGACAACATCGGCTTTTGTGTGTTGACATCGCGCACGCCATACCCTTTCTCGCAGACAACTTCGCCATCCTCCCCAACGGCGAGCGACAGGCCGGGAATTGGCTCAGATGCAAACAAATCGTCAACTAACGCATCTATTGAAGATTCAATGGCGTAGCTACATGTGCCGTGCGATGGTGTGGTCGCCGCGGCTTGCGTCTTGTGTGGCTGAAAAAGCAGCGGTAAAAGTAACAGGACAAGTAGTGTACGTAAAACGTGTTTCATTGAGAATTCCTTTGTGTTTTATCATTAGACTGTTGTGGATTTGGAAAATCAGCGTTTTCCGTTGCATCATGTTGTTGTAAAAAACGCACGCACGCTTCGGCCGTGGAAAAGTGATACGTCTGACCACTCTGCACATCTTTAGCGAGGATACGCCATTCGGCCGATTGATCATTACGCCACAGGCGCACCAAAAATGCGCGGTAGGTTGCATGAGTTTGTTTCAACATGCCGACACAATAGAAAATGACCGTAGCCAAAACGTAGCCACACCGTTACAAAGGAACTTATTTGTCACATTCCACTCTGCAACTTAACCTATTGGGCGGTTTTTCTGCCTATTTGAACGACAATGCCTTCATAAATTTTCGCAGTGACAAAATTCGCGCGTTGCTCACCTATCTCGCTGTGGAAGCGAACCGGTCGCATCGACGGGAGGTGTTGGCGACGCTTTTTTGGGAGGAGATGACAGACAGCGTGGCGAAACGCAATTTGCGCCAATCGCTGTATCGTCTTAAGCAGTCGGTTGGGCTGCCCGATGGCTGGCTGGTGATGACGCGACAGACAGTGATGCTAGATGGCGCGTGTGTGCAGTCGGACATCGGCCGATTTCAGCACCTCATTCAAACGAACCAACTGGCGGAGGCGGTCAAGCTCTATCAGGGGGAATTTTTGCAAGGGCTGACGCTCAAAGATAGCAACGGTTTTACAGAGTGGCAGGTCATCCAGCGCGAGGCGGCTCATCAGCAGATGGTGCTGGCACTATACACTTTGGCCGAAAATTACTTGGCAGCGCAAGATTATGAGCGGGCGCAGGCAATGGCACAGCGGCAATTAACATTGGAGGCGTGGAGCGAGGGGGCGCATCGACAGGCGATGCGGGCGTATGCACAATCGGGGCAGAGGACGCTCGCGCTGGCACAGTTTGAACGCTGTCGAGAGATATTGCAGCGCGAGTTGGGGGTCGGCGTATCGGCCGAAACAGCCTTGCTTTTGCAGCAAATTCAACAGCCCAATAATCGCGCGGCGCGGCTGACATCGGCCGAACTGTTGCGAACGAACGTACACAAAACTTGGATTGAAGGGTTTCTAAAAGAGAGCGTCGCTGACCCCATCCCCCTCAGTTGGACGACAACCCCTGCACATGTAAACGGCTCGTTGAGCGAGGTGTTTGAGTCGGCCGAAGAGTTTCTGCTGATTTTGGGTGAGGCGGGGTCGGGCAAGACGGCGACCTTGTTGACATTGGTGAAGACATTGCTTGATGCGGAAGTCGCGTGGATACCCGTCGTGCTGAACTTGTCCTCTTGGGATAGTTCGGCCGATAACTTAACCGATTGGCTCACACGGCAGATCAAACGTCATTACCACCAGCCGCCTAAACAAACGCAAGCATGGCTGACAGCACAGCAACTTGGTCTTTTTCTCGATGGACTCGACGAAGTTCCCGCCACATGTCAGGCCGACTGTATCGCTGCCATCAACCAATTTCACGCCGTACAACCAAGTACCCCAATCGTGGTCGCCGTGCGCTCAGGCGTATACACACAACAGACAACCCCGTTAGATGTCAACGCAACGCTCACGTTACAGCCGCTTGCGATTAGCCAAATCACCCAGCGGCTCAGTCAGCACGACCCCGATTTTCTCTCGCTCATCGAAACGGACGAGACGCTGCGCGAACTTTTGCGCTCACCGCTGCTGCTAAATCTGATCGCGTCGCTGGATCGACCAAATTTGGAATCGGCCGATTTACAAAATATGCGCCAACAGGTGTTTCGCCTTTACGTCAATCGGCAACTGCAAGATGATGGCGAGTTGATTAGGCCGCTCAAATTTTTGGCTCAATCGCTTCTCCAACAGAGCCAGACGATTTTCCAATTTGAGCAATTACAGCCCAACTGGTTGCCAGAAAAATGGCAGCGGCTGTTATATCTTCTGCTGACGCGCTTGCCCATTGGATTGCTGCTTGGTGTTTGTGAGGGGTTGTATACGGAAATCGGCCGAAGAAGGATGCCCAATTTTGAAGTAGAAGTTTACGTGCAGCTTGGGGCGCAACTGCCAAATTGGATACCTGCGCCTGAATTTTGGGCGGCCGTCCTGTGGGTTTGGTCGATGGCAATTCCGCTCGTTTTGTTTGATTGGTACTGGTATGAGCGTAAACAAGCAGGCCATCCCACAACCGCTTACGAGTCTTGGCTAGTCGCGGGGACGCTTTTTCTCTATCCATTTCTCACCGCCATCGCCTTTGGCAATACGCCTTTTGTCGCCGCCTTTGGCAGTGGGCATCTCGTCGCGGGCTACCTGCTCATTTCAGGGTTTCGACGCAAACAGGGCGGCTACCACAACGACATCACGACAATCGAAACGGCTAGCTGGTCGTGGCGCAGCGCGGCACAAGGGTTAGCATTGGGAATCCCCATCAGCACTATTGGATCATGGCTTTTATCGGGGAATTTCTCGGAAGTTACCTCTCTGAGCCTACTGACTATGCTCGTGATGGGCTTTCGCAGTCAGCCCCTAGCCGACAAGGCGGCATTTAATCAGGGCATTCATCTCACAGCACTGAACTCGCTACGAATCGGCCTGCTCAGTGCCGTCATTTCCGCCTTTCTTTTCGTGGATAACAGTAGTGTGCTGTCTATTTTGGCGGGTCTCTGCTTTGCTCTGCTGACGATGACAGCGTTTGGTGGCTATCAAGTTTTCAAGCATTATGTTTTACGTGGGTGTTTGATATGGTTCGATTTACTGCCACGTGACTTAGTTGCGTTTGCCCAACGTGGCATAAACGGCCGAATCTTGCGGCGCGTTGGTGGCGGTGTGACGTTTGTGCATCGCCTGTTGCAAGAATATATTGCGCGGCACTCAAGATGAATTTGTGTTGCGTAACTGGGCATCATTATGCGTCATGTTCTACTGCGTGCTTACGATTTTGGATTCACGTTCACAAAGGGATCGTAGAGTGGGATTTACGAAGATGCACACGTTTTTGCAAATCATAAATGGTCACGCATAAATTGTGGTAGCACGATGAACAGATGTGGAGACTTTAGAAGGTACGAATATGAACGATATATACATCATCATGGGTGTGTCGGGTAGCGGAAAAACGACGGTTGGGATCGCCCTCGCTGACAAGCTGAACGTGCCGTTTTATGATGCAGACGACTACCACCCACCCGAAAATATCACTAAGATGAGCAGCGGCATTCCGCTCAACGATGACGACCGTGGCCCATGGCTCGACCGCCTGCACGCCATCATCGCTGACCACCTCACGGCTGGCACATCGGCCGTCATAACCTGTTCCGCGCTCAAACAGACATACCGAGAACGGCTGCGCGGTGATTTTGCGGCGGTGCAGTTTGTTTTTTTGGATGGCAGCTTCGACCTGATTTGGGAACGTATGTCAGCACGCGAAGGGCATTATATGAAGGCGGAGATGTTGCGGAGTCAGTTTGACACGCTGGAGCGGCCGAGTGAGGGTGAGGCAATGGTGATTTCGATTGTGTTGTCGGCCGATGAAATTGTTGAGCAGGTGAAGAACCATAATCGAGTGTTGTGAATTTAGATTTGACAAATTGAGTCAAGTGCGCGTTTGTCGAAATCATGCGCCGTTTACTTCGCTCGTACATGTCATATCCCTTCACCATGATTGGCAATGCGTAAAAGAATCATTCAATAGATACAACCAATTACGATTATCAGTACAATTCTCATACCCCCCCCATAGGGGTAGGGAATGAAATTATGGATGCAAAAACGGAAAAAACACTCAAACGACGAATCGCTAGCGCGGCAGGACATCTAAAAGGCATCGAGCGCATGGTCGATGAAAATGCTTATTGCATTGACATTATCCAACAGGTGCAAGCGGTGCAGGCAGCACTAAACAAAATCAACAGCCTTTTACTTGATAACCACCTCAAGACCTGTGTGACCACTGCCATTCAAGGCGACGACCCTAAGCAGCGTGAGCAGATGTTGGATGAGCTATCGGCCGTTTTCACCGCCAAAAGCAAACTGTAAGGAATTAAGATGAACACAAAAACAATCACCGTCCCAAACATTAGCTGTGGACACTGCACCAACACTATCGAAATGGAAGTCGGCGAATTGAGCGGCGTAAAAAACGTCAGCGCGAACGAAGTCACTAAAAAGGTCGTCATTGATTGGGAAACCCCCGCTACATGGGAGGAGATCAACGACACATTACAAGAGATCGGTTTTCCACCGCAGTGATTATGGTAAACCGCAAGTAGCGAGTGATAAGTAAGAGCGCGTGCGCTTTTGGTTCGTTAGACGCATAGGCGCACATTAATCTATAAATCGCATGACCCAAAAGACATTAACGCTTCCCATCACAGGTATGACATGTGCCAACTGCGTGCGCTCAGTTGAGCGCAATGCGGGCAAGGTTGAGGGGGTGCAGTCGGCCGTCGTCAACTTCGCAACCGAACAGGCCACTGTCACCTATGACCCTAAAGTTGCCACGCCGCAAGCGGTGATTGAACGAATTGAAAAGGCTGGATTTAACGTGCCAACAGCGACGGTTGAACTGCCCATCACGGGCATGACGTGTACCAACTGCTCAAATACTGTGCAGCGACGCTTGGGCAAACTCAATGGCGTGCTAGACGCTAGCGTGAATTTTGCCAGCGAAAAGGCAACCGTGCGCTATGTCGCGGGTGGGGTGAGTCGTGGCGAGATGATAGCGACGGTCGAGAAGGCAGGGTTTGGTGTGGTTGAAGTGGCGGAGGGGGAATCGGCCGAAGATGTCGAAGCCAACGCCCGCCAAGCTGAAATCGACCACCAAGTGCGACGCATCACGGTCGGCGCACTTTTCACGATCCCGCTCTTTTTGTTTAGCATGAGTCGTGACTTTGGGCTAGTTGGTCACTGGTCACACGCACTGTGGGTCAACTATCTATTTTTAGCGTTGGCGACCCCTGTCCAGTTCTATGTCGGTTGGGACTACTACGTTGGCGCATGGAAATCGCTGAAAAATGGCAGTGCTAACATGGATGTATTGGTGGCGATGGGGTCGTCGGTTGCCTACTTTTACAGCATTGCCATTTTGATTGCTCAAACAATCGCCTCTGTCAATCCCGACTTTACAAGTGCTTTGCTCGGCAACCATGTCTATTTTGAAACGTCTGCAACGATCATCACGCTGATCGTGACTGGAAAGCTGTTGGAGGCACAGGCAAAAGGGCGCACAAGTGAGGCGATCAAAAAGCTGATGGGGTTACGCGCCAAAACTGCGCGGGTGGTGCGCGATGGTGCGGAGCAGGACATCCCGATTGAGCGCGTCAGGCATGGCGATGTCGTGATCGTGCGCCCCGGCGAAAAAGTGCCAGTGGATGGCACAGTGATCTCTGGGCGTTCGACGATTGACGAAAGCATGTTGACAGGCGAGAGCCTGCCTGTTGACAAACAAGTAGGTGACAAGGTGATCGGTGCAACGCTCAATAAGCAGGGGCTTTTGCGCTTTGAAGCGACGGCGGTCGGCCGAGACACAGCCCTCGCACAGATCGTCAAGCTAGTCGAACAGGCACAGGGCAGCAAAGCCCCAATCCAGAAATTAGCCGACCGCATCTCAAACGTCTTTGTCCCGATTGTCATCGTTGTCGCATTTGTGACGTTCTTTGTCTGGCTGGCATTGGGCGGGACGCTGACAGAAGCGATTTTGCGCTTTGCCGCCGTGCTGTTGATCTCGTGTCCCTGTGCAATGGGGCTAGCGACACCGCTTGCCGTGATGGTGGGCATGGGCAAGGGCGCGGAAAATGGCATTCTGCTCCGTAATAGCACTGCGCTTGAACAGGCACAAAAGCTGACGGCCGTTGTGCTGGACAAGACGGGGACGTTGACAAAAGGCGAGCTGTCGTTGACCGATATGGTGCTGAGTCAAGAGGCACAGTTCAGCAAAGATGTGCTGTTGCAGATGGCGGCATCGGCCGAGAAAGGCTCTGAACATCCCATCGGTGAGGCAATTGTCAACGCCGCGACCGCGCAAAAAATGTCGCTCGTCACGCCCGCGGAGTTCCAAAGCATTACAGGACACGGCATTGCGGCGACAATCGACGGACATAGGCTGCTGCTCGGCAACTTGCGCTTGATGCAAAAAGAGCGCATTCACCTAAACGGATTAGAACCAAAGGTGACGGCATTGCAACAAGAGGCAAAGACCGCGATGTGGCTAGCAGTTGATGGACAGGCACAAGCTGCACTTGGAGTTGCCGATACGGTCAAGAGCAGCTCACGTGAGGCAGTTCAACAAATGCACGATGCAGGGTTAACGGTCGTGATGATGACGGGTGACAATCAGGCAACGGCCGAGGCCATCGCTGAGTCAGTCGGAATTGAGCGAGTCTTTGCCGAAGTGTTGCCCGGCGAAAAGGCTGCGTATGTCAAGCAGCTACAGGAAGAGGGTTACAGTGTGGCCATGGTTGGTGATGGCATCAATGATGCGCCTGCACTGGCACAGGCAAACGTTGGCATGGCGATTGGAACAGGGACAGATGTGGCGATGGAATCGGCCGACATCACCCTAATGCGCGGCGACCTACGCGGTGTCCCCAACGCTATCAAACTCTCGGCCGCGACCGTTCGCAACATCAAGCAAAATCTATTCTGGGCGTTTGGTTACAACGTGCTGCTGATCCCGATTGCAGCCGGCGTTCTCGCCCCCTTTGCGTTTGTCCCCGACTTTTTGCGTCAACTGCACCCCATCATGGCAGCATTCGCAATGGTGATGTCAGATGTCTTTGTGATTGGCAATGCGTTGCGTTTGCGTCGCTTTCAATTTGATAGCTGACTAGAGGTTCCACCTTTTGAAAAGGTGGAACCTCTGATGTCTATCCGCCATCACGTGTCAGCCAGTCCAGTGCGGTTTGCGCGGGGTAGAAATTTTCGTTGATTTCGAGGGCAGCGCGATAAGAATTGCCAGCGTTGAGCGGGTCGTTGATGGCGGTGTAGGCGTGGCCTAGCCAGAGATAGGTTTCTTCAACATTACGACCACCTTCTGTTTCGAGCGTTGCGTTGCCGAGATCGATTACGTCTTGGAATCGGCCGATCTTAAAGTAGGCTAGGTACGGCCGATGTTGATACCAAAGCATCCGAAAGGGCAGGTTGAGTTCACGAGCCTCATCAAATGCCGCTGCGCTCTGCTCATAGTAGCCAGAATTGCCTGTCAATACCCCCAACTCCGCAAAACTCGTTCCCAGATTAAACCATGCAAACTTATCTTCTCTGTCTGCGTCAATCTCCGCACGCGCAATGCTGACGCTGTTCTCCCACATGGCGATTTCATCCGCCTCCTCATCCCCACCGATAATTGCCTTCACCTCTTCCGCACGCTCAACGGGGAAGATGACAAAATAAGTGTAGTTAAAATCTTTCCACGACCCCAAAATGTCCTCATAAGAGAAAGGTTCCCCTTCCGGTTGCCAAGGTTTCGCATTGGTGTTCATTGCGTGGAAGATGCGTGCCTCATCATCATAGCCGAAAAGGGTGAGATAATGTCCGTACCATCCCTCCCCATCGTTAAAGTCGATCCCATGCTCAACAATCGGCGGTAAGCCCATCGCAATCAATTTTTTGAGTATCATTTCTGTGCCGCCACTACGCACGAGGATATTCAACTCTTCGATGCCGTGTGTCTCAGTCGGCCCACCATCGATTAATTCGGCGATTTGCCACGGACTCACGTTGCGGTCATCTGGATCCGGCTTGAGCGTTTGAGCAATCACCTCTTGATCGATTTCGTTCCCATAGTAATTGAGAACAATAGAGACATTGGCTGGCCCACAGTTGTTAAAGGTCTGTGGAATGTTTTCCAATCCTTCTAGTTTCATGCTGACAGGCAGTGGGGTCGGGGTGGGCGTTGCTGTTGGGGGCAGCGGGGTCGGGGTGTTTGTGGGCAGAGGAGTCGCTGTTGCAGCGGTTGTCGGTTCATCGGTGGGGGTGGGTGGAACGGGTGTCTCTGTGGGCGGCAAGGGCGTTGCTGTTGGATCCTCTACGCCGGGAATAGCAACCAGTTCACCACTCGATTCGGCCGCGTCCTCCCTTGGCGCGGGCAGTGCCGTCGCCGCAGGTGGCTCTGAACTTGATGGCAGTGAGTCAGATACAGCAAAGAAAATCGCAGCAGAGATCACAACAAGGACAATGCAAGCAACAACAAGTCGAGTCGTCTTCGAGAGCATTTCAGTATTTCCTTTGGTCACCATTCGATGCAGGGTTGAATAGGTGACGGGCAGTTGATGGTGTCGAATCTATATATTATCTGCATATTCAAATGGCAAACCAATAGATGTATACATAATTTAGAAACCGCTTCATTGCGGATAGATAGTCGCTACCATCAACTGTCATCTCTGCGAAGATGGACATCTGATTGTGAAAGTTCGGCAAATCCCGACCTGTAACGACGCAATTGATAACTGGGTCACTTTTATGTGGCGGCCGATTGATACAATACGCCATCATTTGCTCTATTTGATGCCAATTTGATCGTTTAATGCAGCAGCTTGTATCGCGCCTCAACCGAAATCTCCTCCTCGCTCTGACAATTGCGCTGGGGTATCACGGCAGCTTGTTATTTTTTACATTTAAGCGCACCTATGACGCTTATGTACACATCTTTTTCGCCGACCACTATGCGCGGGCATGGTTTGACCACTGGGAGCCGCGCTGGTACACGGGCTTCACAATGACGAGCTACCCACCGGGCAGTCATCAAACGATTGCCCTGCTCTCCAAAGTCATTGGGCTACAAAATGGGTTTATCATCGCGCAGACATTGGCAATTTTGTGCGTGATTATTGGCATTTACCGCTTCTCAAAAATTTGGGTTAGCGAAGAAGCGGCCGGCTCCGCAGCACTGTTGGCGACGTTTTCATCCAGCCTGACAGAGACGATGCACGTCTTTGGACAGTTGCCGACGACCTTTTCGCTAGGCTTCTTGCTCAATGCACTGCCCTATGTTTATCGCTGGCTCGACACAGGTGCGTTGCGCTATATGCTGATCGCGTGGGCGATGAACGCGGCAACAACGGCGGGGCATCACGTCACAACATTGTTTGGAGCAGTATTTTTTGTCGCGCCTGTCATGGCATGGGCGATTGTTGAAAAGCTGATTGTGCCACTGCCTGATGAGAACGGACAGCCAAAAGAGGTATCGCGCCGCAATATCAAGCCACTGCTGATGCGCTATCTGCGGCGGATACTGCCCGTCATCATGCGCTGCTTTGTGTACGGTGTGGGAATGATTTTGCTGTTGCTAATCGTCGTTTTTCCTTATTGGGCGTGGAGCGGCTCTGACCCAATCACACAGGTGTCGATTCCGCACGCCTCACGCGACTCATTTATCGAAAACACGGCAGCCGGCTTGGTCTTTTGGGTCGTGCCGTATGGGGTAATGTTGCCACTACTGCCTTACGTTGTTTACAAAGGGTTGACGACAAAGGCGTGGCCGCTGACACTTTCATTTTTGTTGATGTGGCTTTTGGGGACGGGGGGGACAACCCCCATTCCACGCCTGCTGCTAGGTGGTGCGTTTGATATTTTGACGCTGGATCGCTTCACGTTCTGGGCGACGATTGTGATGATGCCGATGTTGGGTGCGTTTGTCGTGAGTTTGAGAATCGGCCGATTCCGCGACTACCTCATCACCAACTTCAACGCGCTCACATGGTATAGCTTTCAATTTGGCTTTGTCACCAGCCTCGTCGTCTTCTCGATGTTTGTCGCCAACATGACCCAATTTCGTCGCTTTCAGCCTGAGCCAATCGACGTGCAGCCCATCGCCGCCTTTCTCGAAAAAGACGAGCATTACCGCTGGCGATATTTGACGCTGGGGTTTGGCGACCAAGTTGCATGGCTAGCGGCAAACACGACCGCGACCTCTGTCGATGGCAACTATCACTCTGCGCGGCGACTGCCCGAACTGACGACCACGCCGGTCGAACGGCTCGAAGGCGCAAAATTTCGCGGCATTCCGGGCATTGGGTCGCTGCAACAATTCCTCGCCGTCCCAGACAAATACAACCTAAAATTTGTCTTTTCAAACGACCAATTTTATGATCCGTTGCTTTACTTTTCGGGCTGGCATCGGTTGGAACAGTTGCAAAATGGCATTGTTGTCTGGGAGAAACAGGATGTGCCGCCGCTGCCCGATGTGCTGCCACGCAAGGAGATTCCACTCTATCAGCGTGCCATGTGGGGCATTTTGCCGATGACGGCCTTGGTGGGTGGGACATTAGCGATGGCGTTTGGCGTGCTTGTCCCGCTACATCAAGTGCGTGAACGCAAGCTGTTCCCGGAACGGCTTGACAGGTGGCTATTGGCGAATTCGGCCGCGCTCCCCCACAACGATGACAAGGCAATCGCCATCCCGCGGTGGGTTGATGATCGGATACGAACGGCACGATTCCCGATTCCGCGTCTGCCCGATCATTGGTTTATCCACTGGTTGCCGCTAATTTTTCTCATGCTAGCGACCGCCGGCGGCGTGCGCTACTTTGCGAAACCGCCAGCTATCACGCCAGAAGAGGTGGTTGAAGCATACTATGACGATCTCGACTTTCGGCGATTCCCACAGGCATACGAGCGACTTGATCCAACGACACGACCTGACTATGAACGCTATCTATTGACGCTCAACTCAACGGGTGGGCTGCTCGCATCGTATGCCAAGTTAGACACGATTCGCGTTGAGCAAGTGCGAGTGGGGGAGGGATTTGTCGATGTAATGGCAGAGACGGAATGGGTCACTTCATTGAACAAGTATGAATCGGCCGCACCTCTGCGCCTCTGGCAACGCGACAATCGCTGGACAATTGAACCACCAGCGTTAGACATAACACAACCGGCGCAGACATTTATGCGCCAGCCGACGGTAGACTATTTTTCGGCCGATAGTCCCCCACGCGGTGACAGTCTGTTTAATTTTGTGATGGGCGAGGATCGGCCGAAACTAACCATCCATTCATCACGTCTCGTGGTTGTCGATCAGCGCACGTATGTCGTTGGTGAAATCACCAATAGCGATGTTGACCCGGCCGACATCACGGTGTCGGCTCATCTGTATGATGCAACGGGAGAAACACTCAGTTGGTACAACGCGCAGGCTGGCATGATTCATAAGCTGTTGCCACAAGAGACAACCCCCTTTCGCGTCGATTTTGAGGGAGTCGCTGGCAGTGCCATCACGGAAACGACACAGGTTGAAGAACAGGCAGGCGAATTTGACCCGCTAGCCTTTACGCCCATCACGGTTGAAGAACGTATCGCATCGTATGCGGTTTATGGTAAGGGCGTTGTGACGGGGCGCAACTTGTATCGAGGGCTGGGCATTCAGGCTGCCCGTTGGGGCAACGACAAAATTATGGGGACAGTCGTGAATACAGGCACGCGAGAGGCGACGCTGCCACATGTGCTGGTGACATTTTATGACGAAGCGGGGCGCGTCGCGTGGGTCGAGCATCACTATTTGGCTGAGTCAGTCAAACCACAGCGTGCGTTGCAATTTGAGTTCGAGGTGATCTCGGCCGATGCGATCACCCAACTCGATGTGGCTGGCGGCGTATTTGATAACGACTTTTCATCGGCCGACAATATGCCGCCGATGATTCTGCTGCCACAAGAGAGCGGCTTCGCTGGAATGAGGATCACAGTTCATGCGTTTGTTCGATAGTTCTTACGTTCACCCAGTAAAAGTGATCAGTTTGGTGTTTTTGCTCTTTCTATTTTCAAGGTGTCGCAATGCACCTGCAAGCGAGAGCTATATCCATCAGCTGCTTTCGATAGAAGTTGCCAGCGAGATTGTTGCTGGTGAGCCAGTCGTGGTGATTGTGCGTGGGGGGGGAGATCGGCCGATAACGTTAATTTGGCGCGATGGATACGCGACGCGCCACTATACGATTGAAATGCGCGATGGCGTTGCGGTGAAGGAAATTGTTGAGACACAAACGGCAGGAATAGCGACAGTTAGCGCAGAAACTGTTTCAGCCACGATCAGCATACTCGCAGGTGAGGCGGTTGAGCCAATCATCCCGCTTGTCGCGCCCAAAACAATTGTGGTGGGAGGGCGCGAAACGAGTATGGGTGTTGCTGTGCCATTTGATAGGTTTGGCAATTTGGTGCGGAATGGCACGCCCATCACATTCACCGTGCGCCGTCCAGATGAAACACAAACCAAGCTGCCCACAACAATCCAAAACGGTCTTGGCTGGCGCGATATTGGTAGTGGTCGGTTGGCAGGAGATACTGCGTTGACTGCAAAAGTAGAGACCGCAGCCAGTATGAGTGCGACGCTGCGCGAAGTACCAACTGTGGCGCGGCCGATTCAATTAGTGCATCCAGAGACGACCTTCTTGGCTGATGGGCGTACTCGCATCCCGCTACAAACCGAGCGTTTATATGATCGTTTCGGCAATCAATTGACTGACGGTCTCATAGTCGAATTCGTTATCGAAGGCACACAAAGCACGACCGTGTTGACGGGTGTTGTTATCAGGGGTATTGCGGAAACGACGTTGCTTGCGCCGGTCGCGCCACAGGCAATGCGCGTCACGGCGCGTGTTGGTGAGGTAGAAAGTGAGCCATTGGTGCTCGAATTTGCTCAGTTCGTCGAGCCATTTGCGCTCAATCTGCGTGCAGAGCCAGCACAGAATGCGCTAATTGTGCAGAGTGGAACGTTGCAAAGCGGTTCTATTGTGCCAGACGGAAGTATTGGGAGAATGTTGGTGGTGCAGGAGGATGGGGTTTTGTTGCAGGAGATTTCGGCCGAGACCCAACAAGGCCACATTACCCAAACAGTTTATCTCTCCAAACCGCTAAAAGGGACGTATACTGTCTTTCTGACTATTGGTGGTCAGACGGAAAAGGCAAAGGTGGCGGTGGAGTAGCGGCCGAATCTTTTTGCAACCGCTTTCCAAAATATCTCTAAACAAGTTGTGCCATTTACCGGGCAGCTACCCAATCAGTTGACAGATTTTCCCCCTGACGGAAAATACACTAAATATCAATGGAGTGCATTTCATTTGAGTAAAAGATGAAGGGATATGACATGCACTCATATCAATGTTGTAAGAGTAAAACGTGGTTAGAGAACAACTCCTCACAGACGAACAGGGATTCCTTTGGAATTTAGCACGCACATGGCGCGATCAACAGGTTGCCGCCCCACCTGTCAATATCGACTGGCAGGAAGTCGTTCGCATCGCCATCAACAACAAGATGCCCGTTTTGCTAGCAACTTATTTGCGGAAACACGGCTTTTGGGCGCGTCTCACCCCATCTGCACGCGAGCAGCTTGAAACGGGCGAGGCGATCTATCGTGAAAAAGCGAAGTCGTTGTCAGTCGTGCTGGATGACTACATGCGGCTTGCAGATCGAGCAAATGTCCCGACGATTCCACTCAAAGGGCTGTGGGTGTCAGAGCGCATTTATGGCGACCCCGCGATGCGTCCCGGACACGATCTCGATATTCTGGTGCGCCGTTCACAGATTCAGCAATGTGTTCAACTATGTGAAAGTTTGACGTTTGATCGCTACTGGCCGGGCTTGCTGCCTGACAAATACTATCAGCGTCACCATTTACATCTCGAATTGAGCCTGCCCGACTGCTGGACATGGATCGAAGTCCATTGGGCGTTTGACCATCCACGCACGCTGTTGACGATTGACTACGACGCGATTTTTGAGCGTGCGACTCGCGCCGACCTACTCGATGCACAAATTTGGGAACCAGCGTGGCCGGACGTACTGCTTTCGCTGTCGATTCATCTCGTCAAACATGCTGTCTTTTTGCCAGCCGTGCTTGATCGGCCTGATTTGCCACAAATTTTGTTGGCAGACGGCCGATTGATGCACTGTATGGACATCGCAGAGGCGATCAAACAGCATGGCAATGAGATCGACTGGCTCTCGCTCGTGCGGTTGACAAAAGAGGCTGGTGCTGAGGAGATTATGGGATCGGTGCTGCGCGTCTGTCGGGATTGGCTCGACGCGCCTGTGCCTGAGAGCGTGCTGGAAGCATTGCCGCTACCCGCAATGAGCAAATTGACAAAGCGACTGTACATCGAGATGGCGAAGAATTTGGTCGCCCCAGAAAAGAGCGGCAGGCTGTGGAAGTTTTTGGTCGAGCCGAATTGGAAGTTTGTTTTTCGGCCGATTCGCCTCCTAGATTACATCTCCTACTTCGCCCCGCCGGCCGAATACCTCCAACGCCGCTACAAGCGCGATACCCTCCCAACGCGCCTATTCCACTCAACTCGCGCCCTGTTTGAATACGCTCGTCTCGCCTTTGAAACAGTCTACTACAGCCAGCAAGTCAAGAAAAAGTCGCTTGCCCCTGATGTCGAACTGCCAGAAGGCTCAAAATGTTTAGAGTGCTAGCAGAAAAATTGCCAACAGACCTCTCTAGCGTTCGATAACCGTTGGCAACTCTGGAGCGGAAATGTGTTCGCAACCGATCTAAAATCTAAAATCCAAAATCCGAAATCCCTGCTTTCCCCAGCCCTCCAACAAACTGCCCTCTTATTCATCATCGACATGCTCACCAACGTGACCGATTACGGTTTTCACGTCTATTTGGGACGTGCGCTGGCAGTTGGCGAGTTTGCAGTCGTACAGACAGTCAACTCGCTGGTCTTGATTATCGTGACGACTTGTTCAGTGTTGCAGCCGACGGTGGCACGCTTTGTCGCGGAACGAGATGCAACGGGAGCGCGTGGGATTCTACAGCGATTTTTGCGGCAGAGTGTTTGGATCGGGATCATCGCGGCAATTGGTCTGGTGATCGTGCAGAAATCCGTTGCAAATTGGCTGAATGTACCGACATTGGCGGTAACGTTTTTGGGCGGGATGGTGATCGTTGCGTTTGTGCGGCCTGTGCTGGCGGGGATGTTGCAGGGGCAGGAAAAGTTTTTGGGGTTTGGGCTGACGCGGACGGGGTTTGCAATCGGCCGATTCATCCTAGCCATCCTCTTTATCACGCTCATCGGCAGCCGCGCCACCGTCGCCATCGCCGCCTATCCGCTCGGTGGCCTGATCTCAATCGGCGTGGCGGCCTGGTTTTTAGGCAGCGACGTTTGGCAAAAAGGCGAAGAAATCCCTAGTGAGACGATGCGACAGGGGTATCAGTTGTCGGCCGCCGCATTTATCGCCTACGCTGCCTACATGGGGTTGCAGAACTTTGATTTGATCTGGGTCAATCGGGTGTTTTCGGCCGAACAAGCCGGCAACTACGCCAGCGCGGTCGTCTTGCGCCGCGTTCTCGCCGTCCTACCCGGAGCCGTCACCGTCATCCTCTACCCCCGCATCGTCCAGCGCGTCAAAGCGGGCGACCTCCCCGACAAGCTGCTGATCCAAGCCGCCGCCCTTATCATCCTACCCACTATCGCCGCCACGGCTGCGTTCCTGATTGGCGGCGAATGGATCATCACACTTCTGTTCGGCGCAAGCTATGCGAACGCTGCCCCACTACTCGGCTGGCTCGGCATCGCCATGATAGGCTTCGGCGTGGCAACCGTTTGGCTCAACCTATTTTTAGCGACGCGCCCATGGGGATTTGTTGCCTGTTTAGTCGCATTGGCGATTGGGCAATTTGCATTGTTTGAGATGCTTGCCCCAACGACCTTGCAGCAGGTCGCGCAGATATTTGCGGCTGGTGGGTGGGGGTGTGCGATTGGTGGGGGCGCGATCTATGCACTGTGGTTGCGGCGCGAGATTGGGTAACAATCGGCCGAAAAAACTGTTATATTTACCCCATGACTGTCCAACGCCTTCGCCTCCAAAATTTCACCGCTTTTGAAGATGCCGAATTTGTGTTCGATCCACAAATCAATGTCATGATCGGTGAAAATTCAACGGGCAAAACACATGCGCTCAAGGCACTCTATGCAATACTAAAGGCAACCCAACAAATTCATTTGGATGATGAAAGCGGTCTATATGCCATCCAAAATGGAAAAACTATTGAGAAGAAACTTGCCACTGTTTTTAACGCAAAGGTATTTGAGCTAATTCGCCGCGCGAATGGCTACCCACACAATGCAATAAACTTTGAGCCGCCATTCTCAACTTCAGCAATCGAGATTGTGTACAATGACAATGCATTGCGTTACGATTTAAACCATCTTCTTCTGTCTGCTAAAGAAATTCCAAATCCCTCGTCGGTGATTTTTATGCCACCCAGAGAATTTCTTTCTCTCAATCCAGGCTTTTTGTCAGCGTTTGCAAAACGTGAGCTTGCATTTGACGAGACTTATTACGACTTAGCATTAGCATTAGATACAGCTCTATTGCGTAATGGAATGCTGACCGCTATTGCAGACGCTTTGGCTCCGCTGGAGGATATTTTAGGAGGGGCGAATCGTGTAGAGAAACAAGGCAATCGTTTCTTTGTCAAAACAGAGGTCGGGCTGTTACCGGTTGACATGGTTTCTGACGGCATTCGCAAAATCGCAATGCTTTACTATCTGCTCAAAAATGGTGAAATTCAACAAGGCAGTATCGTTTTGTGGGATGAGCCTGAGCAAAGTCTAAATCCCAGATATATCGTTGCTATCGTAGAAGTATTGAAATCTCTTGCCAGAATGGGTGTACAAATGTTCATTGCCACACATGATTGGCTACTTACTCAAGAACTGTCGTTGCTTTCCGAGTACCCATCTGAAACCAGTGTCCGATTTTTTGGCTTGTATCGTGAGGACGGCAGTGTACAGGTTGCAAGTGCTGAATCGCTTGTCTATCTGGAGCATAATCCTATACAAGATGAATATGCCGCACATCATGACCGAGATGTTCTCAAATTCCTTGAGGCCGCCACAGTATGACAACGGTGTTTGAGGAAGGAAGACAAAAATTCGTATTCGATGATAATTGGCAGGTTGTTAAATTGGATGAATCCTTAGCGTTCCTCAGAGGCACGAAAAAAGTTCGGTACAGTCGAGCAGTTGATTTTGTAGGCATCTACAAAAACCAGTCACTCTATTTTATTGAGGCCAAGAATTACACCAATGATCTACAACAACTAAAACAAGATGTTAAAGATGGATCACTTCTTGACAGTATAGTCTACAAGGTACGTGATTCTTTCGCTTGTATCGCCATCTCTTCGCAGGTTATTGAAGGTCATTTCCAACTCCAGCCATTTCGTGAGTTTTTACTTCGCCTGTCGTCACAGGGGAGAAAGAGAGTTTTCATTATCTTTTGGCTTGAATATGATCGTCATCATATCAAATCTGAAGTCATTAGAACTAGAGAGTTGCGACGCAAACTTAGTTGGTTTCGGAATTATGCCAACATCGCGCATTCTGGAAGTATTTCTGTGCCGGGTCTCAAGATTGAGAATCTACCGTACAATGCAAATTAGGAAGAAAAGGACGCTATGAAGTTATCAGCAGAACAACGCAAACAATTAGCAGAGATTGGATTTATTCATTTGCCACAGACATTGGATGGGGAGCAGTTAGAGCGACTGCGCGACCATTTGGAATATCTGTGGGAGAAAGAGGGGGAGAACGCTGGGAGCGAAAATTATATCGAGGCAAATACGCGCCGCTTGGCGAATTTGGCCGATAAGGGGGACATTTTTCGGCCGATTTACGCCCACCCCCTCTCCCTCGAAGCGTGTGAACTCGTCATGGGTGGTGATACGCGCGTTAGCATGTTGAATGCCCGTGACGCACTGCCCAACACGGGCGCACGTCAGCTCTGGCATTGCGACACCGACGATAGCGGTACGCCCGAAAACGGCGACTACTATGCCTGTACCGCCATCTGGATGATCGATGACTTTACCGAAGCGAATGGCGCGACCTATCTCGTGCCAAAAACCCATCTGACGGGCAAAGTGCCAAAACAGGTGATGGAAGATCGCTACGCCGCGCATCCTGACGAAGTGCGTGCGACGGGTAAGGCGGGGGATCTGTTCATTTTCAATGGGCATATCTGGCACGCTGGCGGCGCAAACGAGAGCGATGTTTCGCGGCGTGCGCTGCTTGTCCACTACATGCGGAAAGATCATATACCAGCGCGTGGGGATCGACGACAACATTTATCGGCCGAAACCATCCCCACCCTCACTGACAAAGAGTTGACCCTACTCGGCTACCATGACAATTAGTTGGTATTCGGTGGGTCGGTATTCGATATTCGGTCATTGCTCACCGAATATCGAATACTGAATACCTCTTCATGCAAAAATTCCACGATCTATACAAACAACACGCCCCTACGCTAGAAGACTTCTGGGGTCGGCGTGACGGCTATCAGCAGCACGAACGGCGCGATTTTATTTTCGGCCGACTGCTCATCACCACCAGCAACGATCCCACCGCCCTCACCGCGCTCGACCATTCGCTGCAATGGTACTCAACTGCCTCGCCTCTCGACAAACTGCCCTTCCGCATCAAAATGATCGTGCGCGAGGCGGCGTGGGAAGTCGGCACACCGCCGCAAGACCTCTATCCGCGCAATCTGTTCGCGGGAGAGGGCGATTGGCTGATGATTCAGATGGGGGAATGGGGCAGCGCACATGTCGATTTGACAAAGGGTGAAGCAAAAATTTTGCTGACCCCCGAACTGGCGCGTGAACCCGACATCGTGGCGCGTGGTATCGTCAACACGGTGCTGAACAATTTGCTGACCAGCGTTGGTTATACGATGCTACACTGCACGGGATTGCTGCGCGAGGGGCGCGTGCTGTTGCTGATGGCTCCACATAACACGGGGAAATCAACGACGGCGTTAAGGCTTGTGCTAGGTGGCTATCAGTTGTTATCGGACAGCCAGATTTACGTCTCGCCCGATCATGAGCCGCTGACGGTGATGGGGTATCCTGTCGGCCGAGCCAAACTACGCCGCGATATGGTTCCCCATTTTCCACAACTGCATGACCTCCTCAAACCAGAGCAAGTACGCGACGAGACAAAATTCGTTTTTGACCTGCGCGACTTTGATGCCAGCCTTGCGGAAACGAGAGCGATGCCCGTCAATGGGGTTGATCTCTGTCTATTGACGCGCCGCGATGGCGAAGAAAGCTATTTGCGCCCCGCGACGATGGATGCTGTCTGGGAGACGTTGATGGAGAACAGCATTTTTTATGACAGTGAGGTGATGTGGATGCGGAATTTGCAGACGGTCAAGCCGTTGATTGAGCAGGTGAGAGCATTTCATCTGGAAATCGGCAGAGACCCCACACACATTCTCACAACAGTACGCTCCATTTAGCAATCCCACCCCTGTTTTGCGTTTGATAAGTGCCGCACGCTTCCCATCGCTAACCACCACACACAACGCTATAATTTCAAGCTGCTTTCGAGCAGTTGACGATTTTTAAGTTCAAAAGGCAGAGACATGGCAGAAGCATTAGCAGTAATCATTATTATTCTCTCAATCACAATGATTGCGCTTGTTCTGATTCAGAGCAAAGGGGCAGACTTAGGTGGTTTTCTCGGCGGTGGCGGCGGTGACGGTGGTGTTCAACGCACACGACGTGGCGTTGATGCAGTATTACATCGTTTCACGATTGGCCTAGCCGTTTTATTCTTCGTCGTCGTTTTAGTAGCGTTCTTTGTTTGGGGCGCATAATGTTGAGCAGACGCTAGTCTGCTCTTGAAGAACGGACTTGTGAACATTGAGAAAGTAAACGGGCAATGATCGGGGACGACTATCCTGTTTAATTCTTGACTGTTCCATCGTCCGTTCAGCATGTATGAGCAGAACCAATTTAATCTGGTTACTGCTGTTGGTCGGGGCAGTAGCATTTCTATTGTGGAGTATATTTACTCTTCCACAAGCAGAGCCAATTGCAGAAGCTATAAGCACCCCCACAGTTGCCCCGACAGCGACTTACACTCCTATTCCCACGGGACAACCGATTTGTGAAACCAACATTCCGACGGAAGGTGGTGTCGTCGTTTTTGGGATGGTGGGTGCGCCTCAATATCCTAATCCGCTTTTAGCAGATGATAATCCCGTTGACCGTATGCTGGTTGATTTGCTGTTTGATGGGTTAGTGCGCTTTGATCGGCACGGGTTAGCACAACCTGCATTGGCAGAGACGTGGCACGTTAGCGAGGATGGATTGACCGTGACGTTTGTCCTGCGGGAGGAGGCGCGTTGGCATGATGGTCAGCCTGTCACGGCGCGTGATGTCGCATTCACTTACGGGTTGCTTGCATCAGACGCGACACACCCGGACAATATGTTGTGGCAATCGGCCGAAATAAACCCCATCAACGACAAAACCATCGCCTTTACCCTCCCCCAACCTTATTCCCCTATCTTTGAAGCACTCAGTCGCGGCATTTTGCCCAGCCATGTCTTTGCAGAAAATATCACCCTCGCCGATCTTCGCAACAACATTTTTAACAACCAGCCCATTGGTACAGGCGCATTTCTCGCTGCCAATGACTGGGTAGAAGAGGGATACATGCGCCTGCTGCCCGTTGGCACAGCGTGGGTGAATGTCGGGATTGACGCGGTTGACATGCGCTTTTTTGCCGACGACATGGCGCGGGCAGATGCCTATGCTACGAATGAAATTGATGGGATCATCGGCGTGACGCGAGAGATGGTGCCGATGGTGTTGGCACTCGATGGGATGCGTCTGTTTACTTCTCCTCAAACTCGTTATGCACAACTGATTTTCAACATGAGCGCGGGCAATACGCAAAATCAATCTGTGCGCGATGGCATCACGCTGGCGACCAATAAATCGGCCGTCATTCAGCTAGCACTAAACGCACAGGGATTGCCATTAAGCGGTGCATACACGAGCGAAAGTTGGGCGGCCGGCTCAACTACCACGGATCGCTTTGATGGGGTGGCAGCCATTGCACGCCTAGAGGAGGCCGGCTGGCTTTTTTCGGAAGAAGGCATGGACGTGAGAGAGCGAACCAATGATTCAGGAACAGAAGCGCTAGATGTGCGGCTGTTGGTGATTGACTCGGCCGAAAATCGCCGCATCGCCGACATCTTGCTCGCGCAATGGGCAGAAGTCGGCATTGGCGGTTCCCTAATTGCGCTTGAACCAACCAATTATTACACAGCGTTGCAGGAAGGTGACTTCGATGTTGCGCTTGTGACGGTTGATCCGCTCAATGATCCAGATTTGTATGATTTTTGGAGTCAGGAGGCCATTTTCGATGGGCAGAACTTTGGCCGATGGAACAATCGCATTGCCAGCGAAGCACTTGAGGAGGCGCGTCAAATTTGGGAGCCAGAAGCGCGTTTTCAACATTACGAAACGTTTAACCGCGCATTTGCGGCCGACCGACCCGCGCTTTCTCTGTTCCAGTATGTCCAGTCATTTGGGATTGGAGAGTGGGTGTTATCGGCCGAAGACAGCCGTCCCGTACCTATCGCTTTTATCAATCAACCGCGTGATTTCTTCAGCACCCTCCCCGAATGGCGCATTGAGACAGAAACAATCAATGTTATTTGCGAGAATTGACCTTTCATCAAAGACCCCATTCCCTTCTCCTTGAGGGAGAGATTAGACCACAAGGTAGTCGGTCAATTTTGTAAAGCTGTTTACATTTTTTTCGTCTCCCCGCAATTGACAAAAATTCATTATAAATTTACCATGTTTATCAGACGACGGTGGTAAACAGAAGTAAACGGTACGCAAAGCGTCTAACCAGCAACGAATTTTCCACAAGAAAGACCAAACAAAATAATCTGACCTCGCCGAATCGCATATTGCGAGGCTGTTCTATAGGAGTACAACGGATGTTCCAATTTGGCGCATGGCCGACGGAAAGTTGGGAAATTAACCAATACTTTGGCGAAAATCGCTACTTCGATTACACAAAAATAAACGAAAAACTGCCCGGTCACGAAGGGACAGATATTCGAGCGGCAAGTGGCACAAAAATTTTTGTCGTTGCGGATGGCACTGTCGTTGAAGTGAGCCGCGATGAGGATCACGCTTATGGCTTGCATGTGCGTGTGCAACATGTGGAAGGCTATTTGACTATTTATGCCCATCTAAGCCAGATCGATGTGTGGGAGTCACAAGAGGTTGTAGCAGGTCAGCAGCTTGGTCTGGCTGGCAGCACGGGCAATAGCACAGGGCCACACCTGCATCTGACGCTCAAACAAGCGGGCGCGACATTTGTCGATCAGCATGGTAGTTGGCCTTACGAGATTATCAATCCAGAACGGTTCTTGATGCCTCTGCTCGGTTTTCGACGACCCGCTGGCCCCTATATCGAAGGGTGGGCATACACGGCCGCGATCTCGGTACACGGTGAAATTGCACAGGCGAATAGTGGGATCAATTTGCGGGCAGAGCCGCATATCAGCGCGGCAAAGGTAGGAGTTGTGCCACACGGCACGGCGCTAATTATTACGGGTGCGCCGCAGGGGAATGGGCAGTTTCGCTACTATCCTGTCCAAGTGCCGGCTGTTGCACTCGCTCAAACGGTTGTGAAAGTACCTCTGCCAGAAAAGCCTGTGCATGAAGATGAGGTTGCAGCGTGGGCATTCTCGGCCGCAATCACCATAGCAAACAGCGTAGCAACTGCGGGCAAATGGGGACTGAACTTGCGTGATGCGCCGCGACGGAATGCGGGTAAGGTGGGCGTTGCGCTGGAGGGAACGAGAATGACGGTGACGGGCGCGGCACAGGGAGAGTACACGCCCGTGTTGGTCGATTCGGCCGACATCACCCCGGCCGCACGCAATAGCAAAGACGATCACTCCCCAGACACAATTGCTGTGGGCGCGATCAAAATCGGGATACGCCATCGACAATTTAATCCTGACTTACATGCCGCTGCGCGAGGCGAGTTGGTCTGGTTATCGGCCGAAGATGATTTTGGCGATCTGCCGCAAGGCGAGCTTACGTGGGGTCTCCAGCTCACAGACAGCATTTCTGCCGACATGATCGAGTTACGCAACACGCTTGCCCATCAACACGTCATTGTGGCGATTCCAACCGTTGAACAGCTTGCCGAGACACATAAGAGGCTCATTGCGGCCGATGTGGTGGTTGCTTTGCCAGAAGATGCGACAACGGTTCGTGATGCGGATGGCGTATTGCTCAACCTCGCGCTGCCCATTCTGCCAGATGAACGCCGAGCAGCAATGGCAAAAATCGAGATGGCGATTGCCGAAACGCGCTATCAGCCAATGTGGATTATCGTTGAGGGAGGCAATCAGCCTGCCATGACGCAAGCTGCCAACTTCTTGGTGATGTGGGGTGCATTACAGCAACATCCAATTGTGCGCGGGGTCGTGCTGCAATTGAGCGATGCGCTGTCAGCGGCCGATGCCCAGCAAATCGCTGAAATTATTGGTTGGCGATAAGGTTTTATTTGGGTAGGGGCGCAGCTGCGCCCCTGCATGTGCAGTCATGATGAAGTATGCTGAACAACTAAACGGTACGAAATATGATGTAAATGCCAGCGGGAATCACGCGGCGACCGCCGTCGGCCCTGGCGCACGTGCCACGATCAACCATTACTCCGAAATCATCATTCGAGCCGATAATTTTGAAGATCAACCGCCGGTGCCGGGCGAACCGCCGTATAAGGGGTTGGCATACTTCACCGAGGCGGATAAGGACATCTTCTTCGGCCGCAAACAACTCAGCAACCGCCTCGCAAATCGGCTTCAGACCAGCCATTTTCTCGCCCTGATTGGCGCATCGGGCAGCGGCAAATCATCGCTGTTGCGGGCCGGCATCATTCCACGTTTGCGGACGCACAACTGGCGCATTCACGTTATCAAGCCGGGCGTACATCCGCTGACCGCGCTTGCAACGACGTTGACTCCCGATACGCTGATGCCGACCGCGACGAAGGAGATGTTGGAGGCATTATCGGCCGATTCTGAAACACTCTCATTTGTCGCCAGCAAGTTGAGCGCACAGATCAACGCAGATCGCTTCTTGCTAATCGTCGATCAGTTTGAGGAACTTTTTACACAGTGTAAGGATGCCAAAGAACAGGCCGCATTTGTCGCCAATTTGACCCATGCAGCTCGCGCACAAAGCGCGACAACCGTTCTGATTAGCATGAGAGCTGATTTCTACAATCGGGTCAGTGCATTTCCTGTCTTGACCGATCTGGTTTCGCAACAGCAAGCCTATATCAAGCCGCTGTCAGAATCAGGACTCGTGCGCGTGATTGCGGAACCTGCCAAGCGGGGTGGTTGGCAATTCGCAGCCGGACTTGTCGAGCAGATCGTCGAAGATGTTGGACGTGAGCCGGGTCGCTTGCCTCTGCTTTCCCATGCGCTGCTCGAAACGTGGGAGCGGCGGCGCGGCGTTGTCATGACACTGGGCGGCTATCGTGGTGCAGGGGGGGTTGAAGGGGCGATTGCCCAAACTGCACAAGAAACGTTTCAACACCTCATCGAAAAAAATCCCGACTTTGAAGCAGTCACCCGCGAAATTTTTCTCGATTTGACTGAGTTGGGGGAAGGGGCTGAAGACACACGTCGTGTGGCGAATCTGGCGGAGTTGGCAGTGGGGGTTGAGGAAAGCACGCTTTCGGCCGTCTTAGAAACACTTGTCCATGCGCGGCTCATTACCACTGGCAAAGATGGCGAGATTGAAGTTGCCCATGAAGCCCTCATTCGTCGCTGGCCGATGCTGCGCGAATGGCTAGAAGATAATCGTGGTCGCTTGCGCTTTGAGCGGCAGCTAACACGCGATGCCCTGCACTGGGATGAGCTGGCGCGGGATGATGGCTCGCTCTATCGCGGCGTACGGCTGGCACAAGCAGTTGAGCTTGTCGAAAACGGCGGGGTAAAGCTGAACACATTATCGACAGATTTTTTGTCCGCTAGCCGTGAATTGGTAGAACGCGAAAAGCTCATAGAGGAAAACAGACTTCAGCGTGAACTAGAGCGCGAGCATCGGTTGAAGCAACGTAATTTGATGCTTTTTCTAGGTGCATTGAGCGTTGTCATGGTTTTGGTGTTTCGCTACCTCATTTTGCCACGTGTCTATCAAGCCGTTGCGACTCGCACAGGAGAATTGGTTGAACTCAGCCACGTTGGCGTTGCTTTTGAAGCATACGAGGTCAACAACGAACGTTATCGGTTATGTGTTGAATGGGGCAATTGTGACAAACCAAACAACTTCAATGAAGTCGTTGAGCATTGGAACGTGATGGCAGACGATCCAGTTGTAGGCATTGACGTTACAGATGCAGCGGAGTTCTGTGCTTGGATCGGCCGAACGCTCCCAACGGTCGAACAATGGCTCGACGCGGCTCCAGACCAAGACAACTGAACAACGCTCTCTCAAGACCAAGCGATGCTTTGTGAAGCCTCAACGCTTCAATCTTGCCTGAATAGCACGCTGGATTACACGCCGGCCGAAAGAACCTGTCAGATTCATGGGGAAGGTGGCGCGTGTCTCTATGATTTGGTCGGCGGCGTTTTTGAGCTGACGCAAACATTTCAAGATGAAAACGACAACCGCTATGTCATTGCACCCGGAGAGAGTTTTCGCATTCCGCGAGATGCTGTCCTCGCTAACTACAAGCCGGAAGAGACAATTTTTGAAACGTATGCCCGTAATGAAGACCTTGGATTCAGATGCGTTGAATGAATTAACTGGGTGCGTTCTACGGGGCTAAACGCTCTTTTTCAACGCATAATCAAGAGTACCTATATATGATCGATTCAAAGACGCTATTGCCAATTTTTGGACAAATGAGTTCAACTGATGTGGTCAGGAACCCCGCACTAAAGCGACGGGGCTTGAAAGAGCCTCGTACCTGA
>CAYMGE010000065.1:0-37810 GCA_964389925.1 uncultured Ardenticatenaceae bacterium
TGAGCAACTTCCTTGCTCTTGCTGGATGCGTTGGCATCAGCGGTTTCTTTGTTGAGCTTAAAACGAAAACTTGTTGCATCTTACAATGTCCTTGCCTTTCGGCAGTAATTATCTCCTAGCCAATGTTCTGCTCAGGTTTGGCGTTCGCTGCACCGCGCCTACCCTCAACGCTTTTAACAACGAACCGTAGTGGTCTGAACTGGAGAAGCATTCAAACGTACCTATTTCTGAACGAACGTAGCACTCTAAGTGCTTAGGCGGGTCAGGTACGAGGCTCTTTCAAGCACCGTCGCTTTAGCGCGGGGTTCCTGACTATGATAGCATCCCAGTTGACTAATGCCCTATTCGCCTCATATTTGATGGATGACTCCCCCTGATGATTTTGAATTAATTACGCTATATCACAAGGGGAGTTGATTCACCAGTGGGTAATTTACTTACTCACGCAACGTCGCACCCAATCTTGCCTTGAGCGACCCCACAATTTTGCGGCGCAGTCTGACGACATCCTTATCCTTCAACGTCTTGTTGGGTGATTGATAGGTCAGATGATAGGCGAGGCTTTTCTTGCCCGCGGGGATATTTTCGCCCGTGTAGACATCGAATAGCGTTGTCTCCTTGAGCAGGAAACCGCCCGCTTTGCTGATGACGTTGGTAACATCGGCCGATTCCACCCCCTCATCCACCACAACCGCCATATCCTCTCGAATCACCTCGTACTGACTAATCGTCGCCAAGTCGAAGTCATCGGCCGCTTTCTCGATCAATGCCGCTAAATCGAGCGTTGCCGCCAAGACTGGTTGCTCGCTATCTACCCGCATATCGTATTGTTCTGCGACAAGTGGATGCAGTTCGCCGACCGTGCCGAGCATTTTCTGCGTGCCGTCGAGATAGACTTTGGCCGTGCGTCCTGGTCGGAATGTCGGATGGGTGGCCGCTTCGTAGCGCACTTTGATGTGCAGGTCTGCGAAGAGGCTGTCCAACGCACCTTTGAGATCGTAGAAGTCGAGTTGGCGGGGGAGAGAGAGCCATGATTCGGCCGAATTGACCCCCGTCATCACAACCGCCAATCGCGCCTCCTCACGTGGCAACTGCTCATCCTCATCGACAATATACTCATGCCCCGCCTCGAAGATCGCAATTCGATTGGCGTGACGTGTGTTATCGGCCGCAATCTCCAACACTGAGGCGAGCAAATTGTGGCGCATGACGACACGCTCGGAGGTAGATGGGTTGACCAGCGTGATATAGGGTCGATCATCTTCCGTTTCCAGCAGAGCTTTATTCTCAGCTTCCGGCGTTGTCAAACGATAGGTGATGATCTCCTGCAAACCGACTTTGACGAGCGTATCCTTGATGCGCGATTCGACTTCATACTCACGATTGCCGCGCTGTGGTGGCAACTCATCCGCAATTACCGTCGATGGCACATTGTCATACCCATAGACACGACAGAACTCCTCGACCAAATCATGCGGTCCATCGACATCAATGCGATGATCTGGCACTGTTGCAACCAAATAATCCTCGTCTAGCTCATCTATCTCAAACTCAAGTTGCTTGAGTAGCTCCGCAATGTCTGCCATCGTCAAGCTCAGTCCACTCAACTTCTGGGCATAGTCGAGATTGAGCCGCACACGCACAGGATCAGACGGCGCGAAATACTCGTCGATATGCCCTTGTGCGACTGTGCCGCCCGCCAACGTCCGCAAAAGTTCAGCCGCCCGTTGCGCCCCCAACAACGCCTGACTGGGATGCACGCCCCGCGAAAAGCGGAATCCCGCCTCCGTATGAATCGCCAACTGTCGTTGTGTGTGACGGATATTGATGAAATTCCACGCCGCCGCCTCAAGCAAGACGTTGGTTGTGTGATCTTCAATCTCACTCTCCAAACCACCCATCACGCCACCAAGCGACAAATTACCCGCTGGGTCAGTCACCAAAATGTTGTTTGGATGCAGTTGATGGACTTTGCCGTCAAGCGTCGTTAATGTCTCGCCATCATGTGCCAAGCGCGTGATGATGTGAACGCTGCCATCATTGTACTCGTCGGCGCGTTTTTTCATGAAGTCATAGTCGAAGGTGTGATTTGGCTGCCCCATTTCGAGCATGACGTAGTTACTGATGTCAACGACGACATTTCTCGGCCGCTGTCCCGCCAACTCCAGCCGCCGCTGCATCCACCACGGCGATGGCACAGCGTTCCCATCATCATCCGTCACGCGCACGCCTTCAATTAAGTAAGCGACGAAACGAGGATTTAATTCAGGATTCTCGGTTGAAATTTTGACCTTTCCCGCAATTGACTCCCCTTCTTGCACAACGTTGTAATCGGGATAGCGCATCTGCTTGCCCGTCAACGCAGCTACTTCTCGCGCAACGCCGATAATCGAAGCCGCACGCGCCACGTTGGGGATAATGTCGATGTCAATCACGGCATCACCCAGCACATCCTGCAACGGCATTCCCGCTTCCATCTTGGGACTGTACTCGTCTTTCCGCAGAATCATAATGCCATCGTGGTCGTCACCAACGCCCAACTCAACCTGTGAGCAGAGCATCGAATCATTGTAAATCCCGCGCAATGCTTTTCCTTTTAGCTTGGTCGGCTTGTTGTTTTTGTAGGGATTGAGGTAGGTCGCGCCTTCTAAGATGATCGCCCCGTAAAGCTGTTGGTCAGAAAGATCGCCCTTGCCGACAAATGGCTTGAGGTTGGGCGCACCAGTCACGACGACCTTTGGCTCGGTCGCCCCATATTCCACGTGCGCCAACACAAGCGTATCGGCGTTCGGGTGATTCTCCACGCGCAAAATCTGACCGAGCAGAATTTTCTCCCGATCCCAGACCAGCTCTGCCCCATCGATGCCGATTTTCTCGACCTTCTCGACTTCTAGTCCCGCGTTGGTGATGAGGTCGGCGAGTTGATCGGCCGACATCTCCACATCTACATACTCTTTTAACCATGAAATTGGTACTCGCATTCTTATTCCTTTCTACGCATATCGTTTCTGCTTGGCAGCCGCGATCATCTCATTTAATTTATTTGCTACTTCGGGCGAAACTCGGTCGCCTTCTTCTGGCTCTGCAACATGATAATCTGTTTCGAGTAATTGGAAATAAGCATCCATTTCATCACTCGTCGCACGTGGAAGCGACTTAAGAAGTTGTTGAAACCGAGCTTGTTGCTGGTGCATCTCTTCTGACGGCAAAAATTCAAACTCAGACCGCTCTGCTTGTGTGACTGCCAATGTGAACAGATATTGAGTCAGTGAAATGCTCTCCGCACGCGCCAATAGCTCAAGCCGGCGTTGGACAGAATTTGGTAAATCAAGTGTTATGGTTCCCATGTTGGCCTCCTTGTCTAACTGACAAGATGATTCATAAATTGTTGAGGTGTTAGCACTAGCAGACTGTGTCTTCTTTGTGCGAGTCGAAAATCTTTGACATTTAGAGTGACAAGCAACGCATTCGCATTCAACGCACAATCGATCACATGGTCATCGCCCGGGTCGGGCGAAGCGGGTCGCCACCTAAAAGCTATGCTTGTCCAAAATGCGCTTTCGATCAGTTTAGCTAATTTTGGCTCTGTAATTTTCCAGCGATGTTGTGAAAGTTTGCGCGGAAAAACATCCAGATATTCATAGGCCATTGTGTCAGATAGACACGGTTGGAACAGTTTTGTCTCCCAAGCCTTTATGACAAAATAGCTGGCTGTTCCACCTTGTGTCAACCCATTAAAAACAACATTGGTATCAATAACTGCACGTATCATGGTTAAAGTGGTCTCTCAACGTTTTGTATGACTCTCGATATGAACGACGACTGCTGCTGTTGTGTATTCAAGAACCACGCGCTTGTCACTGGTGAGATTGTCTGTCGTGATTGTCTTGGCTGTTTTTGCTTGCACTATCCCCAACCGTCGGTTTCGTGCAGCAAACACATTCATATTCCCTATGGTACCGCGTTGCTACGTGGCTAAGTGCATCAATCCTGTTGTGACAAAGAGATCATGCGGTTTCGGCTAACAAGCGTTGAATTGCATCAGGTGAATTCAGAGCAAGACGATCTATCTCATCAGAAAGATCATCGATACTCATACCATCAAAAAGAGCGTGGCGGTTTTCAACGTAATTACCATAACCGAGTTGATACTGTTGTAAGAATCGCAGCGTATTGACGATTCCTACCTCTTTGTACAGTAGTTGAATAATTTGCTGGTTTAATTCAGCGAGCGGTATTGTTTGCATAATCATGTTTCTAACTCCTGAATAAGCTCAATGGGTGTTACAATCTTGCAAGTTAGAGAGTCAATACGACGAGCTTTCTTGAGAAAACGATCATCACATGTACAAAAGTAGTCTGCTTGCGCCGCTTCCGCACTTGCTAAATGTAGCGCATCGAGAGGTTTAATCCCCTGTTGTTCATATTGCCTCGCGCGTTTGATGATAGCTTCATCTGTTGAAACAAACTTTTTTGCAACTGATAAAACATTAAGTGCGTAACGCCGCATTTCCTCACGGGGATTTCTATTTGTCTCCAAAACTAAGACTGCCGAAGCAATGAGTATGATGTGATTTTCTTCTGCTAGCTTTACAATCTCGGCCGCAGCTTGCGCTTCAAAGCGAACCCGTAACTGAGCTATATTGTCAAACGGCCGACAAATCGTGCAAGTATCGAGATAGATTTTCATATTAAATCCAAGCGTCGTTTGGCGCGGTCAGCTCGCTATCTGCATTGCCTGTATTGATGAGGCCAGCCGGTTCGAGCAGGAGGATGTGACACTCATTGTGGGCAATCGGCCGATGCTGCACCCCTTTCGGCACGACAAATATCTCACCTGCTCGCATCACCACATCCTCTCCATCCGCCATCTCAATCGTCAACTCACCATCCAGCACCATGAACAGTTCGTCCGTCTCATCGTGCTGATGCCAGACAAATTCGCCCTGTACTTTGACCAACTTGACGTGATAATCGTTCAACTGCGCGACGATTTTTGGCGACCAATGGTCACTAAACAGCGACAGTTTCTGCTGTAGACTGATAGTTTGATTCATCTTGCTCATCATCCGCATAACGCCTGCTTCAGCCGCGTCTTCGTCGGCCGCAAGCAATGTTAGCCTTCCGTGACATATATTCCTTTATTTTCTAGCAAGCGCAACTGTGTCACTTGCGCTTTCTCGATAATGAACGTTCGATAGTTTGCGATTACAGCCTCTTTCATTGAATTTCGATTTTTTTCCGATGCGCCGACATGATAGAAGTGTTCTCTTGTCAAGATGTCGAAATCTGCCCAAATACTACTAACATATTTGTTACTCCTGTATTTGTTGCTATGCCAAGTAGACAATAAGAATTTGCAGGGAGCAGCAGACAAGCAATCATGTAACCGCGTTTCATGAGTTTCGTCCCAACTATTGAAATAATCAGTGTGCCGACCGATATAGGGTGGATCACAGTATATGAAATCATTTTCTGTAGCTTGTTCGACCGCTTGTTGAAAATCACAGACAACAAACTCATAAGTCGCACTATCAATTAGTTTCTGAACCCAATCAATTTGATTGACGATTTTCGTAACATACGCTTTTGCAAATCGTTTCGGTTTGTGACCCCATGGCACATTGAATTTTCCTTTACGATTAAATCTCATCATGCCATTGAAACATGAACGATTGAGAAATAAGAAGTCTAAAGGTTCGTGATTTGAATTGAACCGTTCTCTAACTTTATAATAGTATTCTCCACCTTCATTTTCTAATTTAGCACCTTCTGCCTCGAGAAATAGCCTTGCTGCTCTAGGCGTAATTTTATGCGTTTGAAGGGCAGAGTAAAACCGAATGATGTGAGGGTTTGTGTCACAAAAAAGTGCCTTTTTTGGCATCACGTTAAAGCCAACGACGCCCGTTCCCATAAATGGCTCAATCCACGTTCCCTGTCCATGCCATTCTAATGCTTCTAGTATCCAAGGAACGAGCTTCGTTTTTATACCCTGTGATTTGATCGGAGGAACTTTCGTGTGCATCACTTTTTGCTCCTCCGCTTTCTTTCTTGTATCCGTTGAGTTCAGCGAACTCGATAAACTTAGGGAACAGATGGATTTCCAGAATCTTTGAGACAATTTTTGTATCAGAGGAGATTGTGTAAACTCTTTTGTAAGCATCAATAAATCCTTTTATCGTCCATTGTCCGTCTGAGGTCTCGATGTACGAGCCTAGACCATTCACAAACGCTGTGAGTAAGTCTGAAAATCGCTCTTTCTCTGTTTGACTCACTATTTGCTCCTGTTTTGTATAGATCACCCATGAGGCTAACATGCGATGAATATTCTAGCACGCCACGCACGAACAATACGAAAGCTGTCGCCTGTCTTCTGTGGCAACCCATTGAACAAAACGTTGGTGTCAATAACAGCACGTATCATTAAAACTGCTCAAGAAAACGCAAATCATTACTCCAGAAATAGCGAATGTCTGGGATGCCGTATTTGTTCATCACCATGCGTTCGATGCCCATGCCGAAGGCGAAGCCCGTATATTTTTCGGGATCATAGCCGCCATTTCGCAAGACGACAGGATGCACCATGCCACAGCCTAAAATTTCGAGCCAGCCCGTTCCCTTCGTGATGCGGCGGTCGCGCTCTGTCTCCGTGCCGAGATAGACATCCATCTCTGCGCTCGGCTCTGTGAAGGGGAAGTAGCTGGCGCGGAAGCGGGTGCGGACAGATCTGCCGAATAACCGCTTCGCAAACTCCGTCAACGTCCCCTTCAAATCCGCCAACGAGATCGCCTCCCCGACAACCAATCCTTCTACTTGGTGGAATTGAATTTCAGAGCGCACCGTGATCTGCTCGTTGCGATAACACATGCCGGGCAGCACGACGCGAATTGGCTCAGGGCAAAACTTTCGCATGGCGAGGATTTGCCCGCCGCTCGTATGTGTGCGTAGCAGTACGCCCTCATCCTCTGTGTAGAACGTGTCCTGCATATCGCGGGCGGGATGTTCTGGCGGCATATTCAACTCTTCAAAGTTAAGCTGATCGGTGACGACATCTTCGCTGCGGAACACTTGGAAGCCCATATCGCCAAATATCCGCAACACGTCGCGTAGCACCACTGTTGAAGGGTGTAAACGGCCGACAGGCTGCGGCCGACCCGGTAGCGTCACGTCAATTGCATCACTCGCAATTTTTGCCTCGATCTCTGCTCGTTTGAGCGTTTCTTGTCGCGCTTTCAGCTTTGTCTCAAGCTCCTTTTTTATCTCATTTAAGCGCTTGCCAAAGACGGGCTTTTCCTCATTTGACAGCTTGCCAAACTGCCGCGACATCAACTGAACGCTGCCCTTTTTGCCTAGCGTCTCACGATACCATTCGGCCGTCTGTTCTGTGGTTTCGGCCGATGCCAGCCCCGCCAATCCCGCCTCATACGCTGCTTCTAACTGCTCCAAAATTGTCATAGTTTCACCAATAAAAAAAGTTGCTAGTCGATAGTTAATAGTCAATAGTGACCGCATGATTATACTAGCAACTAGCCACTAATCACTTTTCCAACAAAAAAGCGCGGCTACCAGCCGCGCTTCTAAAATTCTCACTCAACTCGCTTCAATCTCAGCCCGCAAGAATCGGCACAGCCGTTTGGCTATTGCTAAAAAAGAAGCTAAAAAATCGTTGCGTTAACATGTGACAAGCATAACAAGATGTTAGAGGAGTGTCAAGTGCGACAATAACGGCAATCCGCTACAATGATTGTGTAAATTATGTCCTCCCTCAACTTGCCCAAGCACACCTACATCACCAGACAAGCGTCATGGCAACGTTTTCTCGCGCATCTACGCACTGTCCCCCAATTTGCGATTGATCTTGAATCGAATGGCCTACACGCTTACAGCGAAGAAATTTGTCTTGTCCAAATCTCAACCCGTGCACAGGATTACATCATCGACCCGCATAGTGAATTTGATTTAGATGAGCTTGGCGAGCTAATCGAAAATCCCGCGATTGAAAAAGTTCTACACGCCTCTGAATATGATCTTATCTTGATGCGACGTGAGCAGGCGTGGACGCTAAATAATTTGTTTGACACGATGTGGGGAGCGCGAATCTTAGGGTATGAAAAGATCGGCCTCGCCAATATGCTGGATGCGTTTTATGGCTTTCGCCTTGACAAACAGCATCAGCGGCATGATTGGTGTCAGCGGCCGTTAAAGCGCGATGAGTTGGCCTATGCACAGGCAGATACCCATTTTCTGTTACGCCTGCGGGACGACATGGAAGCGCGACTGCGCGAGATAGGATGCTGGGAAGAGGCACTGGAGATTTTTGAAGAACAGTCAGATGTAAAACTACCGGATGTCGCGTTCTCGGCCGAGTCCTTTTGGCAAATCAACGGAGTTTACGCGCTCCCGCCGCGCAATCGCGCTATTCTGAGAGAACTCAGCATCTTTCGTGATGAAGAAGCGTATTATCATAATCGCCCGCACTTCAAAATCATGCACAATAAATTGCTATTGGAATTGGCCAAATATCCGCCACGCCACTTTTCCCAACTCCACAATTTTAAGGGCATGAGCCAGCATCAAATCCACCGCTATGGGCGCAAGTTACTCAGGGCGATTGAAAAGGCTAGAAAAGCTCCAATCCCACGCCCTCCACGTCGGCCGGCTCGACCACGCGATGATGTTTTGACGCGTTATGAAGCCCTGCACTATTGGCGTAAAGAAAAAGCGAGTGAGCGTCAGGTCATTTCGGATGTCATTCTCAAACGCGAGACCCTTTGGGAGATTGCACGAGCTGCACCGAAACGGGCGGCCGATCTCACGATGTTAGGCAAGATTCGTCGCAAGCTCTATGCCGACGAGATTCTCGCCGTCATTAAAGACATCTAATATCCAGACATAAGGCGCATCTGATTGCAAGATAGCCACGCATCCGCGCCGCCTTTTGCGTCAGGTTCGGCCGATACTTTTAGCTGTGGCAACCCATCCATCATCTTGTATTCAGGCCTTTGGTAAAACCGAATACCTCATTTGCTCAGATAGTTATATCTAAGCCAACCGCCCAAACTCTGGGACAAGTACCGTGCGCCCCCCTTGATATAACGCTGCGCCACGCACCAGACGTGGATCAACTTCGTCAGGAACATCGGCCGCGACATGTGGCGTAGGAAGGGTGATAATATCAATGTGTGATTTAGCATAAAAGGCAATGGGCGCATGTTTGCCAGCATGTGCGATGATGAGGCGGTCTTGTCGTCTTGGGTCGGTTCGCTCACTGTTAAGACCCAAGCGTGCAGCCAGATCAAGTACTGGAACAAGATTGCCACGCCAGTTCGTGACCCCATGCAGATACGCCGGCGCGGAGGGAATGGCTGTCACATCGGCCGAGCGCAGCACTTCATCCACCTGTCTTGGTGTTAAGCCAATCATCAACTTATTCGTTCGCCCATTTAAGCCAACGAGCTTGAATAGCAGTAAATGCCCCCGCCGGCGTGCATCTACATTAATCGTAACATTGGATTGCTCTATGTCTATCTCAGACGTTGCGACTGTTTCAGACGCTGCTAACGGATGTAGCTTTTTTACGTCGAGTAGTAACAGCACATCATTCTCTTTTGTATAGACTGAGTTGACATAAGCAACATTAGCGGCGCGGGGTAGGGGGGAGACATACTCGGCCGAGATCACCTCTGCCTGCGACACGCGATCCACCAATAAGCACCACAAGCCATGCTCGCTCCGCAACACCAGCACGCGCTGAATCTCTATTGGGAAATCTGCATCTAGCCCCAACTGATCTGAAAGACGATAAACAGGTAGCTCTCCTTCCGTCGTGCGAAGGATACCAATACGATTATCGTCGCTCTCTTGTGCTAAAACCTTGACACGCATCCCAAGTTGAACGCTCTGAACATCTTCACGCCGCACGCCAAACTCTTCTGCCGCTACTGCTATTCGCAAAACTTCAAATGTTTTTTTCATATCTTATCTGGGATGGTTCTCGAACCGCCCCCACTTAACGTAGCCATTTTGCAATCTCGCTGGGTGACCCGACACGATCCACGACTCCTCGCTCTCGCGCCCGTAAGGGCATCCCATTAACGACACTCGATCCACTGTCTTGGGCAAACGTGCGCCCACCTTTTGCACGAATCGCCACCAGCCCCTCGCTGCCATCATCGCCCATGCCCGTGAGAACAACCCCTGTCGTCTTTGCACCATATAGCTGTACGACGGACTGCATTGTGACATCAATTGCGGGCCGATGACCGCGAATTTTTGGCCCATTGTTGAGCTGAATTCGTGAATCGGAACCGATCAACAAGTGAGAGTCACCGGGCGCAACATAGACATGACCGCTTTGTAAAATTTCACCCTGTACTGCCTCTTTGACTGGTAAGATGCTGTGTCGCGCCAACTGCGCTGCCAAGACATCTGTGAATGATGCGGGAATATGCTGCACAACCAAAATAGCTGGTGCAAAATTGCGCGGCAAGCGTGTCAAAAGTTCGCGTACAGCCACTGGGCCGCCTGTTGACGCACCAATCACGACGACTCCCCCCTGTAAAAAATGTAGGGGTTTTGGGGATTTTGGCGAACCGTTGTTAGGTTTTGAGTCATTTTTTTGAGTGATCTGTGGTACAGCATGAACCATCGGCCGCGTCACAATTGACCGAATGACCTTGATCCCGGCAGCCGCTTTCACTTTTGACACGATTTCTAACCGCAGCAAGTCAGGGCGAATATCTTGACCGGGCGTGTATTTCAACACAAAGTCAACAGCCCCGATCCGCAATGCCTCGCGCGTCAGCCTCGCTGCCCGCCGACTGACTCCGCTAATCATGACAACTGGTGTTGGGCATTGTGTCATGATCTTTGCCAGTGAATCGAGACCGCTCATCTCTGGCATCTCCTGATCCAGAGTCACGACATCAGGCTGTAGTTCTTGGATAAGGTCAACCGCTCGCCGTCCATTCAATGCGGTTCCTACTACTTCAATATCTGGTGAACTTTGCAAATGCCCCGCAAGCAGGCGGCAGATAAAAGGTGAGTCGTCTACGATAAGAACACGAATCATTGTTATGCCAGCAGCGTTTGATATGTTTATAGTCCTCCCACAATTTTTCGCACAGCATCCAGCAGTTCATCCTCTCGATATGGCTTTACTAGATAGTCATTCACGCCAAGATCAAACGCTTTGCGGCGATGTTTATTGCCAGATCGAGAGGTGAGCATGACAATAGGGATGTCGCGGGTCTCTTCGTTGGCACGAAGCGTGGCGGTCAATTCAAACCCATTCATACGCGGCATCTCGATGTCGAGCAGAATAGCATCTGGTTTGTTTTGCTGAATTTGCTCCAACGCCTCGACCCCATCCCGCGCAGGAGTTGGAGTCCAGCCGGCATTTTTGACCATATTTGAGACTACTTTTCGCACGCTGACTGAATCGTCAACGACCAAAATGTTTAAGGTTTTGCTTGGCACGATCGCTTTGCGCGGTGCAGACCAATTAAATTGGGTCGCGTCTCGTTCTTCAATTAACTCGGCCGGATCCAAAATCAACACAACCGAGCCATCCCCCATCAGCGTCGCGCCGGCAATGCCATGCACTTGTCGCAGATGGTTGCCAAGTGTCTTAATAACGATTTCGCGCCCTTCAACAATCTCGTCGGCAATCAGGGCAACTTGCTGGTCACCTGCATTGACGATAAGCACGGGAAGACGTTTGCGCTCGCTCAAATCCTGTTCATCCCCGCCGAGTAGTGCGCCCAATTGCTTGATAGGCGTGATTGTTTTGCCGACGCGAATGACGGGATTTCGGCCGATCTGCACAATTTCTTCCCCCTCAAGACGTAAAATTTGTGAGACTGAGCTTAACGGCAACGCAAAGGTCGCCCCCGCGGCTTGAATGAGCAAGCCGCGCATCACCGCCAACGTCAGCGGCAACCGAATCATAAATTGTGTCCCTTCATCGGGTGCAGTGTTCAGTCGTACTGTTCCTTTAAGTCGATTGACGCTAGCTTTGACCACATCCATCCCGACACCACGTCCGCTGACATCGCTGATCGTTTCGGCCGTGCTAAATCCGGGCTGGAAGATCAGCTGTTGCAAAGCGGCATCGGTGACATCGGCCGAATCCCCTTCACTCAAATAGCCGCTCTGCACCGCTTTTGCCCGCAGCTTTGTGTTGTCAATCCCCGCACCATCATCCTGCACGGTGATAACCACCTGATTTCCTTCATAGTAGGCGCGAATCCGAATGGTGCCATATTCTGATTTTCCCTTGACGACGCGCAATTCAGATGGCTCAATGCCGTGATCAACCGCATTTCGCAAAATATGCAACAGCGGATCCGCCATCTCTTCCAACACTTTTTTATCAAGTTCGATCTGGTCTCCTTCGATCAGTAAGTTAACTTGTTTCCCCTGCTGACGCGCGACGACGCGCACCGTTCGCTGTAGCCGCGTCACGATAGTTGCCAGCGGAACCATTCGCGTCCGCATCAGCTTGTCCTGCACCTCGCCTGATAGCCGCCCTTGTCGCGTCAGCACCGAATCAAAGTCACCCAGCAGCGTTCGCAAGTCGTTATGCACGGTGCGAATATCGCTACTCGTCTCTGTTAGCTCACGCGAGAGCATGTAGAGTTCGGTGTAGCGGTCAAACTCAAGCGCGTCAAACTCCGACGCGATCAAGCTGTTTGGCTGCACGCCCACGTTGGCAACTGGCTGTATTGTGCCAATACTGTTTTGTGAAGCGTAGGTAAGCTCGTGATAGTCGCTGTCGAGTTGTGCGGCAATGCGCTGGAGGCGTTCAAGGCTAGGCGCAAGTTCGTTGATGTGACGTGTTAAGTCGTTAATGCGTTGCTCAAGCGTCGTGCGTGTGATAACAAACTCGCTTGTCAAGCGTGTTAGTTCGTCGAGACGTTCAAGCGGAACGCGCACTACCTCGCTTGTGGTGCGTATGGAATTCGTCTCGACCTGCTTTGCAGTCGATTGTGGAGCAGGCAGCGTCGGCTGCTCCACGCCCTCAAACGCCAAAATTTCAAGCGGCTCATCGGCCGTCTCGTTATGCTCCAATAGCTGGCCAAAACGGGCTTGCAGGGAAGGCAGTTGGTCAGGTGAACTGTTATCGCGCAGGAGGTCATCGAGCGCATCGGCTGAATCGAATAGTAGTTCCATGCTCGGCCGATTCAATACGCGCTCGCCATCTTCTACGCCATCGAGTAAATCCTCCATTCGATGAGATAAATCGGCTATCTGTGAAAAGCCAACCGTCGCAGATGCCCCCTTGAGCGTATGCACAGAGCGGCGTAACTCACCCAAAGCCTCCCTGTCGTCGGACTGCACGTTGAGCGCGTTGAGCGACCGTGCAATTTGTTGCAAATGATCGGTCGCCTCCTCTACAAACGCCTCGCGCAGCTCTGCCATAAACTCATCATCGAGCAGAATAGTTGGTGTGTTATGCTCCGGTGTCGTGACAAACTCTTCGACTACAGGGGGTTGTTGCGCTTCTGGCTGGGTCGTCACCTCCGCGACAATCTCGGCAATCGTCTCATCATCTGCCGGCATTCCATGAACGTCAAAATAACCATGTGTTGCGGTCGCCAACAGCTCCACATCGCGCACGTTGCCGTTTTCCAAACCGGCTAGGTAAAGTTCAATCCCGTTGACCGCCTCACGTAAATAACGCACCGCCGGCTCACCTAGCTCAACCGTTCCCACCGCGATGTCTTCCAGCGTTTCTTCCAAATAATAGGCAATATGCGAAAGTGGGCTGACCCCAATCATCGCCGCCGCACCCTTTATCGTGTGGGCGTGGCGATGCGCCATCTCTAACGCGGCTGCATCGCTGCTGTCTTTGCGATACGCGGCAATACTGTCACGTATTTCAGGCAGATAGCTCTGTGCCTCTTCGATAAATCCAACTAATACTTCGCGTGAAACGTTTGACATAGCTAAGGTGCAAGCTGCAAGCTGCAACTTGTTATACTTTTTTGTAAACCAACACATCCCGCCAGCGTACCAGCGTCATCTTTGGCAGTTGTAAACCGACCACTTCGGCCGGAGCCAAAAACAAGTAGCCACCGACGTTGAGCTGTTGACACAACCGCTTGACGATCTTAATTCGATCTGGCAAACGGAAGTAGATTAAAACGTTCTGACAAAAAATCACATCTTGCCCCACGACCCAATAGTTATTGGGGTCATGTAGATTGAGTATGCCAAATTGGGCATACTGGCGCACAATCGGCCGAACGCTCACCCCGTGATCGCCCTCGCTCATATACTTCTGTCTAAAATAGGCGGGCATATAGCGCACTTCGTATGCCTTGTAGGTCGCTGCCTGCGCTTTCATCAACTGCCGCTGGCTAATATCTGTCCCCGTCACGTGTAGTTGCCATCTCAGCGGGTCAACCAGTTCCAGCGCACTCATCGCTAGCGAATAGGCTTCCTGCCCGCCCGAACAGCCTGCGCTCCACAGCATGAGCGTTCTCGCATTTGCTCGCCGCTTTGCTGCTAGAAGCTCTGGCAATGCTTGTTGCGTTAGTGCTTCATAAGAGGAGATATGCCGAAAAAAGCTCGACTCATTGTTAACAATTCTGTCGCGTAATGTGAGCCATTCGGGAGCCATTGCCCCGCCAAGTATCACCGCTCGATAGTAACGACTATAGCTAGTCTCACCACGTAACTGCATCCGCTCCCACAGTCGCTGTTCTAAAAAGTAGAGCCGACTATCGCTAAAATACAGCCCGACCCGCTCTTGGATCAATGACCGCCAAAGCTCCGTTTCGGCCGAACTCATCGTTGGTCGTTCTTGACAATTCAGCCAGTTCACACTTCGCCTTATCTTTATTTTTAAATGTAGTTCTTTAATCGCCCATGCTCGGTGCTAGCTTGAACGTTGCCACCGAAGCCTGTAACTCTTCAGCTAACTGTGCTAAATAGCCAATGGATTGACTGGCACGCTGTGAGCCGCTCGCCGTTTGCTGGGTCACCCCTTCGATATCGTTCATAGAGCGTGCGATAGATTCCGAGCCACGCGCCTGTTGACGTGCCGCCCGTGAGATTTCCGCAATGAGATCGGCCAATTGGGTTGAGACACTTTCAATTTCGGTGAGGCGTTCGCCAGCTTCCGAAGCGAGATCACTGCCTGCCTGAACTTCCTGTGAGGTTGTCGCCATTGCGCTGACCGCCTCACGGGTATCGTCTTGAATTGCGCGTAAAAGCGTATTGATTTGGGCGGCAGCTTCGGCCGACTGCACCGCCAAATTCTCAACCTGACGCGCCACAACCGCAAAACCACGTCCCGCTTCCCCCGCTTCTGAGGCCTGAATCGACGCATTGATCGCCAAAATTCCCGTGCGCTCTGCCAGCGCGTTGATCGCCTTTGTCACGCCCCCGATCTCACGTGACCGTCGCTCCAGTCGCTCGATCCGCCCCGCAGTCGCCTCAACCTCCTGCCGAATCCGGCTCATGTTGTGAATCGTGTCGCGCACCGCTTTTGCGCCCTGTGTTGCATTGCTACGTGCTTGCTCCCCAACCATTGCAGAGAGCGTGGCATTGTCACTCACCTGTGCAATCGACAAGCTCATTTCGTCAACGGCGGTTGATGTACTCAAAATTTGTTCTGCTTGTAAGATGGCTCCGTTGTTTAGCTGTGCTGTCGTGAGTCGAATCTCATTTGCGGCCGAGCCAACGCGCTCGGAGGTCGTCTTTACATTCCCGATCAGCTCGCGCAGTTGTTCTGCCATAAAGTTGAAGGAGTCAGCCACGGCTCCGGTTGCGTCGGCCGTCACCGTCGCCTCAACCGTTAAATCCCCTTCCGCGATTTGTGTCACATCCTGCAAAAGCTGGAAAATAGATGCTTGAAGCTGATCATTTTCATCTCGTGTCTGTGAGACGATGTGCTCAAGTTCCTGAAGAACGCGATTATACTGGGCTGCAAACTCCCCCACCTCAGTAAATGGCTCAACAGTGACTTGTTTGCTGAGATCGGCCGATAGTCGCATCTGTTCCATCTCTTCAAGTAGCGTAAACAAAGCTGTGCGTGCGCCATGTTCCGCAACGTTGAGGCCGCGGCGTTCGTCCTCGGCCGAGACCCGCAGTGGGAGCAACCGATTGATCAACCAGAGCAGTAAAAAGCCAATGCCAAACGCATAGACAAAGACGGTAATGACCCCCGCCATCTGTACCGCCAGTTGACTACCACGCCCCAAACCGCTGCCAAATAGCGTTGGATCGCCAAAAATTGCAACGGCGAGAGTTCCCCATATCCCACACCCGACGTGAACGGGTACAGCCCCAATCGCGTCATCGACTCGGAAACGGTAGAGCAGCACTTCAACACCAAAGGCGAGCAGCCCTGCAATAACACCAATAATGACAGAGGTTGCGGGCGTTTGAATATCGGCCGAGGCCGTGATAGCAACTAACCCCCCCAATGCTCCGTTGATCGTGGTGAGAACTTGGGCTTGGCGTGTCGCTATGTATGAAGCGGTTAGTCCAGCTAATCCACCAAATGCGCCAGACAGCACTGTGTTTACGATGATTAGGGGAATTTGGTCGGTGACTGCAAGCGTACTACCGCCATTAAAGCCAAACCAACCAAGCCAGAGCAGCAGCGCACCCATTGTTGTGAGCGGCAAATTGCTCGCATTAAACGTATTGCCTTCTACATTGTAACGTCCTTCCCGCGCACCTAAAATGAGAACTGCTGCCAGCGCAACCCAGCCGCCAACTGAATGAACAACGGTTGCGCCTGCAAAGTCGATAAAGCCACGCCTTGCCAACCAGCCCGTTGCTTCCCCCTCAACCAACCCTCCCCAAATCCAGTGACCAACGACGGGGTAGATGAGGCTTCCAATGACAATAGTAACGATGAGATAGCCAATAAAAGTCATGCGTTCGGCAACAGCGCCACTGACGATGGTTGTTGCCGTGCCAGCAAAGACAAGTTGGAACAAGAAGAATGCCATGAGGTAGGGCGGCACACTGTTTCCAAACAGAAAACCGGATGTCCCAAACAACCCAGATGCACTCGCCCCAAACATGATGGCGAATCCAAATAGCCAGAAGATGACGGCCGAGACACAGAAATCAACAAAGTTCTTCGTCGCCACATTGATGCTGTTCTTCGCCCGCACCATGCCTGTCTCTAGCAGCGTGAACCCACCCTGCATCAACATGACGAATGCTGCTGCGATGACAACCCAAAGAATGTCGAAATTACTTGCATTTACCATTTACAACTCCCACTTAAAGAACTAGATTCTAATTCCTGTGCGATCAATCTGTTGCCATCCCATACTCATTAGGTAACTTAAACATGCTGACGGAAGACCGTAACCTGTCTGCTAACTCAGCCAGATTACCAATAGAGGCCGTTGCCTGTTTTGTCCCAGCCGCCGTCTGTTGGGTCACGTCGGCAATGTCATTCATAGCGCGGGCGATTGTCTCCGAGCCACGCGCTTGCTGTTTTGAGGCTAGCGAAATTTGCGAAATTAACTGCTCTAAACGTTCTGAAACGGTTTCAATCTCGTTCAGACGTTCGCCTGCTTCCTCGGCTAACATTGTACCGTTGACTACCTCTGTGTTGGTTATGTCCATCGCGGTTGCCAACTCATTCATTTCGCTCTGCACGTTGCGAATCATTAGCGCGATTTGCTGTGTGGCTTTTGTCGCACGCACTGCCAAGCGGTCTACTTCTTCCGCGACAATGGCAAAGCTGCGCCCTGACTCACCCGCCATCTCCGCCTGAATCGTGGCGTTAAGCGCGAGGATACTGGTGCGGTCAGCGATGTCGTCAATCAGTTCAACGATGTTGCCGATTTGCTGTGAGCTTTCTTCCAAACGCTTGATTCGCTTAGTGGTGTCCCGCATCTGTGAACGCACGCGGGTCATGCCGTTGATCGTGTCGCGCACAGCTTCGGCACCTAGCTGGGCATTTGTGCGTGCTTGCTCACTGACTGTCGCTGAAAGCGTGGCATTTTCACTGACTTGTTGAATTGAGACGCTCATTTCATCGATAGCGGCCGATGTATCCACAATCTGCACTGCTTGAGACTCAGAGCCAATTGCCAAATGTTCGGCCGTCGTCTGAATCTCATTTGCCGAAGAACTGACCTGCACTGTCGCATCCTGCACATTCACAATGATCTCGCGCAGTTGCTCGATCATGAAGTTAAAGGAGTCCGCAATTGCACCTGTCATATCATCGGTGACTTCTGCCTCGGCCGTCAAGTCTCCTTCTGCGACTTGGCTCACCTCATCGAGCAGTTGCATAATCGAAGCCTGAATACGGTCACGCTCCTCTTGGCTTTGAATCAAGCCGGCGGTGTTATCGAGCATTTTGTTAAAGCTACTCGCCATCACACCGAGTTCATCTCCCGTCAAGACGGGCGCCCGTGCCGTTAAATCCCCACGCTCGATTGCCACAAAGACGGGAACCATTTCCTCAGCTTGCTGTGTCTCAGCACGAATGAGGATGTAGGCGATGATGACACCAATTGCGGCAGCTACAAGACTAAGCAAGATCGGGAGTAGTGTTGCCAGAACAGTTCCGCTCAGTGCGCTACTAACGGTCTGTTGAACCATCACATGCCAATCAAGTGCCAAGATCGCATTGCTGATCTCTGGGTTGATGTAATTGACCGATTCCCCGCCTGTCGCTTCATCGCCTAGACGTGTATGACCGATAATAGCGGGCAGACCTTGTTCATTGTCTGTAAGAACATAGCCAATCTCATTGGCCATCAAGCTGGTATTGAGTTCGGCCGAAATTGCTCCAGCCCCAACCCCTGCATTGGTCAACAACACCCCACCATCGCTCGCAAATAATGTCGTTCCGCCGCTTGAGCCAACATCGGTCGCTCTCAATTCTGCAATCATCGGCTCAACTAACAATGTCCCACGCAAGATGCCGACAATCTCAGCGGCCGAGTTGCGAATCGGCAGCGCAATCAGGAGAGCGTTTGTATCACTACTTTCATCATACTCTGGCTCACTGATATAAATCTGCCCCACTCCATCTGCGAAGGCCGCCTGCCACCATCCTTCATCCGCTTGATAATAATCGGATGTCAAATCAACTAAGGCAGCCGTCCCGCCGTACAAATCGGTCACAAAAAGCTCCGTCAGTGCGGGAAAATAGTCTTGATAACTGACAAGATTTGCATTGAGCGGATTGATGGATGCATCTGCTGTAATGGCTTGTTGAATTTTGCTGTCTTCAAACGCCTCTGCCCGCCACGCGATGTCGAGTTGCTCTAATTCGGCTTGAATTGCCTGTGGGCTGGCTGGATACTGTGAATTGCGCTCGACGAGATAGCGTTCAAATTCGTCATTAAGTGAAATCGACTCAAGTGCAGACAAGTGATTTGTCAGATAGTTTGCCAAGATTGCGCTGGTGCTGACGGCCTGCCGCGCCACCACGTCGCTCCCACGTTGTTCCAGCGTTTGCCCACGCGCCACCACGTAGTTTATGCTACCCGCGATCAACTGTGGAAGTAACACCGCCAGCAAAATGATCACCAGCAGCTTTGTTGCCAAAGAGAATGAGCTGCGTTGAAAACGCCCCATCAACCCGCTGTTTTCTTCTTGTGTTGTTATTGCTGCCATCTTAAATTCTCCAAACCATATAAGTGATCTGTTGTCCGCTCATTATGCCACTTTGAATTGTCTGACCGAGCGTTGTAGCTGTAGTGCTAGTTGCGCCAAATGCGAAACCGAAAGTGTTGCCTGTCTCGTGCCAGTTGTCGATTCCTCCAAACCACTTGCAATGTCATTCATCGCTGCGGCAATCGAGCGCGACCCACGCACTTGCTGTTGAGCAGCGAGTGAGATTTGCTGGATCAAGCTGGTTAGTTGGCTGCTGACGCGCTCAATCTCATGGAGATAATCGGCCGCATCCTCAGCCGATTGCACCCCCTCCGCGACCTGCTCAAATGTTTGCGTCAGTTGGGTGGCCGCGGCCGCGGCATCTTGTTCAATTGTTTGCACTAAGTAGGCGATATGCTGTGTCGCTGCGGCCGATTGTGTTGCCAACTCTTCGACTTCAACCGCCACGCGCTGGAAACCATGTCTTTCCGCATCGGTCGATTGAATAGAGGCATTGAGCGATAAAATACTCGTTCGCTCTGTCAAATCTTCGATCAGCTTGACAACTGCACGCATCTCCCGCGCAATGCGTTGCAGACGATTGATGCGCCGTTTTGCTTGGGTGAGGGCAAACTCAACGCGCCGCATCCCGTTTAGTGTGTCATTGACCGCTGTCGCCCCCGCCTGTGCGCTGACAGATGCCTGTTCACCGATGACGGCCGAGCGCAGCGAGTTGCTGCTGACCTCCTGAATCGACAGGCTCATCTCATCAATTGCGGCCGTTGTGTTGATAATCTGCTGTGCCTGTTGTTCGCTGCCCACCATAAGATGTTCAGCGGTTGTTTGAATTTGATCGGCCGATGCCCCCACCTGTATTGTCGTCTCTTGTACCTGAATCACAACATCCGACAACTCTTCGCGCAAAAAGTTGAACGCATCTGCCAATGCACCCGTAATATCTGTTGTCACAACGGCTTCCGCGCTTAAATCGCCTGACGCAATCCGTGTCGCGTCATTTGCCAACCGCTCCATTGAGGCGACAATCTGCCCACGCTCTGAATCTGCTTTGATGATGTAGGCCGTTTTGTCAAACAGTTGATTGATACCTTGTGCCACCTCGCCTAACTCATTCTCTGACACAATATCGGCGCGAGCCGTTAGGTCTCCCGCGCTCACACGCGCAAAAACGCTCGTAAGTGGATCGATCTGAGCCATCACTTGACGAGTCAACAAATAGGCGAAGATGATTCCCACAGCAATCGCCGTGAATGTCGTTAGCGAGACAATCCCATCCCAAAACGTGGCTCGGTCGATAATACCGGGCGCATTATCGATCTGTGTGACGTTCTGTTTTGTCGCCGCTAGTCCAGTCAGGCCGAGATGTGCATCGCGGAATGCTTTGCGATTGGTGCGAAGTGTTCCAAGCAGTAAAGCATACTGTTCAACGGATGTTTCGTAACGACTCAAAATATCATTAAATTGGGTTTGTTGCGTAGATGGTAAGCTTGTTACCTCATCACTCGCACGCAACTGCGTGATCTGCTCAGTGAGATTGCTCAAAGACTGACTACTGTTTGTCAGGCTAAGCGCGTCTTCTTGCTCACGCAGTTGCAAAATGGCGATTTGCGTCCCTGACAATCCTTCATTTTCTGCGAACGTTTGTAAATCGGATAGTTCACGTACCAGCGTCAGCCTTACCCCTGTTGATCGGTTGCCAATCTGTTCTATCAAGGCGGCCGATTGCAAAAATGCGGTTTCATACGCATCAAGGCGTTCTGTAATCGTTTCGGGCGAGTCGATTAATGGTAACGTGGCGCGGGCGATGCCAACTTGCTCACGCCATGGCGTGACATGTTGTGTCCGTGCTGCATCAAAGCCAAGCGAGCTGTAGTTGAGCAGGTAAGCCTGTTCGCTCTCTCGCATGTCTGCCAATGCCTGTTGCAGAACCTCGACTGGTCGTGTGCTGGTATCGGCCGTTGTGGTTGTGCGCCATATCCCAATCCATGCCAATAGCGTGAGCAACAGCGTGAGTGCAATCATACTGCCAAAGGCAAGGCGGATTTTCGTCGTTAAGCTGTTCATGATGCTGTCACCGCCGCATCTGCCCGAAAGCGCGTCACTGACTCGCGCAGCTGCTCGGCATATTGTGCCAAATTGCGAATCGAGGTAGATGTCTCGCGGGTTCCCGCTGCCGTTTGCTGGGTCACGTTGGCAATCTCGTCCATTGACTGTGCGACGAGCGTTGAGTTTTGAGCCTGCTGTTGTGTTGCAAGGCGGATTTGCTGCAAGAGCGCATCGAGTTGTGAGCTGACATGTTCGATATCGCTGAGACGGGTCACGGCCGAATCAGCCATCCCACGTCCTAGCCGCACTGTTTCATTCGCCAACGTCATTGCTGACTGAACCGCTTCTGCCTCAACGCGCACGGCCGAGACAAGACGCGCCACACGCTTCGTCGCCTTCGCAGACTGGTCTGCCAGCGACTCCACCTCACGCGCCACAACGGCAAAGCCGCGACCAGCTTCACCGGCAGCTAGTGCGCGAATCGTCGCATTTAGAGCCAAGACGCTGGTGCGATCCGCAATCTCATCGATCAGCTCAATGATGTCATCAATTTGCCATGCATTACGATTGAGCGTCTGCACATAATCTTGTGTCTCCGCAACGTCTCGCTCAATTGTCTGCATCATTGCGAGCGTTTTCCGCACTGCGACCACCCCCGATTGTGCATCATTGCGAGCTTTCTCTGCTACCGTTGCTGACTGAAGCGTGTTGCTAGCTACCTGTTGAATGGACACACTCATCTGGTCAACGGCGACGCTAACATTCAAAATTTGTTCTGCCTGCTCTGTTGCGCGTGAGGCTAATATCTCTGAGTTGCCCTCGATCTCGTCTGCGGCCTGACCAAACTGTAGGGTCACATGCTGTACTTCTGTGATGATGTGTTGCAGCGTATTGGTCATTCTGTTGAATGCGACCGCGACATTGCCCGTTAGTTCGTCATCGACGTTCGCTTCGGTGGCTAAGTTCCCCATTGCCACTGAACTGACATCATCAAGCAGTACCATCAACGATTGTTGCAAATTCAACTCTTCGTTATCGGTTAAGGCACGCTGAACAAGTTCATCTATCCAACTGTTTAGTTGTATTGCAATATCTCCCAATTCATCTTGGTTGATGACCTGCGCCCGTGCTGTGAAATCGCCTGTATTGACTGTTGCAACGGTCGTTTGCAACGTTTTAACCTGTCGAGCTAAATTGTTGGATAGAGAAGCTGCTAGAACGACCGCAACAATAACGGCTAACAAGGCTAGAGGGATGACGGTAAAAAGTGTTCGTTGGTCAACCGCTGCGAGATTTCCTTGTAGTTGCGCGACATCTGCGACAGCATCATCAGTCAACAGAGTCAATGTGCTGTCAACTAAATCGGCGGCGCGTTGATAGTTGAGCGTTGCGTCAGTGACTGCTTCATCTAGCGCAACTAGGTCGGCAAATCTCTCACTCATCGCTGAGAGAATCGCAAGATAGTCGGCGCGTTCATCGTCTGGAATCTCTGCTTCAACCTGCTGGCGCAGTGTATTTGCCAGCTCATTAAAGTCACGCACATAGCGACCTTCACCCGTCTGCAAATAGGCATTTTCATGTTGGTGTAGAAGGTGCGCCATGATCTCGAACGTCGGCCGTTCCGCCTCAGCAAAAGCGGTTTGTAGCTCATCATTATTGCGAACCGCTCTGACAAGCTGACTTCGCTCACGTCTCAACTCAACCGCTGTGTTGACCTCCGCCTCATAATCTTCCAAACCTGCCAAGATACGTGTAATACGCTGATTCAACTCGACATCTAACGTGCCGATATTTTGCTGCAAGCCCGTAAGATTACTGCGCCATGGGGTGACATATTCGTTGAGCGCAATCAAGAATTGCCCTGACTCGGTGTAGGCAACGACAAAACCACGCTCAAGATTGCGTGTACGCTGCCACTGCTCTGCAATCTCATCGGTTAGCAGTGCGGATGTCTCGTTTACTTCACTCAACTCTATCGCCACCCTCACCGCTGTGCGCTGATTGGCAATCGCAATTACGCCAATCAGCGCGATCAGCATAAGAAGGATGAAAAAGGTGAGAAGAATTTTCGGCCGAATTTGTTGCATCATCGGGAAGGGTTAGTTGCCGTAAGCTCCGTTTTCGCTAATTTTGAACGTGCTAACCGACGCACGCAACTCGTCAGCCAACTTGGCGAGACTCGCAATTGAGATAGTTGCCTCTTTTGTTCCGCTCGCCGTTTGCTGCGTGATTTCCGCGATGTCGTTCATCGAGCGTGCAATCATCTCAGAACCACGCGCCTGTTGCTGAACAGCTAGCGAAGTAGAAGAGATAATTGAGGCAAGTTGATTGGAAACGTTCTGGATTTCGCTAAATGTTTCTGCCACCTCGCTGTTAAGCTGTGTCCCATTGACAACCTCAGCCGTTGTCGCCTCCATTGAAGCGACAGCTTCAGCAATTTCTTTTTGAATGCTGCTTGTGATTTGCGCGATTTGTTGGGTTGCATTGGAAGATCGCTCTGCCAGCCGCTCAACCTCTTCGGCAACGACAGCAAAGCTGCGCCCCGCCTCGCCAGCGCGTGATGCTTGAATCGAGGCATTCAGCGCGAGAATGCTGGTGCGTTTGGCGATGGAGCGAATGGTCGCCACAATGTCGCCAATCTCTTGAGAACTTTCGCCCAGCCGTTTAATTCGCTTGCTTGTCTCCTGCACGTTGCGGCGAATGCGCGACATACCGTCAATTGAGTTGTCGACGCGCTCACGACCCGTCTCGGCCGATAACAACGCCTGCTCAGAAATAGCGGCCGAACGCATCGCATTCTCGTTTACCTGCTGAATTGACACCGCCATTTCATCGACAGCGGCCGATGTGTCCAGAATTTGGGTTGCCTGATTTTCGCTGCCTTGCGCTAGATGTTCAGCCGTTGTCTGGATTTCGTTGGCGGCCGAGCTAACCTGTAACGTCGTATCTTGTACGTTGATAATGATTTCGCGCAACTGCTCAATCATGAAGTTGAACGAATCAGCAATTGCGCCCGTCATGCCGGCGGTCACTTCAGCTTCGGCGGTCAAATCCCCCTCTGCAACTGTGCTGACCTCTTCTAACAGATTGCGAATCCCATCTTGAATCTCTTTACGAGCTTCTTCGCTCTGCACTAACGTAAGCGTGTTGTCCAACATGCCATTCATTGCAACGGCTAGATCACCTAGTTCATCGTGCGTAATCACATTTGCGCGTGCTTGCAAATCACCTTTTTCAATCGCGGTCATCACATCTGCCAGCTCACCTGTTTGACGCAGTGTGCGCCAAATAAAGTAAGAGACAAATCCAAAAGCGAGAACATCGAGGATGACTACTACAATCAAAAACGTTTGCAAGTTGCGTATACTGTCATTAGCCGCATCTTCGAGTGCCTCTACGACCGCTTGTGCTGTGCCGAGCAGTCTGATATTTTGATCGTCAATCCGATTGACAGCACCAAGCAGCTCACCACTGTTTGGCTCGGCCGATACAATAATGTCTACATTGTCTGATATTGGAACCCAAGCTAAACGCATCTCTTCGAGCGTGTCGAGGACGGCTTGTGTCGGAGCTGGAGGCATGGCAGGCAGGTCTTCGGCTCCGACCGTGCCATCTCTTAGTGCGCCCAATGATTTATCAAACAGCTCCGCTCCTTGAATTAAGCTATCGAACGCAGCATTTTCACCTCGTGCGGCAAGCAGTGCATCTTTTGCGATCCGTTGCGACAACATACGTTGCCGCCCAGCGATATTAATGACTTCAGCTTGTGTACTTTGTTGTTGCACAAAAACAGATACGCCGATAATTGTAATGACTGCTAACAACAATATCAGCAAGACAGCACCACCCAAGCGAACTGCTAAACTGGCTGAGAACCTTGATCTTTCGCTTTGCATCGTTCGTAAACTCCTACATTGCCTCAAATTGGCGCATTTCGGCCGAATTCAACAGCCGATCAAAATCCAATACGGCTATCATCTGTCCATTTTCTTCAAACACGGTTTGCAAAAAGCGCGATGAATCCTCATCAAGTCCTGCTGCAATTTTGGCCTGTTGTTGTGAGCTAAATTGCCGATTCCCACGCACGTCATCAACCAGTAGCCCGACGGTCACGCTCTCATCTCGCGTCTGTGAAATGATCATCCAGCCTTTTTCATCGCTATTTACGCCGTGTAAAAAGCCACGCAAATCAACTAGTGAAACGATCTCACCGCGTAAATTGATGATGCCGCGCACCCAATAGGGAACAAAGGGAACGTAAGTGACGGCGGGCGGTTCCCCTACCTCTAACACGTTAGCAACAGGTATCCCATAGAGCGTATCATCCAAGATAAAGACGACATACTGCTCCCCTTCGCGTGCGTCTTGACGTGAAGTCAGCAGCTCAATGGCCTCTGCCTCTTCAGCCTCAAACTGTGCAAACTCAGCATCTAAACCAGCAACAATCTGATCTAGGTAACGACTATCATCATCCAACAGCGCGTCAAGTTCAGCATCTGTTGGGCTACTTTCGTCAAAGAGAACGTCCAATGCTTCGTCTGCGGAAAGGTCAACGAGGTCAGAAAATAATGGGTCTTCGCTGGCGAGGAGCGTATCTATTTCGGCCGAATCATCCGCCAACGCTAATAACGCATCATCGAGTATAAATGGCGACTCATCGCGCTCCGGCTCTGTGGCTGCCTCTGCAATCGCCAGCAACTCATCCTCTGCCTCATCTGTCAGTTCCGCTTCAACAGGCTCAACGTCTGTCTCAAACTCGGTCGCTGCCTCCGCAATCACAAGTAAGCTATCTTCTGGTTCAAGCTCCGTAACGTCAGCCAGTAGATCGAGCGGTTCTTCTATGTTTAATTCTGTCGCATCCGCCTCATCAGACTTTTGAGATGTTGACATTGCCGCTTGCAACGTCGTGATTTCAGCAGAAGGGGATAGGATGATAGTAGATGTTTCGTCGTCAAAATTGAAAGAGCTATCATCGTCCACAACCTCTTCAGCCGCCGATTCAGCCAAGTCAAGTAACGGCGCATCTACAGGGGCCGATTGTTCCGCCAAGGTCAGCAGGTCATCATCTGGTACAGATGATTGAAGAGAAGCATCTGACATCGCCTCTTCTGCATCTTCAACCGATAATGGGCTAGTCATGCTCTCAGCAATATCGAGAAGCTCATCTGATAGAGGTGAGGCGGGCGTTTTGTCAACCTCTAATTCTTCGGCCGACTCCTTTGCAACAGCATCCGACTCTATGTCATCGACATCGCGCCAGTCCAACGAAGCCAGCGACGTAAGCGCACCTGTGTCGAAGAAATCGTTCGCTTGTGTGTCACTGCTGGAGGGGGCTAGATCGGCCGATAAAAAATCCAAAGCCGCCAACGAAAAATCATCTTCGTTTGGCACTTCGATCCCATCGTCCAATTTACCTTCTGGTTGTGATTTGTTTGCGTTGCTCATGGAGTCGTTGTGACCAGTTCGTTGCCAATAGTTAGCGCACAGCTAGCCACGCACGAACGGTCAATCAATCGCCACTATTTCAAATCAGTCCCGCCACCGTCTCAAGCAGCAGACTTCCGTCTAGCGGTTTTGTCAAATACGCATCTGCCCCCTGACGCATCCCCCAAAACTTGTCAGTCTCTTGTGACTTACTGGTTAACAGCACAATTTTGATGTCTTTTGTCGCGGGGGTCATCTTTAGTTTGCGACAGACTTGAAAGCCATTCTTTTTTGGCATAACGACATCCAAAACGATCAGGTCTGGCTTGTCATCTTTTGCCTTGCTGAGTGCCTCCGCGCCGTCTTCAGCGGTTGTGACTTGATAACCCTTCTGGCGTAGGGTGGTTGAAACCATTCGTCGTTCTGTTGGGCTATCATCAACAACTAAAATTGATTTTCTTAACATGTGTTTACTCCTAGAAACGCACTTGTTCTATCGTGCGTTTTAATTCTCCACAAAAGAGAAGAGCGGTTTCTTGCCAATTTTCGGCAGAAAAACGCCCGTGAAATAAGTTTCCAAGCTCAAAAAAATAAGTTTCGAGAAGGTCTACAAATGCTGTTGCCAGTGCTGGTGCAATGACTGCACGACTGGCTCTATCGCTGCGTTTGTAGGTGTTGAGAAGCGCATACTCGTCAATTTGATTATCAGTCACAATCAAATTGCCCGCCTCAACGTGTAGGTTGCAGGTCATTGCCAACACACGAGATAGATCGGCAGTTTGTTTGAGAAGATATGCCTCGGCCGAATGCACCACATCATTCAACATGCGTGTCAGAATCTGTAAAATCGTTTTTGGCTTACGTCGGTTACGCCAGCGGCCGATGGCATGTTTACCGCTGTCTAAGCGTGAGAGCAGGCTAACTAATTCTGTCTCAAATTCCAAATCTTCTCGTTGCTCATCGGGGGTCAGGAGCGTTTTCCGCGGCCCCAGAATTGCCTCAATCAACGCATGGTCTAGCGTTGTTTGGGGGGCTTGCATTCCCAAAAGAGTATTGCTTTCATCCACATAAGCTGGCAGGCTCTCAACGGGTGTGAGCCGATAGGTGGCATCCTCCCAGTGTGAAAGCTCATAAAAAGCGGCCTGATCTTGCAACTCATTGACGGCCGCCATCACAACAACACCGCGATCAAAGAAAACCGCGCCCTCTCCTTTTTCGACATGCCACAATGCAAGAATCGCCGTTTCTCGTTCGGCCGACATTGCCTGCATAATTGTCGTCATGCCCACCTCATCGAGGCGACCCTTTCCAATCATGTTTCCTCCGGCAAAAGCGCGTACTTCTCAACGACCTGCAACAGAACATTTGGATCGAACGGTTTTGTGATATATTGGTTGGTTCCTGCCAAACGACCACGCACCTTGTCAAAAAAGCCGTCTTTCCCCGACAGCATGACGACAGGAATATGACGTGTCTCACGGTCGCCCTTAATGATTTTACAAACCTGATAGCCATCCATACGTGGCATGGTGATGTCCAGAAGCACTAAGTCAGGATCGATATAGTTGAGCTTGCCCAACGCTTCCATCCCGTCCTCAGCCATGACGACTTCATAGTCATACCGCTTCAAGGTCATTGAAATCAGCTTGCGAATTGTGGGGCTATCATCAACCACCAAAATTGTGCCGCGCACCCATTGTTCGACAGGTTCGTCCAAAATTTGTGTGGCGATGCCGTTAAGTGAGGTTTGACTTTGAAAACGCACTAGTTCATCAATTTTTGTTTTTAGGGAGTTGTCGTTTGGCTCCAGCCGTAGTGCCGCTTGAAGGTGGGCAATCCCAGCATCCAACTCACGCATGTTGAGATGTGCCAGTGCCATATTGTAGTGTGCGCCGAAATCAACGCCTTGACCCAGCACGTTTTTATAGCCTCCGATCGCCCGCTGCATCTTTTCAGCGTCGGCGTTGGAGTTAAGAACGTCCTGTAAGTTGCTCAAGGTCAAAACTGCTCCACACGAGGTACACTGCCGCTGCGCTCGTGCTGCGGGAGCCATGCAAAGCGGACATTTCCACGCTGGCGCACGTTGAGCCGCTTTTGCTTGCAGTTGAGCTAAAGTCTGGCGCACCCGCTCATTTTGCGGATTTAACGACAGCGCCCGCTGCAAAAAGTTGATTTTCTCATCATCGGAGTTCGCGGTGACGGCTAGCCACAGCCAAACAGCATCGTTATTTGGATTGAGTTCGGCCGAACGGTGTAGAAGGCGCTGCGCCAACGATTTCTCACCCGCCCGTGCATTTGCTATACCGCGTTTTAGCAAGCTCAGTGCGTGTGTTTCAGACATGGCGAATTGCCTCCCAGATGACTGATACGTTTACTATCAAAAAGAATCGGTTACATACGTCGATCATCATAAGTACCAAAAGATCACACCCTGTCTGTATGTCAACAGAAGCAGAATAATATGATGAATTCAGGCCTTTCTTCGCTCTTCTCGTGTATTCAGTTTGCCCAACATGCGGTAGGTGGTTTTATTGGTTGCTGCTTTTACCAACCACATCCCCCGTGGACGTTTGCAATACGTTCTATCATCAACAGGCGTTGATAGTAATGCCCAACAATACATTTTGACCGAGTTCACCTTGTGACGGTTACGGTACTGCTGTTGAGATACTGCTTTTTATCCGCTCTATGCAACCCGCACTCAAGCGTTAAAAGTCCGTAGAATTGCATTTAGCAACACTGTCATTATAACAGAAAGTCGTAAGGTGCAAGCGATTGTTACTGTAATCCGTTTATCAGTTGGATGTAATTTGCCGTAAAGTGCCAGATAGCTGCAATTTTTCTCGTAAGATTGTGAGAGTGTAGGAAAATCTTGACACTCGTCTATAGAGGTGCATAAAGATTCACGTTCGGCCGCACGCTTGAACATAACGAACAACTAAAAATCGCCGAGAAAATCTACCAACCTATCCCCATGCAAGACCTTTTAACAGATAGCCTGTCAGAAATTCAATAGACTCGTCAACTGTGGTGTTCGACTGTAATAAATCGACGGAAGCGAAGATGAATGAAAGCGAGCAGAAGCAGATTTTCGACGCCATCCACGTGGATTTATCGGGTTGCGCTGTTCACAGCATCAACGTGGAAGCGGTCTGAGCGCAAGCAACCGTCCACTGAACCACTTGAGACAGCGATCGCGCTGGCCAATCAGCCCAGAGACCCACGCCTCGACTGACTCTATGCTCAAGTCGCACAGCTTGAACCCATCGACCGTTCCATCTGTTTACTGCCTACTGCTCTCCCTCAATCGGATTATCATCCAGCCACTGATAAAATTCCAAATCGTCAGTCATGCCAAGTAGTTGCAAGCCGAGAGAGGTGAGGGCTTCTTCTGAGTAGCCGTTGAGGAGTTTTTCGGCCGAATGCTTCGGAATCCCAAACTTCCCTTTTACTTGCGTTGTAACCAAATCCAGAATACCCTGCTTATGTCCGATTACAACACCCTGCACAATCCCTTTCTCAATATATTCCTGTGCTACCCGCGTTTTTTCAAATGGTGCCAATGAAATCATGTTCTCAAGCTCCTCACTACTCATGTGAATAAATTTTCGCAGAATGAACTGCCCCATGAGCCGCAATAAGTTTACCTTTGTCGAGCTACTATGTTGTGGTGCTTGGCGAATCTCATCCGACCACTGCCGCGCATCTCTGCGAATTGCATCTACATCTCGCACAATCAGCGGACGTAAAACATTTAGCTCTGGTAAGGTTGACGTGCTTTCTGCCAGCAGTTCATCAATGTGACCTTCACAAGCCAACGATTATTCTCATCATACAGTGTACCAAGTGTTGTTGGTTTTGGGTCATGCGATTTATCCAAAAAGAGAAAGATCGCACGCCACTCGCTGCCGTTGTACTTTGGGTTTTGCTCGTGATAGATGCCAATTTGATGGATAGCACGCCAATAAATCGACTTGTCGTTGTAGCCCTGAATCTCAATGAAATAGCGCGGACAGCTTGGATCAGACGGCTCCAACAACCCGTCCATCCGTCGTTCACTCGCCTTCACCGTCGGACTGACAAACTGATAACTGCACTGCGGCGTGATGTTGACCAAATGCAACGGCAACAACGGCGCAATCTGAAACAACTCATGGAATAATTTATCCGTTTTCATACTCCACCGATTATAGCACGCACGAGGAACCTCGTTCCTCGCAGGAACCTCGTTCCTTTGCCAACTGCAACAAAAAAGGCGCACGACTTTCGCCACGCGCCCTTTCACTGTTTACTGCAAACTGTCAACTGAACTCAAGTTCCATGTTCCCAAGAGTTCAAATAAGCCTGCTGCTCATCCGTCAACACGTCGATGTTGATCCCCATTGCGTTGAGCTTGTAGCTCGCAATGCGCTGGTCAACCTCTTGTGGAACGACATAAACCTGATTTTCGAGTGACTCACGGTTGTCGATCAGGTACTTCGCAGCCAAGGCTTGACCTGCGAAGCTCATGTCCATTACGCTTGCTGGATGTCCCTCGGCCGCAGCCAAGTTAATCAAGCGACCCTCGCCCAAAATGTTGATCTTGCGACCGTCAGCCATCGTGTATTGGTCAACAAACGGACGCACACGCGCATGGTCAACCGCCATTTCAGCGAGTGATGGGATGTTGATCTCAACGTTAAAGTGACCGCTGTTGCAGACCAATGCGCCGTTCTTCATCGCTTCAAAGTGGTGCTTGTCGATCACGTTGATGTCGCCCGTCGCGGTGACGAACACATCGCCGAGTGGTGCAGCTTCTGCCATTGGCATGACGCGGAAGCCGTCCATGACGGCCTCAAGTGCCTTCAATGGGTCGATTTCGGTCACGATGACGCTGCCGCCGAGACCTGCCGCACGCATGGCGATACCGCGTGAACACCAGCCGTAGCCAGCTACAACGACAACTTTACCAGCGATCAGGTAGTTCGTGGCGCGGATGATACCGTCCATCGTTGACTGACCTGTGCCGTAGCGGTTGTCAAAGAGGTGTTTGGTCAATGCGTCGTTGGCTGCAATGACGGGGAATTTGAGTGCGCCATCGGCCGCCATCGCCTTCAAGCGAATGACCCCCGTTGTCGTCTCTTCCGTGCCGCCGATCATGTCCGCCAACTGGTCTTGACGCTCTTTGTGCAACGTGCTGACCAAATCCGCGCCGTCATCCATGATGATGTGTGGCTTGTGGTCGAGAACAGCGTTGAGGTGTTGATAGTACGTCTCGTCGTCTTCACCCTTGATCGCGTAAACAGGGATTTCGTTGTGTGCAACCAGTGACGCAGCAACATCATCCTGTGTCGAGAGCGGGTTGCTGGCGCAGATCACGATGTCTGCCCCACCAGCCTGCAACGCTTTCATCAGGTTGGCTGTCTCTGTCGTAACGTGCATACACGCGCCCAAACGCAAACCAGCGAGTGGCTTGTCGTTGGCGAACTCGGTGTGAACGCTTGCCAACACAGGCATTTCCTGTGCAGCCCAGTCCATGCGGTGACGACCGCCGACTGCTTGATCAATATCTCGAATGTGAAAATCCATCTTTCAAAACTCCAGTCAAATAAGAGACAACAACACGCGAAGAGGTGATAAACTGCAATGCAGGATAAAGGCTTTCACCCACCAAAAATGGCTCACGCATCGCGTGTCGTGTTCTCTGAAAAAAGTTAGTTAACGTAGCATAAAGGGATAAACTAACAGTCTATCCTACAGAAGTGCGTCGAGCGCACCCTCATCGTCAAAATTCTGACGATAGCGATTGACAAAACTTTCGGCCGAAAAACAATGATTCTGCGGCCCAAAGTTCTCTAAAACATACGTCGCCGCCAGCGCACCCATGCGCCCCGCGATCTCCCAATCTAAGCCAAGCTGCATCCCGCGCATCAATCCTGCACGATACGCATCCCCCGCACCCGTCGGCTCGACAACCTGCTTTGGAACAACGGCTGGAATGCGGTACTCCGTGCCGTCAACAATCAGGCGCGATCCTTCCTCACCCAGCGTGATGAGCCAGCCGCCCGTCTCTGCCAAAATTTCATCTTCGCTCTTGCCCGTTTTGTCCAAAATCAAGCTGCGCTCGTACTCGTTGCTCGTCACTAGACGGCTGCCACGAATGCCTGCCATCAGTTGTTCGCCGTCAAAGCGGATTGTTTGCTGGCTGGGATCGAAAATGAAGTCGATGCCGAGTGCGCGACACTCATCGGGGATTGCCATCATTGCAGCGGGGTCGCTGGGGGAGACGATGACGAGATTTGCGTCGGGGACGTGTTGGGAGAGGGTCGCTTCGGCCGAATGCACCATCGCACCGGGGTAGAAGCTCGCAATCTGGTTCTGCACCTCATCCGTCGTGCAGAAGAAGCTCGCGCAGTATTCATTCTCATGAATGACAACCGCACTCGTATCAACGCCATTTTTTTGCAACCACGCTGCATAGCCGTGAAAATCTTCACCGGCCGCGCCCATCACCGTCGGCGCACCGCCCAACAAACCCAGCGTGTAGGCAATGTTGGGAGCCGTCCCGCCGCGCTGCTTCTTCATCGAATCAACAAGAAAACTCAGGCTGACTTTCTCCAAGCTGCCTTCAATAAATTGTTCACTAATTTTGCCCGGAAACGACATCAGGTAGTCGTAGGCAATTGAGCCGGTCACAACGATTTTCATTAACTCTTCCTCTGTGTAGACTAAAGTCTACTCAATGTTTTACGCTCTTGTAGGCAAATAGGTGAAAAAGAAGAAAGAGAAAGAACTGTCTTTACCTCTTTCTCTTTTTCTTCCTTCTTTTCTACTTCACCTTATTTCCCACATGAGCGATGTTTTAAGACAGACGTAAGCCCCAACCGATCACGCAGCATCGTGCGAATGGCGTATATCCCATGCACAGCGCGAATCTTCTTGCCCTCTTCATACGTGCGTGGATTGTAGGTGATCGGAATTTCGTGAATCTGATGACCTGCCAGCAATATCTTGTTGGGCAATTCAAAATCTAAGTTGAAGTCGGTTGTTGTTAAGTTTAGGGACTTGACGACATCTGCGCGAACCATCTTTGTCGCGGTCGCAACGTCTGTTAGCTTACCACCAAAAAGCAGGTTTGTCAGCCCAGTCAGCAGACGATTGCCGAATAAAGTGCGTAAATACTTTGTTCGCACATCTCCCCCTAAGAGACGAGAGCCAAAAAGAGCAGGCGGATGATGTTGATCGACGTAGCGCATAAAGTTGACGTGTTCGGCCGGATCGTATTCCAAGTCGGCATCCTGCACGAGCATATAGTCGCCCGTCATATTGGCGATGCCCGTCCGGATCGACATCCCTTTGCCCATATTTTTCTCGTGATAGATGACGCGAATTTCTGGGTGATGGATGGCATGGAGTAGGTCGCGTGTACCATCAGTGGAGCAATTATCCACGACCAAAATTTCACGTTCCCACTCATTAGAGAGAGGGGCAGCTTTGGTCTTTTCGATTATGTCCAGAATAGTGGTGCGTTCGTTGTAGCAACAGATGATGACAGATAGTTTCATAAAAGGAGAATTATGCTATGGGCGTTTGCGCCATTGCGAGCACACGTCGTTTTCACCCCAGATGTTCACACTTGGGACATCCCGCGCCAGTAGATCGGCGTGATAGTGCAATTGCTTTGCTAACTGCCCGTGAACGACTTTGAAAGGTGTTGGTGAATTGTAATAGTCGGCAAGAGCCTGAATATAAAGAGACTGATTATCTTGAGCGAGCTTGAGAATAAATTCGTGGCTCTTGAATGTATTCTCAAGCTTTTCAAGAACAGGCGCATATTGGTCGTATAGTGCTTGCATCGTTGGATTTGACATAGCTAACTTCCTTCGTCTATAAGGTTTGGAAAAATTCGCGGAATGTGTCGATGATGTAGTCGAGGCGTGACTGGTCGAGACCGGGATAGACACCGACGAAGAAGCCACCGCGCATGATGTCGTCGGCGACGGCGAGATCACCGATGACGCGCTTTTCGATGTGGGCATAGCCGGGCTGTTTGGTGATGTTGCCCGCGAAGATGAGGCGGGTTTCGACACCGTGCTGCTCAAGGAAGCGCGTGATTTCGTGGCGCATAAAGGGTGCATCGGCGCGGACAAGCATCGGGAAGGCAAACCATGAAACGTCCGCTTTTGGCTCCCATGTTGGCATCATGATGTATTCTTCATATTGGCGGAGATTTTCATAAAGGAAGGCGAAGTTGCGCTTGCGGGCGGCGATGAAGTCGGGGAGTTTGTGGAGTTGGGCCACGCCCATCGCGGCTTGTGGATCGGTGATTTTGAGATTGTAGCCGATTTCGGAATAGTAGTAGCGGTGATCGTAGTAGCCCGGAATGCCGGGAATTTCACGGTCGAACCGTCGGCCGCAAGCCCCATTGGTCGGATTGTCATAGCCACACCAGCAGTCGCGCCCCCAGTCGCGGACGGCGCGGGCGATTTTGGCTAGTTTCGGCCGATTTGTGTAAACCGCTCCCCCTTCACCCATCGTAATATGATGCGCGGGATAAAAGCTCAACGTCGCCATCTGCCCAAACGTCCCCAACATTTTGCCATCCCATTTGGAGCCAAGCGCATCACACGTATCTTCGATCAAGTAAAGATCATGTTTTTTCACAAACGCCATTACTGCGTCCATGTCGGCTGGATTGCCCAATGTATGCGCGAACATGATAGCGCGTGTGCGCCCTGATACAGCTTCTTCCAACTGATTTACATTGAGATTAAAATCGCCATAATTGCTATCGACAAAAACGGGCTTGAGTTGATTTTGAATAATGGGGTTGACAGTTGTGGGAAAACTGGTCGCGGGAACGATCACCTCATCGCCGGGCAGCAGCGGATTGTCTAACTGACGCGAGCAAAGTGTCGTCACGGCAACGAGATTGGCAGACGACCCAGAATTGACGGGCAGCACCTCACGCACACCCAAAAACTTTGCCAGCTTTTTCTCGAACTTTTGCGCCCATGGCCCCGCTGTCAACCAAAAATCCAGCACGCTGTCGACCATATTAACCATCTCGCGCTCGTCATAGACACGACCTGCGTACTGGACACGATCTTTGCCCGCAGCAAAAGAACGGTCAGCGTGCGCGGCCTCATAGTAAGCCGCGACCTGTTCGAGAATTGATTGGCGCAGGTCGTCCGCGTTTTCCATTTGCAGTGAATCATTTGGCAGCAAATCGCAAGCAGGCTTCACCGCTTACGCTTCACTGCAACTCATTAAAATTTATAGAACCGAGCGAAAATTATAACACAGGCTAACTGTCAGCGTTGTTTTGTTCTAGGTTTCAGAGGGAACGTAGGGCAAAACGGAGTTTAGTGAGGGGAATGAGTTAGCCACAAACGAAGTTTCTGAAAGGAACTTCGTTTGTGGCTTCTGAGAGCTAATGAATATCTGTCAAGAGTGCTACCAAATCTGCCTTTGTGAACACAAACTGCTCATGGCAAAAATGACAATCGATGATCGCTTGACCTTCTTCGATCAAAGAAGCTAACTCCGCAGGGCCAAGCGAGATCAACGCCTTCTCTGACCGCTCACGACTGCACCCACAGACAAAATCGACGTTGCGTGTCTCTAAAATATCGTGTTTTGTGTCGCCAAAAAGGATGCCAATGATGTCATCGGGGTCGCGCCCATTGAGCAATAATTGTGTGACAGGAGGCATCTCTTCGAGTCGTTCGGCCATATCTGCGACGACGATCTCGTTCATGTCGCCGACAGCCTGAATGAGAATCCCGCCTGACATAGCGATTTCTCCCTCCTCGTCCAAGAAGGTATCAAGCTGTACGATGGACGGCGTTTGCTCCGATTTGTTGAGATAGTGTTGAAAATCCGCACCGATTTGGCTCGTCTGTAGTGGAACAATCCCCTCAACCAGATCGCGCAGTTTCATGTCTTTTACAACGATAAGTTGACCCGTGCCAAGGGCAGCGGGGATGTCAATTCGGCCGAATTCATCCCGCTCCACCTCTGTCTTTGGATATTGCACATAGCCGCGAATGCGTCCATAGCTGTCAGATTCGGTAATCAATTTTCCCAACGGGCCGTTGCCATCAAATTTGAGCGCAGCCCGATGTTGAACGCGCAACGTTGATCCCATCAGTGCTGCGGCCGTCAGCGCACGCCCCAGCGCAACTGTTGCAGTTGGGTTTGTTGCATGTCGTCGAGCTGCCTCACGTGTCGCATCCGTCGTCATTGCCACAATGACGCGCAATCCTGCCTCTTTTGAAATGCTGCGTACTAAATTGTCGCCCATGTTTCACCTCACGTTGAGCGGACTTTAGTCTGCTCAGTCGTGGAACAGGCTAAAGCCTATTCAACATAAAAACCGCCATAAATATGACGGCTTGAACCAACGAAATTATACCAAATTGAGCTAAGAATCGTGTCAGTCGTTGAGCGAAATTTTGCCTGTTTTGTAACTTAAACTAGGTCTAAGCCTGCTACCTTAAACGTGTGCAAAAGTGTGCAACACGCGATAAGTACCTGCTTCATCCACCGTCGCCGCAAGCGGTCTTATATGGTGTCCACAGGCGTTACGCCGCTGTAGCCCAACGGCGGCGACTTTTCAGGGGTCGCCTTCCTTTTTCAGACTTCTTCTATGTTTTCATCTATCATCTTGGTTTTCAACGCAGATTGCCACATATTATCCATCTTTGGCGATTATAAAACGTCCTCTGTCTTTGTCAAGTTGCTCCCACCA
>CAYMGE010000066.1:0-36863 GCA_964389925.1 uncultured Ardenticatenaceae bacterium
TCACGCTCCTCACAACCTCCCTATTGTATCAGCTATTTGCGCCGACGTGTACTAGAAAGCCGAATCAAGGAGAACAACCATGCCACACCAGAAAAGGGCGGCAATAGCCAAATTCACAACTAAGTTATGTCCCCAGACAGCCAATGCTCGCGTAAGGAAGTTGTCGCTAAAGAGCATAGAACTGGACAAAGGCCGTTCCAAATTGCCTACCTGTCCTTCAAGCTGTTCGATCTTTGCTTGTAAGGTTGCGATCTCCCGCGTCGCTTCGTTCAATTGTTTGATTAAGTCTGATTCGTTCATGTTTTCTCCGATTCAATATCAGGGTATCTGACATTGGCTAGTCGAATGTACTTGCTACAATACGTAAATATGGCGATTATGGAAACCGAAACATCTTTTCAATCGCAAATTTTCTGAAAACAAACTTTTCAAAACCTCTTGCAAGCATCTGAACGCTTCACTGGTTATCTGTCGAGCCGCCATTTCAACCCAACGATCCCTGTCGAAAGGATAACGAATAGGAGAAATAGATCACTCCATCTCGCCACTGGTTCCGAGGAGATAGTTTGCAGTTGTATTGATGTTGGTGCCTGTTGGTCAATATCGACCATCACTGCCAAACCGGGGTAGAAGTAGGAGTCGTAAGAGTTGGTGTCGGTAATCCGAATAGGATCGTAACTGGAAACGGCGACATGATAGTTATGTGGCGCGATAATTGACGCATGACTATCTCCATCCAGCACAATACGAGCATTTGCCCATTCGTTGTTGTAATCCCAGCCGCCGTTCCAACAATATGCCCAAGGCGTATTCGTACCTGAAATAAAGGGGCATCCATCAAGCTCTGGCTTTCCCCAATAGTTTTCATGCTCAAAATTGGCAATCTCTTGGCTGACCCATGTTGCAGCATTCCAATCATCGCACATAGCTGTACAGACAATATGACGGATGCGATTGACATTATCGTTACCAAATGGGTCTTGTATATCTCCAGATGTGTATGCGACGATGTGGGGAATGTCATCTTTACTGATTTGCATATCAATTGCTTCGCCATGAAATGTGCTGGATGGTAAATCAGCTAAGGCTTGTGATTGAATGAGGCGTTTTCGTGACCAATTACTCGCATTACTACAGTTGCTGTTGCAATGAAATGCCGTTAAGTCTGGCTCAATCCCGCCATTTCCGTCACTGTAACCACCTGCCATCATAACACGCGGCTGGTTTTGGCTATCTAGCCGCATCACAAACGAGTGCGTTCTGACCGTGCCAGTTGCTTCCGGCCAAATGTCCGTCCGCGTCCAACTTGGACTGCTTCCATCACAATCGGCCGAACACTCGTAGTAAAATAAAGTGTCAGACTCGTTTCTGTAGTTTTGTGGATGGGGGGTGCTTGGAGAAATATCACCATACCCATACGAGGTCATAAGAAAACGCGGAAGATCATTGCTGTCGAGTGTAAGCGCAAAATTTCCTACGTAAACGGGATCGAGGACATAACTCGCCTCAACCACATTATTTGTCCAGCTATTTGCATTTGCACAGTTATCATTGCACCCCCAATACTGAATTGTGACGGGTCGATAGTAACGCCCTGTTACAAAGTCCGTCCCAATCCAAGTCAGTTGGGTTTCCGCGTGTGTGTAGACAAAGCGTGGGTTGCCATCGCTTGTCAATGTGAACCAATCGGAGTTCCGCAAAACAGCATTGGCGAGGCTGGCGTTGAAGTACGTATTAAATGCGAATGCGGAGTTCACGCTCAACTCAACAAGATGCCAATTGCCTCCCTGATGGCAGTTCACATCGCATTCTGAATAATACCAGTCGCTTGTTGCGTTATAGCTAGATGGTTGATAAACCGTCATAATGCGTGGCTTGCCATCTTTTGTTACTTGCAACCGCACCGTTACTAATTTGGATTCAGCGTCCTCTGAATAAAGGATGACGGTTTCATCGCTCCAATTGTCAAAGACGGTACAGGTCGTTGCACAATAACGATAGTAAACGGTTTTAGTACTGCCGAAGTTGTCGCTATAGATCACATGATGACCACCGTTGCCGTCAATAGCGTAGTCAGGTTCTTCACCCCCATATCGGCCGAAAGCCATGTCTGTTTGCGCTGCTCGTGCGTGACTTATTGAAAGGTCGTTCGCCCGTACCAGATCTGCCCCACCCAGCATCACAACAGCAACAACAGCAATGAACAATAGTAGACACAACAAACTTCGAATCATTTTAATTTTAGACATTAGTACCTCGATTAGACTTAGACATGCCACATACTCATAAAGCGACGTGACAAGGGAGTTCTTCTCGACTCCATTGATGGTTGTTTTTTGCCAACACATTAAACCAATGCGGCACAAATGAATACCGAAGTATCTTTTCAATTGCTGTTTTTTCTGAAAAGATGTTTTGACTCCGCTGAAAATATGTGGGATTTTTAGCAAAAAACCAACAAGAGGCCGCTCACCGATGTCCAAGCGAGCGGCAAGCCAGCACGAGCCAGAGAGGGCAATGCAGCCGCCCGACGCAACCAACGGCGCAAAAACGGCAAAAAAGAGCCAAAGAGAGACGATTTGTGTGTGACACCCAACCGAGTAGTTGGATTTTTTGCTTGTTTGCGCTGGTTGAAGTGCCAAATGCGGAGAGCATTGCACATGAGGGCTGATGCGACCATCGTCATCGCCACGCGGCAGTGACCGCGCACGCGCAACGTGCTGTTGGGGAAGCGACAAGTCACCTCGCGCACCGTCGCCTCGACAGCAGCACGCGGATTGCCAGTGGCGGTCAAAAGAGAGCGCATTCGTTGGCGGCGCAAGGCGACGGCCAGTTGTGGGAGTGCAAAGTAGAGGACAAAACACAATGCGGCCTGTGTCTGGCGTTGGTCATGAGCCGCACACAGCGGGCAGACATCGGCCGAAACACGGGCGATGAAACGGTCGTCCTTGTGTCCAGGTTGGAGGTCAACCAACTGACCATGTGGACAACGCATCGTGTTGGGATTGCCCTCTGCATCGAGTTCAAAGGTGAAATCGACCAATGTCAACGCATCGAGGTCGGGAGATGCGCCACGAATGGCGGTTTGGTAGAGGGTCACCTTCTGCTCACGACACGTTTCATCCACAGCAGGGCTGCCGTAAGTGCCATCGGTGTAGAGCGTCTCTAGGCCGGTGCGCTCAACCAACTCAGGTAGAACATCGTTGAGCATCTTTGCATCATCGGTCACATTTGGCTCCGTCTGCACCTTCGTGATTAACTGCAACCCGCCCGCCTCATCGACCGTTTCGGTCACATTGACCACATACCCCACGTGGTCTTCCCCCCGCTTGCGGCGAAAGGTCGCTTCCAAATCGTCTGGTGATTGCAGGTTGTCGCCACTCAACTCGCTGCCCATTTTGGTCGTGACCGTCTCCGCCACCAGCTTGAAATGTTCAGCAAAGACGCGCTCCAACACCGCGTAGCTGGCATCAGACCCATAGTTGTCCGCCAACTGCTCCACCAACTGCGCCATCACCTGTCCGACCTGCTCGATGTGTGGCTGATGCTGCTCTCCCTTGAGCCGATAGATGCATTGTCCCGACTTCCCTTTGATGTACGGCGCGAAACTGTCGTGCCACGCCAGCTTGTCCGCTGCACTCAGCATCCGATTCAACCTGCGGGAATTGCTGACCCTTTGTCCGTTTTCCTCTGAAGCATAACAGAACCCCTAATTCAGTCTAGGGTCGCGTAGACGGCATCGATCAGTTTTTCTTGGAGTTCTGATTCTAGTTCAAGTGGCCCGTTATTGGAGAGCAACTGGTAGTTGGGGCTAGGGTTGAAGCTGTCGGGGATAATTACGCCATCGCGCACGGCAAACCAACCAATGATGTCCTCAAAAGGAGGTAGGCCACCTTTATTGACCGTGCGCCGATCTACGACATAAACAGGGCCATTTTTAACTTTGGCAAGCTGCTTTTGCACGCTCTCTAATGTGGTGGCATGTGCCGCAATGACCTCATGCAAAAGAGCCAGAAATGCCTCATTGGCGGTAAACCCATCGACCGTCATCTCTGGGCGACGTGGGTCAACTTCGCCAAAGACGGCGGCTGTCGGTAGACCATGTTGCTGCACGACATCGGGTGGGAGCAGTGAGAGGGCGGCCATATCGTTGCCCTCAATTTTGATTGTGTAGACGAAGAGTTCAAGCATGGGAAGCTATAGGGGTCATTCGCCCCTACGCATTGAGGACACGTTCAACGGTGGAGATCAGTTGATCGATGTCGTAGGGTTTCTGTAGAAAAGAGACGAGGCCTTGACCCACAAAATGTTGCATTGTTTCAGCTTCGCTATAGCCAGAAGAGACGATAATGCGGGCGTGGGGGTCGATTTTGCGAAGCTGGAGAAATGTTTCTTCACCATTCATGACGGGCATAACCATGTCGAGGAGGATGGCGTTGATTTTCGGCCGAAATTCCCGAAACTGCGCCAGTCCCTCTTCCCCATTACATGCCTCGATCACCTCGATACCGACCATATCTAAAATATCTACTACCGCTTCTCGCACGGTACTTTCATCATCTATCACGAGTAACATTTTTGCTTGCATTAAACGAGTGCCTTGACTACTTCTTACTTCCCAAAATGAGCGGTTACTGTAGCAAATAATGCCTATGGTCAATGTAAATCAGTTGTCATGTAGAGATTATCCACGTGAAATTTATGCTTGGCGTAGTATTCTTGCGTGCCAATTGCGCTGATGACGGCGAGTTTAGCATAGCCGGCTGCGCGTGCCATCTCTTTCGCTTCATTGATGAGGCGGGAGCCGATACCCATGTGTTGCGCTTCGCCATCGCTTTCTAGCCCCAGTTTCATGACAGGGCCATAGACATGCACCTCACGAATCATGGCGTGGTTAGCAAGTTCGGGCAGCGGCAGCTCCTGATCTTGGTCGGGGAATGAGAGGCGCAGAAAGCCTGCTAGCTTGTCATCGGCCGTTTCATAGCTCAAAAAATGCTCCGTTGTGCCAACTGTCCGATAGCTCTCGACGCGCAATTCGAGATCATCCCAGCCGACCTGCTCTCTCCGAATTTCACGGCTGCGAATATCATAGCCACGCTCACCCTGCTTTGCCATTTTCTGCGATGCAATTTGGCGCAGGTTGGCCTTTTTGTTGCCAGCCACGACGTTTGTGGTCGGAATATCGCGGATGACGCGAGTCAGTCGCGTGTAGCGGGGTGTGCGCTTGAGACAGTAAATCAGCAGTTCGGTTAACTCCGCTTCACTGTATGGCTGATAGTCGCCGCGCTGCCAGTATTGATAAAGTTCCGCATTTTCGACCAGCATACAAGGATAGATTTTTAGCTCGTCAGGGCGCACGGCGGGATCAGACCAAAGGCTATCGTAATCGGCACGGTCACTTTCGAGCGTCGCGCCGAGCAGATTTGCCATCCAGTGACCGTGTATTTTGAAGCCAGCCAGCCGCAGCAAGCGGAATGCGTCGCGGGTCGCTTGGGCATCGTGACCGCGTGCGTTTAAGGCCAGCACTTTCTCATTCATGCTCTGAATCCCGACCTGTACTTTTGTCACGCCGAGATAGCGCAGCCAACGCAGTTCGTCCACGTCGATATGGTCTTGGCGCGTCTCTACGACGAGGCCGACATTCCGGCGATGGGTCGTCATGTTGATCGCTTGGGCGGTGGGGAGATCGGCCGAGTCCACCCCATTCATCGCATCAAAGCAGCGTTTGATAAACCACTCCTGATAGTCACGCCGATAGCTAGACCACGTGCCACCTAAAATCAGCAGCTCGATTTTGTTTGTGGGATGTCCCGTCGCGGCGAGTGCTTCAATGCGTGACAACGTTTGGTCATAGGGATCAAAGTTATGTCGCTCTGCCCGTTGTGCGCCCGGCTCGTCATGCAGATAGCTTTTGGGCATCCGCACATCGGTCGGGCAGAAAATACACTTGCCCGGACACGGAAATGGCTTGGTCAACACCGTCACGACGGCAACGCCAGCCTGAGAGCGGGTCGGCTTTTTTTGTAAATAGGTAATTATCGCTGGGTCAAACTCAAAGTAGCCCGCTTGACAGAGCTGGCGATAGACATCGATCAGTTGTGCTTTTGTCAGCCACGGCAAACCATCCTGCCGCGCAAAATCGTGCATATTGCGTCGATAGCGGCGATCTTTGAGCTGTGGCGCACGCGGTGGGTTGATCAACGCATGAAGAAGTTTGGCAAACTCCGCATCGCGTCCGCCCATATCAATCCCAGCATGGTTAGCGACCCATGCGCTGTCGTCAAGCTCGACGTTGACGACGGGGACAAAATCAAAATTACGGGCATTCTTGCGGTGGGTTTCTTTGAGTATGTTCACGGGTGAATTGTGGGAAATTTGGCTGGGATAGTCAAGGCAGTTGCAAAATCAGCGCAGCCTTGGCACGCTGTTGGCAACATCCATCCATTATGTTACGATGCGCCTATGACAATGCAAATTCCAAACCCACATTTGCCATTTATTAGCTCGATACATTACGCATGGGATCGTAGAGCCATTTTTCTCGCCCAGTTTGACCATCTGCACAAACTGGGTGAGGTAAACGGCGTTTAAGCCTGAATCGGTTGAGACCATACGCCGTTTACCTCACCCCTACGTCGAATCCGCGTAACATAAGTTAGTACATCTCATTAGCAGTTTGATTATTTTTAGAGAGGTTCCACCTTTTGAAAAGGTGAAACCTCTGGCATGTCTCTATGAGCGACATCATGAAAATGGAAGGAATTTTTACACCAATCATCACCCCTCATCACGCTGACGGCCGCATCGACAAGCAAGCGTATGCGGAGGTGGTCGAGTTCTTGGTTGATGCGGGGGTGCATTGCATTCTCGTCGGTGGCTCAACAGGTGAGTATTACGCACAGACAAACGATGAGCGCGTCGAGATGATGCGCTACACACATGATGTGATTGGCGGCCGAGTTCCGCTGATGGTCGGTGTCGGTGCAACGCGAACGCAGGAGGCGGTTGAGCTGGCAAGAGCGGCGAAATCGGCCGGCGCAGACTCAATTTTGATCAACTCACCACCGTATGCCGTGCCGACCGACTTGGAAAACGCAATGCACGCGCTGCAAATTGACCGCGCTGCAAACCTGCCCATCATGCTCTACAACTATCCACATCGGACAGGCACGAACATGGGCAGTGAGTATTTGGATCGCGTCGGCCGATCCCAGAATTTCCGCGCCATCAAAGAAAGCTCCGGCGACATCAATCGCGTCCACATGCTGGCACGCGACTATCCACACATCACGCTCGGCTGTGGAATGGACGATCAGGCACTTGAGTTTTTCGCGTGGGGCGCAAAAGTGTGGGTCTGTGCTGGCTCCAACTTTTTGCCAAAGGAGCATATCGCACTGTATGAGGCGTGTGTGTTGGAAAATGACTTCAACAAGGGCAGACGCATCATGTCGGCAATGCTCCCATTGATGAGTGTCTTGGAACAGGGCGGTAAATTTGTGCAGTGTGTCAAATATGGTTGTGAAATTGCGGGAATGAATCCCGGCGTGCCGCGCCCGCCGCTGCGCCCATTGACGAAAGACGACAAGCGACAAATGGATCAGGTCGTGCGAACGCTCAAAAAGACGATTGCAAAAATTTTAGCGGAGGGCAAATAGGATGTCTGATTTACTAACCCATGAAGAGTACAAGGCAATTGCAGATGATCTGATTTTGCCGTCTGCGAACTTTATCAATGGCAGTTTTCGCCCCGCGCAATCGGGCAAGACGATGGCGACGATTAACCCTGCAACGGGTGAGACGCTGGGGCAGATTCCGGCGAGTGATTCGGCCGATGTCACCTACGCCGTTCAGAAAGCACGTGAAGCATTTGACGACGGCCGCTGGAGCAAGCTACATCCCAGCGAGCGGAAAGACGTGTTGATTCGCCTGTGTAAGCTGATGACGCGCAATCAGCGCGAATTGGCGGTGATGGAAAGCCTCGACAGCGGGAAGCCCATTGCCGACTGCGTGCAGATCGATCTGCCCGAATCGATTCACACGATCAAATGGCACGCCGAACTGATCGACAAACTCTATGACCAGACGGCTCCGGCGGGGGACGATGCGCTGGCGATCATCGTGCGCGAGCCAATTGGCGTAGTGGGAGCCGTACTGCCGTGGAACTTTCCGCTGTTAATGGTGGCGTGGAAGATCGGCCCCGCGCTGGCGGCCGGCAACTCGGTCGTGTTGAAGCCAGCGGAGCAAACATCTTTGACGGCACTGCGCGTGGCAGAATTAGCGGTTGAGGCGGGAGTCCCTGCGGGCGTGTTCAATGTCGTGACGGGGATGGGGCCTGACGTGGGCGAGCCGCTTGGGATGCACATGGACGTGGATATGGTGAGCTTCACGGGTTCGACGGAAACGGGGCGGCGGTTTTTGCGCTATTCGGCCGATTCCAACCTAAAAAAAATCACGCTCGAATGTGGCGGCAAAAATCCATTTGTTGTCCTGAGTGATGCGGAAGAACTCGACCTGATCGCCGAACACGTCGTCAACGGCGCGTTTTGGAATATGGGCGAAAACTGCTCCGCGTCATCACGGCTGATCGTGCATGAAAATGTCAAAGATGCGCTGCTAGAGCGTGTCATTGCGCGGTCGCGTGAGTGGCGTATGGGCGACCCGCTCAACCCTGTCAACCAACTCGGCGCACTGGTCGATACGGCACATTTCAACAAGGTTTGCTCTTATCTCGACAAAGGCAAAGAGGAAGGGCTGCGGCTGATCTTGGGTGGCAATTCAATTGATGGAAAATACGTTGAACCGACGATTTTCGAGGAGGTCGCCGTCGATTCTGCGCTGGCACGAGAAGAGATTTTCGGCCCCGTTCTCTCCGTCCTCTCCGTCAAGAGCGACGATCAGGCGATTCAGCTTGCCAACGACACCGCCTATGGCTTGGCAGCTTCCGTCTTCTCAGCCAATGCGAAACGCGCCATCCGCGCCGCTCGCGCCATCCGCGCCGGTACGGTGACCGTCAACAGCTATGGTGAGGGGGATATTTCGACCCCGTTCGGCGGCTTCAAGCAGTCGGGATTTGGGGGACGGGACAACTCGATTCACGCCCACGATCAGTACACCGAATTGAAAACGATTTGGATTGATCTGTCAGACAGGGTAGACATGGTGGCGTAGTTGGTCAATATGTCAACAAAAATAAAGGTCAGCAATATAAAATCTGGCAACCCTGGCGTGTCGGGGTGGGATGCGATTTTGCCCGCGAAGAAGGCGGCGCGGGTGTTGGACGAGGCGATCTCGGCCGATTGGCTCGTCATCGGCGGCGGGTTTACAGGCTTGGCAGCGGCGCGGCGATTGCGTCAAAATCGGCCGAATGACCGCACCGTGCTGCTAGAAGCAATTCGCATTGGGGCAGGATCGGCGGGACGTAGTTCTGGCTTTATGATCGACCTGCCGCATGACATCAGCGCGGAAAGCTACACGAGCGCAATCGAGCGCGACATTCGCCAAACCAAAATGAATCGCACCGCGCTCAGGTTCGCTGCCCAAGCCGCAGATGAGTACGGCTTTTCACGAGAGATTTTTGACCCGCGTGGCAAAATCAACGTGGCGGCCGATGTGAAAGGGGATAAACATAACGAGGAATATGCGGCGCATTTGCGGGCGATGGGCGAGACGTGTACGCCGCTTTCGGCCGATGAGATGCGTCGCATCACGGGCATCGACTATTACACGAGCGGTCTCTACACACCCGGCGCAATCATGATCCAGCCTGCGGGTTACGTCCGCGCCTTCGCGGAAGGGCTGACCACCAGTGGAGCTGTTGCCATCTATGAAAATTCCCCCGTCATCTCGATGGAGCGACAGGGCCGCAGTTGGCTCGTCAAAACGCCGCAGGGTAGCGTCTCTGTGCCTAAGATCATTTTGGCCGTCAACGGGCATGTCCAGAGCTTTGGCTTTTTCAAACGTCGCCTCATGCACGTCTTTTTATACGGGTCACTCACTCGCGCTTTAACGGACGTAGAGGTAAAAAAGTTAGGGGGGGAGCCAACGTGGGAAGCGGTGCCGGCCGATCCGATGGGGTCAACCATGCGGCGTATTTCTGGCACAGGCGGAGACCGTATTTTGACGCGCAATCGTTTTCTCTACAGACCCAATTTAGAGGCATCTGAACGCAGCGTACAGATTGCCGCACGCCATCACGACAGAGCGTTTAAGGCGCGTTTTCCAATGCTAGTAGATGTTGAGCAGGAATATCGCTGGGGTGGGCGACTCTGCCTAAGCTGGCACAGCGATCCGGCTTTTGGTGAGGTTGAGCAAGGGGTCTATACGGCGTGCTGTCAAAATGGACTAGGTGCGTCACTTGGCACGCTGTCGGGGATGTTGGCGGCCGATTACGCAACAGATGTTCAAAATCCCTACATAGCCGACTACCTCAACGCCAGAAAACCGACCTTGTTGCCCCCTGAACCATTTTCACAAATCGGTGCCACAGCTTATCTTTGGTGGAAAGAGCGACAGGCGGGGCGTGAAAAATAGATGCTCATGTGCATGGCAATCATTCGTGCCCCCGCCTACTCGCCATACTCTGTCGCCGAACATACCGTCGCCCTGATGCTGACGCTCAACCGCAAAATTCACCGCGCTCACAACCGTGTGCGTGAAGCTAACTTTGCGCTCGATGGACTGCTCGGTTTTGATATGCGTGGGCGGATGAGATAGGTTATTCAAATTCAGGCCGCACAATCAAAAGCGGCGTATCGCCCGAACGCAACACTTTCTCCGTCACGCTGCCATAAACCCAACGCCGCACGCCGCTACGCCCATGCGTACTCATGGCGATCAGGTCGCACGCCTCTCGTCTGGCAACGTCCAAAATCTCATCGGCCGGTTTGCCCAACATGGAGCGTGTGTTGACAGGCACAAACGTGTCAATGCTGTCACGTAAGTTGCGTAGATAGGTCTCGCTACGGTCGGCATAGCCGACGCGCATCTGCTCTGCCATGCCCGGCTCAAACTGCTCGATCGCATCAAGTGAGGCATGATCCATAACCGACAGTGAATCATCGACGTGCAACAATGTCACTGCCGCATCAACTCGTTCTGCCAACTCAATCGCAGGAGCGATTGCTTCTTCCGACAATTTAGAACCGTCGAGCGGAATTAGGATGTGTTGGATCGGCCGATCTTCCCGCAAAACCAGCACAGGACACGCCGCATTCCGCAATACCTTCTCCGCCACGCTCCCCAACACCCAGCGCGTCAACCCGCGATAGCCATGCGTCGTCATTACAATCAGGTCGCACGCCTCTTCTTCGGCCGTGTCGAGAATGACTGAGGCAGGATTGCCGACATGAGTTGTGAAGCGTGTCGAAATGCCTTTACAGCGGTCTGACACCTGAATATCTTGCAGGTAGCCACGTGCCTGATCCCAGCGATGCGTTTGCGCTTGCTCATGATAGGCTAGCTCATACTCCGTTCCAGCGGGAACCATCATACGCACAACCTCAACCGCTCGCGTCAATATCAGTGTGCTTGCTTCTGTTCGCGCCAGACGAATTGCCAACGGCAACGCGCCCTCTGCCATTTCTGAACCATCCAGTGGGACTAAAATTCGCTCAAACATGGGAACCTCTCTAATAATAAAACGTAATTTACGTTTTATGCGTTACGTTTTACGCTAGCCAAGAAATCAGCAAACGTCGCCGAAAAATCCCGCACGTTTGCCCAATCGGTATATTCGTTGTCTTGTGTGATGTCGGTTGCGCCGCCCGTGCGCCAGCTCACAAACTGACCGACGCGCTGTTGTGCGCCGCGCAATTCGCTGTAGCGCATTGCGCCCGCAAAGGAGCCAGTTAGATCGGGATACCAGTCCGTCTTTTGGAACAGCTTGGTTAGGTAGTCGTCCATGCGCTCGCGTCCGTCGTCATCGACTTGCCCGCCCGTCATGCTGACAGAGTAGAATGCGCTGGGTTTGGATTTGAGCGTTTCAAGGTTGCGCTCAATCCATGCGACGATCTCTTTGGGGTATTGATGGAAGTGGACAGACGCGCCGACGATCACTGCGTCAAAGTCAGCTACATCGTAAATGCCCGGCCATGTCTCCAAATCTTTGCGCGTTGCGCCGTAGCCTAATTCGCGTAGGGTGTTAACAATTTCGGCCGAAATCTTCGCCGTCTGCCCTTCGCTTGTTGCATACAAAATCAGTACGTGTGCCATGAGTCTGCTCCATTGCTGTCCATTTCAATGCCCCTATGATATGTGATGTACATGGTCACAACAGCTAACAAACGTCATGGTTGTCACGTGACAATTGGCATGATTGTGTGAACAGAACGAACGGAAATTTAGAAGGCGAAGGCAGCCTGTCTATGCTGGGGAACAATCTCTACTCGTGCCAGAAGAGAATGGTCAGTCCTCAATTACACTTTTTGGCCTGTTCCTTTTCTAATTGCGCTTGCGCCCGTGCTGCCAATGACGAACGTTCAGTGACTAAAACGGTGGGTGAGAGATAGATGCCTTGCCGCTAAAGTGGGCTAAAATTAGATGAAAGTTGAAGAACTCACACGCGCTGTGGGTTCTTTTTTGTCTATGAAATCAATGCTCGGCGTGCTGGCGCGGATACCAGCGTTTCAACTATATCGCGCAACCGGGTGGCCAAAGATGATGCCACTCAACATTACGCTTTCCCCTTCGCCCAAGTGCAATTCGCGCTGTCTGACGTGTAACATCTGGATGAAGCGCGAAAACGAACTGACGCTGGACGAGTGGGAGAAGGTGCTAGCATCGTTGGGGACATCCCCCTACTGGTTCACGATTAGTGGTGGCGAGCCGCTGATGTATCCAAAGATCGTTGAGCTAGCGATTTTGGCGTATAAACATTGTCAGCCGGGCCTCATCAACATTCCAACAAACGGCATTTTGAGAAGTGGTCCTGAGCGAGTCGAACGCATTTTGCAAGCCTGCCCCGATAGCCAACTAATTATCAACTTGTCGCTCGATGGCGTGGGGGAAAAGCACGACTTTATTCGGGGGGTGGCAAATAATTTTGAGAAGTTTGAGGAGCGGCTTGAGCAATATCTTGAGTTGAAAAAGAAGTACAAAAATTTGGCAGTGGGGATTCATTCGGTTATATCGACGTTCAACGTGCATGATTTGGATGAGTTGATCGCGTATGCGGAGCGGTCATCGGCCGATCAATTCATCACCGAAATCGCCGAACCGCGCGTCGAACTCGACACCATCGGCCTACCGATCACGCCCGACCCAGCAGCATACGCGGCCGCCGTCGATAAGCTCATCGCCTACGTCGAGAGTAAACAGTTTAAGGGTATCAGCAAAATTACAGAGGCGTTTCGCATCGAGTATTACAAGTTGGTCAAACGCATTTTGGATGAGCAGGATCAGGTGATCGCTTGTTATGCGGGATGGGCGAGCGCACAAATTTATGCGGATGGGACGGTTTGGCCGTGTTGTGTGCGGGCGGATGACTTGGGGAATTTGCGGGATCATGGGTATGATTTCGGCCGAATTTGGCACGGCGAAGCGATCAAAGAGGTGCGCCGCAGCATCCGTGACAAAGAATGTCACTGCCCTCTCGCCAATGCCTCCTACACCAATTTGCTACATGACGTGCCGACAATGGGACGTATCAGCCTAAAAGTGATCAATGGCAAGTGAGATTTGCCCCGATTGCGGGATTGAACTGCCTGTATCCAACGGCCTTGGTCATCCTTATATTGGCGCATCCCCCTCCTGTTGGGAACTCTATTCTTACCTGCTCGTCGGCGAACCATCCGTCGCCCCGACACAATTTGGCATACTGCTCAATGACGCATACTGCGTGCAGCATCACGGTGTTTCAACAAAACCACAAGCGATCCAATCGGTCGCCATTCATCTGCTGACACTTTATGGCGTATTGGGTCTGGGGCATAAAAATGCAAAGTGGGTGCGCGACCGCTTGCTGCGAGCAGATTATCGCAATCGCTTTACGTGGCTAACACCGCCGAAAGACAATCAAGCAATGACGATTTTGCAGATCATAGAGGGTAATTCCCCACAAGGGCGAGCAGCGTTATTAGAACAGTACATCACGACGGTCTACAACAGTTGGGTCGAGCGACATGAGCCAACATTGGCAGATTGGTGGCAGCGATTTGTATTACCAAATCGACTTTGAGGAAACGATGGCATTTGACTGGTTAAACAAATTTCAAAAGGCGCAAAAAAAAGCACCTAATTATGCGGAAAAGACGCTCGCGGCATACAAATTGGGGATGAAGGCAAAAGGCTCGATTGTGGGGGTAAGAATTGCCACTTCTCCGCAATCTTGCCCAATCGCACACGGGCTTGATGTAAAAGAAATCCATCATCCCGATGAGGCTCCACATCTGCCGCTGTCCGGCTGTCCCCACGCGACGACTTGCCAGTGTGTCTATCGACCCGTCATGAAATACGAGGTGGAGACATCATGAAAGTCGCAGTGACAGGCGCAACAGGATTTTTGGGCGCGGCGATGTGTCATGCGCTCGTTGATGCAGGACATGAAGTCGTCGCCATTGTGCGTGGCACGTCAGATCGCTGGCGGTTGGACGGGCTAGACGTTGCCTATCGCATTGGGGATGTGACAGTTCCGTCATCGTTGTCTGATGTGCTGGCAGGGTGCGATTGGCTCGTTCATGCGGCGGGTCGATTGGGTGAGTTTGGGATCAGCGAAGAGGCGTACACGCGGCTGCATGTTGATGGGACGCGCAATCTGTTGGAGGCGGCGCAGGGGTTAGCGCGGGTTTTGGTGGTGAGTAGTCCGGGCGTGTTGGGATCGGGGGAGGTGAGGGGGGAATCGGCCGAATACGCCCCAACCAACCGCTACGAACGCAGCAAAGCCGAAGCCGAAAAAGTTGCCCTCACCTATTCCAATGTGGTCATCGTGCGCCCCGAATTTGTCTATGGCGAAGGCGACACGCACGTTCTTGGCTTGTTCAAAGCGGTCAAATCGCGCCGCATCTTCTTGATCGATGGCGGCAAAAGCACCTGCCATCCGACGCATATCGACGACGCAGTGCGCGGGATGATGCTCGCGCTTGAGAAGGGCAAATTGGGTGAAATCTACCAGATCACGGGCAAAGAGCCTATCCTGATGCGTGAATTTTTGCGGAACATTGCGGCCGTTTTAGATGTACCCGAACCAAAGTTGAGCTTGCCGAGCTTTATCATGCGGCCTGCGGCAAATCTACTCGAAGCAGTTGGGGACAAAACGGGCATCACGCCACCTTTGACAACCTCTGCCGTTGACTTTTTTAGCACGAGCTACCGTTTCTCTCATGAGAAAGCAAAACACGAGTTGGGCTATGAGCCACAGGTTGCGCTAATGAGCGGATTGCGGCACACGGCCGCATGGTATCGAGAGCATGGCTATCTTGGCGAAGCGATGTTACCAACTCATTCAGTCAGCGACCTATATCCATTTGCTCTAGCGGAAGGGGAAGGGGTCGGCACAGCTTACGAATACTTTGTCAAACGACGCGCCTTACAAGACTATCTCGCGCACAAAAAACCGCAGCGCATGTTGATCGCTGGATTACCGCAGGTGTATGGACATAGCAGTGATTTTCTGCTGTTGGCGCAAGAGTTTGGGGCAGAACTGACCATCGCGGATGAACGCGCAGAAAAGTTGGCGGCGACACAAAAATTGCTCGCTCAATTGCAAGCAGATGGTCATTTAGTTGGATTAAACGTGCGTTTTGAGCAAGTCGAGTGGCAAACGCGACTACCATTTGCGGACAATGCGTTTGATTTAGCCATGTCGTCAGAGGTGATTCAACGGTTAGACAGCAGCGAGCGGCAACAGTTTGCACAGGAAGTGCAGCGAGTGGCGCGGCATTTTGCCGTTTTTTGTCCGAATCGGGAGAATGCGTCGCATGTCGGCCGATCAGGTCTCAACGGCCTAACATTAGGTGAGTTACGCGGCTATTTTCCACAAAGCGAGATGAGCGGCTTGATCGATATGCCACCATTTCCGCCGGGCATTGCGTTGTCAGAGGAGCAGCGGGGGGCGGCCGAGACTGGCACAATCCAACAGATCGGCATGTGGGGCTTGCAACAATACAGCCGCTTTGAATCGCTCTTCCCCAACACAATACGACAACAATACGCTCATATCGTCTACGTCTTTCGCTAATTAAGTCGTCACGCACTTCCAACAATGCACCAACTATTTGACTCTATTATTCCCTGTTTTGGCTCCCGCTTTACCGTTTTGATGCTGCCCGATGCGCGACAATATCGCGTTCATCCGCTCGGCACATTCCACTATTTCGATTGGCAAAAGACAGACAACGTCGGCATCAGCATCGGCACTTGTCCGCAGATCATCACGAGCGAGACGGCGCGGATCGGTGTGGCTGTCAATGGCGTGACGCGCATGTTGCCTTTTGCCGAAGGAGAGGTATTTTTACAATGTGAGCAGGAGATTTCGGCGTTGACGACGAGGCTGGTTGCGGCCGATCCCGCCCTAGGCTTGGGAATGACAGCGACATTCCATTCGCTTTTCTACCCGCAAAATATGCCATTTAGTGCCGCGCCTTGCTATACGATTGAGATCGAGCTAGCAGGTAACGATACAACTGAAGCTGAAATTATCTTTGGTTTACCACTCAAAAACCCTGAGCAGGTGGCAAATGGATTTCGTTCTGTTGAGCCAATTCGCTTTCCCGCTGGAATTGACCATGAGGGGATCGAGGGGTTGACGTTTGAGCAGATGATTTGGGCTAAAAATGCTCAACTCTCTTTTGAAGACGGCTATGCGACGCTGCGTATCAATGGCGCAAGAACGGTCACAATCTATCATGCGGGTTATATTGCAGAGCCGACGCTGAATGTGTTGGGAACGCCGCGCAAATTTGGCTATACGGAGCTTTGGGGCGGAGCGGCCGATGTCATCAACTGGCACGTCGAAAATAAAGCTCAGATTACCAGCAACAGCACCTTCTTTGAATCTACTATCGAAGAGGCGACGCTGCCACCTGAACTCAAACAGATCATGGCGGCGACGTTCAAAGGGCTTGCTGCCAACGCTTGGTGGGGAACAGATGACTGGTTCACCGTTATGGAAATTGGCGCGTATCATGCCACGCTCGATGTCGATTACCAGCTTTGCCTCTTTTTCTTCCAATACTGGCCGCAACTCGTCGGGGCGATGCTCGACCAGTGGGCGATGTACTATCAGGCGGGCAGCGGCTACATGGCACATGACATCGGGCAGCATTTGGAGGCGACGGGCAATCGCTACGGCGGCCCCGACAGTGCGATGAAGGTGGAGGAAAATTGCAACTATATTTTGCTGCTCTGGCACTATTGGCAAGCGACGGGAGATAGTGCGATTTTTGAGGGTAAGCGGGAGCTTTTGGGGGAGTTGGTTAGCTTTTTGATTGCGGCCGATACCAGCGGCTCAGGTCTGCCCAATCAATTTTGCGACAACACAAACGACTGGGGCAGTGCGCTGATTACCACTTCTGAGGAACAATCTTATCATGGCGTGCGGTTGGTGATGGCATTCTCGGCGATGGCTGAGATCGCAACGGAGTGGGGAGATGTTGTGTTGGCAGAACGTTGCCGCGCTCAGGCGACGTTGTGTAATGAGTCGCTCGAAAAGGGTTGGCTGGGCGATCATTATCCCATTTCGCTGGCAGACCCCGACTCGTTCCAGCACTATTCGATGTGGACGACACACGGGTTGCTCTATCCGTTGCGCGGTGGTCTCGATACGCCGATTGATCTGGAAAAGCTCAAAATTGACCTGATTAGCAGCACGGCTCGCACGCTGCGCGAACATGGAACCGTGCATAGCTCGGCCGACGTGCGCGGCTGGCTAACTCAAAATCTATGGCGAGACTGCATCGCGGCCTATCTCGGCATCGACCATACCCATCTGTTGCGCCGCTATCTCGGTCACGGCGAATATGTCAGCTATGAAGATACGACTATTTTGGAAGTTGCTAATGAGCTGATGGTTGTGCCGGGTGCGACGGCCGAACACACGCACGCAGGACAAACACACCCTGCGCCGATGGTTGATGGGCATCCACGCCCAGCCTGCGCGTTTGGTCTCCCCTATGCGTTGGCAGGCGTTGTCGCTGTGCATGGTCAGGAGACACAGGCTAATCCGATCAGCTTTCCACTGCGGATTCCGTTGACTCACTCGGCCGATTGGCAAAACAAACAACTCGATTGGCTCGAATGCCGCCGCTCGATTCCAAACCAAGACAATGGCTACAAGCCCAATGTCATCACAACCAAACTCACAGCATAGAGGTTTCACATGCGGGGACTGATCGATAACAAGGGTGAACTATTTGCCTATCTGCAAGGCGACCAACTCTTCACGCTTGAGGATAGACTTAGCGGCTATTTGCGCGGCGACTATATCGTTGATTTGGCTGGCAATAAGGTGTGGCGCGTGCGCGGAGATGGCGTTTATAGACTAGATGGCTTCCATCCTGTCGGTTTTTTTGGTGCTGAACGCCCGTCATCCTACGATCTTTAGCACAAAACATGCCATCTGCACGGACAGTGATCGTGCCACCGTCAAGTTGCAAAACATGACCTGAATGTGATTGATTCCCGCCAACATCGCTGGCAACTGTTCAGAGCGTGTTTGAATATTCGCTCTTAATTCGCCCATGAGCGAATACGACAAAAATGCCACAGCAAAAAGTCACATCGTCTCCGTCACCTTGCGAATAGCACGCGGCGCATCGACATCAAAGCCACGCACGTTAGCGAGGCGCATAGCGAACAGTTGTCCAGCGATGATGGTGGTGAAGGGGGAGAGCCATTCGGGGAGGGAGGCTGGTAGCTCAACTGGAATCGTAGCTGACTGGAGAAGGTTGGGGCGGTCGCTGATAAGGATAGTCTCGGCCGACCGCTTGTCAACCTGCCCCACAAAATTCGCTATCTCAGCGTTCAAACGACCCTCTGGGGCGATGATAAAAACGGGGAAACCGTTGTTAAGGATGGCGAAGGGGCCATGGAGGAAATCGGCCGAGCTATAAGGCTCGACAATTGAATAGCTCAACTCCTTCATTTTCAGTGCCATCTCAAATGCCGTCGCGTAGTTGTAGCCGCGACCAATAACGACGCAGTGCTGCATATAACGATAGCGTGGCGCGAGTTTGGCGATGGTGTCGTTGAGCGTCAGTGTTTGCGCGATTGCGTTAGGGATGCGCTGTAAATTGGCGAGACGTTGTTCATCATCCCCCAACGTTGCGCTCAAAAGGGCAATTGCGGCGAGCGATGTTGTGTAGGTTTTGGTTGCGGCAACTGCGTTCTCTTCCCCTGCGTCAAGAGAGATAACATGCTCAGATTGTTGCGCGAGTGGGGAGTTGGGGTTGTTTGTGATGGCGGCCGTGAGATTGCCTTGTTCACGTGCGGCTGCCAATACGCTCACGATGTCGGGACTTTGTCCGCTCTGGCTGATGCCAAGAATGAGAGCGTTGCCGAACGTGATCGGCCGATCATACAGTGAAAACAAACTCGGCGTTGCCAGCGCAACTTGTAAGCCATTAAACGCGCCCAGCAAATACTTCGCATAGCGAGAAGCATTGTCGCTCGTGCCACGTGCAGCAACGATAATATGGTCAATACTGCGTCGTTTGATGGCGTTTGCTAGCGCAGTGACTTCGCCCCGCCTGTTCTGAAGGAATCGGTCAATCACTTCTGGCTGTTCAAAAATTTCTCGATAGAGATGTGTTTTATGTAGCATAAGCTGTTTCACCTCCGATAATTGTGCGTTTTATGTTTAGATTTTGGTCAAGTAGAACAAGATCGGCATCATTCCCAACCTCAATCCATCCTTTATTTTTCAACCCTAACAAATCGGCCGGAACCTCTGTCACCGCTTGGATCGCCTCTGCAACGGAACATCCTGTCCATTCCCAAAAATTCTGCACTGCTACATCGAGCGTCACGATACTACCTGCCAGTGTCCCATCTTCGAGCCGCGCCGTCGTTTCGTCCACCGTTACAGTCCGATCACCCAGACGATATGCCCCCGCTGACCAACCCATCGCCGCCATTGCATCTGTCACAACGTTGATCCGCCCCCCCGCTACCTGCCACACCATGTTGACCAACGTGGGATCAACATGCACACCATCAGGAATAATCCCAACAGTCACGCGCTCATCATGCAGCAGTGCGCCGACAAGTGCGGGATTGCGATGGTGCAGCGGTGGCATCGCGTTAAATAGATGGGTTCCGTAGCGCACGCCAGCATCAAACGCAGCAATCGCCTCGTCAAACGTCGCCATCGAATGTCCCGCGCTGACAACTACGCCACGCTCTCGCAACTGTGCGATCATCGCATGGGCGTTTGGTAGTTCTGGGGCAAGCGTGACGAGACGAACGTTGTTTTCGGCCGACCACGCCCCAATCTCCGTAACATTCGGCTCCCGCAAATAATCCAGATTATGCGCCCCCTTCTTCTGCGGGTTCAAATACGGCCCCTCCACATGCAATCCAAGCACGCGCGCTGCTAGGGGTGAGGATTCTTCACGCAACACTTTTTGAGCAGCGACCACCGTCTCCAACGGCGACGTAATGGTCGTTGGCAAAAAACTCGTTACCCCAAATTGAGGCAACTGCGAGGCAACTTTCCAGATGGTTGTCGGATCGGCCGTAAAATCATGCCCAAACCCACCGTTGCACTGTAGGTCGATGAAGCCGGGTGCGAGGTAGAGGTTGGTTGCATTGAGGGTGGGGGTGTTTTCGGCCGAAATATGATCGCCCAACGCGGCGATTTTTCCTTCTTGGATGAGACAATCCCCTTTTCGCTCACCGTTTGGCGTGAGAATTTTTGCGTTTTTGATCAGCATATTGTGATCCTGTGGCTCAAGCCATAGGCTAAGTTGGGAAGTACGCTAAAGCACACTAAGTAGTGAGCCGCGCACTGTGGGCGAGTTCGATTGCGCCGTGTAGTCCGGGATTAAATCCTTGTGGCAAAACGGCTACCTTGTTGTCATGCAACAGTTTGCGATTGAGGGCTGATTGAGAGCGCAATTGTGCCAATTCGCCAAACAGCGGGTCGGAAAATGAGTCGCCGATTTGTGCCACACCACCGCCTAGCACGACTTTTTCAACATCGTAAGTGAGGATGAGCCACTGGATCATTCGGCCGATTTCCCCACAAACCCGCTCGACAACAATATCTGCCTCCGGCTCGCCTTCCTCCGCCAAGCGAAAAACGTCGCTTGCCTTTTTGACGTGTAACCCCAATTCTCGCGCTTGTTTGATGATTGCTGGCCCCGCCACAAGCTGCTCGAAAATCGCCCCGTCAGCGCCAACCGTCAAATGTCCAACTTCCCCCGCCATCCCGTTCGCGCCACGCCACAATTTCCCATCCAAAATGATTCCGGCTGCAACGCCCGTGCCAATACTCAGATAGGCGATGTTTGGAACGTCATATTTTGCGTGGACGGCGAGGGCGGCGGTTCGCACATCGTTTTCGATGGTGACTGGGCAGTTAAATTCGGCCGAGACCAATTTCCCCAACGCTAGCGGCTCCAAAATTTTTAGATTTGTTGCCAGTTCAACTGTCCCCGTTTTCCGCTTAACCATACCCGGAATGCCGATGCCAATTGCTTGAATATCAGCCTCTCCAACGGCCTCTCGAATCAGCTTACTGAGTGATGGAATGAGATTATAGGGATGGGTCGGCCGCACTAACGTCCGCGCATTTTCTCCATCCACAACCATCACGGCCGTTTTCGTTCCACCAATATCAACACCAACAAACATGTCGCTTGATCCTTAAATTTGTTTTCCTTGTAACGACAAGCCATGAATACGTTCACTATAAACAACGCTCATATGGGAAACAAGGTGAAGTAGAAAGAAGGAAGAAAAAGAGAAAGAGGTAAAGACAGTTCTTTTTCTTTCTTCTTTTTCACCTATGATGCGCTATTTTGTAACAGGGAACTGAATCTCCGTCACATACTCTTCTGGTTTCATGTCGGGCGTGCATTTGACATACACTTCGCGCGGCGCATCAACAATTTTGTAGCCGTTGGCCTCAATCCACTGAATCACGATGTCATAGACGTTTGACAGCAGCTCAAACGTGCCAACATGGGTAGCGTAGGCGACTTCGACGGCAGGCAGCTCACAAACAGAAACGCCGTCACTTTCAGCGATTTGCTTCGTCAACACAGCGGCGGCCGTCACGTCAATATCCTTGCCCGTCCACTCTTCGTCGTGGTAGACAGCAAGCGTCACGCCGTTCATCGCACCAGCGGAGGCGGCATAGCCAACCGCTTTCTGAAACATATCAGACAGATATGTGCCAAGTTCAGGCTGCGATGGCACAGTGTTGCGTACAAAGGCGATAGGGGTTGCATCGAGTTGTTTGGTTGTTACGGTATAGTCAGACATTTTTTGCTCCAGTTCGAGTCGTTTGAGCCATTTGGCTAGGTCGCGTCGTCGCGCTTGCTGCTGTGCGATCTGCTCGTCAAGGTCGGCTTGCTTGAGTCGCACAAGCTGGATCAGTTGGGTTGTGGTGAGGTTGTCTTGGAGAATTCGGCCGATTTCCGCCAAAGAAAACCCCATTCCCTTCAACAACATGATCCGCCGCAAACGCGGAAGCTGTGTCGCCTGATAGTAGCGATAGCTCGTGAACGGATCGACGTTGGCTGGAGAGAGTAGCCCGATTTGATCATAGTAGCGCAGCGTCTTGGCTGGCACTTGGCTTAAACGTGAGAACTCGCTGATTTTCATTCCATTATTCATAATCTTTGCTCAAGTTAACTTGGTAAGACCATGATACACCTTCCAGCAACGGGAAAGTCAAGGGCTATGATGCGATAATTTCCCCATCTACCAAATGCACAACCCAATCAACATACCCATCCACCAAATCATCATGCGTCGCCAGCAAAATTGTCATTCCCGCATTTGCTAGTTGCTGAAACAATTGGAGGATGCTGTGAGAGGTATTGGTGTCAAGTTCGCCCGTTGCTTCATCGGCGAGGATGATTTTCGGCCGACCTGCCAACGCCCGCGCAATCGCCACACGCCCCGCTTGACCACCCGAAAGCTCATACGGCCGCTGATGCACATACTCACTCAGCCCCACCTGTTCCAACGCCACCAACGCCTGCCGCTTCCGATCTCGTCGCCTCACCCCCGCAATCCGCAATCCCAACTCGACATTCTCATACGCCGACAGCGACGGCAACAGCCCATGTGCCTGAAAAATAAACCCAACCTTGTCTCGCCGCCAACGCGACCGCGCCCGATCATCCATCTGACTAATCAGGTCATCTTCAACCCGAATTGTCCCCGCTGTCGGCGTGTCTAAGCCGCCAACGCAGTTGAGCAGCGTCGTCTTGCCACTCCCCGACCGCCCCTTCAACGCGACAAACTGCCCCGCCGCAACATGCAACGAGACATCTTTGAGCGCGTGAACCTGCTGCTCCCCCACATCATAAACTCGTTGTAGCTGTTTAATATCAATCATGGTTTGGACAATGGCACTGAATCTTGCCATTCCTGCACAATAGCAGGCAGGCGTTCGAGAACCTCATAACCAAACAGCACCTCGTCAACCAGCCCCATATTTAACATGTCAACGATTCGACACAAATATGAGCGTCCCATATTCCACCACGTATTGTGTGAATCGATCATCAGATAGTGCTGGATTTTTCGACCCTTGCCCAAAACGATAAGTCCAATGAACGGAATTGCTTATTTGCTTTCACAAGCTGCCTCTATTGTCTTTGCAACATCGCTTAATTTGATATTTAATGCCCAACAGAAGTTCAGTAATTCAATAATATTGGGCGTTTTGTCTCCTGATTCCAATTTGCTCACATATGATTGTGGACGGTTGAGCAATCGCGCCAGATCGACTTGTCGCAGGTTGGCTTCTAGTCGGTGTTCTCGCAGAATACGCTGAATTTTGATTCGACTTCGTTCATCTAAATCTCGCATAAGCTATTTATATATTCCATTGTCGAATATCCATAATCCGAATATGATCACTAGGCTGAGGCAACATCATGCAACACACAATTCTTTTTGAGGATACACAATACCAACCCGTTCAACCATTCAAGACACAACTCTTGAAGTGGGTTGGTAATAAACAACGCTTTGCCCACGAAATTATTGGACTGTTTCCAAAAGGATTCAATATGTATTATGAGCCGTTTTTGGGGAGTGGGGCGGTCATGGGGACACTTAGTCCACGTGCTGGGCTTGGCTCGGATGCGTTGAAGCCGCTCGTCGAAATTTGGCAAACAATGCAAAGTTCTCCACAAGTCGTCAAGCGTTGGTACAGAGAACGTTGGGAGAGTGCGAACGGCGAGAATAAAGTTGAGGGCTACCTCGCAATTCGTGATAATTACAATGTGAATCCAAATGGTGCTGATTTACTGTTTTTATGTCGAGCCTGTTATGGAGGTGTTGTGCGTTTTCGGCAGCGTGATGGTTATATGTCAACCCCGTGCGGCGTGCATAACCCAATAAAACCAAAGTCTTTTGATGCAAGAGTTGATACATGGTATCAGCGTATTAAAGGAATGCAATTTGCCCATCTTAGCTTTCAAAAGGCTTTTGCACGCGCTCAGTCAGGTGATTTAATTTACTGTGATCCTCCCTATGTTCACAGCCAATCCATTCTCTATCGAGGTCAAACATTTGTTTTTGAGGAACTGCTTAAAGAGATCGAAGCGGCTAAACGACGGGGAGTCTATGTTGTATTGAGCATTGACGGAACAAAAAAGTCAGGCACAGTCAATTGTGATTTACCAATTCCTGCTGGATTATTTGAGCGGGAAATCTATGTTAATGTCGGCCGCTCCATGCTCAGAAGGTTCCAAAAGAAAGGTGCAGAATTAGTAGATGAGAACGTCAAGGATCGACTGTTACTGACCTACTAATTGCTGTTCCTATTTATTGCATTGCCTGCACCAGATGATATAGCTTCCAAGTCGCCTCATACTCAGTCCCCGTTTTGGTGTCATTGAGGTTGATGAAGCCAAAGTTATCGTAGTTGATTTTGCGCTGGTTCGTGCTGTAACGCTTGTAGGCGGTCATCGCGCTGTAGGTGCAGATAATTGGAATATCAAACGAGTGGCATGTTTTGAGCAACGTCTCCACCAGCCATCCCATCTCACGCGAAAGGCTGAATGCTCGATAAAATTCTCTCACCGCCCCAAGATCAAAGCCGTGATAGGCGGCATCACCATCTCGACAGTGCAGATCGGGGCCTCCCTCGTACATCCAAAGCTGTAGCCTTTTCTTACGCACTACCTCGGCGTGTTGGGTCAACATACGCTTTGTCTCACCGCCGAATCCGCCTCGGCCGACAATATACGCTTCCAAATTCTCATAAACACGCTGTGTCAACTGCGGATCATCAAGCGAGAAACGCTCCCCTGTTGCTATATCGACCAATGGATGAAAACCATGCGGCAAAATATCTTTGGGCGACCAGCGTGGATCGCGCACATTGCCATAGTAGGGCGCAATTGCCAGCGCATCAACATGTGGTGATAGCTCATGGTCGAGCAATGTTGCCGCGACATTGGGGTTGTTAACCTGTGTGCCAAGTGCGACGTGTGCTCTGTCACCGACATACTCGGCTATTTCATTTGTGCGTGCGACCTGCCAGGCCAGCGCATTTTGTTGTACCTCAAACCCTTGCCCCGGATCAAACGGCGTGTCGATGGGGCGACCCATCTGCAAATTGGCACACTCCCCATGCTGCATAAATCCCGCGTTCCACACCTCGTTTGAGAATTCAAAAATCGGTTTGAGACCACTCGCCGCTGTCTGTTCAAGCGTCGAATCAACGATATAGTGCATCAACTCCGTGAAATTCTCCGCGCTGTCGCAATGCGGCAAATTGATCCACGCATGGGCTTTGCTCACGTTAGCGATATGCAGACAAACGTGTAGCGGCACGCCGAGCGAGCGCGTCCAGTCGATTGCTCCGTCGGGGCGCAGCGGTGGCACATTCCAGTCGTCTCGAAACTCGCGGTCGAGGTATTCCTGTTTGCTGTAGGGAGGTGGGGCGAGCCAAGGCGTTTTGTTGAGCTTTAACCAGTTGTGAAAACGCAATACTTTTAGGTCCGCGAACTGCTCCTCTATCGGCCGCCATCGGCCGACACCCTTAATCGTAATGTTGTTAAATTCTCCTGTCTCCGTCAGTAAATCAAAATCAAATTCGTAGTGGCTCACGTTTAAGCCGTGCTTTCTGTCCATTGCGATCCATCCTATGTAGTTACGCAAATCCGACATAGGAGGTTAGGTAAACGGCGTATGATCTCAACCAGCTTAACTTGAACGCCGTTTATCTCACCCAGTTTGACTATATGCGTAACGTGTGGTCGTTTTCTTTGCGCTAGTTTAACAGAAAAGCTGGTGGTCGCTCTCCCCTGCGACTCAACTTGTACAGGCGATGTTTAGAGGTAAGTCATCAGCATCTTCTCCAGCCGCTCTCGACTCTCCCGATACCCGCCATGCCGATTGCGAGCGTGCCAAATTTTGTCGTGATCGGCGATCAACTGGCGTGCTGCCGCGGCCAGCTTCCGCGCCTCATCTGCATCCATGCCGCCCTGCACCCACAAAATTCGCCGCACAGCATGGCGCAAAATATGCCCCGCCCATGTGAATTCATGACGGATCAGGCCAGCGTCGGGTAAGCCGATTTCGGCCGATTCCATGCGCCCTAAAATCTCCTCAATTTCGGCCGATGTCTTCCCCAACCGCTCCCCAACCGTCTCATCCTCATTGTTCAAATGGTTCTGAATAATTTCTGGCGTGGCTTGCAGGGCGTTGAACAAAATCGTGCTGTTGAACTGTTGGATGCCTGTTGTCTTGTAGACGTTGCCGAGATCGAGGGCGAGATTGCCCATGATTTCGGCCGAATCCCGAAATGCAAACCGACTCGCCATCGCCGCCACATCCATCTCCACATTCGCATCCAGCCCCCACGCAACCCCCGCCCCATACGCCAGTGGCAGATAGCTCACGGGCAGCGGCTGCCAATGTCCTTCGTCCCCCCAATCTGTAATCAGATAGCCAATCGCCCCATTTTTTAGACCGCTTTCGGCCGCATTGCGTAAATTCCCCAGTGCATTCTCGCTGCGCCCCGCCACCGTCCGCCAACTCGACGTACCCGGACAAACGTAAAACGGAATCCCCGACTCCGCAAAAATCGCCCCATGCCCTGCAAAATCGTGGAACGACTCATACCCCCATTCGAGCGCAATCACATCACGCGGCAACTCTGGCACAAGTTCGGGATGATTCATCAAAATATCCCCCCAAAATTGCATCGTCTTGCCGCGCCGCTTCACATCTTGATAAATTTTGAGTAGAAAGTCGAGATAGACGCGCCCCGCGCCCTTCTCCGCAACCAACTCCTTGCTGTGTCCGCCGCCCAAATCAACCGTCTCGTCCAGCCCAACATTGACCTGATCGCTCGAAAAATGGGGCAGCAACTCGTCAAACATCGACCGCACCAGTTCCAAACTCTCTGGGTCGCTCGGATTAAGCGTGAACGGCTCATCGAACCAGCCCCAAATGGTGTCGCACCCGTCGGGAGCTTCCGCGAGATGTTTGTACTCAGGCTTTGTCAGCCAGCGGCGCATGTGACCGAATGTGTTCTGGTTCGGCACAAGCTCGATAAAGCGTTCCTGACAATATGCGTCGAGCGCGAGAATTTCCTCGCCCGTGATTGGGGATGCGTCTGCCCAAACGGTCGGGTGCTGGCGATAGGCGAAGGTGTGTTCGGTGTAAAGCTGAATCTGGTTGATCTTCCAGCCTGCCAACATATCGACCAGCGCATAAAGCGTCTCCATCGTCGGCACTTTGTCGCGGCTCACGTCGAGCATCACGCCGCGATTGGGGAAATCAGGCCAGTCGCGCACGCGCATCGTTGGCAAGTTGTGACTGTGTTGGGCGATGAGTTGGAGGAGGGTTTGGGTGGCGTAGAAGATGGCGGTGGGGGTTTCGGCCGAGATCACCACCCCAACGCCTGCTTCAATCGTCAACTCATACCCTTGCGGATGCGGCACACAGTTCGGCAACTGGTTCAATTGAATCGCGGGCTGGTCGCAAGGCACATACCCCGCAACCATCTCCCACCCAAGTGCATCACAAAGCTGCTGCCCTGCTAGCCGCAACGCCTGATTGTCCGCGCCATTCAGCACGACAAACCCGCTTTTAGGTAACTCACATGTACCGTTGTTCAATGTTATTTGTCTTGGTGTTGGAAGTAAAATCGTCATAGCAAAAATGATGTATGCTTGAAGAGTATCCTGATTTAGGATATTATCTTGTCATGACACAGTATCAACCTTCTTTTTTTGATCCACCTAATACTATTCTTCCCTCAAAACGAGTTCAAGGCGGTAAGACAACATCAGATTTGATACTGTCCGCACATCAGGCTGGTAACGCGGAAGTTTTTCCCGAAGTGCTGGCCTTGCATGTTCCGAAAGGGTCAAAAGTTGCCGATGTAACATACGGCAAAGGTGTTTTCTGGCGCAACGTCTCTGAAACTGATTATGAACTGTTTCCAACAGACATTGCAATGGGTGTAGATTGTCGAGACTTGCCCTATAAATCAGGCAGCATTGATTGTGTTGTTCTTGATCCACCTTATATGGAAGGATTCTATCGCAAGCAGAACAAGCAGAAGGCAGGGTCTGGTACACATGCGGCCTTCCGATCTGCCTATTCAAACGGTGATGAGGTCAACCAAGATAAAGTCAACACGGGAACCAAGAAATGGCACGGTGCAGTTACAGAGATGTACTTTAGCGCAAGCCGTGAGGCTCATCGCGTTTTACGCAAAAAAGGTATTCTGATTGTAAAGTGTCAGGATGAAGTTAGTGCGGGAAAACAGTGGCTCACCCACGTTGAAGTTATCAACGAGCTTGAGAAAATGGGCTTTTATACCAAAGATTTGTTTGTCGTCGTTCGCACAAACAAGCCATCTGTGAGTCGTATAAAGCGACAAATTCACGCACGCAAAAATCACTCTTACTTTCTGGTTTTCATCAAAAAGTCATAATTCTAAATCGGTTGGATCTGCTCCCTCTCCTACTTCAATCATCTCATCAAGCAATTCGCGCAAGTCTGCATAAAATGGCGCAACGGGCGGCCATGAAACTGAAACCAAGCTCGCAATGAGCTGACTTTTTTGCGCCTCTGTGTACTTGCGATAAGTCGATGTTGGCAAGTCCCGATTTCTAGCGAATACAAAACGCCATTCATCTTCAAATGCGTATAAATTGACAGCCAATACATCAAACTCGCCGCGTAACAGCAAGGTTGTGTTGAGCGTTGTCCCATCTGCAAACGTCACTGTGCGTCTGTCGCTGGCATCGACTTGAGCCTTGCCAACCCACACGTCATTATTCTCATCGCGTCGCACTGTTTTCGTTTGCAACGATTTTGATTCTATATCAAATGCCCGACTACGATAGATAATATAGAGGTCACCCTTCTTCTTACGATTGTGATCATCAAATTTGGTCGTAAAAGTCACTTCTGGATACGCCGCGATCATTTCGCGTAGTTTGAGCTCTGCAACATAACCGAGCAACATGCCACGTAAGCTAGGATTTGCATTTAGTAAGTCGGTTAAATCTTGAGAGGTAATCTCCCATTGATTGAGAATAGTTTCTTGCTGATTCAACGTTGCGATAATAGAGGCAGCTTCGGTATTTAGAGCCTTGCACAAATCTAAAAACTCGATTACATCAAGTCTGCGTTCACCATTTTCATATTTCGATACATAAGATTGTGGTTTGCCAAGCAAGGTAGCTAGTTGCGTTTGTGTTAACTGTGCATCTTGTCTTGCTTTAACAAGTAGTTGTGTGAACTGTTTATACTCTGGTCTGAATACGGAGTTTGCCATGTCGTTCTTTCCTCAGACCAGGATTGTACTAACCTATATTGGAATATCCCGAAACGGAATAAGTCTGATCAACGTTGAGACTGTTTCTTCGACAGAGTGCGAACTTGTATCCAATATATACCAGCCAACCTAGGCCATTTCGTCGAGATCAAAAGTGGCGAAATGGCCTAGGTTGGCTGAATGATTTGAGTGTATTTCAAATCAAAACCGTCAGCCTCTCTACCTCTCCCGTTCGCGCAAAAATTGCCCTACTCATCTCGCTATCGAGCGTTATCCCGTTAACTATTTTCTCGCTTCCGTTACTATGTTGAATGGTAATTTGCGAGTCAGAACCACGCTGATAAACCACAGGAACCTGACAAAACGTAAACGCAATCGCCCCCGCTGGCACATCCAGCGTGCGTTCGTCGCCATTTACGTCAACATATTCAAACGTCGTAGGTGCATCGCTGAACTCGCAATCGCGCAAAATTGTCGGCGCGAATGTTATTTTGCCGTTCTCGGCCGACACGCCGAGTTCAGCCATGCGCGTGATGATCTCCTCTTTGACCTGCCCCGTCATGCCGGGCTGTTTTGCGCCTGCGTTGGCGGGGGTGTGAGAGTAGGGATCGGTCGGGAATGCGCCGTATACGTCGGCCGATTTGTTGAAACCGATACCTGAGCGCACGTCATAATATGCTTCGACCAGCGCAGGATCACCCGTTCGCATGGCGGTTTCCTGAACGGCAAGCAATAGCTTTGATACCTGATGCCAATAAATACTGCCCAGACCTTCAAAGGCGAAGAATGTGCCAGAGCGTCCTGTGAACGCCTTGTGGTTGAATGTCTCTTCAAATAGCTCTTGCAGATACGCTGCTTCTTCCCCGCTGTATTGCGGCGCATCTTTTAGTTCATCCAGCGCGTTTCGCAAATCTTTGGCGTTGCGGAAACTGGGATTGAAGTGATAGTCGCCGTTTTCATCGCCGCGTAGAATATCGGTGTTACCAGCGGCGACGAGTTGAGATTGCCGGGCTTTTTCGGCCGAAACACAATTCTTCCCCAAAAACCCCGTCAGCTCCTTATCTGGATAGAGCAAATAACTGTGCTGATCTGCCCGATAGAGATCGCTGTTGCGTAGCTGTTTTAGGAGGGTGAGAGATTGTTCGGCCGATAACAACCCCGTCGCCAAAATCGACACTTGCCCTTCTAACATTTCCTGAAGATGTCCAATCGACGCACTGCTTTTGCTCAAGCTCAAAATGTTATACGTGTGGAACAGGTCATCTTCACGACGATTGGCGAGCAGCGAATGGTCGATGTAGCGTTGCGCCAACGCGAGGAATTCGCGCACGCTATCGCCGCTAATTTGCAAACTTTCCCCGCTCAATCCTGACTCGTAAATGCCCCAACGATGGTCGCTGCTTGCCTGTCCGAGCGCGTCCATCATCTCGCGCCGTGTTTCGTCATCAAACGAACTAGCCAACTGCGCCTCATGCGCGGCGAACACCGCCTGAATGCCGTCGAATAACGCCGACAATTCTTGACTCAGTTGCAGCGTTTCGACATCCGCCAAAAGCTCTTGCAAAAACGCGATGTAACCGCGCAAATGCCCCAGCGTGATCACCGACATCCCCTTGCCGACCAGCGCATTATTTGCGTCGTTCCATTCGGGGCGCTGCGTGATCATCCAAATGCCGCCCTCTGGTACAAAGTTTCCGAGCTTAACCAGCAGCAACAGCAGCAGTTTTTCAGCGAGATTGACGTGCAGTACGTTTCCGTTTGCATCATGGACGAGCTTGCCGTCGCTCCCATTCTCGGTGACGCGCTCCTGTGTTCGCTCATCGGCCGACCAATCAAACAAAATCGTGTCATACGCATCTCGCAAAATGTCGTCATATCGCTTGATCCGATATGGCACATCCGCATGACTAAAGATCGCTTGGTCGAGCATCGTTTTGAGCTTGCCGGGATGCACGCGCCGCGAAATGTCGAGCAGTCGATGCAGATAGACGATTTGGTGGTCGCTCCAATAGCCGATATTCGCCCACGGGTCGTCTGGTTCAGGTGCTTCCCACTCGATTCCGTCGCGGGTCACGCGATAGGGGTTATAGCCGTCCGCCGTCGTCGCGTTCAAAAACTTGGCGATCATCCCCTCAATGAACTCAGGGTATGACCACGCCAACGGTTCCCAATTCTGGAAAATGTCGCGCCAGTTGCCTTGGTAGTCGAGCCGCTGTGAGCCGTCGTCGTGGGTGATGTTAATCGAGAATTTATTCCACGGCCGACTTGGATCACCGTGTCTGCGGCTAAAGGTGAGGGGGAGGTATTCGTAGGCGAGACGCTGTAAGTCTACAGACCCCCGTGCCGCCATTGCTAACATCTCGCCATAAGAGAATTGAGCGGGTAGTTGGGAAAGCAACCCTTCGCAGTCAGCAAGAACGGCGCGATTGCGCGTTTGAATAAAGTCGAGCAGGTCAGACTTTTCAATTTGGTAGTTGTTGGCGAAGATGCCGCCGCGCATCGTGTTGAAGAGGACGTTGGCGAAATGGTGGTTGGTGGTGAGGGTATCGGCCGAAAATTGCAGCCCATCCGCACTCGCCACAATCTTCCGCAACCCCGCACTCCCCGCCACAATATCCGCCTCCAACGTCGCCTCAACGCCATCGCCGCGCAACACGTTCAACAGCGTCGCCATGTCTCGGTGGTCTTGATTGACCTCCGCGACAAAATGCCAATGCTGTTCTTCGCCACTTTCCAGCGTCAGTTCCGTCGCCGCCAAATACGCGCCTCGCCGCCCACGCACCTCGCTTGTCTGCGCGACCGTGCCGCCATGCTGCCACGCCGCCACCTGCTCACTTGAAAGCAACACCTTTGCATCATCCAACCCATACCGCCAAACAGTCGTCGCCTTTAGCGATTCGCTCGGCTCTGCTAAATCAGTCAGCGTCGCGTTCAGCGCAAAGATTCCCAGCCCCGTTTCAGGTTCAAGCTCGCTGCGCTTATACCCGTTGAGTAAATTACTCAACTGCGTTTGCAGCGCAACTGACGCGCCGTATGGAAGAACATTTTGCAACCCGTCGAGTAAAGAGACCGTTTGCGCCTCTTCCAAGTCGTTTTGCAACCAACTCGTTTTGACAAATCCAAAGCGCGAACTGGTGCGCCACGCATACCGATAGGTCAAGCCAAGATCGCGGTTGATTTCCTCAAAAATCAGCTTGTCTCCGATTACGTTTTTATACAGATTGCGCTCGACGCGATACAAGTCGGCACACTGCGCCGAAAACGGTTCCCACAGATAGCGACGCGATTCCCGCTCGACGAGAAATAGCGCGAGATGCCCCGTGTTGTCGCTGTTTTCGGTGATTTTGTCGTCGGTGTAGTAGGGGAACAACGCCGACTCCGCATTGACGCGCCCTGCCGTCAAACCACCCGTGCTGGAAATAAACAGCCAGTGATCGGCCGCACTGACGATGCTCATGAAAAATGATGGCATCTGGTCGTAATTGTCGATTTTGTAGAATGATTCCCCCAACATCTCACGATAGCCACCTGTAACAGGTTGTTCGTTCTGCATGATAGGAGATGAACCGAGATAAATTTGTGAACTCATAAATCCCAGATATTCCATTTTTGCTAAAAATGGAATATCTCAACTAGCTTGTTTTAATACCCGCACCAATCTTAAATAATAGTTCGTTGTCCGCGCCAAGCGGAATGTCATCTATTGAACACGGCCACGCGAAGGAGAGCTTGCCCGTAAATGGAGCCGCGCCGAGCAGGAGGTCGGCAAGGCCGTTCCCTTCTGAGCCGGGCAAAAATGCGGCGACGAATGCGTCGATTTGCGGCAGTTGGTCGGTGACGATCATCGGCCGACCCGACATCAAAATCACGATCAGCTTTTCAACTTTGTCGCGGACGCGCTCGATGAGAGCGATGTGATCGGCCGATAACCGCAAATCCTCTCGATCCCCCATCCCCTCCGCATACGGCTCTTCCGCCAGCACGACCAGCCCCAGCGGAGCGGTGTGGTCAAAATTCCCGTTCGAGTCAAACACAACTTCCGCGTTACTCTGCTCGCGCAACCCTTCCAAAATCGTTGTGCCAACCGTAATCTCGCCCGGTTTGCCCATCCATTCAACCGTCCAGCCGCCGCACTGATAGCCGACGCTGTGCGCCGCTTCGCCAGCGACGAGAATGTGTTCGGTGTCGGCGGGGAGGGGAAGCAGGTTGTCGGTGTTTTTGAGGAGGACGGCCGATTTCTGCACGGCCTCCCGCGCAATCGCCCGATGCTCGTCACATCCCACAACCGAAAGCGGCACATCGCAATGTGGTTGCTCAAACAGTCCCAAGCGCATTTTCACGCGCAAAATCCGCCGCACCGCATCATCAATCCGTTCCATCGGCACATCCCCACACTCCACCGCACGCAGCAGCGTCGTGATAAAGCGATGATACTTGAACGGAACCATGTTCATGTCGATGCCAGCATTGACCGCCGCGACGACGCTCGTGTAAAAATCCTCGTCAATCTGGTCAATGCCTTCCCAATCGGTGACGACAAATCCCTCAAAACCGAGTTCCCCCTTCAACACATCGGTTAGCATGTAGCGTTGCGCGTGCATTCGCTTGCCGTGCCAAGAGCTATAAGAGGCCATTACGTTGAGCGCACCCGCCTCGATTGCCGCGATATATTGCGGCAGATGATCGCGCCGCAGCGTTTCCTCGTCGATGTCGCTGACACCTTGATCGAGTTTCCACGCGCCGAGTTGCAGGTATTGGAACATCCAATCGCCGACTTTGGAGAGGGCAAGGGTGGGGTCGTTTTCTAGGAGAGCCATGTTTTCGGCCGAAACCCGCGTCGAACTCCCCCACGTCGTCCCGCCATCCGCCACAAAATGCTTGACCGACGGCAACGCCCCCATCTCAACCAACCCTTCAACATAAGCTCGACCCAAATCAGAGATCACGGTCGCATCCTGCGAATACCCCTCGTAGGTGCGCCCCCAGCGAATATCACGCGGGTTAGAAACGGCTGGCGCAAAGTTCCAGCGCACGTTGGTCGCCTCCATCTCTTTCGCCGTCGCCTTTGCAATGCGCTTGACCAAATTGGGGTCACGAGTCGCGCCCAAGCCGATGTTGTGTGGAAAGATCGTCGCGCTGTGGACGTTGTTATGTCCATGCACCGCATCCGATCCATAAATCAGCGGAATGCCCAGCCGCGACTCCAGCGACGCATCAATAAACGTCGTCACCATCTCACGCCATGTCTCAGGCGTGTTCGGTTCAGGATTCCCACCCCCACCGCTCAAAATCGACCCAATCCCCAAATTGGTAATATCGGCAACCTCAATGCTATTCTTCTCAACCTGCGTCATCTGCCCGATTTTCTCAAGCAGGGTCATTTGACCGAGCAGGTCGTTGATTTGTTTTTCTACTCCGTTCTTTGTCACGCTTTGTTAGGTATTCGGTATTCAGTATTCGGTATTCGGTACTTTGTCACCGAATACCGACCTACCGAATACCGACCTACCGCTCACGGACAATCAGGCAGCAAAACCGCCCCATCATCCTCATAACTCAACCCATAGCCAAACGGAAACAGCGGTGCATCACACCCGTCCGTCGGTAAATTATCAAAATCAAACGGCAATTGTGCCATCGAGCGCGGCCATGAATAGGACAGCTTGCCCGTAAAGTCGTAATCGCCAAACAGTACATCCGCGATGCCTGCCCCTTCGCTGCCGGGTAGCCATACGACCACCCATGCGTCCGCCAGCGGCAATGCTTCTGTGATGACTAGCGGCCGACCCGTCACCAAAATCACGATCACGTTGTCGGCACGTTCGCGCATCCGCTCGATCATCGTCGTGTTGATGACCAAGTCAGCCTGATCCCCTTGCCCTTCCGCATAGGGTCGCTCACCCATCACGACAATGCCGATGTCGGCGTTGCCTTCGGTCTGCTGAAATTTCCCAAAGCGATCATGCACGACTTCAGCATCAGTTGCCGCTTCAATGCCTTGCAAAATTGACGTGCCACCGATTAGATCGCCCGAAAAGCCTTGCCATTCAACCGTCCAACCGCCGCTTTGCAAACCCATGTCGTCGGCGTGCTGTCCCGCAATAAAAATAGGGCCTGCTTCATTAGAAAGGGGAAGCGCAGCGTTTTCATTTTTGAGCAACACAAGCGACTCGCGCACTGCCCGTCGTGCGACTTCACGATGTTTTGGAATGCCGATTTGCGGGAGGAATGATCCGTCGTGTGTTGGGTTCTCAAACAGGCCGAGCATGAACTTGACTTTTAGGATTTGACGCACGGCGTTGTCGATGCGCTCGGCCGAAACATCCCCACTCTCAACCGCCCGCTCCAATGCGCTCGTAAAGCCGCGATAATCCGACGGAACCATGTTCATGTCAATCCCCGCATTGATCGCCGTCACGACATCGCTGTAATAATCCCCTTCAATTTCGTCAATTGCTTCCCAATCTGAAACGATAAACCCGTCAAACCCAAGCTCATCTTTCAGCACGTCGTTGATGAGATAATCTTCGGCGTGCATCTTTGTGCCTTGCCAACTGCTGTAGGAGATCATGACGCTCATCGCGCCGTTCTCGATAGCGGTGATGTAGGGGGCAACGTGGACGCGCCGTAGTGTTTCTTCATCAACGGAGACATCGCCGCGATCAATGATGTAGTTACCCGTTGTCGAAGTTCCCCACTCCGCGCCGCCGTCCGCAACCCAATGTTTTGGTGTGCCGAGCAGCGTTGTTGGGTCGCTCAAGTCGTCGCCTTGCATTCCAATAAGCAGTGCGTTTCCTAACTCCGTGACAAGTTCAGTATTCTCGCTATATCCTTCGTAGGCACGCCCCCAGCGAATATCTTGCGGGACGGCGAGGACGGGAGAGTAGTTCCAGTGGATGCCAGTGGCGAGGGTTTCTAGGGCGGTGATTCGGCCGATTTC
>CAYMGE010000067.1:0-17310 GCA_964389925.1 uncultured Ardenticatenaceae bacterium
AGGTCAACATCGCCACTGATTCGGATGGCAACCAGTACAGTGGCAGCCAAGTCCTCTCGCTTCGCAATCGTCGTTTTCGGCAACGGAAACGACTTCAATCCAAAGGCACAAAAAGCGCAAAGCGTGTCCTGCGTCGCCTCTCTGGTCGAGAGCGGCGCATGATGACACAAGAAAACCACCGTATATCCAAGCAAATTGTAGAGCTTGCTAAACGCACCTGTCGCGGTATCCGCCTCGAAGATTTGAGCGGCATTCGTGATAGGGTAAGGGTTAGAAAGCAGCAGAGACGGCAATTGCACGGATGGGCGTTTTATCAGTTGCGTCAATTTATCGAATACAAGGCCAAACTCGCAGGTGTTCCTGTCGAACTGATCGACCCCGCCTACACGTCTAGGACGTGTTCTGAGTGTGGTTACTGTGCCAAACATAATCGAACGTCTCAATCTAATTTCTCTTGTCAGCAGTGTGGTTATACCACAATTGCCGACTACAACGCGGCGAGAAATATATCTCGCTGGGCAGACCGTAACGCTGCCGTACAACTCGCTCCTATGGGGTAGGGTTAAAGCCCCGTTGCTTTAGCGCGGGGATTCGTTACTCGCAAATCTCCATAATCGCCTGATTCATCCGCTCAACGCACTGGCTTGTATCGTGGCGCATCGCGTTGCCATGCGTGGGCGCGATGATGTTGATTGCGCGTTTGGCAAACACCTTGGCGATGTCGGCATTCACTTTTGCGCCGTCAACCATTGGCAAGAAGCGGAACGCGCTTGCATGATAGCGGCGCAACCACTCGACAGGGATGCCGTTTTCGAGTTCATCATCGAACTGGTTTTCGGCCGAACTCGGAAACAAATAACCAAACGCATCGGCCGTGAACAGCGTGCCAGTTTGCCCGTCATACATCCAGTGTGTTCCCGGCTGATCCTTCAAAATGCCGTCTAGGAAGGAAATCGGCCGACCGCCATACACCTCATTTGTGCCAGCATATCCATACATAATCTGCTCTGGCTTCACCCACCACGGCAGTTCACAATATGGCAAAATCGCGCTCGAAACGACAATTTTCGCCGTAGGCCAAGCGGTCAAAATCGTGCTTAGATTGCCCGTGTGCGGCAACTCCGTATGCGTCAAAAACACATAGCCAACGGGTGTATCCCCCAACAACATTTGCAACTCAGCCATAATCTGACCGCGATGCACGTGCGACCCCGCATCAAACAGCAGCGGACAGCCATCATTCAGCAGCACATAAACGCGCACCGCCTCATGCCAGCCATCTTCTCCAACTACACTTTCACCAATCTGGTATAAGTCACCCATGACTTGTCGAATCATTTCAAGTTGCTCCTCTAATCTGAAACAATAAGGCTTTTTTCATCCTTCATCCTTCATCCTTCATCCTTCCTACAACCTCAAGGCTTTTTTCATCCTTCATCCTTCATCCTTCATCCTTCATCCTTCCTACAACCTCATCTGCTGAACCTGCGCCGACAGCCCACCGTCAATAATCCAAAGCTGCCCCGACGCATAGCGTGCCTCATCACCCGCCAGCCAGTTGACCAAATTGGCAATATCCTCTGGCTGCCCATACGTCCGCAACGGATGCACGTCGCGCACCGCCTTTTGCAGCGTCTCGATGTTGCCCGACTCGCCAAAGAAACTCTGCAACATCGGCGTATCGACATAGCCGGGGCAAACGGCGTTGACGCGAATCCCTTCGGGACCGTAATCGCACGCCATCGCCTTTGTCAACGCATGAACCGCGCCCTTACTCGCGCAATACGCCGCCAATCCGGGATCAGCGATAAAGCCATCATACGACCCAAAGTTGATGATCGAGCCGCCGCCAGCCTGTCGCATCAGCGGGATGGCGTATTTTGAGGTCAGAAACGTTCCCGTGACGTTGATCGCAAAGATGCGGTTCCACTCGTCAAGCGATGTCTGCTCAATCGTCTTTTCAAACTCGATCCCAGCCGCGTTGACCAAAATATCGAGCTTGCCGTGCGCCGCCTCAACTTGCGCCACCAATGCTTGTGCGTCCCGCTCGGCCGTCACATCCTGTCGCACATACGTCACGCTCGGCGGCAATTCCGCCTCGGCAATGTCGGTTGCGTAAACAGTCGCCCCTTCTCTGACAAAGCGATCACAAATCGCCTTGCCAATCCCACCACATCCGCCCGTCACAATGGCGATTCGATCCTGTAAGTAGTTTTGTTTTACTGCGCTTGTCATAGCGATACACGGTGCGTGGTGCGTGACCAAATACGCACCACGCGCCATTTTTCAATTCATCGAAATCACAACAATCCCGACCCGCTCCTCAGTCTCAACCAGCCGATGTGCCTCGGCCGCCTGTGACATCGGCAGAACTTTGTCGATGGGTGATTTCACGTCACCCGCCTCAATCATCTCTTTGAGCGCGAGTAGTTCTTCCTCTGTTTCACCGGCAAACGCAAATGTTGCCGTTTTGTCCGTACGCCTTGTCGTCACAACGGAGCGCAGCATCTTGGCGAGACGTGGGTTGCCTAGCAGGTAGCGTCCGTTGGGCTTGAGGGCATTGATGCAGTCAGCATAAGAGCTTGAGGCAACCATGTCGAAAATTACGTCATACGTTTGTCCATTTTGGGTAAATGCCTCTTTGGTATAGTCGATGTAGTGATCCGCTCCTAGCTGGCGCACCATCGCTTCCTTGACCGTGTTATCAACCCCTGTCACCTCCGCCCCCATCTTTTTGGCAATCTGCACGGCAAAGCTGCCGATACTGCCGCCCGCCCCGTTAACCAGAACTTTCTCTCCTGCTTGGATATTCGCCTCTCGCATAAAGTGCAGGGCATTCAACCCACCCAAGGGAACGGCTGCGGCCTCCTCAAATGTCATATTCACTGGCTTCGGCACGATTAGGTAACTAGCAGGTAAACACATGTATTCACCATACGCACCCAGACGCAACCCAGCGGAGCCGAACACCTGCTCGCCGGGCTTGAATTTCGTCACGTCACTGCCCACAGCCTCGATTTCACCCGCAAAGTAGCCACCCAATATCTGTCTTTTGGGCTTCCTAATGCCTAATGCAATTCGCAAGGGCAGCCAAAACCACTTCACTGGAAAGTTGAAACTTCGCAGTTCGCAGTCCGACTTGGTTGCCTCGGCCGCATGAACTTTGATTAAAACCTCGTCGTCCTTTGGTGTGGGTTTCTCGACCTCTTTGACGTGCAGAACGTCTGGTTTTCCATATTTTGTGTAAACAATTGCCTTCATGGTAATGGTTGTGTGTTTTAGGTCATTTGCGCGATCCGCCGCTCAATTGCCCTGAGATAGAGACCATGAAAATGATGCACCGCGTGTTCGCTTTCGCCGCTGGCGAGGTCGCAGACAAAGCGGCCTTGCTCATAGGCGGGCGTTTTCATGCCGCGCTGCACGCTTTCCACGATGCCGATGTCCTCTTTTTGTAGCACCTCATCAATATACTTGATCGCCTCCCATTGCGCTGGCAGCGGTTCAGATTGCTCAAAAAAGAAGTCGAACGTCTCGTAGGTCGTTTCGGCATCGACGGGGATGAATCGCCACACCATCCAGTTGGGTGCGCCGGGATAGCGCAGCAGACAGGTGTTGGGATAGAGCCACCAAACGGCATGATCTTGCACTGCTGCATCTTCAACGCCATAGGCGGAGTTGTCTGATTTTCCCGCTGGGGCGATGTGGCTGGAGTAGATGCCATGCGTCGTGACGGTGTAGTTGTCGATGTCCACCAGCGTCACAAAATCTTTGTGAGCGGTTGAGCAATGGTAGCATTCGAGGAAGTTATCGACGACACTTTTCCAGTTGGCCTTGATCGTGTAGGTGAGGCGGTGGGCGTGGGTGAGGTCGGCGATGTCGGGGGCGTAGGCGGTGATCTCTTGGGCGAGGTTGCCTGATTGGGTGGCGAGTGGTTCGGCCGATTCATCCAAATTCACAAACACCATCCCACAAAAAACCTCAATCTGAATCGGCAACAAGCTAAAATCGGCATAGTCGAAATTCTCCATTTGCTTGGTGTAACGTGCCGCAAACAGCTTGCCCTTCAAGTCATAGCACCATGCGTGATAGGGGCAAACAATCGTTTTGGTATTGCCTTCGCCCGACAGTAGCTCATGTCCGCGATGGCGACAGACGTTGTAAAACGCCTGTAACTCGCCGTCTCGGTCGCGCAATGCCACAATGGGGCGTTCCTGAATGTCAAACGCGATGTAATCCCCCGCGTTCTTCAACTTCTCAATGTGGCAAACGTATTGCCAACTTTTGTAATGAATCTCTTCGCGCTCCACATCGAGATAGCTCGCCTGCACATAAGCGCGGGCGGGCAGCGAAAACGAGCGGTTCGGTTCTGCGTCAAAACGGTGGCTGAGTGTCTGTAGTTCTTGAATTGAGACAGTCATAGTGTTGTATCCCTTTCGCTACTGCGTTTCGCGTATTTTCAACGTTCCTTCCAACATGCTGACGATGAGTGCGTCACGTTGGGCTGCAATCGTGTCGAAATCTGCGCCCCCGGCTTCCTCAGCCACGCCCTCGGCCAGTTGATGCGCCGTTTGTGGGGAAAGCTCAATGTCGCCCAGATCATCCCACCAGCGGTGGAAGCTCTCGGTGTAGCGTTCGCAAAATTCGAGCATTCCGCCTGCGCCGCCGCCCAGATGGAACAGCATGTGTGGCCCCATCGCTGCCCAGCGCAGTCCGGGGCCTGCCCAAACCGCCTTATCGACATCGCCGACGGATGCAACGCCTGTTTGCACGAGGTAGATCGCCTCGCGCCAGAGGGCGGCTTGCAGTCGGTTGGCGACGTGACCGGGTACTTCGCGCTTGACGCGGATGGTGACTTTATTGACCTGTTGGTAGAAGGCTTCGGCCGATTCCAGCACCCCATCCCCCGTCTTCTCATTTGCCAACAACTCAACCAGCGGAATCAAATGGGGCGGGTTAAACGGGTGACCCAACAAAAAGCGGCTCGGATCGCGCCACCCCTGCTGCATCTCGCTGACCATCAGCCCCGACGCTGACGATGCAACAATCGCGTCAGGTGGCAGATGTGGCTCAATTTCCGCGAACAGTTTGTTTTTGAGTGACAGTCGTTCGGGGACGTTTTCCTGCACAAACTGCGCGTTGGCAACCGCCGCCGTCGCCGTCGAGTGGAAGGTGATCGCGTCGGGGTCGCCATTTTTCGTCAAGCCCAGCTTTTCCAGCGTCGGCCACGCATTTTCAATGTACGCACGCACGCTCGCTTCCCCGTTCTCCGCTGGCTCATACACATCAACCTGCAAACCAGCCGCTAAAAACAGGGCTGCCCAGCTTGATCCGATCACGCCTGCGCCAATCACTGACGCTCGTTCAAATTTTTTCATTGTTAATATCCTGCCGTAGCTGGCATTTTAGAAGTTGACTTGGCTTGCACCCTTCAACGCCAATCGTTCCCGCGCCTCATCTGGAGTCGCAACGCGCATTCCTAAGCTTTCAATAATTGTGCGAATGTTGCGAACCTGCTCCGCGTTTGATTTGGCGAGCTGTCCGCGACGGATGTACAGGCTATCTTCCATCCCAACGCGCAAGTTCCCGCCCAGCATCGCCGATTGGGTCGCAAACGGCATTTGGTGTCGCCCTGCCGCCAACACAGACCACTCATAATCGTCGCCAAACAACTTGTCGGCAATCGTGTGCATGTGCATGAGGTTGTCTAAATCTGCCCCCACGCCGCCCAGCACGCCAAACACCATCTGCACAAAAAAGGGCGGCCGAATCATTCCCTTGTTGACAAAATAGGCGAGGTTGTAGAGGTGTCCCAAGTCGTAGCACTCAAACTCAAAGCGTGTCCCATGCGTTTCGCCCAACTCTTTTAGAATAAATTCGATGTCGGTAAAAGTGTTGGGGAAAATGAAATCGCGCGTCATGTTCAGGAAGGCGGGTTCCCACTCGTGTTGCCAATCCTCATCCTTATATTTCGCCGCCATCGGGAAGATGCCGAAATTCATCGACCCGACGTTTAGCGAGGCCATTTCGGGGCTAAACGTGTTGGCCGCCAAAATGCGCTCCTCGCGTGTCATGCCTAGCCCGCCGCCCGTTGAGATGTTGAGAACGGCGTTGCAGCGCGATTTGATTTCGGGTAAAAATTGCTCAAATGTTTCGATGCGGGGATCAGGCTTGCCCGTTTCAGGGTTGCGTGCGTGCAGGTGGATAATCGTTGCGCCCGCCTCGGCCGCGCCAACAGCCGCTTCTGTGATTTCCTGCGGTGTTACGGGGAGGTGCGGCGACATTGTGGGAGTGTGAATGCCGCCCGTCACCGCGCAGGTGATAATGACTGATTTGCTCATATTTGTATTCCTTCTTCGATGCGTCGATGTTCGGCTCAAACAACGTTGCCGCCACAATTCTCTCTGCGACAAACTCACAACTAATTTACACCTATCTGTGATTCTGCACTTGATAGGTCTCAACAATTATAGGAGATTTATCGATATTTTCTCGCCGCGGCGTGATATGAGTTCATGTTGCGTTTCGGTGCGTAACTTGTGCTACCATGCTGGCAGGCCGATATGGATTGGGCGCATTAGTTCACTATCTGGCGTGGGTTTTCGTCGGTCTGTTTATAGTCTCTCTGAGCATGATTTGGCAAATACAAGTTCGCAAATCGACGGGGTTTTGAGACAAAAAACGGTTTGCGAAACTGAGCAGATGGATGATGGAATTTTTACGGGATATGACAAAAATCGGCTGTCGAGGATGCGCTGTAAGCGACGTTTTGGGGGTGACAGATGATTTTTGTAGGGTACAATAGGTGAAAGCGTAGGCGGTTTCGGCCGATTTCGACTCATTGAGAGTATTGAAACACATCAACCGCGACGGCATAGACTGAGTTAAACAGTTTCGGCCGATTTCGACTCATTGAGAGTATTGAAACAACAAAGCCGGTTGAGTGTTTCGGCCCAGAAGCCAGCGTTTCGGCCGATTTCGACTCATTGAGAGTATTGAAACTTGTGCGGAATCTTTTTACTTGGTTCCATTTCGGCCGGTTTCGGCCGATTTCGACTCATTGAGAGTATTGAAACACATCAACCGCGACTGTGTACACAGAATTGAATACGTTTCGGCCGATTTCGACTCATTGAGAGTATTGAAACCCCGTGAGCTGGCACAAGAATCCACAATTCTGCCCGCCGTTTCGGCCGATTTCGACTCATTGAGAGTATTGAAACAGTCTGCATCTGAGAGCGGATGCAGACTGTGAGCGTTGTTTCGGCCGATTTCGACTCATTGAGAGTATTGAAACTGTTGTAGTCGTCAACCAAAGCTGGGACAGTTGCAGTTTCGGCCGATTTCGACTCATTGAGAGTATTGAAACGCTCTTTGGGAACCGTTTTGCCGCGTCGTTAGGCGAGGTTTCGGCCGATTTCGACTCATTGAGAGTATTGAAACCATAGGTGAACCTCCTTGTATTCCATGTTTCTGACAGTTTCGGCCGATTTCGACTCATTGAGAGTATTGAAACGCATCCGCGATTGCAGCCGCCAACGTGCTGCGCGTTCGTTTCGGCCGATTTCGACTCATTGAGAGTATTGAAACGCACCAAATGTCCAAGTACATAATATGAATATACCGTGTTTCGGCCGATTTCGACTCATTGAGAGTATTGAAACTCCTCGATCTCGCTTATCCGCGCATTGATTGTTGCCGTTTCGGCCGATTTCGACTCATTGAGAGTATTGAAACAGAATTGTACAGTGTTTACATCGTGGTTATAGTAAAGTTTCGGCCGATTTCGACTCATTGAGAGTATTGAAACATTGATGACGGGCAAATAAACAAAGCTGTCATCTGTTGTTTCGGCCGATTTCGACTCATTGAGAGTATTGAAACGTGTATCCACATCGATTTCTTTAGCGAGGACACCGCGTTTCGGCCGATTTCGACTCATTGAGAGTATTGAAACACTAATGACATTGACATACGAAAATTGTGTTGATGTCAGTTTCGGCCGATTTCGACTCATTGAGAGTATTGAAACTTTGGTTGGCGTGGGCGGTAGGGAAAAAAATAGGGGTTTCGGCCGATTTCGACTCATTGAGAGTATTGAAACAGTACTCTTTCTGGTCAATCAGTAGCGATTGCTGTGTTTCGGCCGATTTCGACTCATTGAGAGTATTGAAACCCAATGTCGCACTCACGCTACGCAGCTTCACGTAGGTTTCGGCCGATTTCGACTCATTGAGAGTATTGAAACCTTTTAGTCTCTGATCGAGTCGAACTAAGTGCTTAGTTTCGGCCGATTTCGACTCATTGAGAGTATTGAAACAGACACGTTCAAGGTATATCATATATACTACCATTGTTTCGGCCGATTTCGACTCATTGAGAGTACTGAAACATCCTTCTACGTCGCACCTAAACCAAATGTTAGGTGTTTCGGCCGATTTCGACTCATTGAGAGTACTGAAACTCTATAACGCCCAACTCCTCCTCACCAATTGCGATCTCGTTTCGGCCGATTTCGACTCATTGAGAGTACTGAAACAAAGTCTAACTACCAGTTATATAAGGAAGTTTTAGGTTTCGGCCGATTTCGACTCATTGAGAGTACTGAAACATTCATCATAGCAAGCTGCCATACCAGCCGCGATCTGTTTCGGCCGATTTCGACTCATTGAGAGTACTGAAACTCGCGGCTCGTTCAGTTCTCTATGGCAAATGCTCTGTTTCGGCCGATTTCGACTCATTGAGAGTACTGAAACAGCGATTGAAACAACGGACTTAAATTGTTGTTCCAAAGTTTCGGCCGATTTCGACTCATTGAGAGTACTGAAACACATTAGCGCGTCAGCCTTGAATGTCGTCACGACAGTTTCGGCCGATTTCGACTCATTGAGAGTACTGAAACCCAATTATGCTCTCGGCAAAGAGTGTCATTGTGTTTGTTTCGGCCGATTTCGACTCATTGAGAGTATTGAAACTCATCAGCAAGCATATTTGCACCTTGATCTTCCGGTTTCGGCCGATTTCGACTCATTGAGAGTATTGAAACAGTCCCAAAAATGTTCAGAGTGCATGTCAAATCAGTAAAACGTGTGGGTAGGGGCTAGGCAAACGGCGCATGATCTCAACAAATCTCAAAGCCAACGCCGTTTATCTCGCTTACCATCACGAGCGAAGAGGGCGAGACAAATGGCGTAAAATTTGAGGTAAGGTGAAGCCTTATGCCATTTGCCTAGCCCCTACATGTCATATCCCTTCATCTTTTAAGTAGATCAGCAAAAGTTTTGGTGCATTGTAGCCGAGGTTTCCAACCTCGTTCCCAGATGCGAGGATGGAATCCTCGGCTACACAAAGACACGAATTCTTTTGCATTGGTACTTAAAAGCTGGCGGGGTTGTCCTGTGGGAATGTCAGAACCATTCCATTCCACGCACATATATTCAAATTTATTCCAATTTTTCTGTCGTAACATCTTCTGCACCTAAAAACAAAAAAAACGCGGGCATTGCTGCCCGCGTCGTGTTTAATGGGTCACAAAATAAGTGACTACCTTACGGGCATTCGGCAACTTTGCAATGGTTCCAGTCCTTGCTGTTGACATAAACTATTGAGTTCTGTATTTTGCCGTTTTATCTGTTTCATAATAATTAGAATTTCATTTGCCGAGAAGAAGCCTAACGGATCATTTGGGCAATATCAACCCCGTTTTTCAGACAAAACGCCAAAGAGGAGAAAGAATTAGCTCTCCGATTCGCATTTTTATCGGCCGATCTCGCCACTTCTCCAACGTCAATTCGCGGGAGGTTGTAATGTCTATCTCAAACATCTCTTCAAGCTGCTGTGCCACCTCCGGGCTAAAGACCGCAGCGGTGATTTCGTGGTTGACGTGCAAACTGAGTCGATCTAGGTTCGCCGAACCAATACATGACCATTCACCGTCAACGGTTAATGTCTTGGCATGGATCATCGTCCCCTCATAGGCAAACAATCTAACCCCACCTGATAAAAGTTGGTCGATGTAGCGACGTGCAATCCAGTCTGTTACGATTTGGTCGGATCGCCACGGGAACAGGATGATGACCTCAACACCACGCTGTGCGGTTAAGACCAATGCCTCACGCAACATGCTATCTGGAACGAGATAGGGGTTTGTGAAGATAACACGTGTATCAGCCCGCTCTAGTCCGGAGAGATAGACGCTGCGGATAGGGTAATCGTGACGATAGGGGACATTACGCAAAATTTGGACATCGGCATTCCATGGCTGGTCGGCGTAGGGAAGTTTTGACAGGTTATCAGGTCGATTGGTGTTCCACAAGTCGACAAACGCATAGTTCAGCCCTTCGACACCTGTTCCCTTGATTCGCATGTGGGTGTCACGCCACTGTTTGCCATAGTTGTCACCGATGTTGTAGCCACCGATGTAGCCGATTTCGCAGTCGATAACCATGATTTTGCGATGGGTGATCGCCCAATGTCGCCGCAATAGCAGATGGGAAGCGTGATGGAGTGAATTGAGCAGCAGTACTTGGGTATTGGGAACGGCCGAAAAATCAAACAATGCTCCGTTAAATATCACGGTTGCCACCCGATCATAGATGATGAACACCTTGACTCCCGCCTTTGCACGGGCAACGAGTGCATCATAAAAACGATTACCCATTTCGTCATCGCGCCACTCAAATGTCTCAAAATAGATCGTATGTTGCGCGTTCTCAATATCGGCAATCATCTCATCGTAGAGTGTCCAGCCGTTCATATAAAGCTGAATCTCAGCGTTTTCCATCTCGATGGGGGGGAATTGGCGGGTTGGGTAATCGGCATACCCCTTATGGGCGCGGAGCTTTTTGCCAAAGTAGATGAGGGAGATAGCAACACCGATTTGGGCAGAGGTGATTAGGGAGAAGATGTAGAAGAGGATTCTGCCGATTTGTTGCAACATATTGACATCCTCCCCGCGCTAAAGCAACGGGGATTCCCACAGGGAAATTACTAGGTTACGGTCTACATCATGGCAGAGCATGTGCATTTACCGCAGAGACTCAGAACCCAACGGTTCCAAGCTGACCTTGTTAAACGGTCGGGCTGTGTCAAGCAGCCCATGCACGTAGAGATGTTCCCCACGTGCAGCGATGTTCCCCGAAGCAACCCCATCGGCGTTGTCCCGATAGTGGCACTTCTCGCATCTAAATTGCGATTGGGTCGGCCGATTGGCACGTGTGCTGTGTCCACACTTGGGACATGTCTGCGATGTCCCGCGTGGATCCACCCCGATGACAGGGATGTTTGCACGTTCAGCCTTATATGCCACAAAGTGGATCAGTTGATGGAACGCCCAGCTACTCAGCATCCGATTGAATCGTTTAGAACCTCTGACACGCTCCTGAATTCCTGTCAAGTTTTCAAACACGATCACGGGCGATTCGTAGGATGCTGCCAATTCGACGATTTCCTTGCTGATTTTGTGGTTGAGGTCGGTCATCCAACGTCGTTCATGCCCTTTGGCACGCTTGACCCGATCTCTGCGTCCTGCCCGTTGATACCGCTTGCGGATCTCCTTGAAATGCTCACGTCGATGGCGAATCGCTTTGCCGTTGTAGTAACGAACCCCGTTTGGTGTGCTGACTGCTGCTATTCTCACAATTCCCAGATCGATGCCGATAAATGTTTTCCCGTCACGGACGGTTGGCACGGTGGGAATTCGCAGCGGCAGCATCACAAACCAGTGTTTGCCACGCTTGAACAATTTGGCATCACCATTGACATGTTGCATCTTGTCATACCATATTTGAGGCACGCACAAAGGGAACCACATGTACTCACCACGTTTGCCTTTAGAAACCCGCAACACATACTTGCCATCATTCTTGACGAGCTTGTAAGCGTGTGTCCCCAGCCCAATCGGTTGTGCCTTTCTCACAACGGGAAACGATGTGCGTTTTTGCTGTTTGCTCTTTCTGAGTCCATAATAGCTACGAGCAAGGGACACAGAATCGCTGATTGCCAGTCTTGCATACTCAGATGTCAGCGCGAAGGAGGATCGCATCGTTTTGTAGGTTTCGTGGTGAATTTTCGTTCTGGCGGATGTTTTGAGACGTTTGGCGGTCTCCAGACCCAATTGTACAGCATTTGTGTAACGGCGTTCGAGATCGGACAACCACGCGGCTTTATTTGCCGTTGGGTTCTTCAATCTGAGTACCACAGTCTCACTTCTGTGCATGAAGACAATTATAGCATAGGCGTGCGAAGAAGCAAAGAAGTGGCTCAAGCCAAAGAACGCTTCCTCCCCTGCCTGAAGGCGAGGGGTTTCCGCTCCCTGAAGGGCAAAAATCTATGAGGAAAATATACAAGCAATTAAGGCCATAGCGGCACAACTTCGTGTAAAATCTGATACTTGATGTGACGGTTCAGCTTACGAAAAGGAACAGTGAACGATGCCAATGCAGCTTATCGACAGTCCCGAAATTGATGAAATTATAGAATCCACGACAGGCGAGGGGAACGAGGGATCGGTAAAAGTTGTTATCCACAATGATGACACGACTCCAATGGATTTTGTTCTCTATATTTTGATTGATGTGTTTAAGCGGCCGCATATTATGGCAGAGGCGATCATGTGGGAAGCACATGAGCAGGGCAACGCAATTGTTGGAGCATGGAGCAAAAAAGTGTCAGAGATGAAGGTACGACAGGCACATTTTCGCGCAAGATTGAAAGGGTTCCCGCTGCTCTTCACGATTGAGCAAGATTAGCGGTTGCCATGTTAGCGTATTGCGTGTCGGTTTACGCAATACGTTTAATCTCGTGGCGAACGTTCTATATCTGCATCCGTTCGTTTTTAGCATCAAACAAACAATCTTGTGTCACCGTTGCGGCAAAGCGACGGGTGAGATATTCGATTTCGACTTGGGTTCCCGCTTTTGCGTAGTCGATGGGCAGGTAGGCGAAGCCGATGTACTTGCCAACTGAGTGTCCGTAGCCGCCGCTGGTAATTCGGCCGATAACCCTCTCCCCTTCACCATTCACCCCAAACACAGGTTCATTTCCCGTCGGAACAGCTGCGGGGTCATCAATCGTGAGTGTGACAAGACGGCGTTTTAGACCGTTTGCTTTTATGTCTGCACGAATTTTCTTTAGGGCATCTCGGCCGATAAAGTTCTCCTTTCTGAGCTTGACCAACCAGCCCATGCCCGCCTCATACGGATTATGTTCTGTATAAATATCTGCTCCCCAAAGCCGATATCCTTTTTCAACGCGCATCGAACGCATTGCCCCTACACCACACTGCACAAGCCCAAACTCGCGCCCCGCTTCCCAAAGCTCGTCACGCACGGCGAGGGCAGTATCGAGTGGCATGTGTAACTCCCAGCCGAGTTCACCGACATAGGACATCCGCATTGCGTAGACATTCGACATGCCGATCTCGATGTTTTGCCACGTATAGAGCGGGAATGCGTCATTGCTCACGTCGTTCGGGGTGACTTTTTCGAGGACTTTGCGGGCGTTGGGGCCGAATAGACCCAGTGCGGCATACGCTTTGGTTTGATCGCGGATAGTCACATCATAGTCACCTTTGTTGCGGCAAAACCAGTCGAGTTCGAGCGGGAGCGTGCCGTTACCGGTGAACACCCAGTAGGTGTCTTCAGCTTTTCGCGCCACAGCCACATCGCGCTTGATCCCGCCCTTTGGCGTGCAGAGTAGGGAATAGACAACCTTGCCGACATCAAACGTCATGCGATTCGTGAACATGTAGTCCATAAATGCCTCTGCCTCTGTGCCAAACACCTCAATGATCGAAAGGCTCGTCAAGTCAAATAAGCCAACGGAGTCACGCATGGCGAGGTGTTCCGCACCCTGAATTGGCGACCAGTATTGCGCTGCCCAACCTTCACGCGGCGGGATTTGGTCTTCGTATTTTTCGAGCAGTCGGGCATTTTCTTCCAACCAGTAGGGGATTTCGAGACCTGCGGATGCAGTCATCTGGGCGCGTTGTTCGAGGTGGCGCGCGTAGAACGGTGTGTGACGGATGTTGCGTGGATAGCTCGACCATTGGGCGGGATGGATGACATCGTGGACTTCTTTGTACGCTTTTGTGCAAGCGACTTGGATATAACGGTCAGTGGTTTGATAGTCGAGGAAGCGGTTCACATCAATGCCGCGCATATCGACGCTTGACTCGCCAAAGGTCATCCACTCCGCGATTGCCTTGCCCGCGCCACCTGAATTTGTGACCCAAAGCGCGGCAGCAACCCAAAATCCAGCAATGGATGTTTCGCCCATGATGGGCAAACCATCCACTGTGAAGGAGAACATGCCGTTGATTTTGTAGGGATAGCCCACATCGTCGCGGCGCAAAGCGGGAATTGTCTCTTTAGCAAGGCGATGTGCATCTTCCCAATCTTCGGCCGTGAACGCATGATCGGCCGTTTTCCCCAACCCGCGCGGATCGCGCATAATCGGTTTGTGATGATAGCTGCCCATACCGAGTGTGTCCCACCAGTTACGATAGTAGAGGCCGCCGTCCATGTCGCGCACACTGGGATATATCACAAAGTTATCCGGATTTGTGTGGTCGCTGACGTGCGCGAGTTCGGGGAGTGGGGTTGTTTTTAGGTATTGGTGTTCGGCCGATAACAGCGGAATCACGATCCCCATCTTCTCGGAAAGCGCGGGAGTCCAGATATTTGTACACAATAACACGCGCTCACACTCGATTACGCCGATCTCAGGGTTATTTGTCGTCACGCTTTTGATGCGCCCTGCTTCAATCGTAAAGTCGGTCGCCTTTGTGTGGCCGATAAATTTTATGCTACCCTCGCTAATGCGCTCCGTTTCCATCGCCAGCGACCCACACACGTGTGCGCCCGACGCGACGGGCTTGCGCGGCGTAAATAACCCTAGCTTGAACGGGGCTGGATCAATCAGCGGGAACAACTCGGCAATTTCTTTTTGGCCAACGATGTGCGCCTCTAAACCAAACGACTTTGCACTCGTCGCCAAACGCTTCACTTCGTTGATGCGATTGTCCGTTCGCGCCACATCCAGACCACCAACCATATAGATTGGCTTGCGATCTGGCTTCCAGTTGGGCAATGTCTCAAAAATGTCGATAGTTTGCGCGGCGAGTTGCTGCATTGAGGTGTTGTTGCTCAATGGGTTGATGCCGCCGGGCGCGTGCGAAGTGGAGCCATCGTTTTCAAACAGTTGGCCTTTGTCGATCACGAGAATGTCTTTTACGCCGAGTTGCGCGAAGTGGTAGGCGGCCGAACAGCCGACGATGCCAGCACCTACAATGAGGGTTTGGGTGGTTGTTTTTTTCATAACGGCAGTGGATTTTTGGAATAAGTGGGATCGTTTATTTTTTGTTTATTGTATGATTTGAGCGCGAGTATAGAGAGCGTGCTGAAAACAGGCAACCTGAATCGGCCGACTAACATGGTTTTTTATTAGTCAGAAAAGGTAATTTTCTAAAAAAGAGGGGTGAGGTAAACTAGGAGAATGAGAAAAATCTACGATGTGAACGGAATGGGGATGGCTGCCCGCCTGCGTGGATTTAACCAAATGGCAATTCATCTCGTCACAACACAACCTTATGTCATTGAGCATGATAGCTGGCTCCTGATCTCTTCCATCTCTGCCCCTGTAAACAACTTTGATCGACACTTTAACGAGGCCGAACTGGTCATCGACACAATTAAGATCAATCCTTAAGATATTGAGGACTATCTATGGCTAACGAATTTTCAATTACCGCAGCAACCAACGCAGTTCAGATCGACGCGCAAAATCAAGCGGTCGCCACCTTCACCGTCTACAATGCGAGTGGGCGTGAGGTTAGCGGCCGAGCTGCGCTTGAAACCGTGCCACCTAACGAACCACATGGCACTTGGTTACAAATCGAGGGAGAACGCGAACGTCGCTTTGCGCTTGGTGGCACAGAGCAATACGCCGTCAGGATCACGCCACCAGCGGATGCGCCACCGGCAACTTACACCTTCCGTCTCAATATGGTCGAGACGGCAAACCCTGATGAGGGCTTTAATCGGGGTACGAGCGTCACCTTCACCGTACCAGAGCCAAAAGAGCCAGAGAAGGGGTTTCCGATCTGGATCATTCCGCTCATTATTGGTGCAGTTATCGTCGTCGGTTTGATTGCATTCTTTGCGACGCGCTCACCTAGCACTGCAACCGTCCCAGACGTGGTTGGCATGACAGCGGGCGAGGCGCAAGATGCACTAGAGGAGGCAGGCTTTCGGCAACGGCAGGGTGAGCGCGAGTTTAGCGATACGGTTGCAGAAAATTTAGTCGCACGGACTGCGCCTGAAGGTGGGCAAGAGGCTGACCCAGACTCACGAGTCATTTGGTTTCTGTCTGATGGGCAAGAGCCAACTCCAACACCCACGCACACACCAACACCAACGATTACGCCTACATCCACGAATACGCCTACGCCGACCAATACGCCAACGGCCGCGCCCGATTTGACGGCAACGGCCGATGCACTGATCGAAGCAGCCATCGCCAAATATCTCGGTGAATGGGAAGTGGATAATGGAACGGGCGTAATTACGCGCTTGGTTATCAGTAACGACGGCCGAACGGTGAAAGCAGAAGTTCACGGCTCTGGTTTCTACAGCAGCTTTGATAATGATCTGACGTTGCTAGGCTGCTTTACGCTTCCAAGTGCGGAAAATCGTGACTGTTATCTTTTCGATGCGTTTGGCGCATACAATGGGGATCCTCTGCGGCTGAGAGCGGATAATGGAGATGGAATAACACATGATTTGACGCTCTCGCTATCAGGCAGTGGCGAGGTGATGAGTGTCATCAACGAGATCAGCATCAACGGCACGCGCAAGCTGACAGACAACTATGCCTTGGAACATCCAGAACGGGTTTTGACCATTTTAACACCTATATTTGTGCCTGTTGAAGAATTTGAACTCGAGTTCCAAGTGATTGAGCCAATTATTGTTTTAACACCTTCACCATAATGAATGTACGCTTGCTGATTGGATTGATTGTCGTTCTGTGTGTCCTGTTTTTTGTCGGTGTTGGTGTCGGTGTCACAGGGGATGATGCGCCATCGCTTGACTCGGCCGCATGGCTGGAAGGAATGGCGGACAGACTCCCAAAGCGCACGATGAACAGCGACGCGATCAATGAGGTGCAGCCATTGAACTGTTTTGATGAGCAGGATGATGCGCTGGTCGTGACGGCCGATAGCATCTGCACAGTGATATTAGAGCCATCTGGTCAGCAGCGGGTGTTGAAGCTATCGTTGGTCGAAGGTGATTCGGCCGACATCACCCTCAC
>CAYMGE010000067.1:17320-36555 GCA_964389925.1 uncultured Ardenticatenaceae bacterium
CCCGTCAACAAAAAGGGGGGGCTGTTGACGAGTGATGCACGTGGCAAATCATTTGAGATGGATGTCTTTCGGGAGCAGTCGGCCGATGATAAGATCGAAGTGCGTATTCTCTGTCGTGCCAACAATGCAAGCCACTGCCGCCTGCTTTTTCCATAAACTTCAAATACCGCAAGGGGACTAAAAAGAACGGGGGAATGAATCGGTTGAGGGGTTTTCCGCAGCTTACAAACTGCGTTCTCGCTATTATTACGCTCTTGTGTAATGAGGGAGTAAACGGCATCGGCAAAAAATTGCCGATATTCGGCAAACAATTTAGAATCGCACCTTATGCAAGAAACATATAGCCAACTCCAAGCGGCTCAAGAAGCACTTGAGCCGCAATTCAAAGCATTACGTGCCGTGATGGGTGCGTTAAAATCGGCGCAAAAATTAGCAGGGGCAGAATCGGCCGATGCCCTCCCCATGAGCAAAGTGCTTACAAAGTTAGAGAGTGCTGCGGCGAGTGTGGAAAATGCCCAATTAGCTGCTGCTGTGCGTGCTTTTGCGGCTGACACACAAGCCGCACTCGACAACCTCGCCTTTGATTTCGCCAAAGATTTGCGCGACGCATTCGCCGAACGTGGCGAAACAGTCAAAGGTCGTCCTCCGACACTCACCGTCGGACTGTTGACATTCAAGATCGACATCGCGGCACGCAAAGGGCAGTGGCTTTATGGCAAAGAGGCACTGACGCGGCCGATTCCACTCTCGCTAACTGGCATCATCAAAGCGTATGACAAAGTGGTAAAACGCATCGTCAAGCGGTCTATCGACGACGAAGCATTTTTGGCAGAGTTACGAGCCGCGTGGCAAGATTGCATCGACAAGCGCAAACAGCGTCCCAGCGGCGGCCGCATCAACATTGTCGAAATACACAGTCAGGTCACGCTCAATCGACAGGGCAAACGCTTTTGGAACGCCCCGTCGCGCCGCACGTTCAAAGATTACGAGCGCGAACTATTTATCCGCGATTTGTCCCTTCTACGCGACAGCAATACAACAACTTTAACCGTTGACGGTACACAACAGCGATTGCAGTTGGGGATTGCCACCAAAAGCCAAGCAGATCAAGCGAGTCGTAGCATGTGGATTCCTACAAGCGCACTTGATGGCGACTACTACGGTGACATTACGTTTGATTAAGCTGTTGAGCGAACTTCCGTATACAAACGAGTGGAAGCATGTTTTAAGTTTTGTCATACCTGCCCTCGCAGGTATCCGTTCTTCGCTTCACAAGACTAGATTCCCACCTGCGCGGGAATGACAATGCCATACAACTTAAGTTTACGATTGAGTCATGGCGACTATCGCCGTGACATTTACCGCTGAATTCTATGACTCTTGAACTCTCGAAACCCCTCGCCCGCCACATCATCGAAACACTTGGTAGCTTTGGCACACCGCCAACACGCGGCATCCAACATTTCAATGCAGGCAATCACTCGATCCTCGATGCGCTCGACAGATTTTATCTCTCATCCTATTTGCAGGATGGCGGTGCTGCGTACAAAATGGTGGTTGGCGACTATGGAAGTGGGAAGTCACATTTTCTCTACTGTTTCCGTGATATTGCGTGGGAGCGTAATTTTGCGGTTGTCAAAGTCGATCTCAGCCCGACCGAAACGCCCTACAACGATCAGCGGGCTGTCTACCAAGCGGTGGCAAACAACATTATTTGGCATGAATCGGCCGATTCCGTCACAGATGAAAGCGGACTGATGCGCTTTCTCACCGGCACGCTCGAACACATCACCGGCGATCAACTCAGCGCAGAAACACTCGCTAACCCGATGTATCGCGCCTTGATCGACACGCTTGATGCAACCCCTATCGACAGCCCAGCCTATCAATCGGCCGTGATTGGCTATTATGACAGCGTGTTGCGTGGCAACGACGAGCGCATCGAATCGCTGACACGCTGGCTGATGGGGGAATCAACAACGCCTGCCGACACCAAAATTTTGCGCGAGGTGGGGGTGACGGGAAAAATCAATCGGCCGAATGCGTTCCGAATGTTGCGCTCACTTTGCCAAATTATTCGTGCGCTCTCCTACAGCGGTCTCATTTTGCTATTTGACGAAGTCGATCGCATGGCGAGTGTGGGCGGTAAAGCGGAGAAGTTGGCAACTGATACGTTGCGCGAAGTGATCGACCGCACACGCGAAGATTTGCCCGGCGCGATGTTCATCTATGCCGTGCCACCGCAGTTCATCAACGACATTGTGCCAAAATATCCCGCGTTGCAGCAGCGCGTGCGTGCGCCGGGTCGCTTTAGCCGCGTCAATCATTTCAGCCCGCTCATCAACCTTGAACACCTCGATCTCACCGAAGACGATCTCATGCTTGCAATTGGTGAAAAGCTGATCCCGATTTACGAAACGGCATTTGATGCCCAGCTAGATCACGTCATCCAACGCGCCAACGCCAACATTCTCGCCAACGTCGCCCGTGATCTCTTCCTTGATGTCAGCCATCGCCGCCTCTTTGTCAAGTCCTTCGTGATTGAACTAGCTCGTCAACATTACGACGATGAACACACAATTACTGAAATGGAAGCACAAGCCATTTTGCGTGGGCAAGTCGATGAGTTGACCGGCGGCGAGACCGCGCCCTATTAGCGATTTTGATGCCCATCGAAAATCGTCAACTTAAAATCTCTATGATCGGAACCCCCGTCGAACACCCCAACTTTGGCAGCGGTCAAATCGTCGCCACCTATCGCAATGGCAACGAGTGGCTGGTGCGTTTTGAGAACGGATTGCGCTTTCGTCGGCCGAAAGAAGAGTTTTCGGCCGATCTCCCCACCGAAGAGCCACCACCAAACCGCCACAATCAATACATTCCGCCGCCACCCATGTCGCTCGACCAACTGTCAGCTCGTAACCTGATCGAGGCGTTGCGCGTCGGCATTGCGCCCGCCCAGTATGTCAGCGAGCTGACCGTTGGTCTACAAAAGGAGCAAGGGAGTTTAGGGGCGGCGTTGGAGCAGACAAAAGAGACGGGTGGTGCAGTGCGGGCGGTAGTGGGCGAGTATGGGTTTGGTAAAAGTCATATTGTAGAACTGACGGCGCAAGAGGCGTTAAAGCGCAACTTTTTGGTCACATCGGTTAGCCTAGACTTGCTGGAACTGCCCCCACATCGCGGATTCAGCATCTATCGAGAGGGGATGACGCAGTTGCGCTATCCCGATACGGATGAACGTGGGCTGCAACGGTTGTTGCAGAAATCGGCCGATTCTCCCGACATCCTGCCCCAACTGCGCGACCTATCTCCCGCCCAGCTTGATCCACTCGTCATCGGCCTGCAAATGGTGACAAACATCAGCGTCACCCGCCGCCGCAAAACATGGCTGAACTGGCTAGCTGGTGGTCAAAAACCGCGTTCCGTGCGCGGAATGCCACGTGGAATCAAATTCCCGTCAATCTACAAAAATGGTCACAATGCGCGTCAGATCGCCTATCTGTTGACCGGCGTGAGCGCATTGGCGCGGCTAAACGGATACAGCGGTTTGTGTGTTTTGGTCGATGAAGCGGAGAGCTATTCGCTGTTGTACGCATATCAGCGGCCGAAAGCATCCGCCTTTTTTCAAGCAGTCATCTACGCTGCGCTGCGCCATCAGCAGAGCCATCTTCAACCTGACCAATTCCGACAGCACCGTTTCCGCGACTTTCCACTTGCCTACGACAAGGGACAAGGACTATTTTTTCTCTTCACCGTCACGCACAGTGATAATCGAATGCCGCTGCAAGATTGGCTCGATGAGGAGCAAATTTTCAACCTTGAGCCACAGGTGACACCACAGGAGGTGGGCGAATTTCTGGAGCGTATCTTGACGCATCACGCGACGGCCTACGGGTATGAGGTTGGGGATCGGCAGCGGCAGGTGAGGCGGGGATCGGCCGAGTTGCTCGCGCAAGGTCTCCGCAATGGTCGTCTCTCGATGCGTCAGACGGTGCGCCTGTCCGTCGAATTGTTTGATCTCCTCTATCTTCATCCCGATTACGAAGTCGCTATCATGCTGGATGAACTCCGCAACCAAACCCGATGAATGAACAGACACGCTGGCATCAGCATTTTGGGAACTTGCTACAACTGCTCCTGACCCCACGTGGCATTCAGGTGCAAACAGAAGTCGCCATCATGAGCGACACGCCACGTGTCGATGTGTTGCTTTTGCGACGTAACGAGCCGCAATGGACAGAGGCGCAACGTGCCGTTTTGCCGGATGACATTCGGGATAGCAGCGCGTCTCACATCTTGATTGAGTTTAAGTATACGGAGTCGTTGTCGGCCGAAGCTGTCTTGAAAACGGCCGCTTACGATCTGTTCTACAAACAAGCACATCGTTTAAACGGTGACGATGTGCAAACCTACCTGTTGTGTGCAAAAAAACCTCAAGCCGCAACACGCCAGCGCCTGCGTTTCACAACTGAACGTAGCACGGGTGTCTATGAAAATGATAGCCCGTTTGTCCATAGAGTTCGTCTCGTGTCATTGAATGAGCTACCCCCGACCGCGTATAATGCGTTTGTGCAACTTTTTGCGACGCAGAAGAAAGCACGCTTAAGGGCAATACATACGTTGCGCGATGCTGAAGAAACGTTACAACCAGACGAGATGACGCACTATCTTGTCTCGATGTTGCGGCAAGTCTATCCTCGCCAACTAGGAGCATATATCATGGAACCAGAGATGACAAAAGAAGACATGATTGAGATGAGTGAGGCCGTTGTTGATTTTATTCTCCACGTCACGCCAAAAGAGAAACTCCTCAAATATCTTCAGGTGGATGAGCGGCTGGCTGGCCTGCGTCCAGAAGAGCGGCTATCTGGCTTACGTCCAGAAGAGCGGCTGGCTGGCCTGCGTCCAGAAGAGCGGCTGGCTGGCTTGCGTCCAGAAGAGCGGCTGGCTGGTATGTCGGTCAATGAGATTGAACGCTATTTGCGGCAGTTGAAAGAGCAGAACAACGATACCAACTGATATAAGGACTCATACAGTTTGATTCTTGGTAAAGAGGTTCCGCCTTTTGAAAAGGTGGAACCTCTGAAGATATGCGTAAGTCCTGAAATAGACAAATTGACCACTCGCACCGTCAAAGCTCAGATACCACATACATGGCCACTTTTCTTTACGCGGCATGGCAACTTCACAAGGGTACAGGAGCAGGCCATTCCGCCGATTATTGAGGGAAAGGATGTGCTTGTAATCGCGGCGACCGCATCGGGGAAGACAGAGGCAGTGATTGCACCGCTGCTTGAACGGTATTGGGCGCAAATGACACAGAAAAAGTCAGCCTTAACGCTGCTGTATATTTGTCCAACGCGGGCATTGGTGCGCGATTTACACGATCGGTTGCGCGAGAATTTGGTCAACACACGGGTGCGGTTGGCAATGAAGACAGGGGATGTGTGGGGTTGGCGCACGACACCGAGCTTATTGATTACAACGCCAGAATCGGCCGATTCCCTGCTCACCCGCAACCCTCGCCTCTTCATTACGCTCCAAGCGATCATCATCGACGAAATCCACCTCTTTGACAACACGCCACGCGGTGACCATCTGCGCTGTCTTTTGCCACGCATCGAGCGCATTCGCCAATTTGCAGATGCGACTATTCCTGACATGCAGCGTGTCTTGCTTTCGGCAACAGTTCCCGACCCTGAGGGGGTGGCGCGACGTTACTTGCAGAATGGGGAAATTGTTGAGGTGGCGGGGCAGCGGCGGGTGTCGGCCGATATTGCCCCCCTTTACGACCTCGATGAACTGATTGATCGCCTCGCCGTTCGCGCCGTCCGCAAAACATTGCTTTTTTGCAATACACGCAATGAAGTGGAGCAGACCGCCGCCTATCTACGACAAAACAAACCACACGAGATGCAGGTTTTTGTCCACTACGGCAGCCTTGACGGCAAGCTGCGCTATGAGGTGGAGACAGAGTTTGCCGCTGCCTCAGTTGCCATTTGTGTCACCACTTCGACGTTGGAGCTAGGAATCGACATTGGCAGCGTGGAAGATGTTGTGCTGCTAGGTGCGCCGCCGACGTTGACCTCATTTCTGCAACGCATCGGACGTGGCAGCCGCCGCACGGCGGAAACGAGCGTTCTTTGCCTGCCAAAATCCCCTTCTGAATGGGCGCGATTTGAAGGCATGATTGCGCTAGCAAATGACAATATCAATGTGGATGCGGCCGATCACTATGCCTTTCGGCCGTCTGTCTTGATCCAGCAAATTTTTAGCCTGACCAAGCAAAGCCCAACGGGAAGCGTTCGGCTAGGTGATGTGCGCCGCATTGCGCCACAGAGCGTGACAAGCGCGGACATTCGCCAAATTGTTTCACAGCTTGCCTTTGACCAATATCTGCAAACGGGGCGTATTGGTGATTGGAGACCCGCACACTTATTACAAGAGCTAATCGACGACCACGAAATTTACAGCAACATCGGCATGGATGTGCTGGCGATTATGGCCGTTGATGCGTATACCAACCGCGCAATTGCCTATACAGATCGCAAGCCAGACATCGGGACAGTTGTGTTACTTGGTGGCAAAGCGATGCAGGTTGTTTGGCACGACCGCAATCGGTTTGGGCTAGCTCCCGCAGGCGCACAGGTTGTCGATGAAGTGCTGCGTTATCAAACAGGCTATGCCGCGATCCCCTTTCGTGTCACACAATCAGTTGCCCGGTCGCTCAAATTAAAAGTTGGGCAGATGGCGACGTTGCCAACAGAGAATGGGATGTGGCTTTTTCATTTTTGTGGGTCGATTTGGGGTGAATTGTTGACGTTATTGCTAAAAGGGTTTGGGGCCGAAAATGTCAACGAATTTTGTCTCTACCTACACTGGCCATTGACCGCGCTGCCTGTGTGGGATGCGGTCGCGGCCGAAAGCGCAGCACGGACACTCGCAATGGCAAAAAGTGAGCGGTTGCAAATGGGCAAATTTCACGCGCTACTGCCGCGCAACGTAGCGACTTCGGCTGCGATGGGGCAGGTGGGTTGGGAGGCATTCGGCCGATTTTACCAAACAACCTCCCTCGTTTCAGGCGAAAAGATCAGCGAGAAGCTACATCTCCTCTTGAACTAAGTACACGCCTACATCTCCAAATCAAACAGTAAATCGAGCAGTTCTTCTTGCAACTCATCCATCTCTTCGCTTGCACCAGTCGCACGCGCTGTCCGAATCTGTTCGAGCAGTTGACTGAGCGTGTCCATGCCATCTTCATCAATATCGGCCGCCGCCATCAGGCGTTGTGCGCGGTCGATTAGGGCTATCATTTCGGCCGAGACTGTCACCGTCTCTTGTGACAAATCGGCGATGCGCTGTTGTGAGGCGAGCAAGTTACGCTCATTCAACTGTGCCACAGGCGCATCGACCGTCAGATCGACCGCCTTGCCTGTCGCTCGATCCCGTGCCGTTACCTTTAGCCGCCCGTTGACATCAAAATCAAACTGAACGGTGATTTCGGGCAACTCTCCCGGTATCGCTGGGCGCAAATTCTCAACCATAAACTCGCCCAACAACGTATTTTGCGAGGCGATGGGTTTCTCCCCTTGATAAACTTCGATGTCAATCGCTGTTTGATCGGGATAGAGTGTGTAAAATCGCTCTTCTCTCGTCGTCGGAATGGTGGTATTGCGCGGGATCAGAACTTTATAGCGGTCGGGAACCGGCCGATTCATCACTAACTCTGCAATCGCAATCCCCAACGAGTAGGGGGTAACATCAACCAAAATTGCGTCAATGGGTTGCCCATCGATAATTGCCGCTTGTACGGCCGCACCCAATGCAACCGCCTCATCTGGGTTAATTGTGTCGTGTGGCTCCATCCCTAATTCATCTTCAATCAGTTCGCGCACTGCTGGCATTCGCGTCGAACCACCCACTAACAGCACGTGGTCGATCTCGTCTGCGCTGACCTCTGCATCTCGCAGGACACTCTCAACCGAATCAAGCGTCCGTATCAGCAGATCACGAGTCAACGACTCAAAGTCAGCGCGACTTACCTCTGTTTCCAAATGCAGTGGAATCCCCTCGTGCGTCACCAGATATTCCTCTTTAACCCTCACGAATGCTTTCGATGACAGTGCGATTTTTGCACGCTCGGCCGCGTCGAGCAGACGCGCCAATGCGCGTTTGTCTGTACGCACATCGATCCCGTGCTTCTCCTGAAATCGACCTGCCAATAACTCTGTCAACTCCTTATCAAAGTCGTCGCCGCCAAGTTGTGTATCCCCATGACTCGCCAGCACCTCAACGACTCCGTCCATCAACTCAACGAGCGAGACATCAAACGTCCCACCGCCCAAATCATAAATGAGAACAAGTTGCTCTTCCGCGCCGTTTAGGCCATAGGCAAGCGCCGCGGCGGTCGGTTCATTGACGATACGACGCACGTTCAACCCTGCAATTCGCCCAGCCTCTTGGGTTGCTAGCCGCTGCGCGTCGCTGAAGTAGGCCGGCACGGTGATAACCGCATCTGTCACCTCTTCGTCGAGCGCACCTTCAGCGATGCGCTTGATTTCCCGCAGAATAAACGCAGATATTTCGGGTGGTGAGAGCGTTTGGTCGCCAATCGTAATACGTCGATCTGTACCCATATCGCGCTTGATGGAGCGCACCGTATTTTCTGGATTGACACCAAACTGATTGCGAGCTGGTGTGCCAACAACCCACTGACCGCTGTTAGTGTAGCCAACGACTGAAGGCAGTAGACGCTCGCCATAGTAGCTGAGTAGTTGAGGTGTGCCATCGCGCACCACCGCGACGGCCGAATTTGTGGTTCCGAGATCAATTCCAATAATGTTAGACATATTATTTTTTCACAATGACTTCTGCATATCGCAGCACGCCTTGAGCGTTGCGATAGCCAGCTTTTTGTTCACTGGCAATATAATTTTTTTCTGATTCTGCTTCGGCCGCAACCGTTCCTACAGCAATATGCAAGTAAGGATCAAACGATTCACCAATAGTTGGAATGCGTGTCACCCCATCGGCCGCCAGCACACCGAGCAGCCGTCCCCGCACAACCCGTAACCCATCAAGCCATGCAGCCATGGCGGCGCGATCTTCGGCCGATTGCATTGGCTGCTGCTCCGAAGGCCACAACTCACGTAAGCCAATATCTAAGTCGCGTCGCTGCAAATAGCTATAGCCCACAATAAATGCTTGATCGATACCGTCGATGGCGGGGAACAGTGCTTGTAGCAAATCTTGCCGCACCAGATCGTTTGTCTGCTCTGCGATGCGTTGTACGAGATGCGTATTCTCACTTTGTGTCTCTTGCAGTTTTGTTGCTGTCGCCTCCCAGCGCGTAGACTGTCCTTCAACTAGCGTATTTGCTTTATATTGCGCCTTACCAAGTTTGCGAACTTCTTGTCGCGCCCCCTCCGCTTCACTGCGTGCAGCGGCACTTTCTGCTTGGATAGTCGCCAAAGCCGCCATAATTTCTGATATGTGGTCTGTTTCAGGCTCGCTAGGATTCCCGCCAAAAATGCGAGTTAAAAAAGGTTTTGACATATTGACAATCTACTACTTCTAAAATTTTATCGGCCGAAAGTCTTCCCGAAAGTCACGTCGTCCTAAATCACCCTGCATATAGAGCAAGCGGAACGCATCGTTTGCATCAAAATCTAGCTTAAATTTGCGTCGTCGCTTACGTGGCTGCCACTCATCTGGTGACTGAATGCGAAATAGGTCTAATTCGGCCTTTGTGGTTGGATCGCGTAGTCGCTCATAAGCGGAACGGATAATTTTGAATGCGTCTGGTTGATCTTCTGGTGGATAGTCACGCACCAGTGAGAAGTATGCTTTCTTGATGACACGCGTGCTCGACCCAGCTTCTAACCCCAGCACCTCATATGGGTCGCTGCTCTGCAAATTGGCTTCATATTTTTTGTGTCTCGGTTCAGTACCATCCGCCATCATCATCCTCCATCTCGTCCATCATTTGTTCAAGCAACTCTGGTGGCGCATCCCCACGCATAATTCTACTAATCACTCCCCCAAACGGAGAGTCATACACCATTCTCATCTGTTCAATGTCATCCAACAATTTGGAATCCTTATGACGACGCGCCACTCTTTCTGCGTGGAGCCATTCGCGTTTTGCCGTTTTCATATCGTTTAGCTGTGCGGCCGCAACCCCCAGTACATAATGAATCCGAGCTACTGGGCGTTCTACCTGCAACGCTTGCTGCAAGTAGTCACGACCCGCCTCTGGCTCTCCAGCAAATGTCAATGCCTCACCTATCATCGACAAAATTGGCTCATCTGGCTTGGCTACCTGCTTTGCCTTCTCCGCCCAGTATGGTCCGATATCTTCCCGTTCAATCCGATAACAAAAGGTCGCAACTGAGACGTAGAGTGAAGCGGTAACGTTTAGCTTGCGCTCAGTTGCCAGTTGTATGACCTGTTCAGCACGCTCATCTTCATACTCTATCAGCCACGCCGACAGTACTCGTCCATACATCTCAAGATTACGACCGCTGTTTTGCAATAAACGGTCGAATAATCCAGCGACAATGTCGTAATCAGCATCTTTTTTATCTAGCTCATAAATGGCCACTTGATAAAGTACGTCAGGTCGATTGGGTGCATACTCTAAGGCTTTCTGGACGTGATCTTCAGCTTTGCCTGCGTAGAACCATCCACGCGGCTCTTCAATCTCATTGAGATGAAAGTCGGCAAGCGCATTACGGGCTTCCTGATGGTTTGGATCAATTTCTAGCACGCGCTGCCATGAGCGGGTTGGGTCACTGCCCCACCAGCCGCGTGAACTTTCAATACGCACCTCGCCCAATAACATTAAGGCAGGGATGTAATCTGCCTTCTGTTCGAGAATACGGTCAAGTTCATTCTCAGCAGTTTGGAAATGGCCTTCGGTCAAGGCAGCCTCAGCAAACGCCATCCGCAGTGGCAGGTTCTCACTGTCATATTTAATCGCACTGCGATAGACGGTCAGGGCTTCATCATACTGTTCGTCCTTAATATAGGCTTCGGCCGCCCGCTTCCAAATCTGTGCCACCTCATCATCGTTCAACGCATCGACATGACCGGCACTACGCGGCCGACGACGTAGCACTTCGCGCCATTTTTCGGCCGCCAGTTCATGGTCTCCCAGCTTTTCATACGCCAATGAGAGATTGTAGGCGAGTCTAAAGCTGCCCCCCTGCACTTTCTCTACCATTTCCCACTGATGAACCGCCTCGCGCCACTGTTGCGCCTGTGCCTCTGCATTGCCCTGTTGCATTTGCAGATGGGCAAGTAAACTGTTGAGCTGATTATCGTCTGACTTAAAGCGATGTGCCTCGTTGGCGAGCTGCCCTGCACGCTTGCTGTTGCCAGCTTCCAGTGCCTCTTCCGCCAAACGGTGATATATCTCCCCCAGATTTTCATCGAGCGTTGCGTCTTGTAATCCTAATTGGGCGGCCTGTTGCCAATGAGTCAATGCAACCGCCCATTGCTCCTTTTGGGCGGCAATGTTGCCGAGATATTTATGGAGGACGGCTTGTTCATCAGGGGAAGCGGTTGTTAGTGCATCCGAAAGCTCTTTTTCGGCCGATTCCCACTCCCCATTATCATACGCTACAAACCCACGCAACGTCGCAGGGGAGTCTGCTTGATAGGGTCGTCGCTGGAATTCAGAAAGCTGGTCGAGCAGGGCGAGTTGATCGGCCGATAGTAGTTTCCGTTGCGTCACCCGCTTATCTAGCTGTGTTTGTGTCACTGCCAATGGAAACGCCGCTCGTTTCGCAAATGGCTGTTTCTTCACCCGCGCTAACTGAACATTCGCCTCTTTCAACAAACCCAACCGTAACTGCGTCAGGCCGATATGATAGCCGACACGCTCATCGTTCGGTTGATAAGTTGCAGCCTCTTGCAACGCTGTAAGCCGCTGGTCATTTACTTCAGTTTTCATTGCCAACCGAAAATATGCTTCCCCCAACGCCTCATTCAGCGTGCTATCCTTGCGCTTTTTCAGCGCACGCTGCCATGTTTCAATTGCGTCGGCATATGCAGCCTGATCAAATGCCTTTTTGCCATTACGCTTGAGCGCGGCGATACTCTGCTCCAAGGCTCTTTGTTGCTTTAATTTGGCGCGTTTGCGTGATTTTCTTGACATAGAGTCTAATTTTAACCCATTTTTCATGGGATGTTTACCTTTACAACAATTAACTGTTATTTTTCAATCATAGCATTGATTGAGCTTATTGCGTTTAGATAAGGAGCGCGTCTTCAACTTATTATCGCAGTTTATCCGCGTTAGAAGAGTAGGATGGAGCGAGGATTTTACAAGCATACCACAAACAAGAGAGGTCTGTGGCAGATGAACGCTTATTCTTTACGGCGTGCTAATGTCATCGTTAGTGTGGCAAAAAGAGAATTTGCACCCTTGCCAGAACGGTATACTATTCATCGTGACAGCCTGAACGCTCGTCGAATCATCATGAAGCCACACAAAGATTGAAACTATGAACAATTACGACATTATCCTCGCTGGCGGCGGCATCATGGGTTCAGCGATTGCCTACAATCTAATCAAGCACGCTCCAGCCTTGCGTATTTTGGTTGTCGAGCGCGACTCAACTTACGAATACTCGTCAACCCTACGTTCGGATGGCAACATTCGCATTCAGTTTGATACTGAGGCGAATATCAAAATCTCGCAGTATGGTATGGAGGTGCTGGAAACATTTGCGGAGGAGTTTGCAACGGCCGACCACACACCAAGCATCGACTTTCGCAAACAGGGCAATCTCTATCTCGTACAAGACTCACTGCGCGAATTATCACAGGCGGGGGTTGCCAAACAGCAGAGCTTGGGGTGTGATGTTGTGTGGCTAGAGCCAGATGAGATCGTGCAGCATTATCCGCTGTTGGGACTGCGGGGTGACATTGTGGGGGCTAGCTTCGGCCGAAATGACGGCTCCATGTCCCCACTCGCTGTCCTGCAAGGGTATCGTCGCAAGGCGATTGAGCTTGGCGTGACTTATATTGAAGCAAGCGTTACAAAACTGCTTAAAGACGGCGACCAAATGACCGGACTAAAAGTTGAAAATGGCGACGTTTATAACACACCGATTGTCTTCAACGTCACGGGCGCATGGGCACCGATTCTTGCTGAGACGGTGGGGGTTAATTTACCTATCGAGTCGCTCAATCGACAGGTGTTCACGGTTGAAACTGATCAACACTTCGACAAAATTCTGCCCATGCTGCTGCTGCCAAATGGGCAATTTATTTTCCATGAAGGCGGCGGTCACTTCATTACGGGCGGTGCCAGTCCAGACGACTTTGTGACCTACGACGATTTTGGTTGGAGCGTTCAGCGTTTTGAGGAGCAGATGTGGGAAGGACTCGTCCACTATTTGCCGAGCTTTGATCGTCTCAAGGTAGTCAGCGGCTGGTCGGGTCTGTACGCCATCAACACTTTTGACCACAACGCTATTTTGGGCGAGTGGCCCGGTCTGAAAGGGTACTGGTGTGCCAACGGATTTTCGGGGCATGGGTTTCAGCAGAGTCATGCCGTCGGCCGATACCTAGCCGAACTCGTTCTCGGCCTGCCCCACGAACTCGACCTGTCTCGCCTCTTGGCAAAGCGCATCCCAGAAAACAACCCAATTCACGAACATCCTGCACGATTGATCTAGCTATGTCCCAACTCTTTTCACCCCTAAAAATCAAAGACATCACAGCAATAAACGAGGATGAGACAACACGCGCCTTGGCGCACCACGAAGGCATGAAAATGATAGGATGCGATTCAATTTCATCCTTCATCCTTCATCCTTTATACAGGAGAACAGAAAATGCGATTAGAAGGAAAAGTGACCGTTGTGACAGGCGCAGCACAAGGGATTGGCGAGGCGATTGCCCTGCGTTATGGGCGCGAAGGGGCGCGGGTTGTGGCGGCCGACATAAACACAGACGGTGTAGAAGCGACTGCCAACGCAATCAACGCGGCGGGCGGCGAGGCCATTGCCATCACCGTCGATGTGGCACAGGAAGCGTCAGTCGAGGCCATGTTCGCGGCGACAATGGAAAAATATGGGCGCGTCGATGTGTTGGTCAACAATGCCGGCCTCATCTCGCCCATGAAGCATTTTCTCACGGCCGATAAAGCGTGGTGGGATCGGATTATTGGCGTGAATCTGACGGGGACATTTCTTTGCTGCAAATCGGCCGCGCACATCATGGCAAAGCAGGGCAACGGCTCGATCATCAACCTGTCCTCCGGCGGCGCGACGAAAGCACATCGCGCCTTTGTCGCCTATGATGCGACAAAAGGCGGCATTGAAGCGATGACCCGTGCGCTCGCCCTCGATCTGGGGCCGTACAACATTCGCATCAACTCGCTCGTTCCCGGCTCCATCGACACGCACAATCTTGACCTAGAGCAGCGTATCTTGCGCGGGACAAATGTGCCAATGGGGCGCATCGGTGAACCAGATGATATGACGGGCGCGGCGGTCTTTCTCGCCTCAGATGACAGCCTCTATGTGACAGGCCAGCGCACCGTTGTCGATGGCGGGATGTTGGCACAGCAGCGGTCGGCGACGGTTGATATTATGCCGCCGTCTGATTTTCCACAGATAGATTAATCAGTATTCGGTAGCTGTGTTTTGCAATCGCTACCGAATACCGACCTACCGATAGGCCATGATCCAAAAATACCGAGTCGGAGCCGACATTGGCGGCACATTCACAGACATGATTATCGTCAATACGGAGACGGGCGCGTTTTCGATTGGCAAGACGTTGACCACGCCACATGATCCATCGCTGGCGGTTGAGACCGTGTTGAAAGAGACGTTGGCAGTGGCGGGGGTGGATTCGGCCGAAATTCAACGCCTCATCCACGGCACGACCCTCGTCACCAACGCCATGATTGAGCGCAAGGGTGTTTTGACTGCGCTCATGACGACGACCGGCTTCCGCGACTCTATCGAAATCGGCCGCGAAACACGTTACGACCTCTACGATTTGATGATCGAGCAGCCAAAGCCGCTTGTCCCGCGCTATCTGCGCTTTGATGTGCCTGAACGAACGCTACAAGATGGCGCACAACATACACCGCTCGATGTCGAATATGTCGAGCGGCTGACGGCGGAACTGGCGGAAAATGGGATTGAGGCGGTCGCGGTTTGCTTTTTGCATAGCTTTGCCAACCCTAGTGCGGAGCGAGCCGCACGCGAGGCGATTCAGCGGGTTGCGCCAGAGATGCGGGTGTCGATTTCGGCCGATGTTGTCCCCGAAATCCGCGAGTTTGAACGCGCCTCCACGACCATCGCCAACGTTTATGTGCAAGAGTTGGTCGAAAAATATCTACGCCAGCTTGAAAAGCGTTTGGCAAATAATGATTTTGTGGGCAATTTCTACCTCATGCTTTCGAGTGGCGGGATCGCCACGGTGGAGACGGCGATTCAGTTTCCCGTGCGGCTGCTCGAATCAGGGCCAGCCGCCGGCGCACTCGCCGCGCAAGCCTACGGGCAGGTGACGGGTCACGACGACATTATCTCATTCGACATGGGCGGCACGACGGCAAAAATTTGCGTCATTGACAAGGGCGAGCCGCTGATCGCGCACGACTTTGAGGTGGATCGCATCTATCGCTTTGCCAAAGGATCGGGCTTGCCGATCAAGCTGCCCGTCATCGAACTGATCGAGATTGGCACGGGTGGTGGGTCGATTGCGCGAGTCGATGCGCTCGGCCTGCTCAAGACGGGGCCAGACTCGGCCGGTGCCGCTCCCGGCCCCGTCTGCTATGGCAACGGTGGCACAGAGCCAACCATCACGGACGCAAACCTAATTCTCGGCTATCTCGATCCCGCCTTCTTTCTCGGTGGTAAGATGTCGCTCAATATGGCGAAGGCACGTCAAGTGATTGACGAAAAAATCGCCAAGCCGCTTGGCCTTACGATTGAAGAGGCTGCGTGGGGCATTCATCAAGTCGCCAACGAAAACATGGCAAACGCGGCACGTGTTCACGCACTCGAACGGGGCAAAGACCCGCGGCGCTTCCCGCTGTTTGCGTTTGGTGGCGCGGGGCCTGTTCACGCCTATCGCATCGCCGTCTCACTCGGATCGCCGCTGCTGCTTGCGCCGCTCGGTGCGGGCGTGATGAGTACGGTCGGCTTTTTGACCGCACCGCTGGCGTTTGACTTTGTGCGCTCATGGGCGGTTGAGTTTGGTGCGATTGATTGGGATCATGCCAATGCGCTTTTGAATGAGATGCAGGTTGAAGGGGAGGAATTGCTGCAAGCATCGGGCGTTGCGGCAGATGAAATCACCCATCGACGTGAGGTCGATATGCGCTATGTTGGGCAGGGGCATGAGATTGGGGTGACGTTGGGGGATGGGGAATTGAGTGAAGTGATTGCGGCCGACCTCAAAACCCATTTCGAGCAAACCTATCAAGACCTATACGAACGGCTGGGGCCTCCCGTCAATGTTGAAATTCTGAACTGGCGCGTCGTCTCTTCTGGGCCGAAGCCGAACGTGCAGCTCAATGTGGTGATGAAAGATGACAGCGCGGTGAGGGCGACGAATGTACAAAAAGGCAGTCGCCAAGCGTACTTCCCAGAGTCAAACGGTTTTACCGACACCCCCATCTATGACCGCTATCGCATGAAGCCGGGCATGACGTTTGATGGCCCCGCAATTGTTGAAGAACGCGAGTCAACCGTGATTATTGGCCCCAATGCCAAATGTCACATCGACGAGCATTTTAATTTGATTGCCGAGATGCCCTAGAGGAAGCGATTCATGCCTAATGCAAACGCGAGCGCATTGTCTACATCTTCCATGCGATCGGCCGAAAGCGTTGTGAAACGGCTTCCTGCTAACTTCACTCTGCATCATAATATTGGCTCCAATCTTCTCCATCATCTTCCCAAACTTGATGGAGAATCAACTCGTCCAATTGCTGCGGGTATTTTTCGTAACTGAGCCGATCTCGTTCTTCCATCTGACGAATTCGGCGTTGGCGCAACAAATCACGCATCGCTTCGCAGATGAGTACCGAACGGGAAGTTTTAAGCTCTTTGGCGACTTGATCGAACTCTGCCAACAGTGATTCTTCTACAGTTACCTGAATCGTTTTCATAAGAGTCTAACCACGTAGATATGTTGATAATTTTTCGCAGTGTAGACTTTTTACCGCAATGAATCAACAATTTATCAGCGGACACGGACAGTTTGGCCTTCGCAAGAAATTAAACATAACTCACAAACGCAATCAAACGTAGGGGCTAGGTAAACGGCGTACAGATTAACTCATTTGAGAATTACATGCCGTTTATCTCGCCCAGTTTAGAGATTCGCACAAACCGGGCGAGACAAATGGCATAATCGCTCTAACTAGGTGAGGCTTGATGCCATTTGCCTAGCCCCTACAATTGCGTGTGTAATGGAAAACTATGAAACTAAACGCAATTCAACTCGAAGTTCTTTGGAATCGGCTGCTTTCGGTGGCGAATGAGCAGCAGACGACGCTGATTCGCACCGCGTTCAGCACGATTGTGCGCGAGTCGGTCGATCTTGCCTGCGGGGTGTTCGATACGAAAGGCAACATGATCGGGCAATCGCTGACGGGAACGCCCGGGCATATCAACCCGATGGCGACGGGCGCGATTCATTTTCTCAACAAATATCCACCTGCAACGCTCAAGCCGGGCGATGTGTTAGTCACAAATGATCCATGGCAAACGGCCGGGCAGATCAACGACTTTACTGTGATGACCCCCGTTTTTCAGGGGGAAAAGCTGGTCGCATTTTTTGCGAATTGCTGCCACTCGCCTGATGTGGGGGGGCGGATATTATCGGCCGAAGCCCGCGAAGTCTACGAGGAAGGACTGCGCGTCCCCATCATGAAGCTGTTCGACGCGGGCAAGCCAAATGAGGTGTTGTTCAACATCATCCGCGCCAACGTCCGCACGCCAGACGAGACGGTGGGCGACCTCTACGCGCAAGCCGCCAGCAACGACGTAGGCGCACGCAGTCTGCTCGAAATGATGAACGAGTTTGGGCTGGACACAATTGAGCCGCTGGCAGAAGAAATCATCGCACGCTCTGAAAAGGCGATGCGCGACGCGATCCGCAAGCTGCCCAACGGTCGTTATACACATGAACTGTGGGCAGATGGGTATGAAGAGCCGCTCAAAATCGCCGTTGCCGTGACAGTTGAGGATGAGGATATTTACATCGATTTTGCGGGATCATCACCCCAGAGCAGTCGTGGGATCAACGTTGTGCTGAATTACACACGGGGGTATGCGTCGTTTGCGATGAAGGCGGCAATCAGCCCCGAAGTGCCACACAACGAAGGCGCGTTCCGTCCCGTGCATGTCACCGCGCCAAAAGGCAGCATCTTAAATTGTGAGGAGCCAGCAGCGGTTGCGTCTCGTCATTTGGTTGGGCATCTCTTGCCGAGCGCGATCTTTGGCGCATTGATTCAAATCATTCCAGAGCGTGTGTTGGCCGGCGGTGCAGACCCCGCTTGGATGAGTATTTGGCGTTCCACTTGGCCAAAGACGAACAAAAACAGCAACATTACAGTTTTTCAGCTAGGCGGCACGGGAGCGCGGCCGACAAAGGACGGCCTCAATACAACGGGATTTCCAAGTGGGGTCGGGGGCGTTCCGACGGAGATCGTCGAGACGCTTGCCCCTCTGATGCACATTCAGCGCACGCTCAACACCAACTCCGGCGGCGCGGGCAAATTTCGCGGTGGGTTAGGGCAGAACATGACGATTGGGCATTTGGGTAAAAAAGAGTGGAGCGTGTCGAGTTTGGTTGACCGCACGCAATTTCCCGCACAGGGGGCGATGGGTGGCAAGGCGGGGACGGTGGGTCAGTATCGGCTGAATGGGAAAGATGCGCCGCCAAAGACGGTGCTGTGGTTCTCGGCCGATTCCCTCGTCGAACTCAATACCCCCGGTGGTGGCGGCTACGGCGACCCATTCGAGCGCGACCCAGAGCGTGTGTTCGACGATGTGGTGAATGGCTATGTTTCAATTGAGGCAGCGCGTGAACAGTATGGTGTTGTTGTTGACTATCTCGGAGAACGCGGCAACCTAGTGCGGATGCCACATCACTATTCGCTTAATTTAGCAGAAACAGCACAACTGCGTTCATAAGCTACGGGTGTGTTTCAAATACTTTGAGGGTGTCATTCCAGCGTATGCAGGAATCCATGC
>CAYMGE010000068.1:0-36236 GCA_964389925.1 uncultured Ardenticatenaceae bacterium
TTCTTTTTTACAACTTGTGGCAACATGACCACGCTTGTTCACCTATGACCACTTTTTAACTATCTCTAAACGAGACGAGTATCTAATCCGGCAGCTACTTTTAGTTGAGCTGCACGGTCAGTGTTCTCCCAAGGCAAGTCGATGTCCGTTCGGCCGAAATGCCCATAAGCCGCGGTCTGACGATAGATCGGCCGACGCAAATCCAAGTCACGGATAATCGCGCCCGGACGTAAATCAAAGTTGTCATTGATCAGGCCGATCAACGTTTCGTTATCCACTTTGCCTGTACCAAACGTTTCAACATTGACGCTCAATGGATGCGCGACACCGATGGCGTAGGCCACCTGCACTTCGCAACGATCCGCTAGCCCAGCGGCAACGACATTTTTGGCGACCCAGCGTGCGGCGTAGGCGGCCGAGCGGTCAACCTTTGTGCAGTCTTTGCCACTGAACGCGCCGCCACCATGACGACCCATGCCGCCATACGTGTCCACAATGATCTTGCGACCCGTCAAACCAGCATCACCCATTGGCCCACCGATCACAAAGCGCCCTGTTGGGTTGACATAGTATTCGATATCGCCTTCGTCGAGTTCATCTGGAATGATCGGATTGATGACGTGTTCGATGATAGCCGCGCGAATATCCTCTTGGCTGATGTCAGGCGCGTGTTGTGTGCTGATCAAAACAGTCGTGACGCGCTTTGGCTTACCGTAGCTGTACTCAACCGTAACCTGTGACTTTCCGTCTGGGCGCAGCCAAGGCAACGTACCGTCTTTGCGAACCTCACTCAAACGGCGGGTCAGTTCGTGCGCCAGTTGAATTGGCAATGGCATCAACGTCTCTGTTTCGTTGCACGCAAATCCGAACATCATGCCCTGATCGCCCGCGCCAACTTTGTTGATTTCCGTCTCTTCATCCTCTTCTTCGCGGACTTCAAACGCCTCATCGACCCCTTGTGCAATATCTGCGCTTTGCGCTGCGATTGCTGACAGGACACCACAAGTCGAACCATCAAACCCTTTGTCGCTGCTGTCATAACCAATGTCATTGACAACCTGACGCACTAGCTCATCAAAATTAACAAATGCGTTGGTCGTAATTTCACCCAACAACATCACATAGCCAGTCTTGATAGCGGTTTCACAAGCGACACGGCTCATCGGGTCTTGCTCGAAGCAAGCGTCCAGCACTGCATCGCTAATTTGGTCACACATCTTGTCGGGATGCCCTTCTGTCACTGATTCAGACGAAAATAACAAACTCGGGCTAGTCATAAAACTTGTACTCATCGTAAAATGCCTCCATAGCATTGATAGAAACAAAAAAACCTCTTGTCGCTCGACAAGAGGCACGCTGTTACAAGCTGTCGCACCTCTCATCTTTCAGCATCGCTGTCAGAATTAGCACCTTCCTTTCACGTCAAGGGGTTGCTGCGGCTTCTTTGGGCTGTTCCCTAGGCCGCTCTGGATAAGAGATTATTTGTCTGTTTTAAGTCGGGATTGTTCCCCTAAGAGCGGCTATCGGGACTCGAACCCGAAACAAGTGCTTGGGAAGCACGCATGATACCGTTTCACCATAGCCGCAAACCGTGTGAGATTATAGATAGACGATTTGGGGCTGTCAAGCATAGTTACATGGCTTTAACGTGAAAAATGAAGAAGTCGCCGTGTTTTATTCGTTTATTTCTTAAATCGGCCGTTCTCCATTAAAATCCCCTCATGAGACCCCACCCAACCAATATCCAAGCCAATCGCAACGACCGACGACTCACCATTTTGTGGAACGATGGTCATATCAGCAGCTACCCTTTTGATGGGCTACGCCTCGCTTGCCCATGCGTCGAATGCAAGGGCGGTCATGCTAAAATGGGCAATGTCACTCCGCCAAGCGTCGTCCAAAATGCGCCAAACTTAGGCATCCAACTGGAGAATTTGCAGGCCGTCGGGAGTTATGCGCTACAACCGCTGTGGAGCGATGGACATTCAACCGGGATGTATACGTGGGAGTTACTGCGTGCGCTTGATCCCGTTGACAGCGAACGGTTGTGATTTTTCCTGTTCATTTTGTCTTCAATATCGTCTCTTTTTGGTGCGTATTGCGTAAGCTGGACACGCAATACGCGCTATTATTTCTAAACCCGGTCGATATAGCGGTTAAACAACGTGTGCTTTAACTGCCTGCCCCTCTACTTCTGTAAGCTGCTCATAATGACCAACCTCATGCCAGAGGCCAAGCAAAAAACACCCCGTCGCGTTGAGTTTGCCCGTAAACGCCTCAAAGCGTTCTGACATCCCTGCGCGATAGACATCAAGATGGGGCTGATCTGGCCATGTGTCGAGATAACCATTGCGGATGCGACGGCTCTCTTCTAAACGCTGGACACACTGTTCATACGTCGTGATCTCTTTCCATGGCGTTTCATAGCGTGGGCGTTCTGAGAGAGGATAGCCGCGTGCGAGAACGGAGCTAAAAGCGGCTCCCTCTTCGCTGCTGGCGGTCACATGGGCAATGAGATGGGCAAGATTCCAGCCAATGTGTTTCTCATCTTCGGCCGCATAAGGATCATCAGCCGTCTCATCCGTCGGTTCAAAAATGACATGTCCATCGGTCAGACCGTCTATCAATGCCAACATGCGGTTAATACTGGCATCGGAAGCGGTGCGTAAATCAGCGCGGGTAACAGTTTCAGCAAGTTCAGCCAACGTCATCTCGCGTGCATCTACAGCTGTAAAGTCAATCGTCATCGAAATGCTCCTTTTTGAAAATTGAACTGTAAGCATAACTGCTACATATCTGTAAGGTGTAAGATGACCTTACGTCAGATATATTTTGCTGCCCACGTACCAACCATTGCGCCAACGTAGCGGGAATCGGCCGATTTCCCCAACAAATGATCTGCCTTATCCAGCGAAATAAAGCTCTTTGGATGCTTCGCAGCACCAAAAATTTTACCGGCATTTTCAATTCCAACTGTCTGATCGATGGGCGAATGGAAGACAAGCAGCGCACGCTTGAGATCCCTCAGACAGGTTTGCATTGACCGCTCGTCTAAATCATCGAGAAATTGCTTGAAGTAGAGAGTCTCAGTTTTCATGAGGGGATTATCCCCCAAATTTGCTATCTGGACGTGAGATGACTTACGGTTGAAGAAAAACGAGGACGAGCGACGTGTCAAAAGGAAAGAAGCATGATAATCTCCAAGAGGTAGAAAAGAGAGCGGGTGAACGGAAACGGATAATTAGGAACAGGATTTTGTGTAGACAATGGTGACAGGTGTTTCGTCACCCTTATGTCCTTAATTAGACTTATATGGATCAACAAGCTCGTTTTTTACTCGTTGCACTGGTAGGAGGACTGCTAGTTTTTTTGTTATCGCTCTATGCTCTGGGAAGACTGGGGGGGGAGGCGACTGTCCCAAGCGATCTAGCCAATTTACCCGGCTATGGAGATGGTGACAACACGGAGTTGCCATCCATCAGTGCCAGCCCTTCACCAAACCCCACCACCGCAGGAAATTTTGCCAGCTTTGGTTCCAACAGCAGCGGTGGAAACTACACGATTAAGTCTGGCGATACACTTGCCGGCATTGCAGCGCAGTTTGGTGTATCAATGACTCAATTGATAAACGCAAACGGCATCGTCGATCCCAACCTCGTCACAGTTGGGCAGACGCTTGTTATTCCGGGCAGCAATGGTGGCAGCACGCCAATAGCTATCTCATCCAATGTGAAACTAGTCCCCGACGATGAGTTGGTCTTCGGCCCAAATGGACAGGGGTTCGATATTTCTTTGCCCAGCGTCATTCCAGCAGACAGTTTTCTGCGTGGCTACACTGACCAAGTAGAGGGAACTGTGTTAGACGGCATCGCAATTGTCGAGTTGGTGGCTGAACGCACACGTGTTCACCCACGCCTGCTACTAGTTGCGTTAGAGCATCGTTCAGGTTGGGTGACACAGGCAGATCCCTTTGTGCGTGATGCGCCAATGAGGGCGGTCGGTGGCACAGGGCTTTATCGTCAGCTTGAATGGGCGGCAAATCGTCTCAATCTGGGGTTTTACGGACGCAGCGAGGGTGGGATGCGCGGTTTTACGTTGAGTGACGGCACGGCTGTTAGGTTCTCGGCCGAAATCAACCACGGCACTGCTGGTGTTCAACTTTGGCTTGGCAGTCACACCGGTGCAACATCTGCAAGTTGGCAAGCAGAAACAGATGGTGGCGCGTTTTTGGCGACCTATGAGCGTCTCTTTGGCAGCCCGTTTGCATACACACAAGGAGATGAAGGTGTTGCAGTGCCAGAGGTACAACCGCCATTGACGCTGCCATGGAGCGCGGACGAGACGTGGTTTTTAACGGGGGGACCACATGGGGGTTGGAATACAGGGTCGGCGTGGGCGGCACTCGATTTTGTGCCGCCGGGCGAACAGCTAGGATGCTATGATGCGACGGCTTGGCTAACGGCTGTTGCCGATGGTGTGGTTACACGCAGCAATTTTGGCGCGGTCGTCTTAGATTTAGACGGTGATGGCTATGCGGGAACGGGCTGGGCAGTTGTCTATCAGCACGTGGCAACCAACGAGCGCGTCGAGGTAGGCACAGAACTGAAAGTCGGAGATCGCATCGGGCATCCGTCGTGCGAAGGTGGATTTTCGACAGGAACCCATCTCCACATTTCCCGAACACATAATGGACGATGGATCTCGGCCGATTCCCGCAGTATTCCGTTCAATCTAGGCGGCTGGCAGGCAGGAGGACTCGGCGCAGAATACAACGGCACGCTGACAAAAGACGGTGCGAGGCGTGAGGCGACTGTCGGCCGATTGCCGATGAATGCGATTTCGGCCGAGCCGTGAGCGAAGCGAGGAAGCAAGAAGCAGAAGGCATTCCTTTTCTCACACGACTCCGACACGATTGAATTCGACTTCCTCCTCTCCCACCAACGTTGTCACCATTCGCTCCATTAGCGTTCCCTGCACCCAAAGCATGCCCCACTTGAGGGGTGGAAACACATTTTGCGCTTTTGAAAGGAGCGCGAGGGTTCTGCGTAGACCGTTGAACAAGAGTCGCCAGCCTTGCGTCGGCCGTAATCCCAAATAATCCTGCAACGTATCGTTGACTGTCAATCCGATAAAGTTATCGACAAATGCCCGCGACTGCAACATTCCGCCACCCAAAAGCGTCATCCACAGCGGCAACTCACTCGCCCCATTGATGATTCCGCGCACTGTTCCCTCGTATAGCTTATATGTGTCGGCATCGGGTTGATAGTCGTATTGATGTAGCTCAAAAAGCTCGGCTTCCTCCGCATGATGTTCGGGCAGCAATGCTAAATCGACTCCCATCAGCCAGCCAGCATAACGCCACAGATCATGATAGCTCTCTTTTTCGGCTTGCGTGACCTGCACACCAAGCAGTTCCAGCGCACGAATCACGCCATGTGAAAAGAGCATGTTAGCACCGCACATCGCCTCTTGATTGATCGGCTCGTCGTACTTCTCAACGGGAAAGCCATGTGCTTTCATAAGTTGACGCACACGAGCGTGCAGCAGTCGCACCTGTAAAATGGCCTGCCAGCCGGTTGCATGAGGTCGCAACGCATCCTTGTCGGTCACATCCATCGTGAACTTTGCTGTCTCAACCGCACGCCGAAAGCTATCCCCTTCGCTGAGTCGGCCGGACAAAGCCAGCACCTTATTGTCCTTGTAACCCCCATAGGATGACACCAGCACGCTCACGCCAATCAAGAAGGTCAGCACCCCGTTGCGCCGAAAGAGCTGTTGGCCTGCCACAAAATCATTAAATTCGACCCAATCTGGCACACGCTCAACAGTCTCCATAAATGCGCGACATGCGGGATGCTGGCTTGCCATGACGGCCGTGAGCAGCTCGTCATACCCTTCTGGCACGACAGTACGCTCATTTGTGAACAGTGCCGTCACTGCTGCATCGGCCGCTGGATCACATTTGTCACGCCAGCTTGCAAGGTGTTCAGGTGTGTATTGTCGGCGCATTTTGTTTAAGAGAAGTTGCTGCGAAAGTCGTCTGTTCATAAGTCGTTACGGATGAATTTCCCACAGAAATTCGTTCGTCATTGCATCATTCACGCTGCTTGTTACATGGTTTATCAAGTAAGTGAAAGTGTCCACAAAAAGCTAGATGAAGGTATAAACAATGTCACTTAACTTACCAAAAGTCAACAAGTAAGTGCTAAGATGCGGTAATGGTTAGCAAACACTGGCAACGTACACAAACCCTCATCATGCACGCCGGCCTTGCCGTTGGTGTCGCATTCCCTCTCTCTCTTTTTGAATTAGATTATCCTAACTGGCTCAAGTTAGCCGTCGTTGCGTTTGGGTATCTGCTTATCATTCCAACATTTCACTGGCTGCACCGACGTTACGCAAAAACGTTTGTGAAAGTGTTTCGGTGTGATTTTGAAGTAGCAGCGCGGATTGTGCAACGCGCCTTAAACGCACAACGTTTGCCATTCACAAAGCGCAATGGCGGCGAACAGATCGTCTTTCAAATTCGGCCGGGCAATATCCGTCTCGTCGTCGATGAGTTCATGCTCAACATGCCGATTGACCATCATCTGACACCAGAAGTGGCTGCCAAACTCACGCTGCATCCTGAAACGCCCGACAACGCAGAGCAGATGCGACAGTTGCGCCTGTCACTGGACGAGGCGTTTGCCGTACAGGGTTGGTAAGAGCATGTTTGAGCAAATTTCGCGCTGGCGACAGCGCAAACAGGAACGCAATGCGGTGACAGATGCAATGCGAGCGGCCGGCCGCTTGCCGCCGGGGCAGCGCGTGACGTTGAAATTTCCGGTGTTGCACATCGGCCGAGTACCCCCCTTCAACCCCAAAACGTGGTCACTCAAAATAGATGGTGCCGTCACCAACCCCATTCAGTTCTCGTGGGCAGAATTCCAACAGTTGCCGCGCCAAACGCGCACGTTTGATCTACATTGCGTTACCCAATGGAGCAAATTTGACACCGTTTGGGAAGGTGTCTCCTTGCGGTCACTGATCGACAGTGGCATCGTGACACCAACGCCGGCTGCTACCCATCTGATACAAATTGCCGACGGTGGCTATAAAACCAACTTGCCACTCTCCATCGCGCTTCAAGACAACTTTCTGCTAGCGACTCACTTTAACGGACAGCCGCTTGAACCTGCACATGGCTTTCCGCTGCGTGGGGTAGTTGGTCACATTCCCGGCCGCCGTGAGCTTGAGGATGTTTATCTGTGGAAAGGGGCGAAATGGTTGCGTCGTCTCAAATTTACAACGAAGGATGAGCCGGGAACGTGGGAAACGGGCGGCTATCATAACGAGGGGGACGTGTGGCGTGAGGAGCGTTGGGGGCGGCGTTGGTCTTGAAAACAAGAGAACGCTATGCCGTCACCATGCGTCGCGCCGTTTCTGCGAGAATTGCCGCGCCGATAGGAAGAACACGTTCATCAATATCGAAAATGTCCGTATGGTGAGCGCGGTTAAGATCGTCGTCCGTTGCCGCCCCCAGCATAAACATCGCGCCCGGTGCTTTTTCGGTCATATAGGCGAAATCTTCCGCACCCATCCCAAACGCCTTGGGTTCAATCTTGATGACCTCCTTGCCAAAAAACTCTTCGGCGACCGCTTGGATTTGGCGATTGACTTCGGCCGAATGAAACGTCGCCGGATAGCTCTTGTGCAGCTTGAACTCATAACGCCCATCAAAAATCTCTGCAATCTTAAACGCTCGTTCAACCTCTGCCCAAAGCTGCTCACGAACAGCCGGTGCAAATGAGCGAATTGTTCCATGAAGGTAGGCTGTGTTCGGGATGACGTTGCTCGTGGTGCCGGCATGAATTTGACCAACGGTCACGACACAGGGTTCGAGCGGATTGATGTAGCGAGAGGGAATGGCGTAGAGGGCATTCAGGATGTGAGAGGCCATGTAAATGGGGTCTGTACCTGTGTGTGGATACGCTCCATGTCCACCAGTGCCGTAAATCCAGCCTTCATAGACATCAACCGCTGCCATACTGTAGCCGTCTGACAGCGCGATCTGCCCTGATGGAGCCGTCGAGTTGACATGCAATGCTAAAGTTACATCGACATCATCAAGCGCACCATCTGAGATCATCGCCATCGCTCCGCTGATGTTGTTTTCATCGGCCGATTCCTCCGAAGGCTGAAACAACAACTTAACTTTGCCATTCCAGTTATCGACGGCAGAGCTTTCTCTCAGCAGGTGCGCCACGCCCAACAACATTGCCGTATGTGCATCGTGACCGCAGGCGTGCATAATCCCCTCATTAGTCGATTTGTAGGGCTGCTCTGATTTCTGCGTGATGGGCAGTGCATCCATATCGGCGCGAATGCCAATCGTGATACCGTCACCGTTGCCGATTGTGCCGACGACTCCGGTGCGGCCGACGTTTTCTTCAACCTTGATGCCGCCAATCTCGCGTAACATATCTGCAACGAGGGCGGCCGTGCGAAACTCCCGAAAACCAAGCTCTGGATGTGCGTGAATGTCACGCCGCAAACGAACGAGTTCAGGGGCGATGCTTTGTGCTTTTTGTAGGATATTCATATTTGGGCTGAGAGATGTGCCGTTAGCGCATCTCTCAGGTTGGAGAGTTGTTACGTGATAGCAGCCTTTACAATCTCTTGTGCTTCTGCCTGAATAGCTTTCAAATGCGCCTCCCCGCGAAAGCTTTCGGCATAGATTTTGTAGATGTCTTCTGTGCCGGAGGGTCGCGCGGCGAACCAGCCGTTTTCAGTTGTGACTTTGAGACCACCAATGGCAGCATTGTTGCCGGGTGCATGACTCATTTTTGCCGTTATCGATTCGCCCGCGAGGGCATCTGCTTGGATGTCAGCAGGGGAGAGATTTTTTAGTTTGGCCTTTTCGTCTAGCGACGCGGGTGCGCTTGTGCGTGCATAGATGGGTGCGCCAAACTCGGCCGCCAACTCACCATAATGCTCACTAGGGTCTTTCCCCGTCACCGCCGTAATTTCGGCCGCCAGCAAATCCATAATAATACCGTCTTTGTCCGTTGTCCAAACGGTGCCATCATGTCGCAAGAAGGATGCGCCCGCGCTTTCTTCACCACCAAAGCCCATTTCCCCTGACAACAGCCCTGACACAAACCATTTGAAGCCAACCGGAACTTCGATCAGTTTTCGGCCGATTTTCCCCGCCACCCGATCAATCATCGAGCTAGAAACGAGTGTCTTGCCGACCGCGACAGAGGGGTTCCAATTCGGCCGATTTTCAAATAGATACCCAATCGCCACCGCTAAATAGTGATTCGGGTTCATCAGCCCGCTTTTTGTGACGATGCCGTGTCGATCAAAGTCAGGATCATTGCCAAACGCAATATCAAAACGATCCTTCAAATCGATCAGGCTAGCCATGGCATAGGGAGATGAACAATCCATCCGAATGAGGCCATCTTTATCGACCGTCATAAATGAGAAGGCAGGATCAACACGTTCATTGACAATCTGCATGTCAAGCCCATACATCTCGGCAATCGGCTCCCAGTAGGCGATGCCTGCACCACCCATCGGGTCAACGCCAATCTTCAGTCCCGCACCGGCAATCGCTTGCATGTCGATAACATTGGCGAGGTCTTGGACATAAGGGGTAATGTAGTCATATTGATGGGTTGTACTTGCAGATCGCGCTTTCGCGTAGTCAACTCGTTTGACCCCTGTCATCCCTCCTTCCATAATATCATTCGCCCGATTCTCGATCCACTTGGTGGTCTCTGTATCGGCCGGTCCCCCCGACGGCGGATTATATTTGAACCCACCGTCGCGTGGTGGATTGTGTGATGGCGTAATCACGATGCCATCCGCTTTGCCGCCTTTACCGGCCGCATTGTGTGTCAAAATGGCGTGTGAGATGACTGGAGTAGGAGTATAACCATTCTTTTCATCGACCATCACTGTGACACCATTTGCCGCCAACACTTCGAGAGCGGTAACTAGTGCCGCCTCAGACAGTGCGTGCGTGTCCATGCCGATAAACAGGGGGCCGTCAATGCTGTTGGCTTGACGATATTCGGCCGTTGCCTGCGAAATCGCCACAATGTGATTTTCGTTAAACCGCTTGTCAAGCGACGACCCGCGATGACCTGATGTGCCAAACGCAACACGCTCAAGCTGGCTGTTCGGATCAGGTTTTTCTGCATAATAGGATGTGAGGAGGCGCGGGATGTTTGTCAAAATTGATGCGGGAGCTGGTTGACCCGCTAGAGAATGCAATGCCATATCTAATTTCCTTATCGTTATTCACTAGCAACTAGCAACATTTAAGTTAATTTCACCCTTTATTATCCATTTGTCGCTCAGAAATAGCTATGGTTTATTGCAAAGGTTTTGCGACTGATTTACGATAGAGCATCAAAATAAACGTCTTGTTGCCAATTAGCAACTTCTGGAGCAAATAATGAATACAAATGGCTCGGCCGAACTCCCTATCAGTAAAGAACTTCTCGACATTTTGCGCTGTCCACAGGCAGTGCAGGAAAAAACAAAGTATGGCGATGACCCGGGTCGTCTTGAGTTGGTCAAAAACGCTTGGCTTGTCTCAAAAGATTCTGGCCTAAAATATCCTATCCGTGACGGAATTCCCGTCATGCTGATCGATGAGGGGATGAAGTGGAAAGATGTGGCGGCCGAAAATTTGCCCGTGCCGCCTCCCAGCGCAACCCCTGCACCGGCGACCTCTAGCAGCAGCAGTTCACCTGCTCAACAAGAGACTGGTGGCCTATTGTCAACAAAAAAATTGATGATGATTGCCGCATTTGCGATGATATTGTTGATTCTGCGGCGCAAAAAGTAGGGAGCATGAAGCTTTCGTTGCAAGATTAAGCGTATTACGTATTGCGTGTCCAGCTTACGTAATATGCTTCACTCGCACTATGTAAAGGTGGGCAACATGGATCAGCAAACTTGGAAAGCAACCCGTTGGAAAAAAAGCTACTTCGTCTCGGTAACGCCCGATGAGGTCATCTGCTATGTACGCGACGCGGATGATGTGGAAGGGCAGTATGAGATTCCGACGGAGCATGTTTCGCGCTGCAATCATCGCGCGTTTAAGAAAGGGGAGCTACAGGATTGGGTATTGATTCAGATGGGGGACGAAGTGCTGATGGAGATATTATCGCTGATTTATGAGGGGGGGACATCGGCCGATGAAGTTCGCCGCAACGACCGCACTATTCAGCACTGGCAGATGTTGCCCATCGACCTGATGCTGGCGGACATGGCGCGTACCCCAGACGACAATGGTTACGACCGCTTTGCGATGGGCGCAAATGGTGCGACCAATGCAACGCTGCCCTCTGGCGCACACATCACCATTCCCCTGCACAGCCGAACCGCGACCCTAACAAAGCCAGATGGCACACAGCAAATCGTGCATGTCCCCGCAAAGGTGATGTCGGTGATCCCGCATGAGGAGCATTTTTATCTGTCAGGGGAGAAGGTAGCGGTCATTGCGGAGACTGGACGCACAACGTATGCTTCGTCAAGCGAAGATGCAGCTCGCTACCGTTTGGGATCGCTGTTCAAAACCAGCAATCTCTATCGAACAGAAAACCGTGTCATTTTAGAATTTTTTGCCATCGAAAATGTTCAATCTGATGTGTTTGAATTGACGGGTCGCAAAGGGTATTTCTCGATTCACCCAATACGTGGCATCATTGGCTGGCAAGCATTACGTTAACTTTCGAGAATAATAGCCCCATATAAGTCAGGGTCGTAGCCATCAGGCCAAACGGTTTGTGTGTTGTAGATCACGCCGTTCAAATTGGCCTGATATAAACTCGCATTGTGCAAAAATGCGTCGATTAGCGATGCGCTGGTAAGGTTACAGCCCTCTAAATTTGCCCCATCGAGCATCGCGCCTTGCAAATTGGCGGCATACATATTGGTGTCGGCTAGGTTGCATTTGGTCAAATCGGCCCCACGCAGGTTGGCATGGGCGAGATTTAACCCCGACAGATTCATTTCAGAGAAATCACAACTGGCGAGATTGGCGTGCGAATTGCTGTTTAGCAGAATAATTAGGTCTTTTCGTGTCCATTCACTCATTCGAAAGAGTATAGCATTCTTACTGCGGCCAACGAAACATTCGCGGCTGTGGTAATCGGCCGCTCTTATCAAACTCCATGCGTAACGCATCGAGTACGTGCGGCATTTCGACGCGATCGCTCTCGCGTGCAGCTCGAAATGAGGCATTCAAAGCTGCATTGTAAATGCTGCCACCCGCTAGTTTGAAGCGAGCGAGATGTGCGTAGTCAATCTCACCCAGTGGTGTTTTGGCTGGAAAAACGCGCTGCCAGATCAATTCGCGGTGATAGTCTTCTGGCATCGGAAATTTGACGATAAAACGCACGCGCCGCATAAATGCCTCGTCGATGTTGTTGAGCAGATTGGTCGTTAAAATGGCGAGGCCGCGATACTGTTCTAAGCGTTGCAACAGATAGTTTGTCTCCATATTGGCATAGCGGTCGTTGCTCGATTTTGTCTCACTGCGTTTGCCAAAAAGGGAGTCGGCTTCGTCAAAAAAGAGGATCACGCCGCCATCTTCGGCCGCATCAAACAGCTTGCGTAAATTTTTCTCCGTCTCGCCAATATATTTGCTGACGACTTGTGAGAGGTCGATGCGATAGAGGTTGAGATTGAGGTGATTGGCTAGGATTTCGGCCGAGAATGTCTTTCCCGTCCCACTATCTCCCCCGAACAAGACAGTCGTCCCCAGACCGCGCGACATGCGATCTCGCCACCCCCACTCATCATAAACCGTGCCACGATTCTCCACCTGCGCCGCGATTTCACGTAACTGCGCCATCTCGCTGTCAGGCAGCACGATGTCTTCCCACCTCGCTTTAGGCACAATTCGCTGTGCCAACATATCTAAGCGCGGGCGTGTCTGCACCAGACAGGCTTCCCACGCCTGCGCCAACGTGGTATTCGTCGTCAATGTCTCGCCGACATGTTCAATCGCTGGCGCACTCAGGTTAAACTGTGCAGCCAAACGCGCCGCCATCGCCGTATCGTTCAAATGCGCTTGCCACAGTGTTTCTTGCTCGGTCGTCGTCGGTTTCGCAACGTCAAATGTCTGAAACCCACGCTCATTCCACGCATCGCGCACGCTCAGAAAGAATAGCCCCCCACTGCGTGCCAAAAAACGCTGCACGAGTTTTACCTGTTCGCCCTGCGTTTCTATGTCTAATTCGTGCGCGTCGAGATAGAGTGCAACCCGTGACAACGCGCCCTCACGCGCCCAAAGTCGTGCAAACAGGTCGAGTTCGTGACTTATTGTCGGGATCAGTTCGGTTGGGAGATGGTAGAGTAGCACGCCTAATTCGGCCGCCACGCGCTCAACAATTAGTTGCTTTGATTCTGTATCGATCCCAACTAGCTGCATGATGGGCAACGCCCTATTGCCACGTACCATACTGACAATTTCTGTCACCATGGCAGCTTGTGAAGGAGGCAATGCCTCTAGGCGCGTCAAGGGTGGCACGGCAAAGAGATATGCTTTTAACCGCTCATCCAGATGGTCGTAACCTTGAATGTAGTGCAGAATGCGCTCATCAATTCGCAGTGCGCCCAATGTGTAAGGGATTTCGGGGGGATGGGTGATTTCGAGCAGTTTCCAGTGGCGAATCGGCCGATTGGGTGACAAAGCATCCCCATGGCCATTCTCGAACAACGTCATTGCCAACGCAAATGTCGGATAGGCTGCGCCCATCTGATGTAGCGCACCGGAAACTTGCGGGTCAAGCGCATGACTGATGCACAGAACCAGCAACTCCCACTCAAAATCTGATAGATTAAAGCGCGTTTTGATACGAGCTTCTGCGAGCCGCTCATGCCATTGTTCTAAGCATTCTAATAATGTTTCCAACTTCTTGTGTTCCTCGTTGCCTCAATTCCTCGCTGAGTAAGTAACTCTGCTATTCCTCAACCCACGCGATTAGTAATGCCTGTTCCTTCGCATCAAGGTCTTGTAGCAGACGGCTGCGATGGGTTGTATTCAGGATAAAAGCGCGAGCTTTGGGTGGAAGATTGGTGATGAAAGCGATACGTTTTTCGGCCGAAGTCAACGCCTGAAGTTCTCTCCAGCGAGTTTCCTCTGCAATTTTCTGTGCCAATATCGCCATGTCGGCCGAGCTCAAACCAACCAACCGTTCTTCAGGCTTTAATCCTTGCAACCGTTCTTCAGGCTTTAATCCTCGCAATATCTCAGAAAGATTCAACCGCTTCAGGATAATGTCGGGATCCATCAACTCGATGAGCTGCTCACCAATATCTTGTGCAATAAACTCTAAATTCTCACGGGGGATTGTGTAAATACCAGCCATTTCTAATAGCTCCTTCGTCACTTGCGGACGAACAATATAGGCATACTCCACATATACAAACTGACGCGCTATTAACGCCTGTGTCAGAAACTCACGGAATTTCTTTTTACTGCCAGCGAAAAGCAACAACAAATAATTTTCGGGCGTTGTCGGCAGCTCATTGATAACCAAAATCGTCACCTGTGGAGAGCCGTCCTGTTGATAACGCCCTTCGCCGACACGGGTAAAAATATGAGGCGATATTTGGCTTTCCAGCACTGTACGTGGCTTGCCTGCACACACAATTGTGACACACATCTCATCAAAGGGAACTTTGTTATCTCCCATGTAAAAATGTGACCGTCCCAAAATACGCATATAGTTCCACACAGTTAAACGATCATGTTGTCCTTTGAACTCGATTTGATTGTGACTGCGAAAGTGGTGGAATGGCGTTTTCAAGCGCAATTGGTCACGCGCTTGCTTTGTTTTTGCAACCACTAGCACATCAATTGTGCGTGGTAGTCGGCTGACTTCAACTTCAGTTTCTACTATTACGGGCAGTGTTGCTAAAAATTGGGTGAGAACCTGCTTAAATGTTGGGTCTAATTCACGTCGCTTTTCTGTGGTCATCTTCGAGCATTATAGCAAAGGTTAATCAGTCTCATAGACTATCAACCCTAGTTCTGTGCTTACAAGTAGATGGCCTTTAGAAGTTCCGATCCAATTGTTAATAAATAATGGTTCTAACACTTGGTCAACAGTGCGAGATATTTCATCTAAAATAAGTATCTGATTATCTGCCCCCATTGATACGAGACAGGCAACCCTTTGTGGTATTTTTACTGCATTAATAACATACAAATCACTTTCCTGACCAAAAGACCAGTGAGTGGCTCCCGCAGAAAAATCAATGATCGTCGCACCCTGTTTTGGCCCGAATTGAGCTAGAACAAGGTTTCGTTCGTCTACCGTCTGTAGTGCAATGAGTGCTTCGGGGTCAACTGTCATCTTTGTTGATGAGATTGTATTGTCTGTCTCATCTACACATATTATTTTATTTTCTCCCTGTATCCACCCAGATAGGTATGCTGTACTCGACCCTGTTGCTAACTGTTTGAATTGACCAAAATCAAACAATCGTTCACATAGGTTTGCATTATCCAGTACAACTTGATGCACGCTATCATTCAGATGACCCAGATAGATATTATTTTCAGTTGCACCACATGTCTTGATACCATAGGTCTCGATTGCTGTCGGCCGAACAGGTACACTCTCAAAAGTATGGCGTTCTCTGCCCGTTTTGGGGTCTAAGAATCGCATAACGACGTTTTTTTGCTCGGAAGTCTTCCAATCTAATAAAAAGAGATTTGAACGATGGGCATGTAATCCGCTCAAATGGTTGAGTACAGACCAATTAATATCTTTAGACCACAATTCAGCACCCGTCTTGATATTACAGCCATGAATTTGCGCCCGATTGTTTTGTTGTTCAACATGTGTTGATGCGTAGACCAAGATTGTTTCTAAGGCAATCATTGGCTTGAATGACAGCAAATGATCATCTTTTAATTCGATTTGCCATTGAATCACCCCTGACACCGAGTCAAGGGCAACAATCGTTTGGGTAGAACGCACAATCCATAAATTGCCATATTCGACAAAATCTAACACTTGAATGATCGCTTCGTGAATTTGTTTCTGAAAGTACATAGATTAGGCTTGTGAATCTTTTTTAACCGGAATGTTAGTATCACGATATTGGATAGAACTATCGGTGAGAAGTGTGCCGATGACAACATTGAGGGTTGTTACTGACTCAATTTTATGGCGAAGGCTTTGTTCATTTAAACTGTCAAGGGAGATTGATACGGGAGAACCCGCTTCATCTTTGACGTAAAGATTAACCGAATTGCTAACTTTTTCATCAAAGACATTGTGCAAACCTTCATGGGCTGATTTTTTGATCTCATCGCCGCGTTTACCTTTGACTTTGAGCAAGTTTTCAATCTGGTGTGCGCCACCAAGCGCAATCGGAATAATATGATGAACTTCGTCGCCAAAACTCTTACGCGCTTCATCTGACGCTTTTGAGACTGATGAATCATGCAAGTATTGACCGATTGGCAAATTGTTTTTCTTCACAAATGTACCACTGCCAACTGTGAGTTTACGAGGGATACTTGTTGGTGTTATCAGAAACGCCTTGCGATTGCTTGAGAAGAGATATTCGGCCGACTGCTGTGCAACGGCGCGTCGTTCAGACAGATATTCGAGCCGTTCAACAGGCTCGACTGGCACCCCTACAGTCTGGTCAATCGCGTCTTGTACATAGCGTTGAATAATTGCTTGGGTCAAACCCATCTGCTGCAATAGGTTACCAATCGTTGCATCTTTGTAGCTTTCACCATCAGGTACTTGTAGTTGCTTGCCCATCGTTGCGAAGACAGCCACCCAGTTATGATTTGGCCCCAATGCCTTTGCTTTCGAGGGTGCGTCTTTAACATCAGCTTCAAGTTCTTTAATAATTTTAGTTTTGGCCTCTTCCGTAATGTCTTTGAATGCTTCGTCGGCCGATTTATTTGATGAGTTGCCACCTCCTCTCTTCCATCCAGTTCCCTCATTCTCTTTAACCCAATCAAATGATTGTTGAACCGGCTCTCGGCTCGAATTTTGAGCGGTGTATTCAAACGTAACCGTTTCATCAGCGATAGCTATCACTCTTGCTAATCGACGCGCTCCTCTGTCTTCTTCACTGCCTCTCGCAGTGTATGCAAGCGAGACTTCATCATTTATCTGAAGCGGGAAGTCATCAGGTACTGCCCCACCTACTTGAGCATCACCTGCATCAACTGGCGTGCTGTTTGTTGATGTCTCATCAGGTTCTCGCGCAATAATGTCATATTGTCCATCTTGCTCTTTGGGCGTTACCGTCAGCGATTGCAACCCTTCTGGCTGCAGTTCAGCCTCAATTCCGCCAATTCTTTGCCTTAGTTCATCCTCAGAATTGAAAGGCTGTTGAGTTGCCTCTGTCACCTTTGTTTTGGCTTTTTCTTTAGCTTGGTCATTCCCACCACTATCCATACCCAACGCGCCTTTTACAGAATCAATGCCTCTGGCGATCAACTCTTTCATCTTGTCAATTAGCTGACGGATAAAGCCGATCACCATCTGCACGGGCGGCAAGTTGAGCAGTTTGTCGATTGCACTATCGATAAAGCCGCGAACGCCTTGAATAATCTCACGAATCTTGGCAGGAATATCGCCTAAGCCGAGTAATGATGATAAGAAACCGATGGCGGCTGGAATTGAGTTCGCAAGAGCTTGTTCAATTGCAGCAGCGGCCGCACCAAGATTCCCACTCGCAATCGCCGACACAGAGTCGATGACTGAGTTCACGAGGGTCATGATCTGCTTGCCATTGTTCACGAAGAACATGACAACATCGTAGATCATCTTGCACGCTTTGATAAACGCACCCACTGGGTTAAATAGGCTGATGACCCATACAATGCCCTGTTCAATCACCTCACTGGTGACAAACTCCATAATTTTGCCCATCACCATCTCTTTCAAGTCGCTCAGATACTCCTTAATTCGCTCCCAAAGTGCGCCGAAGTTGCCTTCTAGCACCATCTTGACGATTTCAACCACCTCCATCAACGCTTGAACATTTTCCTCGCCGATCAGTTCTGTCAGACCATATTGGGCAAGTCCAGCTAAACCACCTTCTTGGTAGATGTCTATGACTTTCGTGACAGGCTCAATAAAAGCGTTGATATCGACACCGAGCTTGGCACTGAGCTTGCCCATAATCTGCTCAAAGCCAACACCAGCTACCTGCATCACCAGTGAGAAAATCCCTTGAAGATCGAAGTTCTCAGGCATTTTGATGCCCGCATTGGCAATCGCGCCCGTTAGCCAGCCGATCAAACCTTTCTGAAGGTGGGAACCGATATTACTCAGGAAATTTTGCAGACCTTGATTCACGGCACTGATTAAGTTACCGAGAAAACCAATCGGGTCTTTGATGATTTGCTCAATCGCGGCAGCGGCTCGACTCAGCACCTCCTGCAACATATTTTTCAGCTCGATGATTGTCTTAATCACGCCACCGATTTTGTCAATTGCCTGATCGATGAGTCCTTTGTTTGCCGCCTTCATCTCCTCAATACGCGCATCGACCGCCTGCAAATTCTCGTTGTATTTTTGCGCCAACGTATTGATTAACTCATTCTGCTTCGCATCAATATCTTGCTCAAGTGCATCAAATTTGCCTTCGATCTCTTGGGTTGCTTGATTCCCAACCTCTTTAAGTTCATCAGGAAGTTGATCGACGTACTGTTGGATTTCGCGTTTGCCATTGGCAACTTCGGCCTTGGCCTCGGCGAGCGTTTTGCTGATGAGCGCAACGACGTTGTCGATGACAGCATCCATCTTATTGATATACAAATCGCGGCCTTCTGCATAAAACGCATTGACCTCACTGGGCATTCCGGCCAGCTTGTCCGTCGCCCATCTTGCCCAACCTAGCCAGCCGCCATAACGCTCCTCCTTGTAGGCCTCCATGCGACTATCGACATAGTTCTCGAACGCATCGGCCGCCTTCTGCGCCCCCTCATCAAACAGAGCAGTCACCCTCCCATCTAAAGCGTTGAGAATCGAATCAACTTTGGTCTTCGTCTTTTCATAAATGCCGTTGATGTCATTGGCGACTTTCTCACGGGCTTTTTCATCCTCCGTTTTTGTCTGCTCTTGCTGACCCTGCACATCAGTCAGTGCTGTTGTGCGTGTTGCAAACATCGTCTGCGTGGCAGTTTGCGCTGTCGCCATGGCCTCTGCCTCAGCATTCGCAATCTGCCCTTGCTCGTCCTGTCGAAAGGTTTGAGAAGCCGCTTGGGTTTGAGTTTGTGCAGTATTTTTAGCTTCAACTGCTGCACTGAACTCAGGCTCATTTGCATTTGTCAACTGCTCTTCCGTAATGTTTGCATCAGCCATCTGCTGGTCAACGGCTGCATTGCTTTCAGTAATTGGGGCTTCAACCTCACCTTGACCTTTTTGTTTTGGCGTTGCTTGATCGGCCCCAATAGAGGCAGGCGTTTGACCGGGATCGGCCGCCTGCAATGGTGTTACTTCCTTCGGCTGGGCATTCGCCATATCAGGTGCAGCCTGTGATTTTTCCTCTAACGGTGCTTCAGATTTCTCTTTCTCCTGCGTTGCCTCATTCTGAATATCCGCCTTTAACGCATCAACTCGACCGCTCTCTTTGAGATTGTCCGCTTCATCGGCCGACTTCGGTGCAAGCGAGGCAATTTTCTCCATCAGCTTCGCCTTGAATGCAGCTTCATCAAATGCAGGCGTTTCCGCCTGCTCCATCTCGCCGACCTGTACCGACTGCGCCTGACCTCTTAGCTCTTGCTCCGGAGAAACCGCCGCTGCCTGTGCCTCCGTCGCCTCACCCTCAGCGGGATCATGTGTTTTTTGCTGTTCACCCGTTTGGACAGCCGCTTGTTGTGCCGCGATGTAGCCGGGGTCTTGTTCGGCCGATCCCGGTGCCTTATCAGGCGCACTCGCCGCATTTGTATACGACGTAGCAACGGCAGCTTGGGCGGCAGCGGTTGCGCCTTCGAGATTATCACCTGTTGGGGCAGGGGAGGATTGTGGGTCAGCAGGAGCCGCTTCTGATTTGGGGACTGCTTGCTGTGCCGCATCAGAACCTTCATTTGCAATCGTTTTTGCAGCCTCACCCTGAGCAGCTGCTTGTTCGGCCGATTGTTGTTCCAATGCTTTTTTGTCCGTCTCTTGAACCCCACCTTCTGCTAGAGAGGCTTCGACAAGTGATTTGGGAGCTTCGGCGGCCGATTGTTCCGCCGCCGCTTGCTCTTGCGAAACAGCCGTTGTGCCGATAGCCTCATTCTTAACACCGCTAGCCGCGGCTAATGCAGCCTGTGCTTTCGCTTGTGCGGCAGCTTTTTCCTCTGGCGTTGGTTCGTCAGTCTCTTCTGTTGGTGGTGCAGCTTCGCGCTGGATAAGTGGCTTGCGATTGATTGGCTCCGCTGCGCCTTGCTGAATCGTGTGTGCCAACTCATGGGCGAGTAAGTGCTGCCCCTCACTATCATCAGGATTGTACTCGCCGCGATTAAAGGCGATGTCATTGCCAACTGTGAACGCACGAGCGTTGATGTCACGGCTCGCTTGAACAGCGTTGTCATCGGTATGAATGCGAACTTGGCTAAAGTCTGCGCCCATGCGCGACTCAAAAAAGCTGCGCGACTCATCATCAAGTGGCTGACCACCCCCTTGTAATGCCTGAATGTTGCGCTCAATTGTGGGCGTGACGACAGGTAGCGTACCTTCAGCATCACGCGTTGCGGCATATTTTAATTGCAATGTTGGTAATGTTGGAGCAGTGCGCCCCCAGCCTGATAAGTCGCTATTGGGCATTCGCATCACTTGATCCGCGACGCGGTCTGCCTCTAACTGATCATCTGGCGCATTGATCGCCATTTTTGGTTGGATGTTGATGCTTGGATGGATCAGAACATTTGTAGGACGCAACGTCGTGTGATCGGCAACAGCGAGAGGTGAATTGGGTCTGTGTTGTGATGAAGCGACAGGCGAGAGGGTTTTACTCGTGTGCCAGTCTCTATCTTCGCGCTGAATAGGCTGAGAGGCGTGTGTAGACTTGTTCCGACTTCTCGATTTCCCTAATTGATTCGCCTCGACCGACTTATTGACCGTCCGATTCATGTCTCTTACTTCCTACAACTTAAGATTTCACGCACCGTTGGAACTTACAATAACGCTAAAAAACCAACATACTTATAATACCATTATTTACCAATGCGTATTGGATTTTCATAAATTCTGTAGGAATCGGCCGAAGACAACCGCCTGAAAGCAAAACGCTGAGACAGAAAAATTCTACCTCAGCGTTAAAATTTTGCGCTAAAAGCCGAGAGCTTTAAGCTAAAACGAGTTCATCTGAGTCCTTTTTCTCAGCTTGTTCTTTGTTCTCAGGCACAACAATGTCAACAATTGGCAACCCAACCTCTTGACGGATCAAGTTCTCAATTTCGGTCGCCACATCATTATGCTCACGCAGGTATGATTTGGCATTTTCGCGTCCTTGTCCCAGCAGTGTTTCACCATAGCGATAGTATGCACCACGTTTGTCAAGGAACCCATACTCAACGCCTAGATCGATGATATCGCCTGAGCGCGAGATGCCCTCATTGTACATAATGTCGAATTCAGCTTCAGTAAAGGGTGGTGCGACTTTGTTCTTTTTGACCTTGATGCGGGTACGGTTGCCAACAACCTCGCCGCTATGCTTGATCGCCTGAATACGACGAATGTCGAGACGAATAGAGGCGTAGAACTTGAGCGCGTTACCCCCTGCCGTTGTCTCAGGGCTGCCAAACATCACGCCAATTTTGCTGCGTAGCTGATTGGTGAAGATGACAGTTGTATTTGTCTGGCTGATAAAGCCGCTCATCTTACGCAATGCTTGGGACATCAAACGTGCCTGCAACCCCATGTGCGAATCGCCCATTTCGCCTTCGATTTCAGCGCGTGGTACAAGCGCAGCAACTGAGTCGATGACAACAACGCTGAACGCGCCTGAGCGCACAAGTGTATCGGCAATTTCGAGGGCTTGCTCTCCCGTGTCTGGCTGCGACACAAACAGCTCGTCGATGTCCACGCCGATTTTAGCGGCGTAAAGCGGGTCAAGCGCATGTTCCATGTCAATGAAGGCGCAAACACCCCCACGCTTTTGCGACTCCGCAATTACATGTTGACAAAATGTCGTTTTACCAGATGATTCAGGGCCGTAAATCTCGATTACGCGCCCGTGTGGTAAACCGCCTACACCGAGTGCAATATCGATTGCCAAGCCACCTGTGGGAGTGACATCAACTTGCATATTATGGGCCTCGCCCAATTTCATAATTACGCCATCCCCGTACTTTTTGGCAAGGTTGTCGAGTGTACGTTGTAGAGAGACTTCACGTCCCGATAGAGCTTTTTTTTTCTTGGACTTAGCCATTGCGTTTTCTCCGCTATTGACACACAATTGGAGTCAAATTCTATTTTTGAACAATTGTTCATTCGAGCGATGTGAACTAAATTATAGCACGCCCGTTCGTGGTGTCAATGCCAAAAGTATATGTCTGAACGTTGGTTCAAATGTATTGACAAAGCCTGATTTATGTGAATTATCGGCCGCAAATAACGCCATTTAAGGCGCATTTGATACACTGACATGTCTTAAGAAACACATAACAGGAACACAAAATGACCTCAATAAAAACCGCGCTTATTTTTATGTTTGCTCTCTTCTTCTTTGGGTTTTCGGCCGGACTAATGGCTCCAGATGTTATCTATCAATGGCGAGGTATTATTGCATGGGGAGGTCTAATTGCAGCCTGCCTGCTTTTGGCATGGGGAACAGGCCGTCGCCAGCAAGAAAAAGGTTAGCTAATAATCTCGCTTTACTGGTAGAAATGCGGAGCGAGAAAGATAGAGAGGGCATACGAGACAGCCATCTCGAATTTGTCTTGACGCAACACAAGGCCACCAGAGAGTGCGCCGCTAGCTCCCCCTTTTTGGGCGGTGTGTGCCTCTTGCAAGAGGTCGTCCATCACAGGGCCGAGTTCTTCACCCGTGAGGACACGCTGGGCGATGTTGGTAGGGAGTGGAATTTTGGCTGTACAGGCGATTCCCTCTCGCCCGTCTCGATGGCGGATAACCACCCAGCCAAGCAGCATAAGGCCAACTGACTCAGGATTGACACCCCCTTCAAGCCCAACACCAAACGTTGCATCCGGGTTATCTGCGAGAACGGCGAGCGCACGGTTGTGTGCGCCGTCGATACATTCTTGATCAGACATTGGCATGGCAGAAACGCTGGTTGGAACGGAGCGGCCGATCACCTCAACATCCTCCCATACACGCCCAAATGCCGCCTGTACGGCTGCTACTTTCACGGGATTCCTTGAACCAACAACGACCTGCATATTACATAATCTCAATCTTCGTCACTTCCTCAAAATCAATCCCATTGTTAGAGCCTAGCACGCTTTCGAGGGCCATTGCCGCAAAGTTGAAGAATGCCTGTAGATCGACGATGCGTTCGATATAGTAGGCACGTAGCTTTGCTTCTTCGGGGGTGAGGTCGGCATCGGCCGATTTTAACGTCTCAACACTCTCCGCCAACACCTGTAAGGCTAAGTTCACTTCGCGGCGTTCCCGTCCATTTAAGACATTGCGGATCACCTTCCACATATCTGATTCTGCGATGTAATACTTCTTTCTCTCGCCGCGTACCCAATGCTCTTTAGCCATCCCCCAACGCTCCAGCGCACGCATGTTCATGCTGACTGATCCCTTGCTAATTTTCAAGCGCGTTGCCAAATCATCAAGCGACAACGCTTCGGGGGCTAGCAATAGTGTTCCATAGAGCCGACCCATCACTTCATTAAACCCGAAAAAACGGGCAAGTCGGCCGAGACCGGCCACCGTACTTTCATTCACTGCAACAAGATTTTCGTGCATGGTGCGCTTCCCTCTGAACATTCAATACGTTTTGAATGGAGGGTAGCAAGGACATCTCAAGAATGCAATGAATTCCTAACCTTATTTACGAGCAAAAGTGTGCAAGGGGGCCATGCCCTTCGCCAATCTGCCAGTTTTGGGCGCGTTTGATTGCGTTGTGGGTGAATTCTGTCGCAAATGCGACGGCGTTATGGAGGGAGTCACCATGCGCGAGACGAGCCGCAATGGTCGCGGAGAGCGTATCACCACTACCATGAATGTTTATCGTCTCAAGCGCGGGCATGGAATAGTAGCTGAATGAGCCATCGTAGAGGATATTTAGCATTTCACTCTCTTGAGGAAATCCAGTGATGAGAACAGAACTTGCGCCATCAGCGTAAATAATCTCGGCCGATTCCCGCACGTCATCCAAATCGTGAACGGGGATATTCGCCAACAACGCCGCCTCTGAGAAATTGGGGGTGACAACAGTTGCTAGAGGATAAAGATGCTGTTTATAAGCCTCTATTATCGCCTCGTCAAACATCGGAGAGCGATGCTGGTTAACCAACACGGGATCAACGACAAAGGGTGTGCGCCTTTGCATTTGGCTTGCGACCGCCTCAATCAGTTCAACGTGACCTAAAAATCCTGTTTTAGCAGCATCTAGGCCATAATCAGAGATGACAGTTGTGAGTTGGGCTGTGAGAAATTCGGCCGAGAGCCACTCTACACGCGCCACGCTCAAACTATTTTGGGCTGTCACAGCTGTGATTGCGCTCATCCCATACACGCCAAGTGCTGTCCACGTTTTGAGGTCAGCCTGAATTCCAGCCGCTCCACCGCTATCGCTACCGCCAATTGTGAGAAGAACTTTTGGGGAGGTCATGCGAAGTTTTGACCTTCAGGTTTAACCAGCATTTCCCGTCTTTTGACACTTGTTGTATATTGCATTTATTTCTCCATTTAGATTTTGGCAATTGTAACAGAACTACCAAAGGTGCGTAAATGTTTTATGAGTGCCACAAATCGAAGCGATTAGACAGATTGGCGACCGTGTATAGTGTGTTAAAGATTTGACGTAATACATTAAGAGAGCGTGCTACTATGTTCAGGACATTCGCCGTGTTGCTCCTGCTCATCTTCCTTATCATCGGTTGCGAACCCGATGTGACACCAACTCCGTTTACTGCTGTTGAAACAGCAACATCCCCAACTGTCATTTCGACGAATACAGTTGTCCCGACAGATTTACCACCAACAGATAGGCCGCCGACAGTTGTGCCACCACCAACCTATACGCCCCGATCAACAGACGTGCCAATTGTGGTTCCAACTGAGCCGTTGATCGAGAACGATTTGTCGATCTCGGCCGAAAACATCACCCTCTATCCCGTTCCACAACTATATACAGGCGACACTGCGACTTTTCAAATCGCTGCCCAAGTGCCAAAAAGTCTCAATCCGTATGAAATCCCCGTCCAAATTTGGGTTGATGACGAGATCATCGTAAATGAGCCACTCGGTGGATGGCGTAACCTCAATGGAGACACGGTAGGGCTGTTCCAGTGGGTTTGGGATGTCGGAACAACGACAGAAAATCATACGATACAGGTTATCCTCGACCCGCTTGACGAAATTACAGAGGGTGACAGTAATCATGACAATAACGTTGCAGAGCTAACGATTTCAGTTTTGGCTGAGACAATACTTCCACCGTTGGCACAAGATCAAGTCTGGGAAACACACAACACACGCTATGCAAAAGTCCACGTTGTGACAGGCACGGCCGCGCATCGTGACATAGAAACACTGCTTGAAATAGTTGATGCAGCCGTGCTAGAGGCTGCAAACATGCTTAATGTGCCACCCGTCGTTGACCGCAAAGTGGAAATTTTCTTTATCGACCGCGTAATAGGGCAGGGTGGTTATGCAGGCGGCGCGATGGTGATCTCTTATTTAGACCGAAATTATGCGGGTGGTGGTCTTCATGAGGTGCTTGTTCATGAGAGCATCCATGTTTTAGATGCCGACATCGAGCCACAACATCGCTTTTCGTTTTTGGCAGAAGGATTAGCCGTGTATGGGACGGGTGGTCACTACAAAGTTGAGAATCTCGACGAACGTATTGCCGGATTGCTGTTTGACACCGACAAATATATTCCATTAGAGACGCTCATTAATGATTTTTATCCCGCGCAGCATGAGATTGGCTATCTACAAGCCGGCGCATTTTTCAACTATCTCGCAAAGAGCTATGGCAAAGAGCAATTGCTCGCTTTTTACAAAAATGTTGCCTATCAGGATGGAAAGTCGATTGCTGAGTCGATGAGCGATGCAATGGTGCGTGACTATGGCAAGACATTGGCGCAGTTAGAGGCAGACTGGCACGCTTATCTGCAAGCGTTGCCACGCTCGGCCGAGGCCGCCACTGATCTTACACTCACCATCGACTACTACAATCTGATGCGTGACTATCAGCAGAAATATGACCCAACCGCACACTACCTCTACGCTTGGCTGCCATCTCCCCAAGCGATGCTTGAGCATGGTCAGACCGCCAGTGTGACGCGCCATCCACAAAGCATTGAGTCGATTGCCCTAGAAGCGATGCTGGAATCGGCCGATAATGCCCTGCGTTCGGCCGATTACACGCAGACACGCGCCCTGCTCGACAGCATCGCTCGCACCCTCAACAACGGTCAATTTCTCGATCCCCTTGCTGCCAACTATCTCCAAATTGCTCGAACGGCCGAGCAGCTTGGCTATGAAGCACAAGACATCACCCTAGCAACCGCCGTGGCACAACCACAGGCAGCTATTCAGGCGACCGATCCCAACACAAATCAACTTATCCCACTGACGTTGATCCTAGAAAACTCCGAATGGATTGTGACGCGGTAAGAGCCACATTAGCTATTAAAAAGCAAGTCGCGTGATTATTACCAAAACGCCTATACTCACATTTTTAAGAAACGATTGGCGCAGAGAGCAAATCATCTTTGCGCTTCTGATTTAGGAGAACATTTTGAAAAAATTGACCTTGTTATTGATTTTACTGCTCGTTACCTTACTTGCGTGCGGTCCCGCCCCTGTGGAGCTATCTACTGATGAGGAGCCTGCTTCGACCGTTGAGGACGATGCTAGCATGTCGGATGAGACGGCCGATTCGGTTGATGTCCCAATATTTGAAGACGGCGACACAGCTTCTATCATCGCCACTTTTAGCGATGAATTGAAGGCGCAGCTCCCCGACCTCTCAAACGCGACATCGCGCACGACCCCAGAAGGGTTAACGATTTTGACCTATCAAGCTGGAGAAGGTGCGGCTGCAAACTTGGGCGACACCGTGATGGCACATTACACGGGCTATACCGCAGATGGCAATATATTTGACAGCAGCCGTGATCGGGGTGCAACCTTTGATTTCCCCGTGGGGCAAGGCCAAGTCATTCGTGGCTGGGACATCGGTTTTGGGCTTTTACAACCGGGAGAACGCGCCGTCTTAGTCATTCCACCTGATATTGGATATGGTGCACAAGGTTCAGGGGCAAGCATTCCACCAAATGCGACGCTCTATTTTGATGTTGAACTCGTTGATGTTGTTCGGCCGCGTCAACCTGTCGAAATCTCAGATGATGACTATCAGGAGATTCGTGAGGGCTTGCGCTATGCTGTTATGCAAGCAGGCAACGGTGACGTGGTCGCTGATGGGCAAATTGCATTGATTGACTTTGCACTATGGGATGCAGCATCACTTGAACTTTTTGGTGACTCAGCCCAAACAGGCCAACCGCTTGGCTTTGAACTTGGTGGTGAGTTGATGTTTGCCGCATTGCAGGATGCAGTGCGCGGAATGCAGGTTGGTGAACAACGCCAAATTTTTATCGCAAGCACAGAACTAACCGAAGCTGGTCTGCCACCTGGTACAGATGTCATCTTCGAAGTTGAACTGGTCGAAATTGGTGAGGCTGGTCCGTCTGAGCCATCGGCCGTTGACCCGAACAACTTTACCGAAATTGACTCAGGCATTGAAATACCCGAAACAAATACAGAGGGTGAGACGATTACCCAGACGGCGAAAATCCTCTATCAGGATGTCGTGGTTGGTGAGGGTAAAGTATTGAATGAGGGTGATACCGTCACACTGCATTACAGTGCATTTTTAGAAGGGGATGGTTCAAAATTTGACAGTTCGTATGATCGTGGCACACCCCTTGACTTCCCACTGGGCTTCGCGCAAATTCCAGGATTCAACGAAGCACTGCCGGGCGCAACCGTCGGTACAACGCGCCAGATTATCGTGCCAGCGGCTATCATTGGCGATCTTGGTTTAGGTGAACCACAAGGAATTATCTTTGAGGTGACAATTTTGGACGCGCAAGTGGCGGTGGAGCAGTGAAAGAACGGGAATGTATGGGAGTCGAACCCACCGTCGCCCGCTCTGCGCGGCCGACCACCAGTGTTGAAGACTGAGGCATCCACCGGGACACAAACACTCCCACTTACAACTATAGCCTAAAACAAAAGAGTTGCCAGAAACGGCAACTCTTTTGCATTGTGATCTCTTTTACGTTTGGTTTATAGGTGCAAATGTATGGCGATGAATGGTGAGGGGGCCGTGTGATTGGATAGCAGCAAGGTGTTGGGCGGTTCCGTAGCCTTTGTGTCGGCCGAAGCCATACGCTGGATACAATGGATCAAGTGCTATCATATAACGATCTCGCGTCACCTTTGCCAGAATTGATGCGGCCGCAATACTCAAACTACGACTATCGCCTCTGACAATCGACTGCTGTGCAATTCGTACATCGTTGAGACGAATTCGCCCATCAATCAGCAAAAACTCAACACGCTCATTAAGATAACGCAATGCGTCCTTCATCGCGTGTTTTGTCGCGCTAATAATCCCTTCTTTGTCAATCCGCGCCGCAGATGCGCTGCCGATTCCATAAGCAAGTGCATTCTCTACGACAATGTCGTAATACAGCGCACGCTTTTTGGCAGAAAGTTGTTTGCTGTCATTGATGGATGAAAATCGCTTAAGACGTTGTGGGTCTGCTAATGGTAAGATAACGGCCGCTGCCGTCACTGGGCCGGCGAGCGCGCCGCGCCCAGCCTCATCTAAGCCTGCGATTTGCGTCACAGACCATTTTTGCATCATAGAACGTTCGAGGGAAAGGTCAGCTTGTTGTTGGCGGGACATATCTTGTGAATAGTATCGCACCGAGCAGCGAATATAGAAACACAAAAAAGCAGATGTTCACTGAACACCTGCCCTGTGTTATTTAGAGGTTGTACGATCAGCTACTAGTCGTTGCCAAAGAGATCAAGTGGTTGTGAATTTTGACGAGGTGGGGCGGGGGGAGTACCTGCGCGAACGCTGATATTGCCTTCGTGAATGACTTGTGGTGTTTCGTAAACTTTTGTTTGTAAGTTCATGTGACTCTCCTATGAGATTTTTTTTGGCTGGCTGTACTTGCCTTATTACTAAATTAAATTACTTGTAACGGTTTTATAACTTTTCGCACGTATTATGAACGAATATCCTCAACCTGTCAACTGATCGTAGCATATTTGATTATACAACAAAGCGTTGATCTGTCGATGTTCACACTATTTATGCGCCAAAGTTAACTGCTTAACTAAGCTTTGCCTTGACGTATAAGTGTTTTACTTTACTCACCTTTCTGCTTGTGGGAAATTCACGCTAATTAATCTGATTTGGTATATGATTAACACTAATTTGTTGAATTGAATCTCAATTTTTAAGGCTGCGATTATATACATGCTTAACTATTGCCGACTATCAAAACAATACAAATTTCGTGAGTTTTAGCAAATGCGCCACAGTGCAGATATTTGAAGATGTTTGGCACGATTATCACTGCATGAGTGGGAAATATGCACTAAATGGTGAAGAATGCTCACACATAGCGCGTTTTTCTCTTTCTGTTGGAATAACGATATGTTTTGTATATCCTTTTCTAATAATTGTTTGTGTGTTGAGGTTGACAAGCAGGGGATTTACACTAAAATTTAGGCATACCTAAATTTCAAAATAGGCATGACATAATGCAAAGACAACTGATCCTAACTTTTTTACTTATTTTTGCCCTGATTGGTTGTGCGAGTGGCACAACGACAAGCAACGGCAAGCGTAACGTTGTGGCGACAACACAGCAAATTGGTGATGCGGTGCAAAACATCGCTGGTGACAAAGTTAACTTGACGATAATTCTCGGGCCGGGGCAAGACCCACATACGCACATTCCACGTGAAGGGGAAGTGCAAACATTCAGCGAGGCTGACATCATTATCTACAACGGCCTCAATCTCGAGGCGCAAATGAATCGTATTTTTGAGCAGATGGAAGGTCAGAAAACGATTGTTTCAATTGGCGGGTCAGTTCCTCAAGATATGCTGCTCAGTTGGGAATATGACACAACAAAATTATTTGATCCGCATATTTGGAATGATACAGCCCTCTGGAAACAAGGGGTCGAATTGATCCGTGACACATTGATCGCAGAAGACCCTGACAATGCTGTAACGTATCGCACCAACACGGAGCGTTATCTCGCAGAGATTGATGAGACTGATCAATATGTGCGTGAACAAATCGCACGTATTCCAAGTGAGAATCGCGTCATGGTGACAGCCCATGATGCATTTGGTTATTTTGGCAATGCTTATGACATCGCGGTGGTTGGTTTACAGGGGATTAGCACGGAGTCAGAGGCAAGCACGGCCGATGTCCGCAATCTCACAGATTTAATTGTCGATAAAAATATCCCTGCTCTGTTTATCGAGTCAAGCGTGAATCCTCGCACAATAGAGTCTGTCATCGAGGCAGCCAAAGCACGCGGTCATGAAGTGGTCATTGGTGGCGAATTGTATTCTGATGCGCTTGGCGAACCGGGCAGCGGTGCGGACACATACATAGGTATGTTGCGGCATAACGCGAAGACGCTGGCGGATGCGCTTAGTCAATAGTTTTGGAGGGGCGATTTACGATAACCGTAAATCGTAAATCGAATGAGTTCAGTTTCAAAACCGAAAACCGATCTTGCCCTACGTGTCACCGATCTCACACTTGCTTATGGTGACAAGCCTGTTTTGTGGGACATTGACCTTGAAGTGCCGTTGGGGGTCTTAATGGCAATTGTGGGGCCGAATGGGGCGGGGAAGACGACACTGATTAAGGCCATTTTGGGATTGCTCAAGCCGGCAGCGGGACAGGTACTCGTTTTTAATCAGCTATATAAAACACAGCGTAAGCGGGTAGGTTATGTGCCACAGCGAGGAAGCGTTGATTGGGATTTTCCAACAAGTGTGTTAGATGTGGTGACGATGGGACGGTATGGGGCATTGGGGTGGTTTAATCGGCCGAAACCCCGCGACTACCAAACTGCGCTTGAAGCCCTCAACCGCGTCGGCATGGAGCCATTTGCTAGCCGCCAAATCAGCCAGCTTTCTGGTGGTCAACAGCAGCGTGTCTTTCTTGCCCGCGCACTCGTTCAAGATGCTGACCTCTACCTAATGGATGAACCCTTTCAGGGTGTAGACGCAACAACCGAGCGAGCCATCATTGCCCTACTGCAAGACCTACGCGCTGCTGGCAAAACGGTTATTGCCGTTCATCACGACCTGCAAACTGTTCCTGAATACTTTGACTGGGCAATGCTCCTCAACGTGCGCCGCATCGCTAGCGGCCCCGTGGCAAAAGTTTTTACCGAAGAGAATTTGCGACAAACGTATGGCGGCCGTGTGGCGTTTTTGAACAAAGAAGCGGCTTAGAGTGTGATTTGCGATTTACAAGAAACAACTTTCGTAAATTGCAAATCATAAATCCTGAATGGAGCTATTCACTGATTACACCCTCCGCACCGTTGCACTTGGCACATTAATTATCGGCTCAGTCAGCGGCCTATTGGGGACATTTGCATTTTTACGCAAACAATCGCTGCTGGGGGATGCCATTTCGCACGCTGCGTTGCCCGGCGTGGTAATTGCGTTTTTGCTAACAGGCAATCGTGGGCCGTTGACACTGTTGACAGGTGCGCTCGTCGCAGGTTGGCTTGGCACATTGCTTGTGCTTGCCATCACAGAGAACACGCGCATCAAAGAGGACAGCGCACTTGGCATCACGCTCTCTGTCTTTTTTGGGGCGGGCTTAATGTTGCTTGACTTTGCACTGCGCGTGGGGAGTGGGCAAAAGGCCGGGCTGGAACGCTTTTTGTTTGGACAAGCGGCAACATTGATCGAACAGGATGTCATCGCAATGGCGGTCATTGGCACGATTGCGGTGGTCATCGTTTTGGCGTTTTGGAAAGAGTTTAAGTTGGTCAGCTTTGATATGGATTTCGCAGAGAGCATGGGTTATCCCGTGCAAATATTGAGTGTCACGCTGACAACATTGTTGGTGGTTGCTATTGTGATTGGACTACAAGCGGTTGGTGTGATTTTGATGAGCGCAATGGTGGTTGCACCCGCAGCGGCGGCGCGGCAGTGGACAAACAAGTTAAGCGTTATGGCAACTTTGGCAGCGTTATTTGGTGGGGCAAGTGGGATGAGCGGCGCAGTGATTAGCAGTACTCGCGTAGGGCTATCGACGGGGCCGGTTATCGTCGTGTGCATGAGCGCGATAGCCATTTTCTCGCTGCTCTTTGCGCCACAGCGAGGGTTAGTTTGGGGCTGGTTACAACAACAGCGCAATACCCGTCGTTTACAACAAGAGACAATTTTGATCGATCTGCAACTGCTCGAATTACAACACCCCGATGAACAGCGGGGACATTCGGCCGCCGCGCTCGAAACGATGAATGTTGGACTAGCCTCTGTTCGGCCGACGCTCAAACGCCTGATTGAAAATGGGCTCGCACATGAAGTTGAGGCAGATCGCTGGGTTTTGACCGAGGCGGGATCGGCCGAAGCAACTCGTCTATTGCGTGAAACGAGCTTCGCACAACTCGCCCTGACACAGACAAACGATGTCGCGCGAACGCTTTAGTCCGCGCATTTTCATGATGACACCACAACTTGAAATCCAACTTATTTCTATCATCGTGGCGGCCGCATGTGCATTGCCCGGCGTTTTTCTCGTCTTACGCCGCACAGCAATGATGAGCGACGCAATTAGTCATACCGTCCTGTTGGGCATTGTCGTAGCTTTTTTCATCACAAAAGACCTCAACAGCCCACTACTTATTTTTGGTGCGGCAATTGTCGGTGTCCTGACTGTTGCAATTGTCGAGACGCTGACAAACTCACAACGGCTGGGTGAAGATGCTGCAATTGGTCTCACCTTCCCGCTCCTGTTCAGCATTGCTGTCATCCTGATTTCGACCTACGCAAGCGACGTGCATCTCGATGAACATGTCGTCTTTCAAGGTGATCTCGTCTTCACACCGTTTGACCGCATGAGTGTTGTTGGCTTTTCATTGCCACGCACGTTGGTCATGATGGGCATCATTTTGTTGATCAACGCGACGTTGCTGGGCATTTTTTACAAGGAACTCAAGCTCTCGACATTTGACGCAAGTTTGGCAGCGACATTTGGTTTTTTGCCTAGCTTGATTCATTATGGATTGATGACGGTTGTCTCGATTACGGCCGTCGGCGCGTTTGATGCTGTTGGGTCGATTTTAGTGATCGCGTTTATGATTGTGCCACCCGCAACTGCCTATTTGCTGACAGATCGCTTGTCCCGCATGTTATTTTGGAGCGTCATGATCGGCAGTGTCGGGGCATTGCTCGGTTATCAAATCGCGCGTGCGCTCAATACGACAATTGGGGGGACGGTTGTGACTGTGCTGGGTATTCAATTTGCAGTTGTGCTATTTGGGTCGCCCTCACGAGGATTGGCCGCACTGGCACAGCGGCGGCGACGGCAAAAATGGGAATTCGCACAGACGATGCTGGCCATCCACCTGCTAAATCATGAAGGACAACCTAGCTATCCAGAGGAGGCACGGGTGGAGCATACGAGTGAACACATGCGCTGGGAGCATGAGTTTGCACGTATGGTTATCCGCAAAGCACAGCGTAATGGGGTTGTCAAACGACGAGATAATACGCTTTATTTGACAGAATCGGGACGTGTGAGAGCAAGAGAGGCTTTGGTAAATTAAGGCGAGTGATGGGGTCTTTGTGCTAATTTCTTGGCAATAGAATTGAAGTTGGTTATTCTGTAAAATAGTTTACACGAGGTATTACAACTTAACGCAGTATCTAAGTTTAACAGGATAGTCCCCTCATGATTATTCGGCCGATTCAGACCGCCGACTTCGCCTATTTTGAAATCCCCACCTTCGCCTCAACCGCTCATGGTTGGGTGCTAGAAGACGCATATCTTATTGGTTATGCCGCCATCGACCCGGTACCGGGTCTGCCTCATATCTGTGATCTTTATGGTTTTATCGATCCTGCTTTTAGAAGGCGTGGCTATGGCTCTCAGTTTTTGAAATTTGTCATCAGTCAGGCAAATGCGATAGGAGGCGTGCGGCAACTTTCCGTTTCCATCGATTCAACCATTGAGGACTCGATCCCCTTCTTGAAAAAACGCGATTTCTATTATGAACATCTCGAATATGAGATGTCACGATCAGTTAAGGGGGACATTCGGCCGACAGGCTTCGACCTTAAATGCTTACCATCCTATCAAGCCGCACAGCAAATGATCCGCTTGTATGATGTCTGCTTCCAAACATTGGCTTGGTATCAGCCATACTGCGATGAGATGGAAGTGTTGGACAACTTGGGCAATGATGGGCAGATTTACTTTTTGGAAAGTATGGGGCAGCTCGTCGGTTTTGCTGGTGTTTTATATGAAAACGGGAAGGCAGAAATAGAGCCTTTAGGGGTTGTGCCAGCTGTGAGAGGGGAGGGTTTCGGCCGAATTCTTATCAATACCCTTCTTTATATCTTCTCACAGCGTGGCTGCAATTTTGCTCACTTAACCGTTTGGGCAGACAATACCCCAGCCCTACGACTCTATGAGTCGGTCGGCTTTGTACGACAGGACAAGCGACAGTTTATGGCGTTGGACTTGTAGATAAACACAGCATCAACCATTCAGATTTCTATGGATGGCGATGCAAATGACCACATCGCCACCTTTTGACACATAAGCTATGGGGCAGGCACAACTTTCACGCTGTCAATGTACACCCATGTGTTGTAGAAGCCATCTACGCGATTGTAGACCCGCAAGATCAATTCTATGTTTTCCCCTGCTTTACCGCTCACATCGATCGTTCTTGTCCGCAAGATATTATTTGGCAGATTATCGCGTGCCGGATCTGATATAAAGCCATCACATAGCACGAGACTTGTCGCGTCTGTGGCCGGCACACTATGATTCGTGCGACAGAGTTCATCTCTGCGAGCCGTGATGTCGTCCGAAGGCTCGACTGAATCTATAGAGACTTCAAACGAATCAAAATACCGATTGGTAGACGAGCCGAATACTTGGTCGTGTGTCACAATTCGATATTGCAGTTGAATACCTGACGCATCGGCCGGCAGTGAAATAGTTTGACGAATTTCGCCGAACCCAGTAGGTACGCCACCTGTATTGTTATAAGATGGATTGCCAAGCAAAGCCGCGAAGTTGCCATCTATCCAAGAGTCATCAGTCGTTGACCCTAAATTCCCATCTGAATCAACACTTGACACAACTTGTGTATCCATTGAACCATTCGTTGACCACGCATCAAAACGACCTGTTTCAAATCCACCATTGACTAGAGGTTGATATTGTTTGACACCTAACGGTAGATAAAGTGTAAATCTATCTGCATCAGGTGTAATAGTGATAACCCCTACTCCGTCGTCAATTGTTGCAAGTGATGGGTTGCTTATCTCAAGCTGGAAAGTTTCTTCTAGTTCGCCCAAGCTATCGTCAAGAATAACGATTGATATGGTTGTTGAGGTGTTGCCCGCAGATATTGTCCCACTGCCGCTTTTTGCTGTGTAATCTTCTCCTGCAATTGCCGAGCCATCGGCCGTTGCATAGTTGAACTCGACTGTCTGACCACTTGCGCTATTCAAAGAGATCGTCACATCAACTGTTCCCGCATTTTCATTAACTGTTCTATCGTTGACCGAAAGAACAGGCAGCGTATCATCGTCCACAATCGTAATGGTACTGTTGCCCTCCCCGACGGTAGCGTTGGCGGGATTGCTAATCTGCAAGGAGAAAGTTTCATCAATCTCATCAAGCGAGTCAGATAGAATTTGGACAGGGATGGAGACAGAGAGCTGACCAGCGGGGATGGTGATGCCAGTGTCAGAGACAGAGGTGAAGTCACTGCCAGCAGTAGCGGTTCCATC
>CAYMGE010000069.1:0-35640 GCA_964389925.1 uncultured Ardenticatenaceae bacterium
TCTATGGTAGACTACTTCCCTCGCTTTGACTACCCCCATTTTTTGGGAAGATACCAAACATTCTGCAAAAGCAGCAGCTTGGCAATCAGGATATGTCAACAGCTTCACTACAAAATTACTGAATAATGCATATGCTAATACATCATGCTTTCATAACGGTCCAGAGACTACTGGATGTAGCTATGGGAATTAGAATCGAGTTTTAAGATTTCTCGAAAGCGAAATAGGAAAAATGGAGCTTATAGCAAGCTCATTTTTCCTATTAAAGATTACTGTAGCTTATCCGACTTTTCTGATTACCCTTCTCACTCCTCAGAATCCAGCCGTTGAAGCCTTGTGCCACTCCCCTATCGTTACGGATGGTAACAACTTCTGCACGCTTATCAATGGTAATAATTTTGACAACCAATGCAGCAGGAGAAGTTAAGTAGGTTAGCATAAGTTTCCGCGCATTTTATCTGCGATTCGCAAGCGTGTTTCCAGAGGTAGAACTGCAAATCACGGCAACAAAAACACACGATTTCTTTTGCTTAGGTACTTACGTTTGTCGGCCGTGGTGGGATGTCAGCTCAACAGGCACAGGTGTTGCCGTTCTGATTTTCATTGAGTTTTTCTCGCCCTCATTCATCAGTTTTGAGATTCGTGGGACAATTGGCCTCGCAATTACGTTATATCTAACAGTTGATGTGAAATTGTTCGCATATTTATTAGGAGAGTTCCCTCATGAACCGATATTTACTTTACGATGCTGGCTGTTCAACCTGTAGCCGAGCTGCTAAAGAGTTAGAAAAACTGACAGACGGATGGTTAACTTTACGTAGTCTACGAGAACCTGCTATCAGGCAACAACTTGACGAGATCGAACCAAATTGGGTATGGAGACCAATGCTCTTGGAGACCGATGGTACAGATACAAATCTTTACAAGGGTCATCGAATGATGACAAGAATGGTTCAGGCACTCGGATTGCGACAAGCGTGGCAAGTGGCACAAGCTGTTGGTTGGGAAAAATTGCTAGGAGTTGCGACCAATACGCGACAACTGGATCATTCAAGACGGACATTTCTCACAAATACCGCAGCGATGTTAGCAGCTGCGCCATTATTGCGTTTCTCACACAAAGATTCTAGTTCTGTTGAAACATGGCAACCGTTTTCGGCCGATTCCTTTGGCCTCACTCTGTCTTTGCCCACTACGACAATTGTAGACTTACCACCACAAGCAAAAGAACCGCTGAATGGAACTTCCAGATAGTTCACGAATTGCTATAGCAAACGCTAGTATTCAATCTAGCGGCCCTGACTCAACTTGCTGTAGCCATACTGACGCAAATAATATCTTTAGTTGTTGTAGTCAAACAGGAAATTGCACTTGGTGGTGTTACTACAAAAATTGTGATGATTGAATGTGATTATTATCGCATTCAGTCATTACTTCCTCAAAACCATGTTTTCATTGTATCGTCAAATCGCACTCATATGCTTGCTTTTGTTCCTGTTAATCGGATGTGTCTCAAATGATGGGATCGCAGAGGTTCAATCTACTTCTCGCCCCACTGTTTCACCTGTGCCAACTACAACATTCACCGAGCCGACTGCTACCCCAACAATAAAACCAACATCAATCCCGACAGTAGAGCCAACTGATGTGCTTGCTACGGTTGTGGCATCGGCCGAACCAACTACTGTCGTAGAACCTACGGACATTCCAGAGCCAACTGATGTTCCCACAGAGCCTACCCCGCCTGCTAATTTGCAACGATTAGGTGACAATCGTTATTTTAATCCACTCTATGAAGTAGGCTTGCAGATGCAAGGTGATTGGATGATAAGTAGGCATAGCTCTGAACATCATTTTGATATTCGTAAAGAGGGGTATCGGTTAGTCATCCTTGTGAGCGATGAAAACGGAGATTTCGTTTATCCAACAGGTGGGCTTGGCGCAGGGTCACTAGCCATTGATGAAACGGTAGAGGCACTCACTATTTTAGAGCAAACAGTCGTTCATCGTTATCTGACATTTGAGGACGAGCGGCGACGACTCTTTTATACAGCTCCCGACGACGAGATGTTTTTTGAGGCAAACAATCGTCGTTTTCATATATCCTTTGCAAAGGATGACGAAGCTGATCTAACAACAGATGCAGACCGTATAGCGATTGCTGAAATAGATCAAATAGTACAGACACTATTTGTAGAACCTACAATGATGAACACATTTGACGTGTCTACACTTAATTGTACTGTCCCCCTCGACATTACTGCATTATTTGGTGAGGAAAGTTCATTTTATACGCTACTCATTCATTATGAGTGATAGCATGGAGAAAATAACATGCTCAAACGAGTACTCTCGAACACTTGGACAACTGTTGGACTGCTGACGTTGATCATTCGGGCTAGCAGTTATCTAGTATGGTTGCCTACCTCTAAATCAGTTAGTGCAGATAATACCATCGGTGAGATTATCTATTTAACTGGAGATAAAGTGCTGGATGTGCCGCTACTTCCGAATAATTTGAATGTTCAAACAACAACAAATTGGTCAACTATTGAAGCATCTGCCAATGCGGGACTTCTTGATGCCGTGATTATTCATCGAGATGCACAGGATGAGGTCAATGTGGAAAGTCTAAGGTATCTTTTCAGACGTAATGAAATTGTTGTGGTCGGTATGGGTATTGCAGACGAACACCTACATTCGCACCAATCAACCTAGCTCAACTTTAGGAGAATAAACATGCAACAAACAAAGACACATTACCATGATTTCTGCTCTTGGCCTTCGTTCCAAACCCCCTAGAATTCTTGAGCTTTGTCCCCCTCCTCCTTAAGTTAACAGATACGTATTGCGTAATGCTAGACACGCAAGATACTTCATGACGCTTGCAAAAATGTAAAACGTTCGCTATTTCTGCACCTGCATGTGAATTTTCCCCTCGATAACGAGGGCGAGTGGCGGAACTAAATCGCCAACAGTCACCTCAACAGGTTCTGCTCGTTGTGTTGCGAGATAGGTGTTAAGCGTCGCCTCCCCACGTGTGACACGACCGGGCAGGGGGAGAACGCTATTTTTGTGCATGATGAGCGTGTCGCCATTTTCGATTTGGTCAAGCGGAACCTGTAGCTCTGTTCCGTTGAACTCAGTCCACACTCTGGGTGACTGAGCCGCTTTTTCGATCAGCTTATTGAGGTCGCCACGAAGTTGGTATTTTAATTTTCGGCCGAAGCTATACCCCCAAGAAATAGTCGCTGACGGCAACCACCAGCCCGTTGCCAACGTCCCCATCACCAACACCGATTCGAGCGTTTTAGAATTGATGCGCTGCTCATCGCGCCACACTTGAATCGCCTCTTGAATTGTCGGTAGCGTCGTATAGATGTTGAGCGGCAGCCCTGCCACCATCAGAGGATGAAAAATCACGCCACCCATCGACATCGCCAGCGAAAGCGAGTTGGCAGCAAAATAGTGATTAACGGCCTCCTCATTGTCGTTGGGCATGATGAGGTCTGGGGTTGAATCGGCCGAGAGCGATGTCTCTTGCGAGGCGCGATTCATCTGCCGTCGCCGTCGAATGCGTCGTGCGGCCGAAAGGGATGTGCCGACTGTCGTTGCTGCGAGTAAAACAGGTGCAAGGATTGGCATATTACTATTTTAGCGCAAACGGCGCATTGCCGCGCTTATTAGCGCGGTTTGAATTTGTCCAACGTTTTCCTCAATGTGTCGCCGCCCCGCCTCGACCATCACAACTGGCACATCAGCGACACGCATGTTTGACTGAATGCGTTCGCGGGCTGCCTCGTTACGTTTGCGTAATAGAACAGCGTGCGGCCGAGTTCGTATAATCTGTTCGTCCGCACTCATCTTATTGTCTCCGATCTTCATCCGATACCCAATTGAGCGCAAATGGTCTGCCAGTGGCGCAAATTGTTTCGGTTTGTCGTCAATCAACAAAAGCATTTGTGTCATGCGTTTAATCTCCTCGGCTCTGTTTCCTGCGTTTGCAAAAGGCTGTCCTTTAACTGAGGCCACGTAGCGTTGCCGACACTTGCCGCCCAACCAACGTTGTATAGCACAATAGCGGGAACAAGACCCATGTTCAGCAAGAAAACGCCGCTCGCGCAGACAATGCCGGGAATGATGCTCAACGTTAGGCTAGTTGAGAAGTTTGTCTGCATCGCTCGGGCGATGTCGAGCAGGGTAAGAAACTTGCTGAGACTGCCATCCATTAGTAAGACACCAGCCGTATCAGTTGCAATGGCACTTGCCCCTGCCAGCGACACTGAGATGTTAGCCTTTTTGAGCGCAATTGAGTCGTTGATGCCATCACCAACAAAGCAAACGTTGTGACCTGTGGCCTGTAGCTGCTCGATGATAGTTGCCTTGTCTTGCGGTAACGCTTCGGCGTGATAGCTATCAACGCGAACGGATTGCGCCATCTTATGCGTTGGTTTGGCATGGTCGCCGCTCACGATAATCATGTCGATATTGCGACGGCGTAACTCGGCCGAAATCTCCCGCACCTCCGCTCGCACCGTCGCATGAAGCTCGATCATCCCACCCAGCTTCTGTCCAATCGCTACGAAAACAAGCGAATGCCCCTCGGCATGACTCGCCGCCTCGATTGACCGATAGGCAGGCTCAATTGGAATTTGCTCCATTTCCATAAACCGCCGACTGCCGACGCGCACGATCTGCGCGTCGATGATCGCCGTGAGGCCATAGCCAACCTCAACCGTCGTCTCATCAATGGTCGGAAGCGGTAAGTTGCGCTCTTGTGCGGCGCGTAGAATGGCTAGCGCGATGGGATGTGTTTGCTTTACTTCGGCCGCTGCCGCCATTGTCAAAACAACATCTCTACCAAACCCATTTGCCGTGTAGATTGCCCCAATGTTCGGAACCTCTTCAGTTAACGTTCCCGTCTTGTCAAATACAATCGTGTCAACCTGCGCCAGCAGTTCAAGCGCACGCCCGTCTTTGACCAAAATGCCATTCCGTGCCGACTCGCGTAAATAGTTGAGCGTGCCAATCGGAGCCGCATATTTCAAGCTGTAACCGAATCCGGCATACAACATCGCAAGCGCACTCTGTACGCCCAACAGGGGCAGTGTCAGCGCGGACAGGGAAAGTGTGATGGCGGCACCTTGATTGCGGATGCGCTCTCCTTTTTGGGTTGTGAGGGAGCGGAAATCGGCCGATTTCCGCAAAATCTCGTTGATCTGCACGGCGACCGAATCGACCCCCGCTTTTTCCACACGCACAAGTAATCGCCCTGACAGAAGCATTGTGGATGCAAAAACAGCATCTCCCATCGTCTTGTCAATGGGTTGACTCTCACCCGTCAGTGCGCCTTGATCGACCAAGCCGCTGCCTGACCCAACCACCCCATCGACCATAATCATCTGCCCTGCCTCAACGACAACAATGTCCCCAGCCGTCAATGAGTCAATTGAAACCTCAATTTCAATCCCGTCTTTGACAATCCAGACCGTGCGTGGCTGATCGCTAAACACATTTTGCATACTCTCACGTGACAAATCCTCCGTTTTGAGCAGTAGCTTTTGTGACAAATAGTGCATTCCAACCAGCACCGACCCCATCAAAAAGTAGCCCGCCATAATCGGCGCGACAATAACGCCAATATCAACTGCGTTGCTAGCCGCGTGCTTTTTCTCAACTATACGATTGTAATAGGTTGTGACAAGGGGCAGGGCTGTTAAGACAATTGCCGGCCGACTAATTAAGCCCAATACGGGATAGGTCAGGGTTGCTGTCGTCAGCGCGAATGTTGCCCCTGAAAAGAGTAAATAGTAATCGATCTTCTCAGCCATCTGAGCTGGCTGTTTCTGCTCAATCACCTCACCTTCTAGCGTTTTGACAAGCGTGCTTTCTTTTTTACGTGGTGGAAACGGCAGGTCGCCAACGACGCGCTTAGTGAGTAGCGCAAGACCGCCAATGATGAGTGTGCCGCCTATGAACATGTTGCATGGTGAACGGTGAATGATGCAGATGTCTGTTCGGCATTCACCGCAAATAGTTGACCTGTTACCATTTCTAACTCGGCCGCATTCTTGCGCCATTTCTGTGGATCAGGCGGAGACAAAACCATGCGTGAGACGGGCAGCTTATCCGCAACACGCTGCGTGATTTGAGCGTCCCACGTTAGATCGGCGAAGTCGGCAATCCGGCCGATTTCCACCGCTGGCTCTGCAATTAAATCCGCATAGTCAACATAAATCCAATCATGATTTGGCACAGTTGCCAAATCTTTTGCGACCACTTGCTGAGTCGTTTTCCACTGATTTGCCACAATCTCGACAAGTGATTTATCTTTCAGCGCACGCCAGCCCGGTGTCAGCAAAAAATTCCAAACTTTGTAAGGCCAGCCTTTCACCTGTGGATAGGCGATAAAACGCAGCGTCCGCCATCCTTCCAGCATACTGCTAATGTTAGCATGCGGCTCGCGGTAAAGATAGATAAATTTTGCATCGGGAAAAACTGTCTTGAGAAATGGAATTCGCAGCGCATTTTTGGGCGTTTTTTCGAGGAAGCGTACCGTTTGAGGCGGGTTGCTTTGCTCCAGCCAAATCGCGCCAGTACGGTTTTCCAATTGCCATGCAAAGCGCTCTTTGAGCGTCTCAACAATTTCAGGGGTCGCATCTTTTTCTGTCAATCGATTTGACTCCCAATCGTGTGCCGCTGGATGCAATTGAGGAATTCCTTCTATCGTTTCATGGCTTTCAATACCAATTGTCCATAAATCTGGAAATTGAGAGAGTGTTTCAAATAATAATGTGCTGCCAGCACGTGGGGTCGAGACGATGAAAATCGGCCGATCAAACGTCGGCCGCCCCCCGCCACGCTTTAACAGCTTTGCCTTGCGCCGCTGGCTTTTTAATAATTTCCAGTCAACCTTGCGCCGCTTTGGTGGAGCGGGTTGTAACATTGTGGTGATGACATTGAGCGCATGTTGATCGATCGGGTATTTCTGTGTGGGCTTGGCAATTTGTTTCTTAAAGTCGATAATTAAATCTTGATAGGCGAGTTCACCGTTACGACTGTGGCCGTAACGGTCAAATGTCGCTTGCCATCGCGTTTGTAAATTTGTAATAGCGGTTTCAATTTGTCGATAAAGTTTTTGCGGGATGGTCGTTGTTTTTAAATTGGCGAGGAGTTCGGCCGATAGCTCCTCAAATTCCTCTGGTGACAATACCTCAAACTGGTACGGCTCGATACACGCAGAGATGCCATTTCTGACAGAAATGGCATCTCTTGATGCGTGTGTTTCGACGATGAGTGTGTCGCTGGGGGTGAGTGAGATGATATTCGGCCGATACCGATACCAATGATAATTTTCTTCCGTCACATCACCCACATCACCCACGACGATCCAACAACGGCCGAGTGGCACGCCCAGCTCACATAACCGCGCTACAACCGCTGGTAGCTGCTGTAAGACAGCGGTCGGTTTAAGCTGCCCCGAAATCGCGTAATCCCAACAACGCACGCCACCGACGGTGATGAGCGGCAACCATGCGACTCCGTTTTTATGGAGCCAGTTTTGTGGGTCAATTTCCGCCGTGAATACACTCAACATAAAGAATGTGTTTCGGGATTTGCTAGCCCCGAAACACACAAAGGTCTAGTCACGCGGGTCAATAGACACGCGGACATTCCATGCACGTGCTGCCACTGTGACAAAGATCAGCAGTGCGACTGCTAAGAACACAACCTGACGATTGCCGTCTACGAGGTTGAGCAACGCTGACGTGATTGCCGTCGGCACACCCTCAACCGTCGTTAAGTGTGTCTGGTTTTGTGGGAAGCCGGGGTTGTTCTCGCTGTTGATGAAGATGTACGTCTTCGCCATGTCGCCGTTTTGTGCATCTGCTGGCGCGGTGACGTGGATGCGAGCCGTGACTGACAGTCCATCAGCGAGGTTGAACGTAACGTTGTCACTGCCGCGCGCGTCTGATCGATCCGCTAACAGAATTTCCACATCACATTCCCAAGCCGACATACACTTGACGGTCGTCATGTCATCCATGCCTGTGCTATTTGACAACGGAATCTCAATCATGAGTGTCTCGCCATTGGCAATGTTTTCCGTTGTGAATGTACGATCAACCGTGCCAACAGGTGCTGAACCAACGAAGCCGACGTTGGCGAGATACTGTTGATACATATCGATCATCATCTTCAGCTTTTCAGGATTGCTTGCAGCCAAGTCATTCGACTCTGTTGGGTCTTCTGTCACATTGAATAATTGGACTGATCTACTTTGGAACGGTGGCGTGAAGAAGTCAGGCCCCAAACCGGGAACGTTGACGCGGCGAATCTTGTAGAGCGCATCTTCCTCTTCGAGGAACAGTGCTTGGTTGACAAGTCCTGCCAACTCCCAGCCAATTGGCTCGCCGATATGGACGTTGTCAACCGTCCCTTCCACGATGCCACGTATGCTCTTGCCGTTCATCGGGCAGATGTCTGTGCGGCCGTCGTAAGTACCAGTACAGGCCTGTGCGTCTGGTGATACACCAACGCCAACAGGATGTGTGACACCCGCATAGTCCAAAATGGTCGGCGCAATGTCCATGACGGTGGCGAGAGCGGTACTCATGCTACCAGCGCGACCAGCTGCTTGGCGTGTGTCGAGCATAATGAGCGGAGAGCGCACGCCAGCGTCGCCCATGAGTCCTTTAGCTTGATCGAGCGGTGCATTGCTAACCTGCGCCCAAGGTTGTCCATTGGCAACGAAGGAATTTTTGTTGCCGATATTATCGACGCTGTTGTCCGTTCCCTTGCGCGACAGCATGTCGCGGTCGAGGTAATCCCAAGGGCGTGAGTCGCCGCCATTATCGTTGAAGAAGATGAAGACGCTGTTGTCATACTCGCCGATGTCTTTCATGTGTTGCATGATTCGGCCGACTTCATTATCGAAGTAGCTAACCATGCCCAAATAGGTGGCGAACTTCTTCGCCATGATCATCTTGACATCATCGACAGTCGTAACCTCACCGTCATCACCCCAAATGTGACCATAGGTCTCATCTGTCATGAAGGGAACCAACGTTTGACCCGTAAAACCGGTTGACCAGTTTGGATCATTTACATCGCCCCAAGCTGGTACATCACTGTAACGTGCTGGCAGGGTGACGCTGTCTGAGATAATGCCCATTGCCTGTAGTTGAGTTAGACGCTCCGCACGTAGCGTATCCCAACCCTTGTTGTACAGTTCATCCACCAACGCTTGAGGAATATACTCCTCTGGCACCTGATTGGGTTCATGTACCAAGGTGTCAGAGTAGTATAGGAAGAAAGGCTTGCGCTCGCCCGCGTCAGCATCGATACCAGCGTTAATAAACTCAATCGCCTTGTCCGTGTGGTACTCAGCACTGAAGTAGTCTGGTGCTAACTCCTCAGTGACAATACGGTCATTCTCAAAGAAGCGCGTGCAGTGAGCCGAAGCACGTTCGCAACTACCATAATGCTCGGCACCACCTTCTAGCATACCGGCCGACATCTCAAAGCCGCGATCAATTGGCCACCAACCACGTGGGAATATAACTTGTTCTTCTTCCGGCTCTTCTTCCAATCCGAGATGCCATTTGCCCACCATGTAAGTGTGGTAGCCTGCATCCTGCAACAGCGTTGCAATCGTTACGACATTCTTGTTGAGATAGCCCTCGTAGCCGGGCTGGCCTCTTTGAAAAATGCCAGAGGGGCCATTGACATATCCCTGCATTGCGCCGACACCAGCGATATGGTTATCCATACCTGACATCAGCACGGCGCGGGCGGGTGTACAAGTTGGCATCGTGCGGAACTGTGTCAGCATAATGCCGCTATCAGCCAGTGAATCAATGTTGGGTGTGTCAACTTCACCCGCTAAAAAGTCTGAAAAACCGCCATCATCGGCTAAGAATATGACGATGTTGGGGCGTGTGTCTGGCGTTTGAGCCAACGTGATGTTTGTTGCAAAAAAGGAGGCAACCGCAGCAATAGCAACTACGATAACACCGAGTAGTAACTTCTTATTTGTATGTTGTAAACTGAACATAATCTCTCTTTGTGATAAATCACATCTCCTGAGCTTCTTCTCTTTCTGTAAACAATTTTGTTTAACTATTTCCACGTGTTTTGTTCGATAATTTTCTCCTAGCTTTTAGCGCAATGTTGTCTTCTTTAGACAAACGTTCAACTACTGTTGTTCCAACCATGTGACAAGTTCGAAAAACTGCACATTGTCAGGGAATAACTCATTTAACCGTCGCGCATAGATGAGCGCGTCGTCAAATTGACCGAGTTGTTGGTAGAGAGTGGCGAGGGCGAGCAGAACGTCGCGGTCATTGGGGGCAAGGGTGTATGCTTGCTGGAGAGCAGTTTCGGCAAAGGGGAATTGACCGGCCTGTTGCAAAAGTAAGCCGTAATTGTAGTGAATGCGTGGATTGTCGGGGAGCCTATCGGCCGATTTCCCCATCTCCACAATTGCCTCATCTAGCCGCTCCTCCTCCACAAATAACAAACCCAGCGAATAATGTAATGCCCCCGGTGCAGAAACGGTCATAATCCCCTCACGAAATGTTGCCTCTGCCTCTTCTACACGTCCTGTCTGATAGAAAAATGTGGCGAGTCCCTGATACGCGGGTGAAAAGTTGGGGTCTTTCTCGATGGCGGTGCGATAGGACGCTTCTGCCTTTTCCCAATCTCCCTGCACAGCATAGAGGCTGCCCAAATTGGCATGACCTTCAGGATGGTCGGCAAGCGCAAGCTGCGCCTCGATATACTCATCTAGTGCGGCTTGGAACGATGACCACTGCTCATCCGTAAACTGCTCACGCGGCACGCCAACCAATGCCTGCGCCGCCGCAATCCGCACGGCACGCACGGGGTCACTTAGCGACAGCGCAACCACCTGTACGAGCTGTGCTGTCGGTACGCCACTCAGACCATTCAGGCTCGTTGCACGAACCAGCGGTGATTCATCATCCAATGAGGTGACGTTCGCGGTTAGCCCATTACCACCGTAAAATTGAAGCAGTTCCAGCGCAGTTGCTCGTATGATGTCGGGCTGTGCCTGATCGCCTGCGATTTCGATCAGTGAGGCTTCCGCTTCAGGTGCGCCGACTCGGCCGAGTGCGAAGCTGCTGGCGATGGTCGGCCGACCACGCCACTCACTCCCATACCACTGATCCATCGCATCTACAGCCCACTCTGTTGACTGATCGACATGGCAACTGTTACATGTGTTGGGTGTTCCCCATGTCGCCGTTAAATCAGGGCGCGGAATTGGGAAACTGTGATCATGGCGCGGATCGACAATCATGTATGTCTCTTCGGGCATGTGGCAGGCCACACATTGTGATCCTGCCGAATCGACAGGGTGGTTGTGATGCTCAGGCGAGTCGTAGTTTTTAGCCTGTAGCTGGGCGAAACGTTGTGATGGTGGATTTTCTTGGTGACAGGTAGTGCAGGTTGCGTTGCCCGGGGCGTGAACGTCGGCCGTGTGTGGATTATGACAATCGACACAGCTTACTCCCGCGTGGAACATCTTCGACTGCGTAAAGGAGCCATAGACGTACACTTCATCGAGAATCTGTCCATCGACATGATAGAGGCTATCACGCAGCAGTTCGGGCATGAAGTCGTCGTAGAAGCCATGTCCATACGCATCGTTTTCGGTGATTGGATAGCGGCGAGAGTGGCAGCGGGCGCATGAGTCTGCGAGTTCGGCCGAACTGATCGCGTCGTAGTCGTGAATTAATCCCGTGCCTTCTTCCCCATTCCCGCCATCTTCCGCCCATGCCACGTGATCACTGCCCGGCCCATGACACGCCTGACAACTGACGTTAACCTCATTCCAAGTCGTATTATAGGTGTCGCTCTCGACATCGTAATTTAACTGCATATTGGTTGTGTGACAGTCGATACATGATGAGTTGGCAGTAAAGCCGTTGCCCGTCCAGTGCAGTGGATCATTAGGCGCAATCTGTTCGCCGGGATAAAGTGAATACCAACTCTCCTCGGCCACATCCCATGCAACGGTAAATGCCTGTAGCTGACCGTTTGGAAATTCAAGTAAATACTGTTGCAGTGGATCAACACCAAATGTATACGCCACTCTATAATCAGCATACTCGCCGTTTTCATTGAGCGTGTTGACAAAGTAACTGCCATCCTGCTCAAAAAAGCGGCTTGTCACACCCGCGTCGCTAAACGAGACATCATCAAAATTGGCGAGAACGGTGTTTGCATTTGCCGGCTGCATCGCCTGCTCATGATGTGAGCCCATCCACTGCTCAAATTGGTTCGCATGACAGTTTGCACAGGTTTGATTGTCTACAAAGGTTGCAGATGTTGTCGCGGCCGCGACAGGCTCCTCTTGTCGTCCGTTGACAAATTGATACGCATACGCAATCCCCATGCCTAATACTGCACCAACGATGATTAGTAAGAGTAATGGCTTCAGTGTGGAACCTCGTGTTGCGTTTGATTTCCTCTTTTTTCCCATTAATCCTCTGCGCTCTTCTTAGTACTCTGAGTCTGTCAAAAGGTGCCTACACGCTGGCAGGCTTGGCCTACATTTCGCGTAAGTTCTATCTGTCACCTGTCTCTATGCAGAGATCGCAATTCATTAAACTTACTTCCGCTCCCTCTGCAATTGCGCCGACCCATTCGTGAAGCGGCACACCACGAATTGACGAGCGATAGAAGCTGTTGTTGTCTAAAATGACATGAGAACTGCCTTCACCTATAAAACCAATAAAGTTGTCAGAATCGGCCGATTCAATGTCCGCATAATTCGCCGCAATCTTGTCTGCCAAACTACCCGGTGCATCCCATCCTTCGGCTCGCACCATGCTTAAGAACGCGGCTTGTAAGGAATCGGCCTCCGTGTTGAATTGACTAAACGTCGCGTTGGGGTAAAGCTGTGCAGCGGCGATATATAGTTCCTCAAACGTCTCACCCTTCATTACGTCCGCCACCTCGTCAGCGCGAGGCATTTGTGCCAATGCGGACGCTGATCCCCAGATCGGATAAAGTAACACCCCTGTCTTTGCGCGATATGCGCCGCCTGCATCGCCTAGCTGCTCAATGCGCGTATCGGGATATTGTGCCGCAACAAACGTCGCATAGAACGGCGAGGGAATCGCCCCCGCGCTGCTGCCAGAAACAAAAACAGTCTCTGGTTGCTCGTAGTTTTCAAACATCCAGTTTATTGCGGACATGCTGTTGTTGTAACCATTGTGCTGAATAGTCAGCGTGCTGCCATCACTCTTGTTGTATGACTGGGTTCCATCACCCAAGTGGAGATCACCCGTACAGTACGGCACAAAAACAACGCTGTAATCGGCAAACGGGTTGTCGGGATTCTCAAAGTCAAAAATACCAGCCGCATTGGGTTCATCGCTGGCATCAACAAAAGGGGTGTATGCCGCACCAAACCCGTTAGGATCGCATGTGTTTGAATCCCAACAGCCGCCACCACCTTCAAAATAGAGCAGCAGCTTTTCAGGGCTGGACTCGCGCACGAAAAATGAATAAGGGGTGTCGGTTGCACAGGCGGTATTGCCCGCGGGCAACAGTTGGTTCCAACCTTGCTCAAGGTCGGCGCGAGCGGGGAGGGTGTTGGATTCGGCCGAAAACGGTTCTGCCTCCTCTCCTCCACATCCAATCAACAATAATAAAAAAAAGGCAAACAGAGCGTATCGCTTAAACACATTGTACATACTTGAATTTTACAAACAGTTAGATACATCTATCCCATAATACTAGCCCCATAATATTTCGTGAACGCCTTTTGCATAGTCGAGCAGCGCAACGATGCCCGTTGCGTAGAGATGGGCAGCTAAATAGTGCTTTGTTTTGGATCGCTTTGGACTGCATGTGTGACAAAACTCTTGTCGGCTTGAAGCGTGCTATAATCCAAAAAAAGGAACGACACTATATGCTCATTCTCCAACTACTCGATCAAGGCGTGGATGTTGCCATCATCTTTGTCATCGTTATTTCGCTTTCATTCGCCTATCACGAATTTGCCCATGCCATCGTCGCTGATAGATTAGGCGACCCTACGCCGCGTAGATACGGACGCATTACGCTCAACCCATTTCCTCATCTCAGTTTAGCTGGTTTTGTGATGCTGTTGTTGTTTGGGTTTGGCGGGGCGTATACTCCTGTGCGCCCTGACCTGTTGCGTGGCGATTGGCGCAAATCACATGCGCTTGTTGCTGTTGCCGGCCCGGCCGCCAATTTCATTATGGCGGTCATGTTTGCAGCAACCTATCGCTTGTTGCTGATGGATGCCGTTCCTGCAAATACCACAGTTGATTTCGCAATCAGCTTTGCCCAAAGCGGTGTCTTTTGGAATCTCTTTTTGATGGCGTTTAACCTTGTGCCAATCCCACCGCTGGACGGTTTCACGATATTGCAAGGTGTGTTGCCACGCGAGATTTCGGTTCAACTTGATGGCATTCGACAGTATGGGCTATTGATCTTGGTGGCAGCTCTCTTTTTGCTGCCCAATGTCGGATTTGATCTGTTTAGAGATTTTATCTTTCCATCAGTGCAACGGCTGCAAATGATTCTGTTATATGGGGGCGGATTCTAATGGACACAGTTCCTGCGTTAATTTCACAAAAAACACAACAGTTGTGATGTATCGAGTCAAGCAACTTTGGTGGGCAGTGACAGCTCGGCCGGTTGCAGATGAGGCGGTTCGACAATGGTTGAATTCGGCCGAATCTTCCCTTTTTTATCAATACTCTCCCAACGATCAACAACACGCCCTGCGTGTCGTTCGACATCTACAAGCAATCAACACCACCCATCCCAGCCTCATTAAAGCCGCTCTCATCCATGACGTGGGAAAAACGAAAGTTGCATTATCTGTTTGGGATCGCTGTTTTATTGTGCTAGCATCTTTATTGATGCCACGCCGTGCTGTTCAATGGGGGCGTGACGAGTCACAGTTAAAAAGCTGGCGCAAACCCTTTGTTGTCAAAGCGCATCACGCTCGTTGGGGTGCAGAAATGGCAAAAGTGGCAGGGTGTGATCCGATAACGATCAATCTCATCGCACGCCATCAGGATAAAAATATAGCCTCCGATAATCCGGAAGTGGACGCATTGTTGGAGAAATTACAGTGGGCAGATGACCGAAGTTAGCCAAGCAGTTAGCAGTCAACAGGATACAGCAAATGGTAAACGTGGCTTGAAGGTGCTAATGATTGTGCCAACCTCGTTTTTCAGCGACTATGGTGGACACATTCGCATTTTTGAGGAGTCGCTGGCACTGCGTTATCTGGGGCATCACGTCACAATTGTGACCTATCAGCAAGGGCGCGATCTGCCCGACTTTGACATTCGGCGCACAGCGAAACTGCCTTACCGCACCGACTACGAAGTTGGGTCATCGCGGCATAAAATTGCATTTGATGCCCTGTTAGCTTGGAAGGCATTGCGCGTTGCCCAACAGATTCGGCCGGATGTGATTCACGCCCACATGCACGAGGGCGCACTCATCGGTGCAGTGATTGCGCGGCTGCTTAATATCCCTCTGGTCTTTGATTTTCAGGGGAGTTTAACGGCCGAGATGATCGATCATGGCTTTCTCGACCCGCAAGGCCGCATTTATCCAAAACTGCACAATATTGAAAAAAGAATTTGCCACGCTGCCCCCATCATTTTGACAAGTTCCTCACGCGCCAAGCGGCTCCTAATGCGTGAGTTTCGCGTGCCACAAAAGCGCATTGTGCCTCTGCCTGACTGTGTTGATCTGAGTCGTTTCGATCCCAATCGCTATATTGATAAAGAAAAGGCAGACCTGCGTGAGCATCTTGGCATTCCAAAAGGACGCATCGTTGTGACTTATTTAGGGCTGCTCGCCGATTATCAAGGAACAGATCATCTCATTCAAGCGGCACAAATTCTCAAGGTGAAACGCAAAGAGGTGCATTTTTTGATTATGGGGTATCCTAACGTCGAAAAATATCAGGCGATTTCGGCCGCATTTGGCGTAACAGATCGCGTCACTTTCACAGGCAAAATCCCCTATGAGTTTGCGCCACTCTACCTTTCGTTGGGGGATATTTCGGTCTCTGCAAAAATGTCCGCGACAGAGGGCAGTGGCAAAGTGCTAAATTATATGGCGATGGGGCAGCCGATTGTTGCCTATGACAGTCAAGTTCATCGGGAATATCTGGGAGAATGGGGAATTTATGCCCCGTCGGGGGATGTCGAGGCATTTGCGGCCGCCATTGGCAATTTGATCGATCAGCCAGAGTGGCGAAGGGAAATCGGTCAAAATCTGCAACAACGCGCCGAACAACAGTTCAGTTGGAGCAACGCCGCATTGCGTATCGTCAGTGTCTACGAGCAGCTTATTCTTGCTGGCGAACAGCATTGAGTCGGCCGAGAGGCAACATCAGAACTGGATTGGCACAATTCGGCCTCTCTCAAGTACACTACTATCATCACAGCGGTAATTCAGCCGCGACAAATCTAGCACAACAAAGTTTGACAACGCTCAAACAGCTTGGGCAGTTTGCTTGGGAGCAAGTTCAGCTTTGGTGCCACAAAATAGAACAACGATGACAACATTCAAAAAAGGTGATTCCGTTCGCTTCAAAGCGGACGCAAAAGACCCTGATTCGGGGATTGACATTAGCAATTGGCAAGGGCGCATCGCGGAATTTCAAGATAATGGCAGCATATTGATCGAGCTGGACAGTGTGACGTTGCATTCGATGCCAGAGAGTTACATCATTAATTGTGAAGAAAATGGGTATGAATGGGCAGAGTATTATTGGCCGTTGGATGAGGTAGCATCGGCCGAACACCGTGACACCCTAGCGGAGCGTGAGGAAGTTTACGATGAGATAGCTTATCGGTATCGCTGGGCGTATCTGGAAGCGGAAGGAAAAGATATCGCCAAAGTCGTTGGAGATAGCGACGATGACGGATGGGAAGTATTTGACAAATGGGAAAATCATTTTGAGGAAAAGTTAGATTTTCCATTTCGCGCTGAGGTTAGCGAGTGGAGCAGTCATGGCAGCCGCGTCAAAATAGGTGACAAAGTGAAAGTCATTGGCATCTATGAGGCAGACGAACATTATGGCATATTGGTCAGTTGCAAATTTCGCTACAGAAAATTAATCCTACCCCTTTGTGATTTGACAGTAGTCGATAAAAAGTCACCCCAATATGATTTAGTGCATCTATATGCGGTTTGGTTTGCCAATCGGTGATTGCCCTTTTCGAGTGCCATAATGACAATGTGATACAAGCAACGAATTGTTGAGCTACAAGGGCTAAAATGATCAAGCAATCCATCATTTCTGAGAATACGCGCTACACTTTTTCCGACTATTTCAAAATGAACCACTACACAACAGAAATTGTGGCTCATTTTGGCTACTCGTTTGAGGTACAAAGTCATGCTGAATTACCTCGCGCTGCTATCGATGTAAAGACATTTGCGGATCTTAGAAAGCGGCTTGAAGAAAGTTTGCCCCATTTGGTTTTGACTAGCGAAGCAGCACGCCGCGAGTTTTTGATTGCACCAATTTTGCTAGAGATTGTCCGTTTGCTTCATGCTGAAATTCGAGTTGAATACGCCTTGGAGGTCACACCTCAATTGCAGGGGACACTCGATTATCTCCTGCGTTCGCAAGAGAATTTGCTAGTTGTTGAGGCAAAACAAGCCGATTTACAACGTGGTTTCACGCAGTTAGCGGTTGAGTTGATTGCGCTCGATTATTCATTGGCAAGCGATGCCCCTTATTTGTTTGGTGCAGTCACAACAGGCGATGCTTGGCGTTTTGGTATTTTGAACCGTGACACAAAACATCTCGTTCAAGATTTCAATTTGTATGATATTCCGGCAGATATTGAAATTTTATTGCAAATTTTGATTGCGATTCTTACATCATCTAATTCATAATGTTTTTGGAAAGAGAGAAAATGATACAAACAGCAGAGAGAACAAATTCGGCCGAAAACCTCATAACCGCCCTCAGCAACCTCAACCAACCCGTCGAAATCAGCACAGACGACGGTTACACTGTCACTATCCCCGCCGTCCCACTTGAACGGCTAGGTGATCCCTCATTCTTGCGCGATCATGGCGTTCATTTTGCCTACAAAACGGGCGCCATGGCAAATGGAATCGCGTCGGAAGAACTCGTCATTGCAATGGGGAAAGCAGGGCTGCTCGGCTCATTTGGTGCGGCGGGATTGGTTCCAGCACGGGTCAAAAGCGCGATTGAACGCATCCAGACAGCCCTGCCCAATGGCCCCTACTGCTTCAACCTAATCCACAGTCCTAGCGAGGAAAATCTGGAGCGCAGCGCGGTTGAGATGTTCCTGACGTATGGGGTGAGAACGGTCGAAGCGTCGGCATTTTTGCGGCTGACACCTCATATTGTGCGTTATCGCGCAGCGGGGTTGAGCCTTGACCGCAACGGTGAAGTTGTGATCGCCAACAAGGTGATCGCCAAGATTTCGCGGCGCGAGGTCGCGACGAAATTTATGCAGCCTGCGCCAGAGAAGATGTTGAATGCGTTGGTCGCAAAAGGGTTTATCACGCCGCAACAGGCACAGTTAGCACAGCGTGTGCCGATGGCGGATGACATCACGTGTGAAGCAGATTCGGGCGGACATACGGACAATCGGCCGCTAGTCTGCCTCCTACCCTCCATGATCGCCCTGCGCGATGAAATCCAAGCCAAGTACAACTATACACAGCAAATTCGCGTCGGAGCCGCAGGTGGGATCAGCACGCCCGAATCGGCACTCGGCGCGTTTATGATGGGCGCGGCGTACATCGTGACAGGCTCCGTCAACCAAGCCTGTATTGAGGCTGGTGCTTCTGACCACACGAAAAAGCTGCTGGCACAGGCGGACATGGCGGACGTGATTATGGCTCCTGCGGCCGATATGTTCGAGATGGGGGTCGAGTTACAAGTCTTAAAACGTGGCACACTATTTGGCGTGCGTGCGCGAAAACTGTATGAGATTTACCGCAACTACGCTAGCATTGATGACATCCCGCCGGCCGAGCGAGCCAAACTAGAAAAAACTGTTTTCCGTGCGCCACTAGAAGATATTTGGGCAGGCTGTGTCTCGTTCTTTAATGAACGTGATCCAAAGCAGTTGCAGCGAGCGCAAGGCAATCCAAAGCGCAAGATGGCGTTGATCTTCCGTTGGTATTTGGGATTGTCGTCGCGTTGGTCAAATTCGGGCGAGAAGGGGCGCGAAATTGACTATCAGATTTGGTGCGGCCCGGCGATGGGAGCATTCAACGATTGGGCGCGTGGCAGCTATTTGGAGCAGCCAGCCAATCGCAACGTCGTTGAGGTGGGGACACAGATTATGTCGGGGGCAGCGTATTTGATGCGGGTGCAGAATATGAAGATGCAGGGGGTTGAAGTGCCGAATGCGTTGTGGCATCGGCCGATCACACCGCTGTAAAGTCCTTCAGCAGATGTTTCGGGAAATGCTCTTCCCGAAACATCACAGCCACTCACCACCACGATACCGCCAGCGTGGAAACAAAATCCGCATAATACTTTGTGAAGCCAGAAATGTGACAAGCCAGACAGTACTATAATGCGACCAAAATGCGCCGGAGAGAACACCAAAGAACGGAACCATTATGAACCATAGAAAAACGCCTTCGATGATCCCCGCGAGCAATTGATGCGAGGGTGGCCAGTCGTGATCCCAGCGGCGTTGCTGCCAATAATGATAGAGAAGGTCCCAGCCAATTCCAAACAGCGCAACGAGAAAGAGCGCGATGTACACACGCCCATCGTGGCGGAAGGAGGTGACGATGAAGAACCACGAGACAACCACGCCAAATGTGCTGAGGAGGAGTAGTCGGGTTTGAACTCGGCCGAAATAAGTTGGTGTCATGGTTTCATCCCTCGCGCCCAGCGCACCCATTGATTGAATGAGCTGAGAAAATTAAGCCGACGCAAGTTGGGCGCACCAAGCTGCACGAGCGCATCGACTGACTGTAAACAGGCATATTGCAGCCCTAAAAAGCTATCGACGGGGGCATACGGGCCGCCTAGTGTGCTGACCCCACAGGCAAATACCCGTCCTGCATTGTTGCGAAGTCCCGTCATCTCAAAATTATTCTTTACCTCTAGCCCACCTTTGACGTTGCGTGGCAGGTCGTAATGGGTCAAGAGATCTTTTAGCAGCGTGTGACGATCAACGCTCGAAATCAATCCCGTCCCGTCGATGATAAAATCCGCCTCGACCTGAGAGATCGGCCGCTGCGACCCACCGTTCGGCCCCGACAAAACGACGCTTTGTTTGCTTTGGTCGAGCTTTATCATCAGTCGTCCCGTGTTGACTTTTGTGATCGATGTGACTGTTGCGGCCGCAATTTTGTACCAGCCTTCGGCTAGCCCATCGCGCACCATGTGCTGCCAATCCGTGCGGTCGGCCGTCGTCGTGCCGCCCCACTGGTCGAGCAGTTCCTCTCGCGCCTTGCCTTGAGATTTCTCCAACACCACGCGCAGATCACCGCCCCAATTGGCCTTTGGCCAGTTGAACGGCTGAAACTCCCAGTTATTTTTGATCGGCCGACGCACGCCGCGATAGAAGCCCGTCCCCTGCTCCAGCAGCGACCGCCCCATGTTGATCAGCTTGACATCCACATGGTGTTTTTGGCGCAGTTCATACAGTGTCTGCACAATACGAGATGAGACAATGCCGCGTCCCCGCACGACAACAACGCCTCCACCGTTGCGCCGCAATTGTTCATAAACGTGTTCATGATTTTCATACGCGTTGACGACGCTGCGAAAATCTCCCGTGCGTTCACGATACTGTTGCAAATCTTTGACAAGTCGAAAGGCAGGATAGCCGACGGCAAGATGCAGGTAACGGCCGATTGAGAAGCGGTGGCGCGGCTCGCCATCCTTTGCCACATAGGCAGCGACGTAGCGACCATCGCTCGTTTTGCGAATTTTTCGCACACGCCCCTCTCGCCACATCTCTCCCCACCCAATGCGCTCAACTTCACGATCAATCGAGTCAAAAACGTTACCAGATTTGGGCGTGTATGTCTCAACGAGCGTTGGCTCGCCAAAAATTTGCCACAAGACCCGTGAGGCATTGCTGAAGTCACCGTCCCGAATCGAATGCACCGCCTCACGCACGGCATAGCCCGGCCAGCCCCAAATGTTGTCTGGGCAAGAGTCGGAGTTGGAGCGCAACCGCTCATGGTTGGGGATTTGTGATTTTTGGCATAACTCTTGATAGCGTTCGTAAGGGTTTGATGTACCAAAGCCAATTGATCGAATTTGGTGTGGTTTTGCTCCAAAGATGGCGAGATGGTCTGCCCAAATAAAGCTGCCTAGTCCGCCGCCAATCGTCAGATAATCGACCTCTTCAATGGGCATTCCGAGACGCTGTAACGCAGCCACATCGACCATCTCACGCGAGAATAGATCGGCCGGCGGGAACGTGTCGGCCGATTTTCCAGCTGGCACTGCCATTTCGGGATAGATAGTTATCTCGTATTGACCCACACGAATTGTCGCGCCAATGGGCAGCGTCATCCCCCTATTTGCAGGACAGCGTTGCCCGTTGATAAAGGTTCCCCGCTCCGTGTTTTGATCGACGACGACCAGTTGCCCTCTGTCACCGCGCTGAATCTCAGCGTGGTGGCGTGAGATGTGTGAGTCGTCGATGTTGACGCGCATACCGGGGGATCGGCCGATGGTGATCGGCAGCGGTGAGCGAGCGCGTTTTAATGCGCCCGTGCGCGGGTCGATGTACTCAACCACAAATCGTTTGGCCTGATTCCACATTTGTGGCGTGATTGCCTGTGGTGTCGTGCGGCTCTCAGTTTTTTGTGCAACAATCGTAATTTGCAGGGTCACAGGCCCTAGCCGTACATCGTTTTGACCACTCGTAAGCGCAACGGTTTGCACGCGCTTCCCATTGGAAAAGACCCCGTTACTGCTGTTGAGATCAGTTAACACAACTGTTCCATTGATATTTTCTAGGCGTGCGTGTTCACGTGACACCCCATCATAGGGCAGCACGATGCGGTTGGACGGGTCGCGCCCCAAAGTAGCTGGTAACGTCGCCTCAACCCGTTTACGTTCACCTGTTTGTAGGTCTTGCCACGTTAATTGAACGGACATTATCGCCTCCTAGTGTGTATGCTCTTAAAGCTGACGTGTGTAGGCTGATGCGAGGTTTTGTCCACAATAGGGACAATTTCCATAGCTTAGATTGACTGGACGCTCGCAATTGGAGCAGATATGTTGCGCTCCCAGTGATGCGGTGGCACGGATCGTCACAACGCGCAGCGTCTCTCGGCCGACGACAATCCGATCACCGTGCCGCAACATACGACTCTGTTGGGCGGCAATTGTTTCATCATTTACACTCAAATGACCGCGACGGCTGTGATTTTGAATATAGAACGCGCCTTTGTAGCTGAGGATGAGGGCATGAATACGTGAAGCCTTTATGTCGTCAAGAACAACCGTGCATCTGAGGGGGTCTCGGCCGATGTACACCTTCTCGTTTCCTTCAAATGAGTACGTCCGCTTCCTCCCTTTCACCTGCCACTGCAATGTCAGTCTCATCGTCATCGCTCCTTGTTAACCTAGTTTTCTATGCTTGGCAGTTTTTAGCTGGCATGGATAGCCTAAACTATCACATGCAGCGAAATTATATCATTGTCGTATGATAATAGCTCAATAAAATGTAGGTGAGGACTGATCCAAGCTTGTGGGACTGACCGGAGTGGCGTAGAGCGTAGCCGGGGATTCCATCCTCTCAGATAGAGGATGGAATCCCCGGCTATAACTTTACCCCATTAGATTATTTATTCTTTGCGGACATGTTTAGCACAGCCTGCGCCGCCGCCAAACGCGCAATTGGGACACGGAAGGGAGAACAGCTCACATAATCCATGCCGATGCGGTGACAAAATTCGATGCTGCGCGGATCGCCGCCGTGTTCGCCACAGATGCCCACTTTGAGGCTGGGCTTTACTTTTCGGCCGCGCTCAAGACCAATTTCAAGCAGTTGACCAACACCACTTTGGTCTAGCACTTGGAACGGATCATCGGACAGGATTTTCATTTTGATGTAGCTGGGCAGGAAGCGGGCAGAGTCATCACGGCTGAGACCAAAGGTGGTTTGGGTCAGGTCATTTGTGCCGAAGCTGAAGAAGTCGGCGTGCTTGGCGATTTGGTTCGCCGTCAACGCCGAGCGCGGCAGCTCAATCATCGTGCCGATCAGATAGTCCATCGTGATGCCACTTTCGCGTAGGACCTTTTCGGCCGATTCCTGCACAACCGCCCGCTGTTTCTCCAACTCCACATCGACCGCCACCAACGGGATCATCACCTCTGGAATGACCGTAACCCCCTCCTCTTGGGCAATACACGCCGCCTCAAAAATAGCCCTTGTCTGCATCCCTGTCACCTCAGGATAGACGAGGCCGAGACGACAACCGCGATGTCCCAACATTGGATTTGATTCGCGCAGTCGACTCACTTGTCTGAATAAATTCTCGCGTTCCCAAAGCTGCTTGAGCAGCGCATCGATCTCGCCAAAGCTCTTGGCCTGTTGTAATTGCAATTTTAGCTCTGCAATTTCAGCCTGTAGCTCTTCATAGTGGGGCAAAAATTCGTGCAGTGGCGGGTCTAACAAACGAATCGTGACGGGCAACCCGTCCATTGCGCGGAAAATTTCTAAGAAATCTTGGCGTTGAATTGGCTGTAATTTGTCGAGAGCCGCTTTACGGGTCGCGCGATCTTCTGCCAAAATCATTTCGCGCATGATTGCGAGTCGTTCATCGCCAAAGAACATGTGTTCCGTTCTACACAGTCCAATGCCGCGTGCGCCATAGCCACGTGCAATTTTAGCATCGTGACCATTATCAGCATTGGCACGAATAGTCAAGGTACGGAATTCATCTGACCAAGCCATCAGTGTATGATAATGTTCGTCGAGCTTGGGTTGAACGGTTGGCACTTGTCCCAACAAAATTTTGCCTGTCGAGCCATCGAGCGTAATCCAGTCACCACGTTTTATCTCAAAACCACCAACAGAAACGATCCCCTCATCGGCAATGATGTTGAGTTCTCCCGCACCAACGACACAGGGTTTACCCATCCCGCGCGCGACGACAGCAGCATGGGAGGTCATGCCACCACGTGCGGTTAAGACCGCTTCGGCCGCTGCCATCCCATGAAAATCATCTGGGCTTGTCTCGTGGCGTATCAAAATGAGCTTTTGCCCCTCTTCAGCCAACGCTTCCGCCTCATCCGGGTCAAGCACAATTCGGCCCGATGCCGCGCCAGGGCTGGCGGGTAATCCCGTTGTCAAAACGGTGACATCTGCATCTGGGTCAACCATGGGGTGTAATAGTTGGTCAAGCTGTTGCGGATTGACCCGCAGCAAGGCGGTCTTTTTGTTGATCAATCCCTCGCTAACCATTTCGACAGCAATTCGCACGGCCGATGCGCCAGTCCGTTTTGCAGAGCGCGTTTGCAGCAACCACAGCTTCCCTTCCTCAATTGTAAACTCGATGTCCTGTACATCGCGGTAGTTGCGTTCTAGCTTTTGCGTGATGTCGCGCAGTTGAGCATAGACGAGCGGCAAATCTTTGGCGAGACGGTCGATTTTTTTCGGTGTGCGCGTCCCGGCAACGACATCTTCACCTTGTGCATTGAGCAGATATTCACCATACGTGTCGTTTTCACCTGTTGAAGGATTGCGCGTAAACGCAACGCCCGTGCCACTGTTCCAGCCAAGATTGCCAAAAACCATTGACTGGACATTGACAGCCGTGCCGAGATCGTCGGGGATGCGGTGAACTTGACGATAGGAAACAGCGCGTGGACTTTGCCAAGAATCAAAAACGGCCGAAATTGCCATGCGAAGCTGGTCATAGGGATCGTCAGGGAACTCATCGCCATGCCGCTCGGCAAAGATGATACGCTTAAAATTGGCGATAATCTGCTTGAGTTGGTCGGGTGTGAGATCAGTGTCGCGGCCGCCGCTGGTGTGCGATTTGAAACGGGTGAGGACACGCTCGAATTTTTCGGATGCAACCCCCATCACAATCGTTCCAAACATCGCTACGAAGCGACGATAGGCATCATAAGCAAACCGCTCATTATTGGTCATCTTTGCCAAACCGACAACCGTTTCGTCATTGAGGCCGAGATTTAGAATGGTGTCCATCATGCCCGGCATCGAGATGGCCGCACCAGAGCGTACAGAGACGAGCAGCGGTTTTTCGGGGTCGCCTAGTTTTCGGCCGACCTGCTCCTCAATTGCCTCTAGCGCGGCCTTTGATTGCGTCCACATCCCTTCGGGAAACCGGCGACCATAGGCGATAAAGTTGTTGCATGCTTCAGTTGTGATGGTAAACCCTGGTGGGACGGGGAGTTCGGCCGAAGTCATTTCGCCCAAATTCGCTCCCTTGCCACCAAGCAGCTTCTTCATTTTTGCATTGCTTTCGCCAAATGAATAGACCCATTTATGATCTCGATCTTGGTATAACATGGTGAATTTCCTTATAGTTGTTGTGGATTTCTATTTCAAGGCTTGTCCTTTTGAGACATTATTGAAAATAATCATGAAACTTACGATAAACTTTTCTGACTGTACCTGAAGAATTAGTAGCGCACAATATCGAACTGTGTAAGCTGATGATAGAAAAATGGTCAAGAATTCGGCTTTTCAAAAGGACAAAAACTTTATCATTACAAGCGTAAATCTTAATTCATTCAAAACAACTCTATGCGTCAAAGAAAAGCCCGTTTAAAAGCCATTGAAGCGCGCCTCGGCCGAGAAACTGAAATATGGGTTGCCACGGTACGCCGTGACGGACGACCACATCTCGTCCCCGTTTGGTTTGTCTATCTCGATGGCAACGTCTATTTTGCAACGGGCAAAGAAACCCAGAAGTGGAAAAACCTGCTCAACAATCAAAATGTCGCGCTGTCACTGCCCGATCCAGATGCAACAGTTATTATTGAGGGCGAAGCACATGCCACGCCCCATCAGGTAAAAAGCAAGCTAGCTGACATCTTTTTCGACAAATACGAATGGGATATGCGCCAAGACGATAGCGCAACGTGGCGCGTTGTGCAGGTTATTCCACGCAGAATTTTGGCTTGGGGCGATGGATTTGAGGGGGATGAGGGGATTCGGGTTTTATAGATAGTGAAGACGCAGCGGGCTGGCTTCTGCCAGCCCGCTGCGTACTGGTTGTTGATTAGAAAGTTAGCAAATCACTTTCATCGGCCGACTCCTTCGCCCCACGACTCCCTTCAGGCTTAACCCACGCCGATAGATCAATCGTCAGACGATCAAACACGCCACGTGTTGGGGTGGTATTGTTATAGTCGATGTCAGCCACCTCAGCATGAATGCTCAAGGAGTTTGTTTCGAGCTTGATCTCACGCTCTAGTTCAGCACGAATCGGCTCGCCGCGCACAGCTAGTTTGGCACGAGTCGGATCGTCGCTAAATGCAAAATCACTCATCACCACTTTTGTGACCGTGTGCGTGTCATTTTTGTCAAAAAGCCAAATCTCAAATGCGGTGACATTCCGCATTCCATTTTCTGCCCCAATCGACTCAGATACACTCACACCACACTCGCCCAAGAAATCACCACTACTATTTTCAATGATAAACGATTTGTCAAAACTATCGTCACCACGCACGTACGTCGTCGAGAACCCTCCAATTGGCTGCGGCGTGTTCGACGGCTTTGGTGGTTGTGACGAACGGCGTGAGGCAGGTCGCTGCTTGTCCGACGTATCGCTTCTCGTTTCCGGTACGGTTGTTGCCTCCGTCAGTTTGCGAGGCTCATTCTCAAATTCGTCATCATCCCCCCCTCGCGCTCGATAGAGATAGTAACCACCACCAAAGAGTAGTGCGAGCAGGAGCAAGCCAAGCAGCCACGAAAGCAGTCTGTCAAGTAGTCCGCCACCTTCATCTGAAGGCGTTGCCAAGCCCTGTGCGACGAGGTAGGTCTGGCAACCTCCGTTGACTTCAAGTGCATGATTGATTGTTTGCACCACACCGGAATACTGCGGATCAGTTGCAACTGCACTTCCGTTGGTATTTAGGACGGCACGTGCATCTTCGCTCAAACAGAAGCTGCGTTTAACAAAATCAGCATCGCCTGTCTGTTGATAGTAGCTGGCGACACCGGTCAGGTACTGTTCAATATGTCCTGTGCTGAGATGTTGGGGGCCGGCGTTTGAGAAAGAGGCGGTGGATCGGCCGAGCAAAAACCCAACGATCGCGCTGAGTAATGCCAAAACGATGACCGCTATTCGCAGTGTATTAGAAAGACCATTGTTGCTATTCATTTATCACCCTTGTGGTGTCACTTGATTTGTTGCAAAGCTTTTCACAAGCAATGTTATCATAGTCAAATATCCCACACAACTGTGCAATTGTCAGCTTTACGCCATCTACGTCGGCAAACGATTGTATAACCCCGTCAATTCAGCCAAGCCTTGTCGATGACCCTCATGTAGTGCGTCGGGAGCCATGCGCCACATCCAGTTGGGTGGGCCGACTGTTCCCGGCGTATTCATCTTGGCATCATTGCCATAACCCAATACATCTTGGACGGGTGCAATCGCCGTATTCGCAACAGATGACCACGCCAACCGAATCAAATCCCATGCCACATTTTCTTTGCCAACGCGCAGGTAGCGATGGAAAAAGTCACGGGTTGCATCCGTGGTTTCACTATCATAATACCAGCCAACAGCGGTATCGTTATCATGTGTTCCCGTGTAGACGACGTTCTCAGGCGTGTAATTATGGGGGAGAAAGATGTTTTTGGGTGTGTCAAAGGCAAACACGAGAATTTTCATGCCGGGATAGTTGAATTTCGCCTGAATTGCGTCGAGGCCTGCGCGAGACTCTTTATCAAAGTCGCCCAAATCTTCGGCGATAATCGGGACATCACCGAGTGCGGCTTTGATGACATCAAAGAACGGGATGCCCGCCCCTAGCTTCCATTTGCCGTTGATGGCGGTCTCGGCCGATGCCGGCACCTCCCAATAGTTATAAAACCCGCGAAAGTGATCGATCCGAATCACATCCGCCTGTTGTTGCAACATGCGGAAGCGGTCAATCCACCATTTGTAGCCGTTTTTCTCCATCACGTCCCAACGATAATGCGGGTGTCCCCAAAGCTGCCCTGTCTCACTGAAATAGTCGGGCGGGACACCGCTAACGACAATTGGATCGAGTTGGTCATCCAGCATAAATAGGTCAGTATTCGCCCACACATCGGCACTGTCGAGCGCAATAAAAATTGGAATATCACCAATTAACTGTACGCCCTTCTCACTGGCATACTGTTTGAGTTCGCCCAGTTGGGTGAAAAACAGCCATTGCCAAAACTGATGTCGCTCAATATCTTCAGCCAGCTTCTCGCGCCACTCTGACATCGCGCTTGGTTCACGTCGTTTGATCGCGTCGCCCCATTCATACCATGGGCGCAACTCAAACTGCTCTTTTAAGCTGGCAAACAGCGCATAATCATCGAGCCAGTGCGCCTCTTGCTTGCAAAAGGCAGCAAAGGCTGATTTATCGTCATTATGTTTCTGGAAATTAGCGAATGCACGCTTGAGCAGGTCGGTTTTGTGATGGATGATCCAGCCGAAATCGACGTGATAGGTGGGGAAATTGGGGATGCTGTGGTAGATGTCGGCCGATAGCCACCCCTGCTCCGCCAACTTCTCAGGGCTAATCAGCATTGGGTTTCCCGCAAATGCCGAGACAGCTTGATAAGGCGAGTCTCCATATCCTGTCGGACTTAACGGTAGCATCTGCCAATACGTTTGCATTGCCCCGTTCAAAAAATCAACAAATTGATAGGCGTTGCTACCCCAATCGCCAATACCAAATCTGCATGGCAATGACGTTGGGTGCAGCAATAAACCACTGCGTCGTGGAAATGTCATTCAATAAACTCCTGAAATGGTTGGTGTTGTAAAAAAATTTAGGCGTATTCAGCTAATGATCGTTCAAATTTTATGTACTGTTGGGAAAAATTTCTTTGAACATTACCCAGTAAAGAAAACATTATTTGCAACACCAAAAACGTTATTTGGATCGTGAGCCTTTTTAACCTCTTTCATCACGTCAACTGTCATCGGCGAAATCATATCTTGCATAAAGTCGTGGCGGATTTTGCCAATACCATGATGGTGTGAGGCAGAGCCGCCGGCTTCAATGATCGTTCTGCGAAGTTCGTGTTCGATTTCGGCAAACACTTCATCGGGTCGCTCAACACCCTGAATGCTAAAACCATGTGTAAAGTAGATACAGACCCCTGTGTGATAGAGCTGTGTGACGCGCGGTGAAACATAAGGCTTGCCCGGCAGATTATACTCAGCGTGCAGTTCCTTTGCGCGTTTGTCTACTGCGTTCATGACGTTCATGACCTCGCTCCAAGGCACGGTCGTTTCGTAAGTCTCGCCCAAAAGCTCGTAGTCACCCAAGAAGTCACGAATATAGGCGATGGCATAGGTCAGCATATAGCCGCGTTTGCCATTGGTCGCGCCGCCCATGATGCCGCCAAACTCCTTTGCCAGCTTTTTGAGCGTTGTGTCTTGGTAGGCAACCTCCTCTTTCGTGCCTTCCATTAAAACCGTCGCCGCGCACAATTCAGACGGGTCAAACCCTTTTACCTTTGTCAAAAAGGTCTTTTGGACACGGTTCATGATCTTGTCCTGCGCTGAAGGTTTTGGCTTGAGCGCAGAGCCAAAGCGGAACTGGACATTATCGAGCAAACGAATGCTGGCAGGCAAAACACCTTTTTGGGTCAGCGCATAGAGGAAATCGACCCCTGTTTCCAGATTGGGAAAAACAATAGAGTCATATTTTGTAACTTCCGGCAATTGATAGACTTTCATCACAACTTTGGTGATGAGGCCGAGATTGCCTTCACTGCCAAAGAGTAGTTGTTGGATCGACATGCCCAGCGAGGTGCGCGGCTGTGATTGCAGATTTTCGATCACGCCTTGAGGCGTGACCATCGTGACATTTTCAACAATTTGTTCGATGTTACCATAGCGGTTTTTTTTCATGCCACTGGCGTTGGTGGCAACCCAGCCACCGACAGTTGAAAGCTCCATGCTGTCGGGTTCGTGACCGGTCGTGAAACCATCAGCTTGGAGTGCCTCTTCCAGCTCTTTGCCAGTCATGCCAGCTTGAGCGCAAACGCGCATGTTTTCGCGGTCGATCCACAAAATTTTGTTCATGCGGCGCGTGTTGACGATGACGATCATGCGCGTCTCGGCCGCGGGTAGCTTGAGCGCACAACTTACGCTTGTGCCGCCCCCATAAGGAACCAGACAGACATCATGTTCATTTGCCAGTTTAATGACGTTTGCGACATCTTCATCCGTCTCGACGAATAGCACCATGTCGGCGTAGCGGTCAAGTTTGCCATAGAGGATTTTGTAGATTTCATCGGCCGTCGTCTGACCATGCGAATGAATCAATCGCTCCCGCTCTTGAAAAGTAAACTGCTCAACCTCAAATGTTTCACGCACCGCCTCAACAAATGCTTCATTGACGGTTGGTTCAGGTGGCGGCGCGGGCGAGTCAATCTTTCTCTTAGACGTATCCACTTTCACGCCTAAAATTTCTTCCGCAAACGGTAAAAATTCTGGCATCTCCGTGCCAGAAATAGCGTAGCGATTGCCTGTAAAAGTCACCGACTTGGAGTTAGGTACTAGCTCGAAACGAGAATCTTTGAATCCCCAGCGATGGTCGTAAATCGTATCGTCTAAATTTTTTGCAGCGCGGTCAAGTGACTTGTCAGCCATAGTTTTTTCCTTATTTTCCAGTATGCGCGAATTATGGAAGCGTTTCGAGCATTACGCAATGTATGCTAACGATTTTGGATTCACGATTGTTGGCTTGCCGCCAGAACACACTCGATCTGGTCTATGTGGGCAAGGCAGTGATTGTGATAGAGTCGCAGGAGGTCGGCAACGCTAACTTCACCATCCGCTTGATGGAGACCGGTGCGCGACCATTGGTCAGCGGCGACATTTTCAAACGTTGTGACCCAGCGATGATGGAGACCGTCGAGCAGGGCGAATGTGTGGGTGAGATCGGCCGACCGTCCATCCACAAACTCTCCCCAAACCTCCTCTCGATATGGCTTTAGTGGTGGTTGCTCTTCCGTCAAGATCAGTTTGAGCCGCACGTAGCTATTGATGTGCGAGTCGGCGCAGTGGTGGACAATCTGGGCGACTGTCCATTCGTTGGGTAAGTAGTTGGTGGTGAGGGTTTCGGCCGACAATCCCGCTGTCATCTCTCGCAATCTAGTGGGAAATGTGCGTAATGTTTCTAGGTAAGTTTGCTGTTCTGAATTCATCTTTATTCCTCAAATAATGTCTCTAGTTTATCCAACTGCTGACGTGTCCCGATCAGAATGAGATCATCCCCCGCTTGCAGATCGGTTGTACCATCTGGTGTCAAGACACTTTGATCGCGCAAAATCGCCAGCAACGTTACACCCGTTCGACGGCGCAAATCAAGCTGGGCAACTGTCTGCCCTGTCACAGGGGAACCCGCCTCAACCTGCAACTCTTCCAGCCACATCTCAACACCACTACCCAGCGTCAATCCGTCGATGAACTCTGTTAGATGAGGACGCATCAACGAGTTCGCCATGCGTTTTCCGCCGATGTCATAGGGCGAGACGACGCGATTTGCACCAGCGGTTATCATTTTCTGGACATTGCGTGCCTGTGTGCTACGTGCCACAATCGTCAATGTCGGGTTGAGCGCACGCGCTGAGACGACGATAAACAAATTAGTGGAATCGTCGCCCGATGCGACGATTAGGCCCCACGCTTTTTTTATCCCAGCTCTGAGCAAAACATCATCGTCCGTAGCATCTCCCTGCATCACAAGCTGCTCTTCATTTTGCAGATGTTCGACAATATGCGAATTGTTGTCGATGATGACCACCTTATGCGACTTGTCGCGCCTTAGCACTTGGGTCGCGTTCTGTCCAACGCGACCATAACCACAGATAATGATGTGACCATTCAGTTTTCTAATCGTGTTTTCCATGCGTGCTGCTTGCATCTCGCCGCGTAATTCGGCCGAAAGAATCGTCTCTACCAACAGTGTAAAAGAGGTTGCCACCGTACCCACACCGAAAATGATGAAGACAATGGTGAAAGTACGACCCACTGATGATAGCTCTCGTACCTCACCATAGCCGACCGACCCAATTGTTATTACTGCCATATAGAGCGCATCAAACAGGCTCCATCCTTCTAGCAACCAATAACCCAGCGTACCAAGCGCGATAAGGATAAAGTTGAGACCAATGATGGCAAAAATACGGCGTGTCCGTTTTGTAAACACCTATTACTCCATTAGGTTTCGCTAATTGTACGCGCCATTGGTGAAATAGCGACTGCTCCAATGCCTCTTTTCCATTCCGCAAACAGTACCTTATAGCTCTAAGTAAACCGATTTCAAGATGGTAAAATCCCCGCTGGATTTTTATATGGAGCGACAAATGGAAGGTTACGCAAACGAACTCCCGTCAATTGAAGAGCTAGAAGAGTTGCTTGAGCGCAATGATCTTGAAACGTTACGGGAGGCGTTAAAAGGAGTCCATCCCGCTGATGTTGCGGATGCGTTGGAGGAGTTATCGGCCGAATATGCCATCACCGCCTTTTCGCTGCTCCCCGATTTTGAAGCGTCTGAAGTGTTGGATGAAGCCAACAGTTCGCTGACGGCCGAGTTGATGGAAAGCGTTGATGACGAACGCATTGCTGACCTGCTCGATACGTTGCCGATGGATGATGCGGCCGAGTTACTAGAAGATTTGCCCGCGGTGACGGCCGAGCGGTTGCTTGACCTAATGGAGCCAGAAGAGAGCCGCGAGGTTCGCGCCATTCTCAGCTATCCCGAAGACAGCGCAGGGCGGCTCATGACCCAAGATGTCGCTGTCTTGCGTGCTAACTGGACAGTTAGCCGAGCGTTTGACTACCTCCGCGCCCTCACCGAGACAGAAACCCTACACTACCTTTATGTTGTCGATGCAGTCGGCCGCTTAACCGGGGTCGTTCCCATTCGCAATCTCGTCCTCGCCCAGCCAGAGCGCACGATTGGCGAAATCGCCATTCCCAACCCCATCTATGTCTATGTTAATACCGACCAAGAGGAGATGGCTGAAGTTTTTGCCCGCTATGACTACACAGTGCTGCCCGTCAATGATGCAGATGGAAAATTACAGGGCATCGTCACGGTGGATGACGTGATCGACATTTTGGCACTAGAAACGACAGAGGATATTCAGCAGCTTGGCGGCTCCTCCCCACTCGAACAACCTTATTTTTCTGTGCCAACGCTTGTTGTCATGCGAAAGCGCGTTGGCTGGCTATTGCTGCTCTTTTTTGCTTCATTGTTGTCAGGCTCTGTCGTTGCTATCTTCAACGGACGTATCAGTGCGCCGATTATGGCGACGCTCACCATTTTCATCACGCTCGTGATCGGCACAGGCGGCAACGCTGGCTCGCAAACGGTCGCCACAATTATTCGCGCCATTGCAGTCGAGGAAGTGCGGTTAGGCGATCTCTGGCGGGCATTGCGACGCGAGATCGCGGCTGGAGCGATAATGGGCATCGTCTTAGGCACGGCGGGATTCATCTTTGCCACAATCTACGCCGTTTGGCAGCATGACAATATCGCTGTCGGCATTCATCCTCTGAGGATTGCGCTCGTCGTTGCCTGCACGCTCCCGCTCGTCGTCGTTTGGTCAAACACAATTGCAACCATTATCCCAATTCTTGCGGAACGCTTCAAAATTGATCCTACGGTTGTCAGTGCGCCGATGATTACAACGATTGTTGATGCGACGGGGCTAATGATTTACTATACGTTAGCTCTTCTTTTATTAGGTTGATGTCGGGTATTCCCTCGCAGGAATGACAGTTTCAAATGAACTGAAGCACATCCATTTCTTCAGATGGGTTTGCCTCACTGCTTCTGCCACAATAGAATACTTGTTCGCTAATACTTTGAAGATTGAGGATGTTTTTTGATGGCAAAGAAACTGACCCCTTCCCGACAGCAGTATCTCGATATTAAAGCACAATACCCCGATGCGATCTTGATGTTTCGCTTAGGGGACTTTTATGAGATGTTTGATGACGATGCGGAAACGGCCGCACGGGAGCTAGACATCGTTCTGACGGCGCGTAAGCAGCGTGGTGGGAAAATTCCGATGTGTGGGGTTCCGCATCACTCGGCCGAAGGCTACATCGCCAAACTGATCCAAAAAGGCTATAAAGTTGCCCTCTGCGAACAAACGGGCAAAACGCCGATTAAAGGCTTGATGCCGCGCGAAGTCGTGCGCGTCTTTACGGCGGGAACGGTGTTAGAGCCGGGCATGTTGGACGCAGGGCGCAACAACTATCTAGCCGCTGTTGTACGCGATGGGGAGCGGGCGGGCTTGGCATATGCGGACATCACGACAGGCGAATTTTCCGTGACACAGATCAACACGCGCCGTCAACTATTGGAGGAGTTGAGCCGCATTGAGCCGGCCGAGCTGATCGTCCCAGACATCGAACACAGTCTGAGCCAAGAGGCGCGAGTCGTCAGCCATTATCCCACTCTGCGCTTTGAACGCACCTATGCCGAAGGAACACTGCGCCGTCACTTTCGCGTGCAGGAGTTGGGTGGGTATGGCATCGAAAATAAACCGTTGGCAATTCGGGCGGCTGGGGCTGCGCTCTCCTATCTGATCGAAACACAAAAAGGGATGCTCCATCAGGTGCAATCGCTGGCATTTTACAACACAGATGCGTACATGGCGTTGGATGAGGCGACGCGGCGCAGTTTGGAAATCACCGAATCGCTTGGCGGCGACAAGAAAACGTCGTTATTAGGGATTTTGAACAAGACGGCGACAGCGATGGGATCGCGTTTGATGCGGGAGCGTGTGACTCGGCCGATGGTACACATAGATCGGCTCAACAAGCGGCTCGACCAAGTAGAGGCATTTTTTGAGGATGGCTTATTGCGGGCAGAGATGCGGAAGCGGCTGCGGGACTCGGCCGATCTCGAACGCCTCACCAATCGTGTCGTTAGCAACAAAGCGATCCCACGTGACTTAGAACAGATCGCACTCACACTGGAAGGTCTCCCCGACATTTTGCGTCTCATTTCACAGTCGCCCAATCTATTTGATTTGGGTGCAGAACTGGATGACTGTGCCGATGTCGCCGACATCATTCGCCAAGCGATTGTCGAAAATGCACCGACAAACTTCAACAAGATGGGCGTGATTTTGGCGGGATTTTCGGCCGAACTCGACGGCCTGATGCGCTCCTCTGCCCACGCCCGCGACTACATCAACAATCTCGAAGCGCATGAACGCGAGCGCACAGGCATCGACGCGCTCAAAGTCGGCTTCAACAAAGTGTTCGGCTACTACATCGAGATCACGCGCTCCAAGTCCCATCTTGCGCCCGACAACTACATCCGCAAACAGACGCTTGTCAACGCCGAACGTTACATCACGCCCGAAATGAAGGAGTACGAAACGCTGATCCTCAATGCAGAGGAGC
>CAYMGE010000070.1:0-34858 GCA_964389925.1 uncultured Ardenticatenaceae bacterium
TCTCTTCTCTTTTGCGCGACCCTTCCTTGTTACAACTTGTGGCAGCATGACCACGTTTGTTCACCTATGACCACTTTTTAGCTATCTCTCGACAACATTTGCCACTGTAAAACAGTGCTGTGAAAGTAAGATGCAAAAACAAAACGCGCCTACTCATTTGGCAGCGGGCGCGTTTTGTTGATTTATGCTTTACAGCATCATTATACAAAAATTGTCAAACAAAAAGTAGGCCGTGAGGGACTCGAACCCCCGACCAAGTGATTAAAAGAAACCAAACGGTCAAACTAGAGAAACGGCCTACAAAAAGTCTCTTGTCTCAGGTCAAGTGATCAAATGTCACCTTGTCTTGCTTAAGACAAGATCACGCAAATCCACTAAATTTGCTGTGCATTTCCCCCAATTCGTCCTCATCAAGCTGAAGATAAATCGCAGTCGTGGACAGCACCGAATGCCCCAATGCGTCCTGTAGCGATTTCAAATCGCCGCCGTTTTTGAGCCAGTCTTTAGCAAAACCGTGCCGGCAACCATGCAGAGGCCGAGCCGATAGATCAACATTTGCCTGCTTCACACACGCCTTGAAGTCATTATAAACTCCCGAATAGCCAAGCGGCCCCCAAAGACCCCAAAACACCTGATTGTCGTCGTCTGTTAGCTCAGACCGATGATCTAGCAGATAGCCCACCAGCCCATCGCGCAGCGACCGCCACGCTTGCAGCAGCCGACACGTTTGGTCATAGAAGAATATCTTGCGCGTCTTGTCCCCCTTTCCACGCACCGTTGCACGCCCCGCCATTTTGCGCCCCTGTTGGCTGATCTCAATATCGTGCCAGCGCAAGTGCGCGATCTCAGAAGCACGTGCGCCCGTTTCCGTGAGCAGATGTACCACCAGCGCGACGCGGGTAGACATCGTGAGCGACACTTCGCGCAACAGTAAAACCAGTTCGCGTGGATGGCCTTTCGGTGATTTTTGTTGCACTCGAGTAAACTTCACTCCCTGCGCTGGCGAATAGAGCAGATAGCCCAGCGTCACCATCGCATTCAACATCGTTTTTACAGAGCGCAGCCGAGCGTTCACGGTTGTCGTTTTCAGCATGACGCTTGATGAGCTTTTGTAGTCATTCAGCAGCGACACCGTTAGATCGGACAACCATGGATCGTTGTCCATGTCGTCGCGGCTCTCGATATAGCGGCGAAACTGGCGCAACATGCGTCGATGCCAATTGACCGTGCTTGCCACGTTGTTCTTGCCCAACACCTCTTTACCATCCGCGTCCGTCAGCACCGCTGCGCTTTGGTAGAGCAAAAATGTCGCTATCGCCTCTTGTAATCTTATCATTTCCATGCCGTTTCCTTTGCGGTTTATGTTTGTCACCTCCGCAGCGGAGTAGGTTGAATCGGGAGTTGGCTGCTTTTTTTCCTCAGAAGCAGGGCGGTCACTGGCATGGTTGTCCTGCTTCTTTTCAAGTCTATCAGATTTATTCATTTTTCTCGATTTTCAGAAATTTGAAACGCGCAACGAATTGATCTGGCTTAGTTACTGCAATTAGAGCAAGTTTACTACGCAAAAAAAAAGCGGCGCAACTTTCGCCGCGCCGCTTTCTCTCATTCATCCGACCAGATCGGCATTGATTGTGCTGTAATGCAATCCAGTTTGTGTTCAAATATCTCGATCAGTTGTTCCACGCTGCCATCCGATGGCGTGGGATCAATTCCGTAAAGTAGTTCGATTGCATCACATAGATTTTCTTCATTCTCATTCATCTTCATACTCCACTCGGCCGACTGCGTACACACGGCCGCAATCTTGGCACATTAGCCGCTCCACCGGCCGACTATCTTCACATTGTGGCTGATAGTGCGGATTCTCGCGGTCGCAGTAGCTGCACATCCACGAATACGAGAGGATATGCGCCGTCAGCGGCACTTTTATGTACGCATTGGGCAACCCCTCTTGGTGGGCGACTTCGCGTATAGCGGCCTCAAATGCGCCGAATCCGCGAAGATTGTGCAGGCGAGGCAGGGCTGAAAGCTGTTTCCACTCCTCGCGGCTCACATGCACTTGTGTCGTTCCCGTTTTTTTGTTATATTTTTTTCTCATAATTTTCATGAAAAACCCACACACGAAAGAGAGAGCGTGTGTGGGTTTTTCGTTTCAGAAGCTCGGTTCTAGGTCAGTTTTAATCGCCACCAAGCCTACGTGATTGCAGGCCCCACACCCCTCGCCGTCGCACCAGCCGCACACTTCCATTTCAGGTGCGTGCCAGCATTGCTCGCACACCGGCCGATGATAGTCGCCGTATGTGTCTAGCCCCCCGCTTACTTGTTTATCGCACAACGAGCATTTCACAGTTTTTGCTCCTTGTATCGGGAAATCCAATTCCCGATACACATCTAACTCTACTGCCTTACGTGAAGAATTGTAGCAAATCTTTGTGTTTGGTCAAATGTTTTCCCAGTTAAATTGCACATTCCGACAAAGAATAATTTGACAAAATCAAAATAGGTGTCTAAAATGACGAGAATGATTGCAAATTACTTCATGGAGGCTACGGTGGGCGAGAAGCTCTACGGCACCTCCGACTTAGCTGGAATACTGGGTGTGACTCGTCAAACGATCAAGAATTGGATCGATGATGGCCTATTCCCAAATGCACAGCGCATCGGTAGGAGCTATATCATCCTCTCTGGTGATGTGGTTGAGGTACTGAGGGATCGGATACATGAAACACGGGAGCAGCTTTCCCGCATGGAGTCTGAACTTGAAGAAATCAATGGCGAACCAGACTAAAGAGGATGAGAACCACCGCCCCATGAAGTAATAGGTAGCTAAAACAACACAGGGCAGCAGCCCGACAGGTGCAAAATACCGAAAGGCATGATGCACAAATTACAGTCCGCCAAACGCCCCATGCGATCCTACCAAGACTGCGGGGCGAGGCGGTCAAATCATAACACAATCGAGTACCAAAATAGAGTGCAGTTCAAAGCGCGTTTGTTTGCGTTTGCTTTGTGCTGCCAAGAAGTCATCGTGAAACGCGCAAAGATCGGCAAGAACACAGTCTGCAAAATCTGCTTGAAGCGACGTGGCAAACGCCGCGTTGTCTCAGGCGTGTGGTTGCGTGTCTGTGAGCAATGTCATCAATGCGCGACTACTCGGCCGATTCTGAATCGGCCGAAAGGAGTACCTCAATAATGCCAAAAGGAGTCCACAAGCAGAAAGCGCACTACATTCCGCAATGTCGCTCGAATGAACGCCGCCCCGTAGCCGTAACCATCCCCTCGCGCATCGCCCCACCCGCGTTGCCGACCCTTCCACGCGGCTACTATCGCGTGAAGACGGGTCGCATCAAGGCCGGCGACAAGATCATTCGTCGCAGCGGTCGGCAATGGGAGTCGGTCAACAAGCTGGCTGTCGGCCGATCATCCGTGACGCTCTATGTTGCCGTCGCAAGGAAGAAAGCATCATGACACGTAAACGAGGAATCGTTGCATGGTTCAGCCGCCTGAAAGGGTACGGCTTTATCGAGCCAGAACAGGGCAACGAACAAGTATTTGTCCACTACTCCGCCATCGACGGCGAAGGCTATCGCAACCTGGCAGATGGTGATCCCGTAGACTACGACGAAGTAGACGACGGTCGCGGCCCCAAAGCCAAGCGCGTCTACACACGCCACTAGGAGTATAAAATGTCCGACATCATCATAGAAGCCCACCCCGTCCTCTCGATCTACCAATATCCCCGCGTCCCCCATCATCTGCGCTCTTGCGCGCCACTTCCCTTTACCGCGCAAGAACCAGTGCAAAATGGACAGGAGCCATTGCGCCCCTGCCCCTTCTGCGGCGGCGAGGCAGTATTAAATTTCGACGATCTGCGATTCTATTCCATCGAATGCCACGAATGCGGAATCCGCACACGCTCTACGTTGAACAAATACTTACTGATCCGCGACTGGAACCACCGCACATCCGATCCGCAAATTGCGCTTCTCGAATACCACATCAGCGTACTCGAAAAGCGAATAGAGAATTATGATAATTGACTTAAACAAAGACCTGCCGACGCTCCAAGAGCGCGGTTACGTCCGCGCACTGCAACCACTGCTGCGGCAACGCATCCGCGTCATAGACGACAGAGCGCGACACATCGCCGTCCCGCGCTTCGGCCGGGTAACGCAACGCGGCGATCAATTTTACCTCGATGGCAAGTGGGCAATACCATGCTGCACGATGACCATAAATCAAGCAACTCAACCCATCACTATTACCCTGCACCCGCCAGGCCCGCCCACTATCCTCACACAGAAATGAAAAAGCCGCCTCATGGCGGCTCGTCCATTTGCTGCTATACAGCGATTCGCATCAACAGTATAGCAGCAAAAGAAGCATTAACGTACTGACTAGTAATTAATCAGTCGCAAAAAAACGACAATGACAACACTATCAACACCACTCGCACGATCCCTAGCTCATTTCAACGAACAGCAGCAGATGACCGCGCAACAACTAGCGAAAATTGCGCGAATCGGCCTACGCTCCGCACAATCGCATCTAAAGCAGCTAGCAACGGACGGCTGGCTGATAGCTGTCAAAGTTGGCAAAAAATTGAAATACACGCTCAAAAGAGAGTTGCCAGCGGAACTGAAATCAGTCGCACTCGCGCTGCCAGAGAGCGAAGATGCTTCGCGAAATTTGCGCGAAAATCTTGCGCAAAATGACGAAACCGCGCAAGATTTTCGCGCAAATTTCGCGCAAATCATCAAGGACATCGTCCTAGAGACGATCCGTGAAGCGATTCCGCAGATTTTGCGCGAAATTATCCCGCCCATTTTCGCGCAAATTTCGCGCAAAGATGAAGTCGAAGAGGAATTGCGCGAAGATGAAACCGCTTCGACGCAAGATTTTCGCGCAAATTTCGCGCAAATTTCGCGCAAGGATGATGATCTGCGCGAAGATTTCGCGCAAAAAGAGGAGCCTGCTGATGATTTGCGCGAAGAAATTTCGCGCAAAGAGGAGGATGATTGGGAGGCGCGTTGGGAAGCCGTTGTCGCCGCGACTAGATTAAGATATTCACCGAATATCTTTGCATCGCTATACAACGAACTCCAAATTAGCCATGAAAACAACGAAATCACTCTGAGTGCTAACACGGAGTTGCTTCAAGCACGTGTTGAGCATTACCTAAAACCAATACTTTTAGAAGAGGCATTGCGTGCAAATTTCGCGCAAATTTCGTGCAAATACACGCCACCCTCTACTAGTACTAGTACTAGTAATACTAATAGTACTAATAATACTAATAGTAAAACTAGTACTAGTGATGATGAAATAGCTTTCTCAGAGCCAGCGCAAGAGGAAGTAGCTTTCTCAGAGTCGCCACAAGAGAAAAGCGAACACTTAGAGCAAGCACTGAAACTAGCAAAATGCGACAAAGAGCAGATCAAAAAGCTCACCTCGATGCCAAATGTAAATTTCTATGGGGTGAAATTAATTGTCGCTCACATGGAGGCTGTCCTGAAAGCGATCTCGCAGGGTAAATTGGAATACTACTCTCCAAGATTGCTTGTGATGCGAATTCAGAAAAAGTACAAAGTCGCAATCGCAAAAGCATCTGATGATCCGCAGCGCATCTCGCAGATCATGGATGAAATCAAGCGTATGAAGAAGTCATAAAAAGACCAGCCCCGCCTCCTGATCGGCAAATCTGTGGAGGCGGGGCTATAGCAAAGTCTGGACATAGTTTAGTCCAGACTTTCAAAAATAGAAAGAGGATATTACTATGTTCAGGATGTCAGCAAAAAAATTCGCCAGTCTGTTTGTGGGCGCAATCGTACTCGCTATCGTCGCCGCGCTCATCATCACATTTTTCCCGCGCCCCGCACCGCGACAAGCATTCGCCGCCAGCGATTTGCAAACTGCGAACTCAGTAAGCCAAGCCAGCGCAAATGCCGCTATAGCACGCTTTAACGCCGACACAGCGGAGGCTGTTGCGCTCGGCGCCGCCCGCGCCAATGCCGCGTCACAAATCGTGGCAATCGAAGTGGATACGCAAAGAGCATTAAGCCAGATCGAAATTCAAAATGCACAGAGGTTAGCGGAGATCAAAGCTAACCGCTATGAGTGGATAGCCAACGGCGCATCGTGGCTGTTGGCAGCAGCGGGGATGACGCTATCTGTACCGGTGCTGCTGATTCTGGCAGTCGTGTTGCTCGGCCTTTTTTCCACCATCAATTACCGGCTAAGAGCGCACGCTATCACGCCTTCGCACATAAGTGCAATCGAGCAACGAGAGCAACTTTTGCTAGTGGATCACAGTGCGCGACGCACTGAGGCAGAGCTAAGAGCTATCGCCCTCCCCGCGCCCGCCGTCGTGGTCGAAAGTGGTTCCGAAAGTGGTTCTGAGAGTGGTTCCCGACCCAGAACCGGTTCCAGAACCACCAGAACCACCCCAGAACCACCCCAGAACCAGTTCCGAACCAGTGCAACTCTGAGAGCAGGGGGGTCCCCTGTCCAGGGTGTATCGCCCGAAAACTTTCGAGAGATTCTGCTTGGCCTAAACGCTGGAAAAACTGCCAACGAGATTGCGGCCGAACTCGGCATCAGCCGCAAAAAAGCACTTGACGCAATCCGTCGCGTCAAGGCATTCAGAGGACAAGCATAATGCCTGCACCGCCAAAGGGAACAGTACCAAGTGGAACAATCGTGGCGCACGATCCGCTAACCGTCTACCAGCCACCGAAGAGCGTGATCGAAATGATGTGCGACGAAGCGAGACAGCCGTTCCGCTTCGTCGCGTGGACAGCGGCAATATCGCTGTGCATCATCATAGTATTCATAGTGATTGCAATTGCTATTTTGATGTGGCAATTCATCGCTTTTGGAGCAATCTAATGAATAAAAACGAATGGCAACCAATCGACCACTACGAATATCAAAACGACCGCTTCGTGACGCGAGTGAATGGACTAACTGAGCTTATCGCCACGCTCATTGCACTGATCTTTGTCGTCTCATGCCTGCTCGTTGCCATCAACGTCGATGGCGGCGAACCAAGCATCGACGCATCCAACACGCAGACCTGCATTGCGATAAATTGCACGCAAACGAACGGCGCAACGGTACGCGACAACGATCTAAGCTATAGCTACGAGGACTACTCAGAAATGAACTTCGAGTGGGACAGCAGCGAAGATTACAGCGGCTCCAACTGGCGGAGCAATCGCTCGACTCAGATCGGCATCGGTAATCAAAGTGCAACCGACGGCGGCCAAAATTGTGGATTGCTTTGCACGCTTCGAGGCGGTCGGTAACTTCTCCTTTTTTGGTTGTGGAATAAAAAAGCCCCGTGTTGACGGGGCTTTTTGCTTTCTGTTTATTTCATTTCCAGATCAATTTCGACATGACCAAAAAGAAAAACGCGCTATCGTGACAGATAGCGCGTTTTTGGTTCACGGAAGAGAAAAAGATACTTACAGGACAAGTCGTATTTGATTTAGTGGGGCGCGGCGCAATTCCACGTAGTCATCGTCATAATTCGTGTACACCAGCACGCTCGGTAAAATGCGGTCGGTCTTCTTTAGATTACCGACAATCCGAATGGTTCTTCCATTGATGCTTTTTGGCACTTCTGGCACATCATTCGGAGCCGTAATGCTGTAGATACGGCCTTCGTAGTTGATGCGCCCCGCACGCACTCGCACGCGGTCGCCTACGGAAAGATTGACCACTTTTGGATCAGCCTTATCGACCTCATGTCTCTCTAAAACCCAAGCCAAAAGAAATAGAACAGCCAGTATCCATCCAATCAAAGTTGTTGCAATCATTTTTTGTTCTCCAGTTGTGGCTCTTGCACCTCAAATGTTGTTGTGACCGTATCCGCTTCGCTTCCGATCATGTCCATTGCGCCATGCGTGTACGTGCATCGTGTCCCCGCTGCTATCACTGGCATTTCGCGTCTGAACGCGAACGTGAAATCGGCCGATAGTGGCTGAGAGGATGGTCGATAAATCGCGTCGAATGTGTGGCTAAATCCATTGTCGCAACTCAAATCACCAACAATCAAGTAAATACGCTCGCCTTGTTCAGAGTGACCGCTGATCCACACTTGCAAATCGTCGCCACTTCGATACGGCGTTGTAGCAAGCTCCATGCTGTCGTATACGAATGGCGGCGGCTCCGCTTCCGCCACTTGTTGCGAGAGCGGAATAACTATCATGCCGAGCAGCGACACAGCGGCGATAAGTCCGATGACCAGCAGCGTGATCGCATCGCCACGATTGATTAAAAAAAGTCTCTTTATCTTTTCCAACTCACCCTCCTAGAAATGATTCGAGAATCGCGCCCAATGCGTCACTAAGCTGACCGACCCAGCCCAGAAAGCCGATTGAGAACAGAACAATGATGATCCTCAGCATAGTGATAGCCGTCTTTAACCGTTCGCTCCACACCGAGAATTCATCGGTCAGTTGTCGCACATCTTGCACTACACCACGCAGTTGCAACTCGTCATCACCGTAAATCACCTGCCTGAATTTCTGGAGATCGTGACCATTTAGCCGCCGCTCGTTTTCCTTGACGCGCTCGTGAATGCTCTTTACCTCCTCAGTTAGCACACCGATTAGGTTTGCGAGATTCTGCAATTGTTCATTCATACTTGTCTAGTGCCTCATATTTACCAGTACCATACGCACCCCAAGTCGCTCCACCGTGCGTGTAATGCAGAAAAATATCGACGTGGGGCGCAAACGAGCGTAGCATTTCAGTGTAGTAGTACTCGACGTTGGAATCGGCCGAAAATTCGATCATACCGTCATCCCAATGCGCTCCCCCCTCATAGCACACCAGTTCCACCCCCAATGGGATCGCCTTACGCATCATTTTTAGCTTGGCCACCTCCATAGCCACCCCATCTACCCAATCACTAGCCACCCCATCAGGAGTGTACGCCACCCCATCGCCCACGTAGCAGTTCACGCCCACCACATCAGGCCAGCCCGAAACAGCCACCATTTGCCGTAGTTGTGTCGTATCTCCATTTCTAAGCGCAAGAACGCGAACTACGCGGTCAATGCCTAGCTTTTCTTGAAACGCATTCCAAGCCGAAATAGATCGTCTAGCGTGAAACTCTGCACCGCCGTTTTCTTCGACATATTCATACTGTGGAAAAAGCGTGTTCCACGTCTCGTTTGAGTACTCGATGTAGACCAAGCGTTCGGTGTCTAATTCGGCCGATACCAGTTTCGCCAGTTGCTCGATGTAATCGTCACTCGCCATCGTCGGAATGTTAAGCCACAAATCCGCGTTCGCTTGATTGACCAAATCAATGACGGATTCCCAAGCGATCCCCGTTTCGCCCAATGCGTTGAAGCTCGTTTGAGTCCCGCGATCTGCCCATTCAACCTCTGTGTTGCGATTGATGTTCGACCAGTCCATCATCCTCAAAACCTTGTACGGCGCAAGCTGGGCAACGTAGTCGGTTTGCGTCGCGTCCTCTCCCCACGTTGCTGGGAACCAAAGATTGCTACCGATTTCCATGCGACTTCTTTGAAAATCGCTTGCCGCAATCGGTAGAAAGATTCGGTACTCCTCCGTCTCGTCAGGGGGGAGGGGGATGGGATAGCCATTCGTAAACAAGAGAATGGCTATCAGTGAGAGGATGAGCCTCATTTTTAGTCTGCGTTTTTGAGGATCAGAGAACCGCCAATATCGAAGACTGAAAGCGATAAGCCAGCTTCGTAGACTGCTTCGCTTACAGGATTCTCGGATAGCCATCCGATAGACTTTCCGTAATTGGTTGGGGCAACGGGCATCACAAGCCGATAAGGAATGCCGCTTCCTGTCAGTGTCGCGTTTGGAACAGTCACAAGCGCGGGATCATTCGTCAGGAAGGGATTCCCTTTTGCCCAACCCAGAATGATTTCACGAACAGGCGAGACCAAATCCGCATTTAGATCAAAATTGACAGCATGATTCATTTCCTCGCCACTTGTACGAATCGTTGCATCTTGCACGTACATGCGATTTCGCGCATACGTTTCGATCCCCGTTGGGTCGGTCAGTTTTGTAGAGAAAAGCCCGACCTCAGATACGAAGCCCGTCGCGTCGGCTGCCTCTAGCCAGAATCCGACCTGCACATGCTTTGCCGATAGTGCGACAAGGCCTCCCACTGCGTCCAAAATCAAATCTTTGCTTGCGAGTGCGAAGGCGAGACCGATAATGCCTGACAGGCCAATCGCCTCACTTGCATCAAATCCAGCGACACGAAATGCCGTCGTCAGCGCAACTAGTTGCGCGATTCCTGTGACGATTGCAACTACACCACTCTCTACAGCATCGCTAATACTGGCGACACCACGCCCGTCATCGCTATCAATGCCGCGAATGATGCGTCGTGTGATACCACGAACAATCATCACAGCTATTTGCAATGCCAAAAAGATGCCGATTGCAAATCCGAACCGCATTGCACCGTCAACAAACTCTGCAAAAAACTCTTGAAAAATTTCCATTTTTACCTCTTTAGTACCTGATATAGTGAATCGTAAGGTACGCTCGCTCCAAAGGATTACCACTACCTGTATCTGTTTTTGAGAAGCGGAATCTGTGTCCCGCCTCCGCAAACGCATTTGCATTTGTATTGCTGATGTAATTGTCGTGAAGTGGGATCACCTTATTAGCTTGGATAGCCGCATTAGCGAAGTTGTCCGCCTCACTGCTTGTGCCGGCGACTAATCCACCTGTCTCGGTGTTCAGTAGCCGCCATGTAGAATAACTCACATTGCTGGATTGAAGAAAGCCGGAACCATGAATCATCGTCACCTTGAAGATGTAGCACCTGTCAGGTGCTACCCAACATGGCGCGGCGTAGTCTGTCCCCGCTGGTGCGCCGTCAATGTAGACGGTCGCAACCTCCGCTGTAACAATCGCATCATTGCCAAAAAAGAACGGTATTCGATTTAATGCAGATTCCATTCTGAATGTGGCTTTTGTCAAATCCACAGTTCCTTTTGATACGCGGAGGCCGTAAGTCGCACCACTGTCGATGCCGTAGTTTTTGATTTGAAAGCTGCCCTCAAAAACGACTCTACTTGTGGTGCGCTGCATTGTGACCAGAATGCCGTCCCGCTCCGTGCCATTTATGAAGAAATCACGCAGTACGATGCCCGTGACCGTCCCCGCCCCAGCCTCCTCTTCAACAACTACTCCGCGCTGATAAGGATGTCCAACGGCTCCATTTACACCTTCGTTTACACCCTCGTGAGCATCTCTGATGTTTACGTTTGATACTAGAACATCACGCACATACCCGTTTGGGCTTGAAGAGCGTGACAGGATGAACACGCCGTAACGTTGATCTCCAAACACGGCACAACGACCGTAACTCGTCACGTTCTGCACAATTACATCACGTACAATCGCATTCCACTCCGTTTCGATTGTGACCGTCACTTGATGGCGCAGACCAGTCGGATCGTAGCTTGTAACATTGCTGGTGATCGACCGCTCTACGATTCCGCCTTGAAATTCCTCCCGACCGGGTTTGATCCAAAATGGCCTACCAACTTCTTTACAGATGACATTTACATGCGTCGTGTCACGCATCGCTTTGCCGGCTTTGACCTCAGTTCCGTATGCAATTCCAGTCGCATTGAATTGAAATAAAATATTAGCGAGTGCAACACGCTCCATGTCTATATTGTCGTCAAGTTGCTTATAAACCCATCCATCATCCGCGCCGCCTTGTATCGCGATGATGTTGCACGCTACGTGGCCTTGACCACCTATCCAAGCTAATGACTTTGTACGCGCTCTTAAATTGCTGATGATGGCGTGTTTCGACGTGTCGTAAAGCTGAAATGCGCTTCCATAGACCAGATCAGTTCGCGGCGGATCGAAAAGATCGAAGTCATCAGAGATGATATTTGTATCTCGCAGTGTGAAGCGATCAGAATAGACCGTCATGCCGTGAAACAGCCTATGCAACCAATCGTCAGTTGTGCCACGCCACGTGCCACCTTCGACAGTGACATTTTTCGCGGCCTCGCTTACAAATGGCAAAGTGTCTCTGATCTCGCCATCATTCCGAAGTGTCTGACCAGCTATCGCCATCGTGAAGCGGTTTGGAGGTTCTCTGTCTTCCGTTACAGTGCCATTGATGACGACATTCGGAAACGAAGGATCAACCACCACCGCACGCATCTCAGGCGCATCATTCGCACCGCGCCAATGCTCCATTCTGTCGAGCCGCTCTTTTAATGTTCCATGTGTCTCAAATCGTCCAACACGCGCCGCCGCCGCTTCGACCGACGAATCACCATTCACAACTAAAATATCAATTTGATCTTGTAGCGCACTATCGGCAGATTCACGCTCCGATTTTTCTGTTGCTATCGCACTGGATATTTCCGCCGATCTCGCTGCTGATTGTGTAGCTATTGCGGCATCAAGCTCACCAAGCGGCGTATTCAAGTCGGTCGCGTCGATTGTCGTTCCGTCCACTGCTAATTGAGTGTGATAATTTGTTGTCATGCGGTTCGTCCTAGTCGCCGAATATCACTGCTGTCCAGCGGTTGCACATCTCGAATGTATGATGCTGCACTCTCTATCTGCTGAATAAACTTGTCACTTGTAATTGAGCGTGGTGCTGATGATGCTTTTACATCGCACACAACAACGCCGCCATCTGATGACCAAGTGACACTTTCTGCAAACACATCGCCTGAGAGCGCGTACACCAGCTCGTCATCGTGATAATAAGCGTAGTCAATCTTGAATTTGTCACCAGCACGAAGACGGTGCGATAAGCCTCGCAATTTCATTGATAACGAGGTTTCTGGCAGGACTCGTTGATTCAGGTGCGAGATAGCAGCTCTAAGTAATTCGTTCGCGGCATCCTCAGTTGGTAATCCGCTCTCACTTCTGATGCTGTTAAATTTGCGAAAGTCCGACATGGACTCTTCTACTGTAAGATTGGTGACAAGACTTTGTGCAGGATAGACGAACTTGCCGATGTACACATCCGTAGACAGCGCAAGCGTCAGTGCAGCGACACCTTGCCCCGCGCCCTCGACGTACAGTTCGTCAATGACATCTGTGTAGTCGATTTCGTAATCAAGTTTTTCGATGTAAGCGCGGTTTTCGGCCGAAATCAAACCAGCGGGACTCGCATTCATTGCGATCATTTCGCAAGTTCTTTCGCCAAGCCGAAACCAATCCAGCCGACGCGGATCGGTTGTCGAGCCATCGCCAGCGCGAAAAAACTCACTGGCTCTTTCAACCATAGAAACAGCTTGACGCAAAACTGACACGCCATGAATTCGAGGCCAATAACTACCTGAGAGCGTGCCTTGCTCCGAGCTTGTTGCCAGAGACCATCCGCTTGGAAAATAACCAGAGAGGTCGCTAATGTCAGTCTGACTTTTGCCTTTGACGCGCTGCGTATTTGCAGTCATTGTGATTTCAGTCAGATTTGCATCGACAAAAAAGCGAATCCAGAAACGCTCTTTTCCATCATGCGACGACAGTCCCCATTCGCTTGGTTTTGTCCAACTGATCGTGCCATTCTGTGCCATCGTCTTGCTAGCGACCGCCGTGCCGTCCGTGAACGAAAGTATCTCCCAGAGCGCGTTGCCATCGGCCGACACACGAAAGTATTCACCAATCAGGTTCGCGCCGTTAGTGTTTGCCTGAGAAAGCGTTACTGTCCAGTTGTCGAACGGAACATAGTCACCGATGTAGATATATTCGAGGTTGGTGGCGGGTGATGTCCATGCGAAAGAGTAAGGTAGGTTGTCTTGTGGATAAAATGTATCAAATCCTCCACCGCCATCACTTCTGTGATTGTTGAAGCCGCGATCCGTTGTCGAATCAACTGCAACAAGATCGCTTATCTCACCATTCATGATGAATGTTCGTGCCAGTGGTGACAGCCACCCCTCACCAGAAATCGTCAGTTTCCTTGCCTCAAAATCAGGCTTTGATTTTTTGGTGTATCCACCACCAACGCACTCAAAGCCGTCATCGAATCTCACATAGATGCCAATGATGGCGAGGGGATTCGATGGCAGCCCATTGCCAATTTGCGCTACCGCCTGCGCTGTGAGTGGTAACGTGAGCGAGAAGCTGCCATCTTCATTAAGAGTGTCAGTTGTTTGCCAGCTTTCAACCTGCAAAAATTCGCCAATCTGTGCGCCGTTGGGAGCCAACTGGGCTATATACCAATCATTCATCGCAACTTCTCCCGATACTTGTAAGAGTGCGTCCCACTTCCTCCACCGATGCCAGAAAGAGTAACTGAGCTGCCACTGCTCGGAATACGTAGCCAGTCGCTATGCCGATGCGATGATTCACGCACCAAGATAGCATCTTGAATCACACTGTTCTTTTTGATTGTTCGTGAACCGCAGTCAATCACAACTTCATCGCCATCATCGGCCGATAGGTCGAGCGAGAGGTCGTTTGATTCACCATCACTGATCGTGAATGATGTGAATGAGCCACTGGTCACATTAATTGTGATAATCGCATCACTGACGAAGTAATTGCCACCATTCGCAAGCGTGACCGCGCTACCAATGTCCCCGCTTCGCACGTCGCCACCATAAATCCACCCATCGCCCCACGCTGCTTGTCCGTACACTGGCGTTTCCCCGCGCCGCACACCGCGCCACGCAGTCAGCAGCGTGGCCGTGATTGTCACCTCACGCGCCACTACATTGATTTGTTCGCCTAGAGATACCCCAATATCGGCCGATGCAGATTGCACCACGCCGTCATAGCGTCGCTTACGTCGTACCGCTTGCGCCGTGCCGTGCATTCCCCGCAACTCGTTCTCAAGTTGCCAGAATTCCAACGCCGTTCCGCCGTAAAGCGTCCCCGTTCGACGCAAAACCGTATCACCCAGCGGCGCGATACTGACACCGTAACGCCGATACGGTCGCCCCTGCGAATCCAATTGCACACCGCCAACGACCGCCATTGCCTCGCTATCACGGAAGTTGTAAATTTTCGTCATGTCGAGCGAACCCGTCGATAGCCATTTGTATGCCATCTAAAATCCCCCCCTGCGAGCAATTCTCGCCTGTAGCCCCACCAACGATCCCGCCAACGAGTCCTCTAAGTCCAGCGCGTTCACACCCTTTCCAGCGATCAGCTGATCGATTCTCAAGGTAATGCTTTGATCCGTGTTCCCAGCGGCTTCGCTGATGAATCCGCCTGATTGCGACGCGATCCGCGACGGAAGCGCGGCGGTCAACGCATCGGCGCGGATGAAATCGTTCAAATTTGGGATGAATTCAGGTTGCAATGCCAGCATGAGCCGCTTCGACATCGCCAGCACTGCGGCCTCTGCTTTCGTGCGGCCACGCAGTGGGATAGCGAGTCCTTCGTCAATATCGAATCCAAGCCGCTTTGTGCGCTCTGAGGGAGATCGTGAATCCCAGAAGTCGCGCAACGCTTGCCACGCACCTTCTGACATTTCTTGCACTGCGCCGATAACGGTGGATGCTCGATCTCGAATCCCCTGAGCAACACCGTCGGCAACCTCGCTGCCCACTTGACCCCAATCCACGTTGCCGGCCGCTTCGATCATTTTCACCAGCAAGTCGGTGAGCCACTGACCGACTTGCAAAAACCACCACGCCAAATCAGTTAGTGTCTCCAGAATGCGCGTCGCTACGTTGTAACCAAGCTCTTGCCACTCCACGTTGTCGAACCATGTCCAAAAGTCACGCTCGAACTGATTTAGCTTTAATTCTGTACGGCTGTACAGGTCGCCGATCACGCCCACAATCGACGAAACAACCTGCTCACCGAGCAGATTCCAATCTGTATCGCGGAACCACTGCTCTGTTTGCAGCCAATAGCTTTGCAAGTGCGGCGAAGACCAGCCGTAAAGATTCCCAACGACATCCGCTGTTGCCTGAAACTCAATCTCCGCCGCCATCTTCATGTCGGCCAAAAAGCCTGACCAATCGCCACTGAATAATTTTATAAACGCGCTCAATCGCAACTCAATTGCGTGAAACTGCGAACTAGCGTAGCTTTTCAGACCCAAGAAGTCTGACTCCCACAGCGAACGCATCTCGCCAATAAAATCCACCACATCTCTGGCGAAGCCGCGCCCTTGTGCGATCACCGTCCCTGCATCATCGAAGAGTCCGCCAAACAACTCGGCCGATTCCGTTAGCGCATCGCGCAGCGGATCAAATTCGGCCGAAATATCCTCCATGATCTGCCCGACCATATCTGGCACGCCATCTAGCGCGTCATGAACCGTCGATTCCACGTCGGGCAACGCGAACTCGCCTGCACCAACGCCTGCACCAACGCCCGACCCTGAGATCGCCGCCGACTCCGCCGCGCTGCGATTTTCTTCAATGATCTGAGACTGCTCGCGTGCTAAATCGTTCTGCCTTCGCTGCTCTGCGACTACATCTTGTCGCAGCTTTAGCTCGTCTTCGGCCGAACTCACCACATTTTGCGCCGCCTGTAGCTGCGCCTCCGCTACTTCTACCTGCTTGCCAGCTTGCTCGACAACCTTCTCGGCGGCCGCAACCTTTAGCTGCTCTTGCTCGACAACCTTCTCGGCGGCCGCGACCTTTAGCTGTTCTTGCTCGACAACTTTTTGAGCCGACTCAACATTCTGTTCGGCGAGTGCGGCCGCTTTCTCCGCTAGTGCAACCTGCTCCTGTGCTGCTGACACAGCGATTTCACGCGCACGCTCCGTTGCGTCGATTTCGCGCTCCTTCGCTTCGATGGCATCTTCAATCGGCTCCAATGCGTCACGTCGCGCACGTTCTTCGCTGTCGATGCGCTGTTGTAGCCTGATCTCGGCTATCTCCAACTCAGCCAGCCTCCGCTCCTCAGCCGAAAGCGACGCATCCTTTGCCTCAGCACGTAATTCCTCGATGCGTTGCGCGTCCTTAATTGCATCCTGCTGATCCTTGATCGCCTCCATCTCTCGATTAAGAGGCTCTGTCGCCGCGTCATATTCGTCATTGATGGCGCGATATTCGTCACGCAGGCCACGCAGTTTGTCGCGCAGCGGGTCGAGAATACCCTCGTAATCGGCGGTCACATCGTTGACGCGCTGTTGAGCGCGTTCAACACCTGCCTGAGCCGCCTCGTATTCTCCTGTTGCTTGCGCGACCCCTTTTTGAGCCTCTTCGACCCGTTTCTGCGCCGTTATCACACCTGCCTGAGCGCGTTCAACACCTACCCGAGCGCGTTCAACACCTGCCTGAGCTGCCTCGTATTCTCGCGTTGCCGCTGTGACCTTTTCCTGCTCGATAGCGACACGCTCTTGCGCCGCTATCACATCAAGTTGCGCCGTCGCCACGTCGCGCAGCGTGTCGGGCAATTCACCGATCTGTCGTTCCAACGCATCGACCGCCGCCATTGCATCCCCCGTCTCGCGGAACGTGGCGATCATTTCCGCCGTCGCCTCACGCGCCTCACCGATGCGCTGGGGGAGGGAGGAGTCGGACGAATCCCCCACCTCTCTAAAAAATTCTTCAATCGCATCGCCAATCACGTTTAGCGCGTCAAAATCAGCACGCGCAAACCCATCGACGTAAAGCTGGGCAGCCTCCCGCCCCCATTGGTCGATATTTGGTGCGATGCGTGGCGGTGAATTGGGCTTGAGCCAATAGGCGATCATTCGGCCGATTTCATTCAGCGCACGCACGACCGCAATAGCCGCCGCCGCGATTCCCCGCGCCAGTTGGATCGCAATTCCGCGACCCCAGCCCTCTGCGCTACTTGCGATGTTGTCGAAATCGACACCGAGTCGTTGTGCCAGCCTGCGAATAATGTCGCCAGCGATACTGCTCAGATTCTTGACAATAGCGATAGCACCAGCCATCGCGTCGCGGACAATCGGCACGACGCGGCGGAATGCAGAAACGAGAGACGTTGCCGCTGGCAATAGCTGTTGCCCTAACTCCGTCGCCGCATCACCAGTCTCGGACTTAAGGCCACGCATCTGATTCGCAAACGATCCCGCCGTCCGCGCTGCGTCCCCCTGCGCGTCCGTCGTTCCGCGCATCAACAGGTTGATTCGCGCCTGAACCTTTGCCTGTTCCAACGCCGCGCCTGTCAGCGTGTCCCAGCCCTGCGCGGCAAGCTCCGCTTTTAGCGTGTTTTCGTTGATAATCACGCCAAACGCCAGCGCGTTCTCGTGTGAGCCGATCAGCGTGCCTTGCAATCGCTGCAACGCCTCATCCATCGGCATGTCATTGAACGAGCCTAAGTCAGTCGCAAGTGTGGATAGATCGACAGCGAGGCTCGCCGCCGCCTCCTGCGTGAATCCCATCGGCTTCAACGTATCGCCAAACGTTGCTGCCATCTCGCGCAGCTCGTAACGACTGCGCCCGACCGATTGCGCGAATGCGTCAAGTTCGGCCGAAACCTGCCCCCCGACACGGCTAAACACCGTGTCGAATTTGGCTTGCATCTCCTCTGCGTTGCTTGCTGCCTGTAGCGCACCAGCACCAGCACGCAAAATTGCACCAGTCGCCTTCACAGCACCAGCGACTACAAGGCCACCCATAACGGCGGATGCACCAGCCATCATCGACTGCATTCGCGTCATCGACGTACCGACGCGCTGCGATGCCGCTGACACGTCGTTTGTGTCAATGGTGATCTTGCCGTGTGCAGAACCGAGATCAACGCTACCGAGCATTTCGTATAAATTCCGACCATGAACCCATCGGTTTCTTGGTCGCTGTGGGGGTGTTGCCGCCGATAACCACAGCGGTCATCACGGCTAAATCGAAGTTCAATGCTGCTAACTCGTCAGAGATACAAAGCATCTCCGATGGTCGGCAACCGTAGCGCGTCGCCGCGCTGTCAATCAGGCTGATAATCGGCCGATTATTGACGAAAGGGAGCGAGTTGTTTTGTTGCCCCCGTTACATTTTCAAAGATCGAAAAGCGATCCTCGAAATCTAAAAATTCAATGCTGTCCAGCGTTGTGTCTGTCAGTGCGCCCGTGATCGCCGGCTCGACAAGCGCGTTCGTCGCCACTGCGTTCACCATCGAAATGAACGCGCCACTGTTGCGCTGCACGTCCTTAATGTCGATCTCTTCCGCCTTTTGGCTCATCCCCTCAATCTGACTAAGCAGATCGAGGGGTATAACGTTTTGCATCGCTAACGTTTCGAGCGCGATGGGGCGCAACACGACATCGAGGCCGCTGGGCAGCGTGCGGCGCATGAGTTGTGCTGCCTTGTGCTTACGATACTCTGCCAAATTCATCGGTTAGCTCCATGACAACGCGGCCGCCGTCTCGTTTTGCTCAAACGTTGCAATCACGCCACTGCTATCAGGCACTGCGTACCCTTCGAGTCCGCTGGTGTACCAGCTTCCATTCGAGAATTTGAATTCAACATTGCCGGTTAGTTTTGCTTTCTTTAGATAGATGTGCGCGTCACCATCTTCGTCATCCAAAGACTTTCCGCCGATCTCGAAATACGGCATACGGTCGCCACCGCTGAACGTCATTACCGTCTTCTCGTTCGGTGTCGAGCCAGTTGTCGTTAGCGTGCGACCACTCATGATCGCCATCGCTGCTGACGAAACCGCACCAGCCGAAATCTTAAACATGCCGCCAATGGTGAATGAGATTACAGCCTTCACCGCGTCATCCCCTTGCAGCTTGTCGCCCTGCTTTTCTTCCGTCATCGTCAGCTCTTGCGCCGCGTCGAGGTCTTCTGTCGTTGGAGATGCGCCAATACTACGAACTTTGAGATCGCGCAATCCGTACAATTTGTCACCATACGTTACTGAGGCCATTTAGCTAATCCTCGCTTCGGCCGAAAACAGTGCAGCGGCCTCGTCAACCGTCACGCCTATTTCACGCGCCAAAATTTCTAAATCTTTCTTCGTCACCGTTTGCGGAACCGCCGCAAACTGCGGTCGCGGGTATGTCAGCAGTTCCGCCGCCGTTGCCGCGTCAACTCGCGCCGTGCCGTAATTGCCGTACCATTCGTACTGCTTGATGCGACGAACGCCGCTACCCAAGTATCGAATCTGAATCATGATCGCCGCGCCGCACGACCGTAGCGCAGAACCGCTAACGAGCATTCTAGTGCGCCATCTTCCGTTTGCGGAATCGCGCTCAAAAGCTCAGTGCGACCACCGCCGCAAAATTTGTGATCGTGCAACACATCGTAAATCCGATTTGTTGCCGCCTTGATGCTGGCGTATCCGTCGCGCTCGTACAGATAAATCGTCACCACCTGCACCGATGATCTAAGCGGTGCGTTGTCGCCGATCTCACTCGTTTCCTTGACCAGCGCGGACGGCAAAATCTCCTGATTCCCATCAAACGCCGCCGCATGCGAACGCCGCGTCAACTCACGCCCCGTATGCACGCCGCCCGTCAAAATCGCGGTTAGCGTCGCATCGGTCGATAGCAAATCCTTGACTAACTCATCCATTCGCTACGCCTCGCAATTCGTTCCGCAAAATCGGCACGGTGTCGAGAAGCGTTGGGTAAACGACAGCGTATTTGCCACCGTGCGATAGTTCCAAATGTTTTCCGTACTCAACGCTGTGAACAAACGTCATCGTAATCGTCGGTTTTTGCTCCGTCACGACCACGCGCAACCCGCGTCGCGCATTGCCTGTCTGATTGCGCCACGTCGCCGACTCTCGCATACGGTTTTCCGCGTCCTGACCGACTTTGACCGCTTTGCGACCGACCGTCGTTTCGATTGTGCCGAGCCACGCTTGCGCCGCTTGCGCGATGTGCGTCGGTGTGTCGCCCTGCCATTGAATCGTCATCGCTGCACCGCCTTCGCAAATGCAACGGTGTGAACCGTGCGTATCGGTCGAATCATATCCACCTCAACTAGTGTGCCGTCGTCTGTGTTGAAGCGGTCACCCTCTTCGATGTCCATGTCCGTCGCGCCGATGACAACAATCGCCGCCTCCGCCTGCTCTGCGCCGTCAGATTGCGCGATTCCCGCGCTCTTTGGCGTTGTCAAGCGACACGCTTGCGCCGCTATCGTCGCGTTGTCGCGCCGCAGCGTGACCGTCGTTGCGAATGACGGTGTTTCCCACGCCGTCACGGTGTCGAAAAGATCGACCGAGATCAGGGTGGTGCTAGCCAGTGGCATTAGTATCGCCTCCGATAGCGCGATTCGATTGCGGTTGGTGGGTCTACAACCATGTCGAGAATCTCGAAATAGTCGTCACTGAACACCGCGTCACGCTCTTCGTCGTCATCGGCCGACTTATCCAGTTGCGCCGCCTGCTGTCGTAACTCGCTCCCCAACGCCGCGCCGTCCGTTTCCAGATCGAGCGTCTTCAGCTTCTTTTGGATCAAAGTTTCCGACGTGGCAATCGTCCGCAACGCCATCGCCGCCGCACGCTTCACGTTTCCGTTGCGTGCCAGCGAGACGAACGCGCCAATCTGCTCATCTGTTAGGATTTCGGCCGATTCGTCAGTGTCGGCAATCAGAAGCCTGACCTTGCCAGCGTCGGATGTGTAATCAATCGCCATAAGCTAGTCGGGTGCTGGTGTGTAGCCGAGTGGTGGTAGCGCGGCGCGAATGTTCGCCGCCGTCAACGCATCAATGCCCGGTATCACCAGCAGGATCGCTGTCGTCAACGACGCTACCGCTGGCAGCGTCGTGTGACCGACGGCGTTAAGCTCCGTTTTCGCGGGGAAGTCGTCGGGAATTTTTTCGGCCGCTTGCGAATCTCGGATCGCCTGAATTTCCCAAAGGAGGGCGTGCATCACCTCCCCGCCACGGCTGAGGGGCGAACTGAGTTCGCCCGTCGGAACCTTCGGAGTCTTGCGTGTGTTTTCTGCCATCGCTAGCCCGTGCCGTTAGAGCCGACCAGCGATTTCGGCTCCATCGTCGTTCCGCCAAAACCGATTAGACCCTTGTATTCCGTCGCCATACTGTAGAAGTCACCAAGTCCGTTTTGCGGCGCACCGCTTAGGTTTGTGGTGTTGCTCATCTTCATGAACAGTTGTGGTTCAACGAAGCCAGCCAGCCCGCTCACTTCGGCCGCAGGGCGGTTCACGTTGGGATCAGCGACCAATGCCCACGCATTCGGGGCGTTCGTGGCGATCAGCGGAGCATACGGCTCCATCACAGTGGTAAGGCCGCTCACGATCCAGTTGTTGACGCGCACCGCTTGCGTAGACGTGCCACCGCTACCAGTGACATCAACCGTCAGTTGGTTGAGAACGTTGTTCACGTCCACCATGATGCCCGGCCCATGCACGAGGCGAACGCCCTCGACCGTAATCGGCTCACCCTCGCTATCGGTGAATCCCGCCAACTGCGCCAACCCCGTGCCGAGCGCGGCGATGCTGAACGCAGGATCGCCGCTAATGCGGTTGCCGTTGCCGTTACTTACGAGCGTCGCGCTAACGCCGTTGGTGTCGAAGAGTAGACCCGCCGCGAACTTCGCCAGCGTGCGGCGGCCGCCGCGTCCCAAAATGTTGGGGATTTCTTCAAACGCACCGAGATCGTCGTTTACGCTGTTGCGGAAAGAGAATTTGAACCCCTTGCCGTACAGATCGGGCGCGTAGACGTAGCCCGTCTCGTCAAACGACGTGTATTTCAGTCCGCCGTTTTCCGTCATCTTGTCATACTGACCGTCGCCGCCGTCGATCTTGATGCGTCGCACGTTGCGGAAGTCGCGCAACGCACGCCCCTCGCGGATGTATTGCCGCCACGCACCACTCCGCTCGCGGAACGCCGCCAGCATCATGCGATCCATAACGTCACCCATCAGCAGCGGAAAGTCGCTAACCGAGTGCGATTCGTGAATTAGTAGCGGGTACGTCGATTCGACTATGCGCCGCTGCATCGGATGCGTGAACCCTTTCGTGACCTCTTCGTAGATGTAGACGGGGGTTTGACCGCCCAATACATCCGCCATGAATCGCGCCGCTTCTGCGACACGCGCCGTATGTGCGGCGTTTACGGATTGCTGCCCATAGGTGTAGCCGCCGCGATTGCTGACGCGGCCGAACCCTTCCATGCCACCGTCAGCAACGCGAGGGAGTGTGTTGTTAATGCCCATCTTTTAATACCCTACCTTGACGAGAATCGTCGTCGTCGCGCCGCTGGCGACATCTTCGAGCGCGTAGCCGTAGCGCACACCGTTCGCGTTGTCGGCATTGATTTCGCCACCGTCGTAGTACACGATGTCGCCAGCCGTGATCGCGGCGTTGCCGCTGCCGTCCGCGCCGACAACAGACAGGTTGAAGCGACCGCTCATTTCGAGATCGGCCTTGCCTGCGTCATTCCCGCCGTCGCCCAACGTGTTGAGCGCAACGACGGGAATTTGACCGACCAAACCCGGTGCGCCGCTCGTTGCCGCGCCAGCAGTGGGAGCAGTGTTTGATAGCACCGTATCTTGCGGTGCTTGTTTCATATTTTTAGCCATGATTAACCCCCGTAACCGAGCCGTCCGAGCGACTCAGATAATTTTGCGTTGACTGCTTCAACGTCGATTTCGTCCGCTGGCGTTGGTGCGGTCGCGCCGTGTCCAGTCACGTCGCCGCTGCCCGTCAGTGCGGCAATCTCCGCCTTAGCCTCTTTGATAAGGCCGTCAACCGCATCGCCAAACGCCGTCTCGTCGATTGCGCCGTGTTCGTCCGTCGGCACATGGCGCAACGATTCGCGCAATAGGCGGGTTGCCGTCAAATTGGGCAAATCGGCAGAATTGATGCGACCGCGTGCGATGTCGCGTGCGTCGCGCAGCACGAGTGACTCGCGCAGCTTTGCGATTTCGGCCGATTGCGCGTCAATCTGACGTTGCGCGGCCTCGCTGATTGCGACATTTGCGCCGCTGTCTTTTGTGGCTTTCTTTTCCACAGGATCACCTCCGTGCGGCGTTGTCGCCGCGCTTTCGCCAATGCTGACCACTGGCTCAAATGTTGTCGTGACAACGACCTCTTGCGGATCATCGTCGGCTATTTGCACATCGTTGTCACTAGCGACAAATCCGACGCGCCAGAATTTATTCTCAGCTTCGCCCGACTCCTCAAAGACAACCCACCCGTCAGACTCCGAAAAATCTTTGATCCACAGATAAACGCCGTCGCGGCCGAATCGTTCGCGCAACTTTCCCGTTAATCGCTCATGGATGCTGTTGTGGGTCATTCCCTCGCGCACTTTGGCAGCGCGTCCCGCCGCCTCAAAAATAGAGACGACCTTGCCCCCTGCGCCGGGCTTTGTAACAAAGTCAATACGGTTAAGTGGGCTGGGTGCAATGCTCGTGATGATGCGACCGCGCCGCCCGTCCGCTTCACCAACAACGGCGGTTCCGTTTGCACGCATCGAAACGCCGATCCAGTCGGCAATCTCGTTGAGTGCTTCCGCGTAGCTGTTGCGGATCAGCGCGTCGGCGTACATGCCCGCACCGTTCACGCCGCTATCGTCCCAATACGGCTCGTTGATAGTGACGGCGGCGAGACGATTAAGATCGCCCTCTGGTCGCTCCGCCTCCTCTGTTGGTGTATCGTGGTTCCAAAACATTTGCGTACCGCTTGGAAACGCAGCGGGAACCGCTGATTCGAGAACGCTGCGGTCGTAGTAGCCTGAGCTACCCCAGCCTTCTTCCGCCACCTTCACCTGTATCGTTCCGTCGCGCCGCACCGCCGACTCTGAAATCGTCGTCAACGAACGCAAGCGCACGTCGTTATCTTCGTTTGTCGCGCCTTCGCGGACGGGGATTTGTTTGCTCATGCGCTCAAATTAGCACACGGGTACGACGCGGGTTGTCGCACCAAAGAAAAGGTCAGAGGGGGGAAATCATTTCGGCCGATGGCAACCAAAACCAAAAATGCTCATCATCCTGCACAATTGGCACAACGCGACTAATCTCATCTAGGTCGCGTTGCATCGTCCGCACACTAACACCGAGCCGTTCAGCCGCCTCACGTGCGCGAATGCGCTTGCCGTTAACGAGCGCAAACGTAATCACGGCGGCGCGTTCGGCACGTGTCGATTCGGCAATACAGATCATTCATCCACCACCCGATAGAGCCGCAAGCATCGACAACGCGGGTCAGTCGGCGGCGGATCATCGTCAAACGTGCCACGCGCAACCCAACCCAACGCCCCGCGCTCTACGTGGTCATCACGCACGCGCTCGTCACGGCTGTGTAGCCATTTTTCTTCAAAGCGCACCCCTTGACCTTCAAGGTGGCTGATTTGTGCCTCTTTGCCATGCTCATAAGCCGCGCCGATCTCGTAAGCCGCAATGTTTCGCGCACGCGCTTTCGAGAAATCGGCAAACATCGCCACAATATCGGCAGCAACGCGATCCCAGCCATCGTTACGCGCAATCGCGTCGCGCAGCAGGGTGTTCAATCGCTTGCGTGTCGTTTCGTCTATGAGCGTCACTTGCGCCGCCGCGTTTTCGCTGGCGTAGGCAATGGCAAGCAGATCGGGGTCGGCAAATGCGATGCCGGGCAACACACCCACGTCTCGCGCCATCTTCTCTATGCCCTTCCGCGCCGCCGCTTCATGGAACTCCGCAAGAACATCTGCCATCGACGGCGACATGCCAAGTAGCGCGATGCGAACTGCGAGATCGTACCGATTTGGCACATCGCTCTCACGGATCGCTGCCTTGCGCCGGTTGAATTCGGCCGAATATCGTCGCAACTGAACCACAACGGCGCGACCTTGCGCGACAAACTCGTTTCGCACATCACGCGCCAGCTTGCGCTCCAATCGACCACGCGCACGCATTTCGTCGAAGCGTTGTGCTTCGACGATGACGGCGCGGGTGGCGTTAATCAGTCGGGATGCGTCCATTGTTCGCCGCCGTCGTCAGCACGTCGCTGCAAAATTTTTCGGCCGAATCTGGCGACCATGCGTACTTTTGAATCAGCACGTAGCGCACTGCGTTGAGGGTGTCCCACACGATCCCCGCGTCGTTTGTCGCCTTGCGGCTTTTCTTGTGGTATCTACGCCGCTTTTTCACTCGCCACCTCGTCACGCGCCGCCTGCATTCGGGCAATCCACGCAATTTGAAACTCTTGAATCTGCTCTATGTTCCAGCCATACCGCACGCGCAACGTGTCCGTCGCCGCCAACGATGCGACCTTGAGCAGGTCGGAGGCGAACGCTGCGTCGCGCTCGACGGCTTGTTTTGTGCGCTTTTTGCGCTTGTGGGGGTTGCGTCGCTTACTCATTCATCGCCTCCGCCTGGACATCGATCACGATCAGCACGCCTACATATAAAATGATGGCTGGAATCAACAAGAGCAACCATGCGCCATCCAACAAAACAGTTAGCGCGAACAGTGCAACGCCAGACAAAAACAAGGCGATTGCGGCGGCATTTATTTGGGTCTTGTTACTCATTCATCGCCTCCCGCAACTCGGCCGAAAACGCCGTTAACGCCTCGCGCAAATCACCAAGATCGTCATCGGCGACGTTTTCACGCTCTTCTTTCCACAAATCCAGCACGGCATTTACGTCGTCGATACCGAGTTCGACAAGCAGCATTCGTACCGCCGTTTCCAGCGGCACGCCGTCGCCGTCGAGCCGCGCATCCTTAATCGCCGTCACGCGCTCGGTGACACTGTGTTCGACAACGGATGGAAATTCCGTTTTCACGCTGGGTTTTACGTCCGCTTTCCACACGACGCGCTCAACGTATCGCGCCGACGCGCCAACGCCGATCCGTTCGCGTTCGATGGTGGCGAGGGACTTGAGCGATCCGTATTTGACCGCTTGCATCAGGATGTAACTGTGCAGATCGCCATACCAACCCGCCCACAGTGCGCGGCGATTGAGAATCTTTAACTCAGTCGGCCGATCCAGTGTTTTCGCCGTCGCATGGTTGCCCACATTCGCATCCCCGTAGAATGTTTCGGGGAAACCGAACACCATCGCCGCCATCAGGAAGATACGCCGACCGTCATCCGCCGCCATCGTCACGCCGTTGGTGCGAATGGGGGTGAGATCGGCCGATCCCGACTTCGCAAAGGTCGAGGCCGTCGTGGGCGCGGGCGAACCCTGATCGAAGCCGGCGAAGCCGAACTTCTCCGCCGCTGCCTGCACCGCGTTTTTGCCGCCCTTGCCCGTGTCGAGCTTCCATGCGAATCGAGCCAGCGCACGCCAGACGGATAGCAGATTCTCTAAAAAGATTTTGTGCGCCTTTGCCCAATCCAGCGCGGGATAGATTTCAGGCACACCAAATTTGCCGTAGGGGTTGACACGCCACCACATCACGGGCGCGTCCCACACGATGCGCGACGCGCCGCAACGCGCCATCACGTCGCCGTAACGCAGACGCGAGGCGGGCGCGAACCGACAGTCTGGGTACAGATCGACGCGCTGTTGTGTCGTGCCGTCAAGGCCGGTGACGCTGTAGACGCGCTTGTAAAACCACGCCTCGCCATCGTTGTCGGGGTTGCACACGATGTCGTCGATTTCGTTGACATCAATCGCAGCGACGCGAACGCGACCCGTCGCCGTGTTCGTGAACAGTTGCAAAAAGATGTTGCCGTCAGTGAGGAGGTCTTTCTCCTTTTCCATTCGCGCCTGATGCCCCGTTAGCGTGCGGACGTTTTGCGCGTCCGCACGGAACGCCTCGATCACCGCCTTGATGTCATCGTTTTCGGCCGAAACCGTCACGCCTTGCGCCCAGACGTATAGCTGTTGAAGATCGACCCCCCGAATCACGGTTGGGTTTTTGAGTGCCATCAATCGCGCAAGCTCTACAATTTGCCGCAACCCTGCGCGGGTAAATTCTTGCTTGCCTTGCCACGTCATCAGCCGCCAATCGGCGTTTTGTAGCGCAAGCTCTAGCAGGTTCATCGCCTCCGAAATCGGTATCGTCCGCTCCGTCGGCGGCGCGACCGACTCGCGGATCGGCTCACTGCTGCGGCCAAAAAATGCGCGAACGCGCCGTCCTATCGTTTGCTCACTCATAGATTAGTACGGCGAGATCGCCGCCTCCTCGTGATGTGTAATCGTGCCGCCCTGTTGCGGTTGCCCGATGGCGGACGCGGCGACCAACGCCAGCACCCACGCCCAAAATTTATCGGCGTGATGCTTTTCGTTGCGTGCGGTGTCGAATACGAGATTGTTCGCCGCCGTTTTTGTGCGCTTGATCGAATGAATCTGATACGCCATGTCACGGTTAATGGGTAGGGGGGTCTTATGCTCTTGAACCAATTTCTTGCCGAGCGTCGCCCACTCCGTTTTCGATGCGTTCGTGAATTGCACACCCGCCGCACGCATCGGGAACGCAGCGGGGTTGCCGCCGCTACCGTCTGCCCACTCTGCTAACTGCATACCGAGTCCGTTGCGGTCGATTAGCAGGCCGAGAATCGGTAGCTCTTTCATCGCGTGTGCGATCACCTGCTGCTGTTGCGGAAACGGCATTTGCGCCAGCGTCACCGCGCAGCGCAGCGGGAACGATTGCAGCGGATGACCGATACCGACGATGAATAACTCGCTGGCGTTGCGCGTTCGGCCGATGTCCATGCCGGCGACGAAATAGAGTTCGACCTCCAGCTTACGCCGTGCCTCCGCCAGCGCGTCGATAGCGGCAATGGCGGGGGTGATGTCGGTTGCGGTTGCGGTGGCGAGTGGGCAAAAGAGGTCTGCCGATTGCGCTGATCTGATTTCGTCCCACGAAATCCACGCGCTAACCTCGTCAACGAACGTGCATTCGTACTCTTGCTGGAAATCTTCCAGAATCATGTTAGTGAAAATCGCCTTGATCCTGTCGTTGCCGAACAACTCGACCCGCTGCGCCGTCGCCATCGCGGGCGCGAGTTTGACCGCCTCGCGCACATTCTTACAAAAGCTCTGAATCTCCCACCATGCGGTTGTTGATCGCGTGAAGCCGCTGTACGGACGCATCGACTCCGTGAACACCTCCCAAAACAAGCCGCCTGCACCCATCGGTGACGATCCACCGCGAAAGCGTCCGCCTTTGGAGATGATCGGTAGTGCGCCCGTGTAAATGGAACGGTCATGCGGCTGGTGCGCCCATTCGTCGGCGTATACCCAGAAACGCGCCTTGCCGCGTGGTGCTTTCGACGGTGACGAGATGATGCGTGCGCCGTTGTCGAATTCGACCATCAGGCGATTGTCGCGGATCAATTTCGGCAACCCGCCGATCTGCAAATTTTCAAGCACTCGCTTGACGTAGACGATCTTCTCAGTGGCCTCTTCCAAATTGATAGAGATAAAAATAGAGGACTGGCCGTACAGCACCGCGTTAGCAACCGCTTCCATCGCAATCAAAAACGACCACGCGATTTGCCGTGATTTGTTCTCAATGCGGAAAATGCCGTCGTCATTGAGATGGGAGACTTGGAACGCCTCCCATCTCGCCTCTTCGACTTGCGACGCGGCGGGAAGATCAAGGCATTCAATCAGAAAGTCACACCGTTCGGTGTTAGCTGCCATCGGCCGACCCCTCCGTAGCAGCAGCAACGGCTGACATCGCTTCCGCATGTCGCTCACTGCGCTTATCACGCCACTCATCAAGTGACATCGGTGCAACGGCTGCTGTTTCGTGGCTTTCAACGCGGTCTACGAATAGCCCGTGATGCTTGCCAGCCCACGTGAGCGCGGTCATGCCGTCGTAGAACTCGACGCGCTGCTTGACGACCTCGCCCCCGTCCTTTTCTGTGTAAATTTTTTTGATTAGGTGTGTCATGCCGTCGCGCTTCATGGCAGCCAGATCAATCGAGCCATCGTCTTGAATGTAATTGGCGTAACCGCGCTGGGCGATTAGCGATAGTTCGTAGAGGACACGTTCCGCTGTCATGCCAGCGCGTGCGAATTCGTAGTTGATATGCTGCTGAATGTACTCTTTCGACGTGAGAGCGAAGCCGGCTTTGTTGGGGTGGGCGTAACCAGCATCACGCGCCGCCGCTGTTGCGTTGCCACGATTGCGGATGTATGCAGCAACAAAAAGCTGCTGTTTGCGCGTTAGCTTGTGATCTGGTTTTCGCATTACCTACTTTTACCTACACTGTCTCTGCTTTCTCAGCTACCAGTTGCGCCAGCATCGCCACAAGAGTCGGGACTGGTAGCTGACGCAACAACGCTGGCAACAACGCGCTTGCGTCAAGGTGATCCGTCAGATCAATTGTGTACTTTTTGCGCGAAACAACGCGACGCACCATCAGCCGCTTGCTGTCAATTTCGAGCAGTATCTTTCCATCCATCTGAATAGCTCTGTAATCAGATACGTTTTGCATAGAAGATCAAAAAACCGCCACGCGCTGCGGTCGCAATGGACGCTCGTGCAGCGAGTGACGGTCAACGTCAAAATATAATGTATGCCACAACTACCATAGCACAAAAGGGTAGCCATGTGAAGCTGCTACGCGCAGACGTGTCCGGTCAGGGACTCGCGCAGCTCTTCGTATTCGTCATAGAGATCAAGCATGAAGTCTCTATCGTCCGCATTCTCTATCAATCTGACGATAGCCGCGTACCGCGCTTCGCTACGATGGCAAGCGCACGATTGATCTGTACCTTGATTTTCTTTGGAGGGTTGATGCTTCATTCGATGCTACCTTTTTTGCTTACTGATACAAAATACCTATAGGTAGTCTATCAAATTTTTATTGATGAGTGCTTAACAATTAAATCACCGCTTTCACTAATGCCACTTATCATAAGCTAAAACGACAAAAAAAGACCGCCGCGATACCCTCGCGGCGGTCTTTTTATTGCTCACTGACCTTAATCAGTAACCATACAAGTCGCTAAAGTCTCTTTTCTTGCGCTCTCTATCATTCATCTCGCGCAATTCGCGGAACATCCGCACGCGAGTATCGGCCGCCGCTCCGTCTCCTGCTGGCAAGTTGTCGTAGCCAGCTTCTTTCAACAACGCTTTGACGCGCTGGCTGTCTATTTCCAGTTCATCCAACGCCACTTGGAAGAACGCACGCTGTTGCGCGTGGATCAAGCGTTCCGCTGCGGATAGATCAATTCCGTCAACCTGCGGCGCGGTCAATGCTGGCGCGTAACCAACGACGCGCTCAAATCGCATGATGTCCTTTCCCTTTTCCGTCTTCTTGCCAGATGGAACTAAGATAATCTCAAAATCGGCCGAAATCAGCACCTGTTTGCGCTCTGCGATTTCGCGCGTTGGAGCGGCTCCCGGCCACGTTGTCGTCAGGTCGGCCGATATTGGCAGCTTGGCAATATCCTCCTGCCACACGGTCGCCACCTTAAATTCCAGTTGCTCTGCACCGTAAAGCCACACACACGGCTGCCCATCACTGCGCTCACCAACGACATAGCCCGTCACGACCTCCGTTTTCGCGCCGCTGGGCAGCGGTTCGTTGCCGTCCGCTGTGATTGTGAAGCCGCAATTCATCAGCGTGGCGAGTGCCGAGTCGGTTAATGTGCCAGCCGCCGCGATGTCGTCCGCGTTGAGAGAAAGCGGATCAGCTTCAAAGTAGACCTTGATTCCGTGCTGAGAGTAAAGTGAAAATTTAGCTGTGATTGGCATTACTTGTCATCTCCATTGCGATCAATGCAAATTCGCAGTGATCTACCCATTCATCTTCTGTCATTGTGCCATCCGACTGAGCAAAAAGATACTCATTCAATTCCATGCGCCACGCTCTGAGATCAAGTTCCCAGAGCGTGTCCATAACCTCGTCAGTGAAGGGGCATTTCTGCCCCTCACTTGCGAGATCATCAATTCCTTGTAAGTAGTTGTTGATGATCTGAATACCCATTACGCACTCACCTCCGCTGCAAGTGCAATGATGTGCTTACACAAGTAGCTATCGTTGAAGTTTGGTGCATCGTAATTGAGCGTGTAATCATCGCAGTCGCATCGTGCGTCGTGCAAGCCGTTGCCGATTTCGACTCTATACGCGGTCTTTTCGCGTTGCGACTCGACAAAAGCGACAAGCACGCCATCTTGGTCGTGAATGTGCAACACGTTGCCATTTGCAACTAGCATTGCAGCGTCTAGCGGCCGATTGCCAAGTTGCGGATGGTTTGCCAGCGCGTGCATCGTGCGTGCGTGCAAGCACTCGTTTTCGAGTTGTAGCGCGTGTAGCTGTGCCTCACGTTTGCCAGCGTTACCAGCGGGGTAGCTTGCCACGTGGCGACCGTTCCATGTTTGCCAGTTACGTTGTGTTGCGTCGTAGCCGTATGAATGCGTGCCGACTGGGTGGGGTTTCTTGAAATTTGGGATTGTCAGTGTTACAGTATTAGGCATATCAAAAATTCCTTTTTGACCTCACATCGTTCGCCTGAGAAACATTCGATGTGAGGTTTTTTCATTTGATTTAATAGCATCATACACCCTTTCGGGTTTGTATGCAACCAATTGGTTGCATTATGATCGAATTTAATCTATCATTGAGGCATGAATTTTGAAGAAACATTTCGGGCGTCTCTCCGTGAAAGCCGAAAGGAGCGAGGCTGGTCACAAACTCATCTGGCCAATCTTCTGGGTGTCTCATATCAATATATTGGCAAGCTAGAGCGCGGCGAGCGCACGCCGCAACTATCAACCCTCGAAGCAATCGCCACCGCCTTAAACGTCACCCCCAACGACCTCCTACTTGACAGCGCGGCCGATCCCGCCATTCAATGAGCAAGACACTTGCCAAGATGCGAAACAACCCGCGTGACGATTGGCGCATTGGGCAATTGCGACGCGAGGCGGAAAGGGCAGGCTTGACCGTGCGCCAAGCGCGGGGCAGCCACGTCGCCTTCGACCACCCGTCGCTTGATCGACCGCTAATCATCCCCGTCCATCGACCGATTCTGCCCGTCTACGTGCGTCGTTTGGTGCAGATCATCGACAATCTGCCTGATGAGGAAAATGAAGATGACCCACAAACCGACTGATTACCCCTTCACCCTCCAACCCATTCCCGCCATCGACGGCGGCGGCTGGCTCGTCACATGGCCTGACCTGCCCGACTGCTTCAGCAGCGGTGATACCATCGAAGACGCGATTCGACACGGCATGGACGCAGCGACCAGCTATTTGGAGATATTGGCAGAAACGGATCGGCCGATTCCTGCACCGGGTTCCGCCGCCAATTTGCACCTACCCGACACACTAGAGCGGCGCATCACCTCTTATGCGAAAGATGTCGGCGTGACGGCCGATCTGCTTGTCAACGACTGGCTCACCGAGCGCATTCGTGCCACCGTTTAGGGTGCGGCCGATTCAACGTCAGAAACCAGAGGAGCGCACCCAGTTGGGTGCGTTCTTTTTGTTCCCAGAGCAATTTAGACCAATTTTCAATTGTGTTTCCATTTTCGCGCCACGTGTCTGTTATCGTGTTGGTATGAATATCAAAAATGAAATCGCGTTCGTGGCTGGCGCGATATACCACAGTTTACGCGGTCACAGTTTCGGTTACGCATACAAGAGGCTAACTTGATGCACGTGACCGAGTTGTGTTTGTTTGTGTTCTCAACATACAAATATCTATGTTTATCGACTAATATCGACTAACCTCCTGACCTTGCGCGTTATACAGAACCGCAGGGTCAGGATCACTATTGCTAAACACGCCACGTGCCGAGCTATTGCAATGGTAACCCGGTTTGTCGGCATCATCATCGAGCATCCAAACGCGCAACGTCTGCCCCGCGCCGATTGAGCCACTGAGAGGACACGTTTCCCCGCCTCTTTCAGAAACCAATCGCCAACCACCCAAATCTTGAGCTGCGCCACCATCATTGCGAATATCGACAAATTCAGCCTGCTTGTCAACAAAAGTAATTCTCAAGCTAGATGCAGCAGGGGGTTGTGTGGGCGGCACAGAGGTTGGCTGAAATCGCGGGTCTTCCTCACACGCCTGACCATTATTATTCTGATCTAGCCGATGAATATCCCCATTATGTGGCATACACATATTGAGCATCGCCTGTGCCTCACTCCGCGTCCCAAAATCACTACAGTTAAGCGAATCCTGCTGACATTGCGCTGGTATCGACGGCGTATTCGTTGGCCATGGCGTATTTGTCGCTGGAATTGCCGTATTTGTCGGAAATGGCGTGTTTGTGGCTGGAATTGCCGTATTTGTCGGAAATGGCGTATTTGTCGCTGGGATTGCCGTGTTTGTCGGAAATGGCGTATTTGTCGCTGGAATTGCCGTATTTGTCGGAAATGGCGTATTTGTCGCTGGAATTGCCGTATTTGTGGGAAATGGCGTGTTTGTGGCTGGAATTGCCGTATTTGTCGGAAATGGCGTGTTTGTGGCTGGGCTTGCCGTGTTTGTGGGAAATGGCGTGTTTGTGGCTGGAATTGCTGTATTCGTCGGCACGGTCGTATCAGTTGGCGCAGGGATATTTGTTGCTGGCTCGTCTGTATCGGTCGGCTCTGGCAATGGTGTATCAGTTGCCACTTCACTTGTCACGTCCGCGATTTCATCAGGCGTGATAGCTGATTCCTCGATTGACGTATCTCCGCACGCTGAAACAATTCCCACAAGCAAAATAACGAACAAAAAAAGACTGGATAACTTTAACACGATTTTACTCCTACTTATTGTTCCCCAGCGGGTCTAATACCCGCCCGCTTGCGGGATACCAGCGACTGACGTTCAGGCGTACCTCGACAAAATTCGGTCGCCGAAATCCTCCTAATAAAAATCACGACCCCATAGCCGTGACATTTACTTTTGTTTCACTCATGCAAGCCACAAACTACTTGAGTGAAGCATCCGAACATTTAGAACCTAATTAACGTTGATTCCCTGTTGTTAAGCACGCAAAGTCAGAAACTCGATTCAGCTCTATTTAGTTAGAGGAATCGGCGATGGCTTCGCTTATCAGCGCATTTTAAGGTTTGAAGTAGGCCGTGAGGGACTCGAACCCCCGACCAAGTGATTAAAAGTCACCTGCTCTA
>CAYMGE010000071.1:0-34775 GCA_964389925.1 uncultured Ardenticatenaceae bacterium
TTTTTTAATGCTCAACAATTCCCGAAACAACCACCCCGAAGAATGGATTCCTGCACACGCTGGAATGACACCCTCAAAGTATTTGAAACACACCCATATTTTTAACGCTTGTGTGGTGGGATGGGATCGTCTTCAAAGCGGATGTCGGCCGATTCCATCACCGTTTCCGTGTTTGCCATGCGGTCAATAATCAAAAATGAAATGCCGAATCCCAGCGGAATCAGACCGCCAAGCAACCATGGTCCGAGAATTTCATTATGTGGATCAAGACCAATTGTCGATAAACCACACGTCATCACGATACCCATCATGGTCAAAATAACGCCCCAGCGTAGTGAGCGACTGCTCGTGCGTTTGCCGCCGCGCCGCATATCAGAGCGTAGAATTCCCTGTTTTGCGAGTTCAATTGTTTCCTTGTAGCGCAGATAGCGCATAAATGCGATAAAGGCGAGAAATACGCCGAAGAAAATTGCGCCGCCAAGTGCAAAGATAAGTGGTTCCAACATGATTATTGTCCTCCGATAATTTGTTCTAGTTCAGCTTTTTCGCGCCGCTCGATCCCGTGCATGACTGACACAAAAATTGCAATCACGCTGAGAATGAGGCCAATTCCTAACAGTAGTCCAAGTAGTGTGAGCATTATCACCTCCGTTTTTTGTGTTCATTTGGTTAGACCGAGTAGGGTCAAAAAAGTTTCAAACTCGTGATATTTTGCATTTTGAAACTTTTTGTGTTGGGCATGGTCTAATTGAATAGTGGACGAAATGATTACACGCGCACAGCAGGGTGACTCAGTTGCTTTTGAGCAGCTTGTCAATGCCCACGCGCCCTATGTCTATAATCTCGCGTTGCGAACATTGCAGAGTGAACGCGACGCAGAGGATATAACGCAGGAGGCGTTTGTGCGCGTTTGGCGGGGCATCGGCCGATTTCGCGCCGATGCACATTTCCGAACATGGCTATACCGAATTGTCGTCAATCTTTGCTACAATCGGCTACCGAAGTTAAAGCGTGAGTTGGGAGCGGTTGAGGTAGAGGACGTTGTGCTGGTAGATGACTCATTAGGGGTGGAGCGTGCGGTCTTATCGGCCGAAGTTGCCAACCAACTAAACGCCGCCATCGCCAATCTGCCCGATACACAACGTCTCGTCATCACATTGCGTCATCAGCAAGGCTTGAGCTATGACGCAATCGCTACCATCACCGACTTGCCGCTTGGCACAGTCAAGACACACATTTTTCGCGCACGTAAGGCACTAAAAGTTGCCTTGCGACCATATCTCAAATGAACGAAGAACAACGTCTCAACACTTTGCTAAACTCGTTGCCATTAGAGCCAGTGCCTGATGGGTTGACGGCGCGGATCATGCTGGGCGTTCGGCCGAGACCCACTTTTGCCCCCTTCCGCCTCAATCTCAGCGACGTGCTGCTCGCGCTCGCCTTCACCATCCTCATGGTCGTCGGTCTCTATTTCGCCATCATCCCGCTGCTACAAGGCGCACAGCAAGGATTCAACTTTCCTCAACTGCAATTCGATAGCAACAATCTAACTGTTGCCTTTCTCTTTTTTCTTGAACTGCTGCTTGGCAGTGCAATCTATCTAAGCGTGGTAGAAGATTGAGACACTCTTTGCCTATCCATTACGCCACCAAGTTTTCTGGAATTGGTATAATCGGTAAGAGTTGACCCCAAAGTTACGTCTATACTCACATAGATTCCAAATTGATACAAAACATGATGCTATGAATGGATGACTGCATTTGCAGGAATGGCAGGCTGGCATTTGAGAAATAAGCTATGAAAAAAGAACGAGTAATTATCATTGGCTCAGGCCCCGCAGGGCTGACTGCCGCCCTTTATACCGCCCGCGCCCAACTCGACCCATTGGTTATTGTTGGCAGCCAACTGGGTGGACAAGTCGCTATCACACACGAGGTCGAAAACTACCCCGGTTTTGTCAATGGTATTGGCGGCCCCGAACTGATTGATGTGATGCAAAAGCAGGCTGCCCGTTTTGGCGCACGCTATGCCTATAGCGAGGTTGTCTCCGTCGATTTTAAGAATGGATCTCCGTTCACGGTTCGCACGGGGAGTGAGGAATATGCGGCCGAGAGCGTTATTATCACGGCTGGCGCATCCCCGCGAACGCTCAACATTCCGGGTGAGAAAGAGTTTGTCGGCCGAGGTGTTAGCTATTGCGGCACATGTGATGGCTTCTTCTTTCGCGGTCAAGATGTTGTCGTTGTTGGCGGCGGCGACAGCGCACTCGAAGAGGGTGTTTTTCTAACGCGCTTTGCCAACAAAGTGGACGTGATCCATCGCCGCGATACACTACGCGCCGGCCCCGTCTTGCAAAAGCGTGCCTTTGCAAACGACAAAATTTCGTTTGAATGGGATACGGTCGTCAAGGAGATTCGCGGCAATGGCAAAGTTGATGAAATTTTGCTTGCGAATGTGGAAACTGGCGAGACGCGCACATATCCAACAGATGGTGTCTTTATCTTTATCGGCCACTATCCTAATAGTAACTTCCTCGTAGGTGAGGTTGAAATGGACGAAGAGGGATATGTCATCACTGATGAACTGATGCGGACGAGCGTGCCGGGCGTTTTTGCTGCTGGTGAAATCCAAGACCCAAACTACCGACAGGTTGCAACGAGCGTTGGTCAGGGGTGTGCGGCCGCTATGCAGGTTGAGAAATATCTGACGGGACGCGAAGACGTTGGTTGGACGTAACGAGCGCGTTTGACAAACTTAGGTACATTTTCAGAGGTTCCACTTTTTGAAAAGGTGGAACCTCTCTACAAGGCTTAATTAGCTCGTTCTGCACCGCCTCGGCCGTTGTAAACAACGGCCCCGCTCGCCGCAAACGCACGAAAAACGGCAACTGCCTCATCATAAAGCAGATTATCCGTTACGCAAATACCACGTTTCTTTAGCTCCCCTTTCCAATCATCTGGCATCGGCCCCTCGTCAAATCCCGTAATTCGTTCGACGGAATCGTCGCTCCCCGCGATCACAAGCGAAGTCACACCCGACCAAATGACAGCCCCCAGACACATTGTACAAGGTCGCCAGTTGACAACGATTTGATGGGCAGGCATTCCTGCGCCACCGAGATCGTATGTGCCGAGCTTTTTCTGTGCGAGAGAGAGCGTTGTGACCTCCGCGTGTGCCGAAGAGCAGTTGCATGGCATGACGCGATTTACGCCAGCGGCAATCAACCTCCCTGTCTCTTCCTCGAAAACAGCGGCGGCAAAAGGGCCTCCTGTCTCATTTTCAAAGTTGCGGCGCGACAGAGCAATGACAAAACGCATTCGCTCTTCGAGGGAGGGGACGTGAGTAGGGAGGGGGGCGGCCGATAACCACTCAGGCAAGGTAATTTCAATAACCATCTTATCCAGCCTTCAGTTTCCGCAAATAAGCCTCGATTACCTCTGGCTCTAAGCCAGCAAGCCGTTCCTCTGGTTCAAACTGTTGCAACACCTCTTCTGGCTCTAAGCCAGCAAGCCGTTCCTCTGGCTCAAATTGTTTTAACACCTCTTCCGGCTCAAATTGCCGCAACATTGCTGTAGAGCCATACATCTGAATAATTTCTGCTGGCTTGAATCGCTTAACAAACTCATCAGGTGGGAGAGCCGCAAGCACGAGATCGAGAAAGGCTTGACCTTCAGCACGAATCTGTTCATAAGTTAACTGTTTTTGCATGTCATCTACCTCACGATTTTGTTGTCGCTGCCAGAGATCGGTTAGCAACGTCAAAATTGGCTGGGGGATCGTCTTAAATCCCATATCGCGCAGTGTATCAAGGGCGCGTTCACGATTCTTGCGCTGACTGGCGAAAAACATAACCAACGCATTCTTTTGGGTGTTGTCTAGCTCATTCAATGAAAGCAGACGGATGCGTTGCGCCAAGATATTTTCACACTGGTAAACGCCTGTGTGCATTGTAGCGGTAAATTGGAACTGTTCAAGGGTCTTTGTGCGCGGCTTGCGACTGCTGATTATGACAGTCAAAACCTCTTGCTTTTGCAGATTTTGGCTAGCGCGATAGAAATCGTCATAGCTGGCGGCTCTGCGGACATTATCGGCCGTCAACGATTCAGTCGCCTTAAACTCGATCAAGATATGGCTCGCATCGCTTTCATGAATACCGCTGGGCAAATAGCGACGCTGCTCTTCTGTCCAGTGGTCGCCCGTGCGACGCAGAAGCAGCACATCGCCACGTGGTGGTTCGATCAAGACGGGGAACTCGGTTTGCACCACGATACCAACCGGCGTAAGGAGCAGTTCAAGCAGCTTGGCAAACAGTTGGTGCCACAAGGTTTTTTCGTTCATATCACAATTTTACGAGGGTGCTGGCAAATGATACAATTGCGCTCATGAAAGGAGGGGCTTGGTATCACATCTATCTGCCACCAACGCAGCGCGTCATCTTTCCCAATGCAATCACCTATCGCACCTTTCTCAACCACTATGCCCAAGCGAAATTCAAAACGTTAGCCTACTGCCTGCTGCCAGATCATTTTCATTTTTTGGTTTGGTTGGAGAACTGGCCTTCGGCCGAAATTCGCCTTCGCCTCCTCTTTACAACCCTAGCTATCGCACGCCCCATCCAGCGCATTAAGCTATTTGACAGCGATTCGATCAGCCCTTTAATTTGTTACATTCACGCAAATCCGACGATTCACGGGCATACGCATAATTTCCGTACATGGCATTGGTCATCTTATCGCGCCGTACTTGCCGGTCGGCCGACGAAGATTGCAGTTCGTGATGTGTTACATCATTTTTATGGGGTGGAATGGTTTGAGGAGCAACACTGGCTGCCGATTGACGAGGCAAAGATCGGGTACTTGATTTTGGAGGATTGACGAGCAGAGTTCCTTAGTTCAGGCGTTTTCTGTGTCTGTGCGAAAATCCTAGACAAGAGCAACAGACTTTCGAGCCAATTGCGATAAGAAAGAGAAATTCAATTTGTGAGCAGGAGAATGTTTCAGGCATCATCACTGCCCTTTCTGCCAGCCTAAAACAACCTGTCGCTGCTCTTCTGTCTCAGGGGATGGTTTATAGCGGTTTGGGTTTTCTTTGCGCCATTCGGTGATCTGGTCGAGCGCGGTTTGTGGCTCCATGCCATGTCGGACGAGCCAGCAGCCGACGATGGTTCCAGTTCGGCCGACACCACCCCAACAATGCACATAAACCGTCCCCTCATTCGCAAGTGTCGCATCGATCTTATCCAAGATAGCTTGGTACTTTTCCACTGTCGTCACACTGAAGTCACGAATTGGCATTCGGACATGCTCCGCGTTTGTCAGCAATTCCGCATACGTTTCAAGCTCGCCCTCCTCCGTTAGATCGATAAATAAAGAGACACTGCTCGCTTCTAACTTGCTGACATATTCTCTTCGGCGCGCCCGATGAACATTGCCCGGATAGCGTCCCGCGCAAAACTGCTCCGTGACCCAGTAAGTGTTTTTTATTGGTTTCTCTTTCATGGTGAGTATGTGTTGGGATTTGGAAATCCCAACATAAAAAATAGCGATCACATATCGAGAAAGTTCTGCAAAATCAACTTCCCATGCTCCGTCAAAATGCTCTCAGGGTGAAACTGCACGCCCACAATTGGATACGCTTTATGGCGCATTCCCATCACCTCGCCTTGACTGGTGAATGCTGTCACCTGCAAGCTGTCGGGCAGCGGCTCCTCGACGATCAGCGAATGATAGCGCGTCGCCTGAAACGGGCTTGGCACACCGTTGAACAGACCATCGCCACCCGTGTGATAGACCTGCGACGTTTTGCCGTGCATCAGCCGCTCCGCTCGCACCACCTCGCCGCCAAACACATGCCCCATGCACTGATGACCGAGACACACCCCAAAGGTTGGGATCGTTGGGCTGAGTTCGCGTAGAATGTCGTTTGAGATGCCGCTATCGGCCGATGGATTGCCCGGCCCCGGACTAATACAAATATGCGTCGGCTTGAGCGCACGAATTTCGTCCAGCGTCACTTGGTCATTGCGAAAAACGCGAATGTCCGCGCCCAATTCGCCAAAGTATTGGACGAGGTTGTAGGTAAATGAGTCGTAGTTGTCGATAACAATTAACATATTAAAGTTCCTTAGCGAGAAGCTGTTGCGCCCACATTGCATCTGCTTCATCCAAATGTGGTGTTGGTGGTTGACTATAATCGATTGCTAAGTCATAACCTCCTGCATCGTATAGTTCAGCAAGCAATGGTTGCAAATCGAGCGTAAGCTCTGGCTCGTTACGCTTGAGCGGAACTGGGATTGTGGGGATTCTGTCCCGCACACTGAATAAGTACGCATCCGCATTCGGCCGTTGACGGCGACGGCTGACCAGCATGATGTAGTCATCATCGTCATTCAGCTTAATGGGTGGACGTACTCCGGCACGCAAGAGATCAACTTCAATCAGATTGGTACGACTTGCTAAAATATCATTGCGCTTAACCCGATACTGCTCTCGTCCACGTCGTCCCTGTTTATTAGCGTGTGACAATATCTCGATCACCGTAACAACACGTCGCGTCGCAACCTCACGAATTTCCAAATAAGATTGTTCAAACTCGATTGGCATAGGAACGATGGCTGTTTGTGGCTCGATTGTTGGAGCTTCCATAACCATTGCCCCACCAGTCGCCTGTCGTGGGGACGGTGTTTCATAGATAACAACATCAGGGGCACCAACTGGCTCGACTTCGCCAAGCATGACGGTAAAAGTCGCGCGTTCGATGGCGGCGCGATATTTCGGCCGAAGATGTGGTGTTAACGCTCTCTGAACGCTGAGAATTAGTCCGGAATGCACCTCTGACCACAATCCTTTACGTTCGAGATAAGGATCCATTCCCGGAAATGGCGATGGCATGATGACTTTCTCCTAGATATTCCATTTTTTGAAAAAATGGAATATCTGACTGAGAACAGTATAGCATTAACTCGGCAACACTAGCCCCATGATCTCTTTCATCTGTTCGACTTTCGGTTCCGCGACGGCGCGTGCCTGCTCCGCCCCTTTTTGCATCAGCCGATCTAACTCCGCAGGGTCAGACATCAACTCATTGTAACGTTCCCGAATCGGCGTGAGCGTCTCAATGACAGCATTGGCAACGCCAACCTTGAGATCGCCATACCCGCGAGCATTCGCAAAGTCAGCCAACGCCGCCTCTTTGCTCTTTTCCGTCACGGCAACATAGATGTCGAGCAGATTATTGACTCCTGCTTTTTCGGGGTCATCTGAGAAAGCGATCTCGTTGCCACTATCCGTTTGCGCCTTTTTGAACGAGCGCAGAATCTCTTTCGGCTCATCGAGTAATCTGACAAGATGACCACGAATGTGCGACATTGACTTTGACATCTTATTGTTCGGGTTGTCTAAGCCCATCACACGTGCGCCCGTCTCTGGCAGCATCACTTTTGGCTGCACAAAAAACGATTCCTCGTAGCGATGGTTGAAGCTCTGCGCGATGTCGCGGGTTAGCTCAATGTGCTGTTTTTGATCTTCACCAACAGGCACTTCATCTGCGTCATAGAGCATAATGTCACCCGCTTGCAGAACAGGATAGTCGAGTAAGCCCGTCAAAATGCTTTCTTGGCGACTCGATTTGTCCTTGAATTGTGTCATGCGTTGCAACCAGCCGAGCGGCGTGACGCAGTTGAGCAGCCAGCAACATTCGGCGTGCGCTGTGACGTGACTCTGGATAAAGAGCGTGCTTTTGTCGGGATCGATGCCACACGCCAACAAAATTGCCGCCAACTCTCGCGTTTTGGCACGAAGCTGCACGGGGTCTTGTGGCACAGTCAGCGCGTGTAGGTCTACGATGCAGAAATAGTTCGTCTTCCCATCCTGTCGTGCAACCCAATTCTTGACTGCGCCGAGATAGTTGCCGAGATGAAAGTCACCTGATGGTTGAATACCGCTAAATACAATTGGTTTTGTCATTTGAAAAGTGGTGCGTGGTGCGTGGTACGTGGAATCTCATACGCGCCACGCACTACGCATCACGAAATAGTTTAGTCTCCCGCAAAAACGGCGACTTCATAGCCAGCCTCTTTCCAGCCAAGTGTGCCGCCTTTAAGATAGCGCACATCGTCGTATCCCATCTCTTGTAGCTGCTTTGCGCCGAGCGAGGCCATCGCGCCCATCAGACAAGTCATAATGATAGGGTCTTGCTTATGAGCAATGAGGCGTTTATCCCAGAATGATTCGGGGAGTGTGTCGTCTCCTTTGTAACCGAGCGTGCCAAGTGAGATAGGGATTGCGCCCGGAATGATCCCCGTGTTAGCGATGTCCTTTTCGTCGCGCACATCGATCACGAGCAGATCGGGATCGTCCTGCCATGCTGAAACGAGTTCAGACGGCGAAATTGCTGTCACTTGTGATTGTGCTTCCTGTACGGAATTCATGAATCTTTTAGTCATCCGAATCTCCTGTTAATTTCTCAAAATAGTTTACATTTTCCAAGCCTTCAAAATCTCTATCCTGTGTCCACAATGTTGCGTTATGAAGACGTGTGGTTGCTAAGATGATGCTATCGGCCATCGGAATCTGTAACTCGTATGACAATTTGGCAGCATTCAGCGAAAGTGTGCTGGTTAGTTCAACAACTTCACCGAGCATCATAACGCCAATCGCTTGTAGAGCTTCCGATTCGCCACGCTGCCTTAGCATGTATTTGAAGACTTCGTAAATTGCAACCGTTGGAACGAGTAGTTTCTCTACATCTTGAATAACGTTTGCGAATTGCTCTGCTCCCCTGCCATCATCGAAATATTCTAGCCAAGCAGATGAATCAACAACGTTCATACGCGATCCTTGCGCTCGCGCTCAATGTTTGTACCAATGCCGCGAAACATACCGCGTGCATCTTCAACCGACGGTACAAGTATCATCTCAATTCGTCCATCATATTCCACCATCATGATCTTCTGTCCTGCTTTGATGTTCATTGATTCTCGCAATCGACTTGGGATGACGATTTGATACTTTGAAGAGACAGTCACAGTTTCCATAATCAACCTCTCGATCTAAAATTCGCTTACAGTTTCATTATCGACTATCGAAGCGTAAAGTGTCAAGCTGCTACAACAGCCCATTCTCAGCCCGCTCAATCGCCACAGCCAACGCCCGCGCTTTATTCCAGCACTCCTCGTACTCACTTGTCGGGTCACTGTCGGCGACGATGCCCGCGCCGGCCTGAATGTAGAGCTTGTTGCCGCGCATGACGAGTGTGCGGATGGCAATGCAGGTATCCATATTGCCATCGTAGCCAAAATGACCGACCGCACCGCCGTAGAGACCGCGCCGCTCTCCTTCGAGATTTTCAATAATCTCCATGGCGCGAACTTTGGGTGTGCCGCTCAATGTGCCAGCAGGGAAGGTGGCACGCATCACGTCGAATGCGTCCATGCCCTCGCGTAGCTTTCCCTCAACATGGCTGACGATGTGCATAACGTGGCTGTATTTCTCGACGACCATCAAATCGGGGACGTGGACGCTGCTGTATTCGGCAATTCGGCCGATGTCATTCCGCCCCAAATCGATCAACATCACATGCTCCGCCACCTCTTTGGGATCATTGAGCAAATCTTGCTCGTACTCGTAATCTTCGCTAGCGTTGCGTCCGCGTTTGCGCGTGCCGGCAATCGGCCGAACGGCCGCCACCCCATCTTCCAACCGAACCATCACCTCTGGGCTCGCCCCAACGATCTGCATCTCTTGGTCAGGTAGGTTGAAGTAAAACATGTACGGCGAAGGGTTGGTCATGCGGAGGGCGCGATAGATTTGGAATGGATGCGCGTCCGTTTCACGCTCAAGCCGCTGACTCAACACGATTTGAAACGCATCGCCCACACCGATATGCTCTTTCGCCGTTTTGACCATCGCCTCATATTCAGCTTGTGTCTTATTTGATGTCATCTCCCGCTGCAATTTACCCGTGTTGCCATAGAGACGGCGCGGCACGGCTGGCAGTGGCCTCAACAGATGTTCTGTGATGCGCTCGATGTTGCCGACCGCTTCCAGATAAGAGGCTTCAACATCGTCGCCAACCCGCGCATTTGCCATAATCATCAGGCGATGGCGCACGTGGTCGAAGGCGACAATCGTATCAGCGATGAGAAAAACGGCATCGGGGAAGGGGAGAATGGTTTCGGCCGACTCCGGCAACTGCTCATAAAACCGCACCGTGTCATAGCTCAAATACCCAACCGCCCCGCCGATAAAACGCGGAAAGTCATGAAAATCAACGGGTGTGTAGCCGCCGATCTCTTCCTTCAGCACGTCTAAAATATCTTCGCCATCACGCAAGACGCTTTTTGTCTCGATAGTCCCTTCACAGCGCACGACATTACGCCCGCGCAGTTCAATCGTCTCACGCGGATTGAGCCCAACGAAGGAATATCGGCCGACTTTTTCGCCGCCTTCAACCGATTCAAGCAGAAAAGATGGTTTTCCCTGCTCCATCAGTTTGACATAGACAGAGACAGGTGTTTCTAAATCGGCCGCAAACTCGCGCACGACAGTAACTAAATTGTGATGTTGCGCCAGACGGCGAAACTGTGTCAAATCAGGACGATAAACCATACGATTTTAGATTTTGGATCGATGATTTTAAAATCATAAACCCCTAGCAAGCCGTTCGTTCTTGTAGCCACCAAGATCAAAAAAGCTCTCATCCCCATAGGGACGAGAGCTTCTAAAAGTTTCTCGCGGTGCCACCCTAGTTAGACGCAGTGCGTCTCACTTTTCCAAGTCGCGCACAAAAATGATGTGCGGTAACTCTACGCCCGATAACGGAGGCGAAACCGAATTGGACTCATCGCCCAACCAACTCCTCGACCCATTCGCCATCCGCGCCGTTGAGGATGTCGCAGCAAAATCATCCTCTCTCTCAAACCCGCTTTGATGGGTACTCTTTCGATTCACAGTCTTTTGGCTGTTAATTGTGGGCAGAAGGGTAGCATTCAGTTTGCGCGTTGTCAACTATTTTTGGCTCTTCAGGAATTTGTGGGGCTTGAACGTATTCCCAAAGACCCCTATTTTTCTCGTAACGTGATTCCATTTAGCCCAAAACCTAATTGGCGATGGTCATTTTCTGGGGAGAATTCACCTGCGGGATGCACAACTCGCACCCTATTCCAGCCCAACTTCAACGGTAGCTCAATCGAAAACGGGACGTTTTCAGCCCCTTGCCAATGTCGCTCCTCTTCGTTAATCAAGAATTTTAGCTCTCCCTCTGCTCGCTTTTCCCCTTCAATATAAAAGCCTGTGACGCTTGTTTCTAACACTGCGACAGTTGGTTTTGCGCTATAAACGTACAGGATCGCCTCTTTTCCGCTCCACCGCCATTGAAACGCATCGAACGACTCGCGTTCATACCAGCCACCACCGTGTACGGCAAATAGGCTTGCAGGGTCTGCATCAACATCACGCGACAGTGATGGCTTTTCCGACTGTTCACCCTGCACGATGACTTTGACGACCATCAGCCCTTGCCAATCGGCCGATGACGCATAACGTGACTCTAAGGCCAACGCTCCAAAGTGTTGCCCCTCTGGTTGCAGTTGAAAATGCTTAAATTGATAAGCGAGTGTAATAATAGCGGAGCCAAACGGCTCAAGTGGTTTGCTGTTTTTCAGCTCAATAACGCCTGATTCATGTGTTGAAACACCATCCGGCGCGGCTAAAACAGTCACACCACGCGGCAAGGTCATTTTGTATTGGACAGGTTGGTTTGTGGTGTTGAGTACGATAATGTCTCGTGTCACCTCCTGCCCAACTGCCTCCTGATAGGTAAACGTTATGTCCTCTGGGGTGAAAATGGCGGCGAAATCTTCTGAACGGCGCAAAAATGGGGCATCCCGCCACGACCAAATTCGCTCTGGATAGTTATCTATATTGACAGGCGCGGCATTCCAATTTTGACTTGCCTGCTTAACGCTTATGTTTGTGTGGATGAGAATACTGACCATCACAGCAGCAAAAAATAGAATCAGCACAAAACGATGCCGAGTTTGATGAATCGTGGTGATTGTGGCATAGACCATAAACGGCATCATGTCTGTGAAAAAGCGTGGCCCGTTTGAATGTCCTCCCCACCAATGCCCAAAAAGCGAGATGATGATGAGGTGTAAGCCTACGATCAGATATAGCAATCTGAGGAGCGAGCGTTGGCGGTCAGATGTATTGCTTGGCTGCAAAATGAAGAGTAGAAAAGGCGAAAAGACAAAGACACCTCGACTCGGACTAATGAGATTACCCGCGAGTGCTTCGAGAAAGAATGGCGACCCCAACCTGCTTGCTGCAAAGTAAGGCGGAAGGATGGCATCGAACATAACGAGGTTGAACGTGAGAAACGGGATGGCGATGGAGGCAGCTCCTGCAAAATAGTAAAGTGCTGCGTCTCGGTGCTTGTACAGGATAAATAGGGTGACGAGTAAGACAGAGACGCTGTTCGTCGGCCGAACCGTGTAAGCAGCCGCCACAAACACACCCGCCAAAACATACCAATGCTTGCCATTGTGCAATCGCGTCAATGCGAGAAGTAGCAGAGCCAAGAATAAGACAGAGGGTGAGTGTTGCCACATGGCACGGCTTGCTGTCGAAAAGACAGTTGTGCCAAATGCGTAGGCGACAGTTCCAACCAATGCCCACTTTACGTTGACAGACTCTTTTAACACACCAAACATCACCATCGCCGACAATGCACAAAGAAGCGACGCAGCCGCCAGCTGCATCTCGCGCACAGGCTTATCGTGTGGTCCATAGAGCTGTAGAAAATCGTCTAGTCGCTCTGGCGACCCCTCTGGCAGATCAATTAGATAGCGATACAGTGGAACCAGCGGAACAGTCAGCAGTGACCCGCCAATAGGAAAAAACGGCTGCTCTTCGCCATCATGTAGGCGAATTGCATAGTAATTCACGCCCTCTATCCATTTGTGATATTCGTTTAACGCAATGTCGCGATCATAATAGAGGCTGGCTGAGATGTGCGGACTCCACACCGAATCAGTCACAATGATGACATCATTGATCGAAATGTAGAGAATAAAACAAAGCGTTGCAATGGCAGCAGACGCGCTAATCGTTCGCGTGCGTGAGAAAAAGTTTGAGGCTGAAAAGTACATTAGGGCGGACAATTATACTGCATTATATCGATCAGGCTTGACAATCATTTTTGTGTACCTACAATCATTACCCATGAGTAATAGCCGCTTCGCAATTGCCCTGCATACCCTCGCATTGCTCGCTCGCTGTGAGGGGACGGTCTCATCAACTACTATCGCAGCCAGCGTCAACACGAACCCCGTCACCATTCGCAAGGTGTTGGGGTCGCTCAACTGTGCGGGGTTGACGGAGACGGTGATGGGGTCAGATGGTGGTGCAAAACTCACACGCACATCGGCCGACATATCATTGCTTGACATTTATCGCGCCACAGAGCAACGGCCGATTTTTGAGCATCACCCCAACCCGCCTAATCAGAATTGTGACTGCGGCCGAAAGATAACCCCGATTCTAAACTGTGTCTTTCACGATGCCGAGGATGCGCTTTGTGACGTATTGGCGACAAAAACATTGGCGGACGTGTTGCGCGACATGGATGCAGCGACGGCGTAACCCCACCTCAGAGCGAATCGTCAAACATGCGCTTGGCCTTGTAACATGATTTGTTGCGGTTTTTCGGCCGATCCAGCCAACTAGCTTTCCATCTAGCGGGAAAGCAGCGGCAAATAGATATAGGTGTCGGACGGGCAGGCAGATGCGATAACTAATGGATCAGAACACAGTTCCGGCGAGAGCTGCTCGTTAAACAGGGTATCCAGATAGATATTGTAACCGTCCGTGTTGAGGTGGATGCAGTCGCTGAGATACTGGACGGGACTCCATTCGTTGATAGTCGGGTTGCCCGGCGTGCCTTGCAGAGAGCCAAACGTGTTGACGATAGTTGCACGGTCAAACGCATCAACGACCGTTGCGCTGTCTTGATAAGCGGTGAGGACAGCGGTGTTGACAACGGCAGGATCAGTGGAGCCAAAGATAAACTGCATCGCAGCCAAGCATTGCGCGGGGTTGACGTTTGGATTGAGGATGTCATAGCCACCCTGCACAATCTGCAAGTCAGGGCGCGTCGCTTCCAGTGCCGTTAGAATTGTGGCAAGATTCGTAGCCATCTCTTGTGCGCTTGCGCCAGCAAATACATCGTTGCCACCAAGCGTGAAGAAGACAATGGGATCGCTGCTGCTATCGTTGACAATCGCCGTCGTCAAAGCGAGTAGAATGCCGTTTTCGTTTGTTGCCCACTGCTCAAGCGTCGAGCCACTAATTCCATGTTTGTGCAACGTCACAAAACTGTCAAATTCATTATCTACAATCGCCTGATCAAATGGAATCGGGCTGCCCGTCTCCGACATCTGCTCTGCCCATGAGTCGCCAAAGATGTAGATGCTGCGATTGTCCGGTGCGTCGGGTTCTGCTTGTACAGAGACGATGCCGACTACAACGACCAGAATTAAACTTAACAGAAAGATGGTGCGTTTCATGATGGTTTTTCCTAAATTAGATGTTGCATTTTGCTTCGCTCTCAGATTATACAGCAGTAATGTTTTGTGCTAGGGCGTGAAGGGGCATAATTTTTTGCAACGATTTCCCCGCTAAAAATTGAGATTTAGTAATAGGTAGAAACAACTTTGCCAAGTCAATCGTTGCGCCATCAAATAGAGGCGTTTGATTTCCTACCTCAAACTCTTCACTCAGTCCATCCCAACTCGCCAACAGAATCTCTTCTGCTGCACATAGGCTGGCTAACTTAGGCCACAATGCGCCTTGTTCAGCGGTGGCGAAGAGCGGCTTTTGCTGGTGTGCGATCCATTGGGCATAGTCAAGCGTGATCTGGGGGGAACTCGGCCGAAAACCAACCTCCACCTGCCGACTTGTCAACAAGTCGCTCGTCCCCAGCTCGCCAACCGTCAGAAAAAGTGTCACAGATAAATCTGGCTTTTCCGACAAAATGCCAGCCAACTGCCTCAAAAATCGCGCATCACAGTTAACAAATGACGGTGCAAAGATAGCCCCAATAGGCAGACGCACGCCGCCTACCAATGCACCGATGCTGGCGGCCGCGCCCAAAAATTGCCGTCGTGTCACTTGCGGTGTACTGTTGTCGCTCATAGAGGGATTGATCCACCTTTTTCGGCAACGACGAGCGTATAGCCAAGCGTGTAGGGGCGGAAACGGTAGGTGCCTGTGCGTTCAAGCTGTCCGCGAATCTGAGAGGCATGAACATTTCCCCAACCGCGTAGCTTGAGGAAGCAGATGAGTTCATGACAATTGGCATTATAGAGCGGCGCAGACTGATTGCGCTTGATGTCGTTTGCTTTGAGATAGGTGGCATAATGCGCCGAATCTCGATCATCCTCGACAATCAGCAAACGGCCAGCAGGTTTTAGCACACGCTCCCATGAGGTGACAGCAGCACGTGGGTCATCTAAATCAGAGAGCAGATTGACAGCTGTGATGATGTCATAGGCTGCGTTGGGAAATTGGAGGTTCTCGGCCGACCCCAGCACAAACCGCACCTCCTTCTGTGCCTCCCACGCCCGCTGCCGTGCTACGTCAAGCAGTGGCTCAGAACTGTCCAACCCTGTTGCGATGAGTCGCCGATTTGCCAGCAAGATGGGCAACCAGCCCGTCCCCGTTCCGATGTCAAGCAGATGCGCGGTGCGCCGACCTGTGTTGAAATGTCGGCCGAGAACATCGCGCCATGCGAGTTCCTCCGCCAATGTGATATTACCTGATTGCGCTGCCAGTTGGCGCACCGTCTCACGTTCTGTCCAGTGATTTACCATTTGCCAATTTTAACGTGGGTGTATGAGGTCGTCATGTTTGCTAATAGAGTTTCGTCATTGATTTAGTGCAAGCAGCGCGATACGATTCAACAATCATGGGCAAAAAAATTGACTTTCGACGACTGAGCAAAACCATTTCTCGTGCGCTACGACACGCGCCCGATGACTATGGGTTGACGCTTGACGCGCACGGGTGGGTCAAAATAGATGACTTAGTTGTTGCCTTGAGGCGCAAGAGGCGTGTGTGGCGTGACGTGAGGCGCGAAGATATTGAGGCAATGATGGCTGCGGCCGATAAACAGCGTTATGCGATTGATGGCGATAAAATACGGGCGCAATATGGGCATTCTGTGGCACAAAAGATCGTGAAAACAGCCCAAGAACCACCCAGGCTGCTTTATCATGGCACAACGCCAAAGGTGATCGACCTGATTATGCGCGACGGGTTAAAACCAATGAGACGGCAATATGTTCATCTATCGGCCGATCTCGCCACCGCGACCATCGTTGGGAAACGGCATCACGCAAAACCTGTCATCTTACATGTCCATGCACGCCGCGCTTTTGCTGATGGCGTTAGCTTTTACCAAGAAAAAAATGGCATCTGGCTGTCAGAGCCAATTCCTGCCGCCTATGTTGAATGGGTTTCAACCCGTTCTTGACTAGCAGGCTAAAAGCCCGCTCAACATAATGTTCAAAACTCTAATTTCCGCTTCCGACCTGAACGCGCACCTCAGCGACGACAATCTCATCATCGTCGATTGTCGCTTTGACCTGCAATCCCCAGAGATGGGCAAACTTTGGTATGCCAAGCAACACGTTCCGCGTGCTGTTTACGCTCATCTGGATGATGATTTGAGCAGCGAACCGCACACCGATGAAGGCCGACATCCGTTGCCATCGGCCGACAAGTTGCGCCAACTTTTCTCCCATCTCGGTATCGACAGCCAAAAGCAGGTTGTCGCCTATGACAATTTGGGCGGCGTGTTTGCGGGGCGGCTGTGGTGGATGTTGAACTATATGGGGCATGAGGCGGTTGCGGTGCTGGATGGTGGCTGGGAGGCATGGGAGCAGGGGGGATTTGCGGCCGAGAGCGGCACAAATCAAAACTCACCCGCCGACTTCATCGGTGAACCAAACCGCGCGATGCTCGTCGTCTTAGACGAGGTAGCAGCACAACCGCTGCTCATCGATTCCCGCGACGCACGTCGTTATGCTGGCGAATATGAGCCTATCGATGCACGCGCTGGACACATTCCCGGCGCAAAAAATCGCTGGTTCGGCAATAATTGGCGAGAAAATTCACGTTTGATGGCTGACCCGAATACATTGCGTGCTGAGTTTGATTTGCTGCTGGGCGACGAGGCGGGCGAAAATGCGACCTTTTATTGTGGCAGTGGTGTCAGCGCAAACGTCAACATTTTAGCAATGCGTCACGCAGGGTTGCCAATGCCCAAGCTCTACGTTGGCTCATGGAGCGAGTACAGTAAGAAAGTAGAATAGCCTTCAGGATACATCAAAGCGATAGCCAACGCCCGGCAAATTATGAATAAATTGCGGCGCTTGTGGCGTTAGCTCAACTTTGCGTCGCAGTCGTCGCACGAGGCCGCGCACCAAATCTCGATTGCCCTGACCAGTGTAGCCCCAGACTCGCTCGACAAGTTCATCAATCGGCACAACCTGCGCCGCATTGGTCATCAACACATAGAGCAAGCGAAACTCAAGTTGTGTCAGATGTTGTGGCTCACCACCATTGACAACGACTGTGCGCGTGCTGGGATCAAGCGTAATCGGGTCGGACTGCAATGGCGTGAGCATCGTCATCGGCACCGAGCCAGACCGCTTGAGCAACATATTTGTGTAGCGCGTGAAAAGTTTAAGCGAGACAGGTCGCTGTAGCACACAATCGACCCCTGCATCCAAATAGTCTGCATGTTGCTGTTCTGTTAGAGTGTCCGCGATGAGATGGAGTGGAGTTTGTCGGGTTGTGCGTATTTTTTCGATAACGGGCAGACCTTCATCGGCCGAGACGCACAAAATAATCACATCATAGGGATGCTCCATCGGATCAGTCATGGCGACTGCTGGCTCCGTCACCTTGATCGTTTGCAAACCAATGTGACGTAATGCAAAGCTGAGAAAGTCACGCTCTTCGAGATCATCCGCGATGAGTAATGCACGCATTCTAAATTCCTGAATTTCCCGCATTTTAAGTGACACGCCCAATGTTGTCTATCGGCGGCAGGTAAATATATAATCGTCAAGAACTGAGTATAATCCAGTTCGTGACCCGTTTGAGAATCGAACGGAATTTTAGAACCTATCTAGCAATGAAGTTCTTTCAGGGGCTTTGTCGCTCTAACAATATGAATGTCTCGGCCGAACTCGCCCACAAACTAAACGAAGCAGGGCTTAAGTGGCGTCCAATGCTGCACGATTTTTTTATGGTTCCCGACACTGCCGTTGCAGATCGCGTGTTTGTCATGTCTGACATGATGGCGAGTGTAAGTGTGTTGCAAGGGTATCACGCAATTACTTTTAATGGTGCAGTTGAGTGGGCATTGGATTTTGTCTATCTGCTCGATGCGCTCTGGGTTCCAACAGAAGCGCAGATTCGCACGAAACTTGTCAACCGTTTACCGAACAATGAGCTCAACTTGCGCTTGACCGACGATAGCTATGAATGCGAAATCAGACCAGCAGAAGCACCGCTTGTCTTTTCCGCGCCGACAGCGGCCGATGCCTACGGCCGAGCAATGCTTTTTCTGCTGCAACAGGAAGGGTAACCAATGCGATTAGATCGTTATGGGATTCTGCCGATGCTAGCCGGCTGTGGCGGGCTGATTTTCTTAGGAATGGCAGCAATGAACTGGCTCGTCAACAACGTATGGCTCGTGCCAACGGGCGAGGAAGCCTTTGAAGGACTCAGACGAGCCGTTGTGGAGGGGCGGGCAGATGCGAATGCCCTGATGGAAGCGAGTGATTACGGTCTAATCGTACTATTTTTGATCGCCGTTTGGATTGTCGGATTTGGGTTAACTTTGCCATTCGTCTACTTTGTCAATCGTCGCATTCGCATCGCACGCAACTTTTCTGAGGCAACAACACAGATATTGTTGCGCCAAACCGCTTGGCTCGGCTTATGGCTAGCAATCTGTGTTTTATTGCAAATGAACCGGTTGTTTAACATGCCAGTCGCCATGATGGTATTAATGACGTTTGGATTGATTGAGACACTGCTGCTTGTACGGAGGAAATCGGCCGAGACGCGCTTCTCCGACTTTGGAACGGTCAACCGTGAACAGTAAACAGATTGCACAACTGCGCCAGTTGCCAAGCGTAGATCGCCTATTGGAGTCAGTCGTGTCGCTTGACAAGAATTATGGACGCGAACTGGTGACGACAGCCGTGCGAACTGTTTTAGAACAGCTACGTGTGGAGATTCGCGCCGGCAACACCGCTCTTGACCTCTCGATTCCTGCCATCATTGAACGAGTTGAGTTCCATCTGGCTGATCTAATTGCGCCAACCCTCTACCCTGTCATCAACGCGACGGGTGTCATCATCCACACCAATCTCGGGCGTGCGCCACTAAGCCAGAACGCAATCACTGCCATCGCGCAGATCGCACGCGGCTACAGCAATCTTGAGTTCAACATGGTTAACGGCAAGCGGGGGTCGCGTTCCGTTCATGCGGTTGATCTCGTTCAGACATTGACGGGCGCATCGGCCGCAACCGTCGTAAACAACAGCGCATCGGGCGTTTTGCTGATGCTTTCCGCGCTCTGTGCGGGCAAAGAAGTGATCGTGAGTCGCGGGCAGTTGGTCGAGATTGGGGGCGGTTTTCGGATGCCAGACGTGATGCGTCAGGCCGGCGTGACGCTGGTTGAGGTTGGCACGACGAACCGCACCCATCTGCGCGACTTTGCCAACGCTATTACCGAAAATACCGCTGCAATTCTCTCGATCCATCACTCCAACTACAAAATTATCGGCTTCACAACAGAGCCATCGTTGCGTGATTTGGCAACACTAGCTCACGAACACGACCTGCCCTTGTTGTTCGATCAGGGCAGCGGCGCACTGCTCGACACCGCCCAGTTTGGGTTGGAGCAAGAGCCACTTGTACAAACATCTGTGGCAGACGGTTGCGACGTGATCGTTTTTAGCGGTGATAAATTACTAGGAGGGCCACAGGCCGGCGTGATTTGCGGACGTGCTGACCTGATTGCGACGATTAAACGACATCCACTGGCGCGTGCCGTGCGACCCGACAAATTAGCTTACGCAGGACTGGCAGCGACGTTTGATAGCTATGTGCGCGGCAAGGCGTTGCGGGAGATTCCCGTTTGGCAGATGATCGCACAGACAGCAACCGAGATTGAAAAAGTGGCTGTCAAGTGGTGTGAGGCATTGTGTAAAGTGGGGATAGATGCGACCATTATCGATGGGCAATCGACGGTTGGGGGTGGTAGTTTGCCCGGTCAGTCACTGCCCACAAAATTGCTGGCACTCGCAGTTAAGAGACCTGACCAGTTGGCGGAGAATTTGCGCTTTGGGGAAGTGGGAATTATCGGCCGAATCCACCAAAATACCCTCTTGCTCGATCCCCGCACCGTGCTACCTCACCAACGGGAAACGTTCTGCCAAATACTCATCAAAACAGTCGTGAAAAAAGCGTAGAAAGGCCAAAATATGCCCATTTATCTCCCTCTAAGCATAGTGGGCGGCAACTTCTTTACTCATAATTGGTTATACTTTTCTTAAGTAATTTCGCAAGTTGTATTGTAAAGGTTGTTAAAATGGTCACGCCACAAATTTCTTCTGCACCAATATATAAACCTCTGCCTGTCTATATTTCTGGGCTAATGCTGCTGATTTTAAGCAGTGGGTTTAGTTATCTTCTCACTTCGTTCCTGACACCACTTTCCCCATTATCACGCATTGGACTCTCTTTATTGACCCCTGCACTCCTGTTAACTATCTCTGCCTATCTTCTCGCGCATTTGGCACAAAAAGCACTGTGGTCACTGCTGTTGACCGGGCAGGCACTCGGCCTCATAGCCATCTTCATTTTGATGCTTGGCTTGCTGTAATCCAAAGACCCACTAAGAGCCAAAATAGCAGGGCGGTCGCATTAAAGAGCATAAAATAGTCAAGCAGGCCGTGAACAAAGTATGCAATGATGGCAAGAGCGATGCCGATGCGTAAGGGAGATGGGCGGGCGTGTAACTTTCGGCCGAAATCCCACGCTAACATCCCGCACCAGACAAAAAATACCCCTGTGCCTACAGCCCCGAACGACACGACCGTTTCGACATACAAATTGTTAGAATGCAGCCGCTCGTTAAATGTCTTTAAGCCCAGAAGCTCACCATATTGCAAACGATAGTTGTCGAGTCCGATGCCAAAAATAGGCGATGTGCGCCACAACTGATAGCCTAATCGCCAGAGAACGATTCGCGTGGGATCGGGGGGCAGCGGCTCAGAAATAACACGTGGCTCGGTTGATGCTGGTGTGCCGTCTTCGGCCGGCGCGTCGCCTGAGATAACCGCCCGCATCAAGACGCGCTCACCCGTCAAATCACTAAACCACGCGATATCCTGCTCAACCAAATCCCACTGCACTAGATAGGTTCCGCCAAGCCGCACCGTTGTGAGCGGGAGCGTGAAGGACTTTGTTTCATTCGGCCGAAAAACCTCCTCCAGTTCCCAACGCTCTTCACGATAGACCGTGTTGCCATCCTCTCCCAGCCAGCGTGCGCCGATCCGAATCGGAAAGACCGCATTTGTGCGCCATGAGCGCGTACTGTTATTGGTGATGGTCACGTCAATCTCGACCGTTTCGTCTGCTGATGCAGCTAGCTCATTTGGCACAGTAATCTGTCGTTGATACCATGCCTGATCGCTCTCCGATGAGAGCCGCATCTGCATCGCTGGCACAAACAGCGCATTTGCCCCAAACAGCCCAACAAACGCCAACAACGGCAATGACCATTGTGGGGCGAGCCAACGACGATGCAAAATCTCCCAGCCCCAGCCAATCGCCAGTATCGCGCCAATCGTCAGCAGGGCGGCACGACTGAGCGTGAGGATGGCTGCTTGGAGAAGTAAAATGAGCAGGAGGCAGTAAACAAAAAACCGTTGCTTCTTGTCTATATTGACCACGATTAACGCGATCATCAGTGGCACACACGTCTCTGCCACCATCGCGGCCTGATTTGCATAATCCCACGTGCTGGTTAGGCGGGCAAAGGGGCCGGTTGTGGAAATTTTCGGCCGAAACAGCTTGAGCCATTGAAATTCATCGTTGAGCGCAACCTCAACTAGCCCCAACGACAGTGCGACCAGCGTTCCCGCCAGTATCGCTCCGACAACCCACCATGCTTGTCGCTTTGTCTGCAAAATTGCCGGCACACTAAACATGAGCGCAATGCCCGACAGCGTCCGTAACGTCGCTTTGAGCGCATTGCCGCGTAGCGTTGGCGCAAGCAGCGAGGAGGCAATCATTGCGAGAGCAAATGCGCCTAATAAGACAAAATGATAGCGTGGGATTTTTGGCTTTTTATAGAGCCATAGCAATGCGCCCGCCCCCAACGTTGTCCACAGAAAAATTTCGACGTTTGTGAACGACAGACCTGCCAGTGAGAAGAGAGGTTTGTCTAGTTCATAGGGCAGAAGCAGGGCGAGCAGGATGAGGGAGTAGAGTGGGAATTTTTCGACCGATTTCATAAAACGTTATAATTATCCCGTCTATCAACATCAACTATCTTTCAGGGGAATTTGTGCCAATCTCCCCGCCTTTTTGCGGATTCCGATTGACCACACGGTGCGGAATCAGTTTAATTGAGCGGGCGGTTGGGGAAAATTGGGGTGGGGATCATCGGCCGATTCACATCACAATCAATAGTAAAATACCTTGAGGGTTACTCGTTTGCGATCTCTTGCAATCCAGCGCGGTCGAGCAGCGTGATGCGTTTTCGGCCGATTGTCAACAATCCCTCATTCTTAAGCTCATTCAACGTCTGGGTCGTCGTCTCCCGATACGTCCCCAACATTTCGGCTAAATCCTGATGCGTAAACCCCTTCACGACATCGCTATGGCTTTCATCTGCCAAACGCAAAAGCGTCCCCGCCAAGCGTGCCGGAATGCTCTTAAAAGCAATGTCTTCCAAACGCTCTTCCAACGCCGAAACCCGCTTGCCCAACGCCTCGACAAAGCGAAAGGCAACGTGTGGCTTGTTGCGAATCAGCCGATCTACGTCCTCGCGGCTCATCACGCAAATCGTGCATTCATCTATCGCCTGTGCAAACGTGTTGTGCATTCCCTGCCCGACAACCGACATTTCGCCAAACACGGCACCCGGCCCCAGCGTCGCCACCACGATTTTCTTGCCAGCGGGAGACACACGATACAACTGTACCCGCCCCGATTTGAGCAGGAACAGCACCTCGCCGCTGTCTTCCGGCATATAAAAGATGCGCCCTGGCTCGCAGCTCGCCATCGTCGTTTGGCGATCCATCTCAGCCAGTTCGCCCATGCTCAAATCACGAAAAATCTGAATCGTGGACAGATAATCTACTTTCTCACGAACTAGGTCACGGGTGCGGTTTCGTCGTGTCATCTTCTAAACAGTCTGTAAATCAGCGACTGCCTCTTGCTTAATCTCACAGTCAGTTGCTTTCACGCCTTCATCTTTCTGCTCAACCACAATCTGTTTGCCTTCGACCTTAAGCGGCTTTGTCCAACTTGTCCACTCGCACTCGGGATAATGCGAACAGCCAAAGAAGGTACGGCCACGCCGCGTCTTTTTCTCGACAATCTCACCGCCGGCAACGGGACATGTAATCCCCACTTTAACCAAAATTTGCTCAGTGTGACGACATTTCGGGAAGTTATTACAACCAATAAAACGCCCATACCGCCCTTCTCGATAGACTAGCTGACCTTCTTCACATGTTGGACAGGTTCGGCCGACATACTCAGGTTCAGCATTTATCTCTCTTTTGGGCAACTTTTCATCAGCGATGGCGAGACGTTCGCGGAATGGCTTATAGAAATTGTCAACCACCTTGACCCAATTTTCCTTGCCTTCTGCAATCTCATCGAGGTCTTTTTCCAGTTTAGCGGTAAACTCAACGTTCATTACCTCTGGAAAGTACTCGACCAGCATATCGGTCACCGTTGCACCAATTTCCGTTGGGGCAAGGCGTTTCTCCTCACGGATGACATAGCCACGCGAGATAATTGTGCTGATGATGCTGGCAAAGGTGCTGGGTCGGCCGACATCGTTCTCTTCCAACGTCTTGACCAACGTCGCCTCACTGAAGCGTGGTGGTGGCTGTGTGAAATGCTGCTCTGGAATTAGTTGCAGCAGGTTCAACAGTTCATCCACTTTCAGATCACTTGGCACAACGCTGCCGCTGTCTTTAGGGCGATCTGTCGGTGCGGTTTCCTCGTACAGCCGCAGAAAGCCGTCGAATTTGAGCGTGCTGCCACTGGCGCGGAAAAGATAGGGGCGTTTCTTGACGGGCGTTGTGTTGTTGCCTGCGTAAATATCGGCCGAAACCGTATCATAAATCGCCGGCACCATCTGGCTAGCCACAAAACGCGACCAAATCAGCGTATACAGGCGATATTGATCGCGGCTCAGATGCCCCTTGATCTGTTTTGGGAAGCGCATAACGGAGGTCGGCCGAATGGCCTCATGCGCCTCTTGCGCTGACTTCGAGCGCGATTTATAAACGTTCGGTTTGGCTGGCGTATACTCTTTGCCAAAACTCGCTTCAATATATTGCTTTGCCTGCGCCTGCGCCTCTTTGCTCACCGTCATGCTGTCAGTACGCATATAGGTGATGAGGCCGACTGTTCCCTCTTTGCCAATGTCCACCCCTTCATACAGCTGCTGCGCGATCCGCATCGTTTTGTTTGTGCCAAAGCCGAGTTTGCGCGATGCCTCTTGTTGCAGTGTACTCGTTGTAAAGGGGGCCTGTGGCTTGCGACGGCGCGTTCCCAAGCGCAAACCACCGACATTCCATGCCGCTTTCTCTAGGGCGGCAACGTGTGGCATGACCACTGCTTCACTGCCTAACTCAAAATCTTCACCTTTGAACTTATGCCACTTGGCCTTGAAAATAGGCGGTTTTTTGCCATTCTTTGACTTCTGCTGCAATTCAGCGTGAACCGACCAGTATTCAGTTGTCTCAAATGCTTCAATTTCGCGCTCGCGTTCAACGACAAGCCGCAGTGCGACTGACTGAACACGACCGGCCGACAATCGGCCGCGTATCTTGCGCCAAAGCAGCGGACTGAGCTTGTAGCCGACGAGTCGATCTAGGATGCGCCGTGCCTGTTGAGCATCGACGCGCTGCATGTCAATCTGACGCGGTTCGGTCAACGCTTTTTGCACGGCCGATTTTGTGATTTCGTGAAACACGACGCGCTTGGTGCGGGCTGGCTCCATCTCGGCCGATTCCAACACATGCCACGCAATCGCCTCCCCTTCCCGATCAGGGTCAGTCGCTAGGAAAATCTCGGTCGCCTTTGCCGCGGCCGCTTTTAGTTCCTTGACGACTTTACGCTTATCATTTGGCACGCGATACTCTGGCTCATAATTTTCATCGACATCGACGCTGAGGCGCGACTTCAACAAATCACGCACATGTCCCACGCTCGACTTAACCGTATAGCCACTGCCGAGATATTTACCAATCGTCTTTGCCTTAGCTGGCGACTCAACGATCACCAGTTTGCCACGTCGCCGACCTTTGCTCGATTTTTTAGCCGTACTCTTTTTTGTATTTTTTTTCTTGGTAGAACTTCTTCTCGCCGCTAGTTCCTCTGCGCTGGGCTTGGGCAAACTGTCATGTGCTGGCGTGTGACCACGCTTGTACATGTTTGTCCCACAAACGGCGCACTGCCCACGAGTTGCGGGAGAGCCGTTTGCTGCCCATTCGGGCTTGGGGTTGTTTATCGGCCGATGTTCCTTACATTTCAGGCAATAGCCTGTTAATTGTTCTGCCATGCAGTAATCCGTAATTCGGTGTTCAGCATTCGGTATTCGGCAACTAAATCACCGAATACCGAATGCCCTTTTATTATGTAAATTTGTCCAAATCCGTGTCTATCATCTCATTGACCAACCGTTTCACCAGTGGAATCTGATCCTTGTGGACAACGAGCAGGGCATCTTCCGTGTTGACAACGATCATGCCATCAAGCCCAATCCCTGCTAAAACCTTATCTGATTCGTAGTTATAAAGAAGGCTGTCACGCGAGTTTATCGCTTTTACAATGCCACGTGTCACATTCTCATCTTCAATCGAATTGAGAGCTTCCTTTAGCGCATAGAGCGTGCCGGGATCGCTCCACCCCATTTCAGCGTGCAAGACACGTGCATCTTTGGGGTCTAAATGAACGAGAACAGCATCATCAAAACTCGTTTCTTCCAGTTGGGGATAGATACGATTGAGTGTCTCTTCGTACTCATTTTTGCCAATTGTGGCACCAATCTCGCTCAACTGCGCCCACATCTCAGGCTGGTGCTGTGCGTACTTATCGCCCACATAGTTGACGGTTGTAATGAAATAGCCCGTGTTCCAAACATGGGTTCCAGCCGCAAACATTTTTTGACATTTTGAGAGTTCAGGACGATACGTCAGCGAATCAAACCCAAAGTAGGCCGTTCCGTCAACCTCACCCTGCTTTTTTCCAAGACCAATCCAACCTAAATTGTCATTGGCAAAGCGCGGCGTTTCGCCCATAAAGACAATTTTCGCCTCGCCGTTCGCCACAATCTGCTCACCGGCCGCCAGCACCTCGCGGAAGGTAGCGACCTCCTCCATATAGTTGTCACCCCATAGAATGCCGATGGGTTCGTCGGGATCGGCCGATGCCACCATATGCGTCATTGCCAACCCAACCGCCGCTGCCAAATCGCGTCGCATCGGTTCCCCAATAAAGTTACGCTCCGGCAGCATAGGCAACTGCTCGCGCAAAATCGGCACATAAGCAGTATTGGTCGAGATGAAGATATTCTCCGCCCCCACCTGTTCCAAAACGCGATCAACTGCCAATTGCAGCGTAGATTGTTCGCCGATAATCGGTTCAAACTGTTTTGGAGAGCGTTTTCGACTCAACGGCCATAGCCGCCGTCCGCTCCCACCTGCAAAAATTACTATTTTCACTTGATTAGCTCCATGATTAAATTTGTTGCCCCCAACTGCGTATTCGCTCTGTGTAATAACTTTCCCACTTGTTTTTTATCTGTTGAAAATGGATCGCGTTTCAAGAAACGCCCGAATACTTGTGCCAGCGATCTAGGGCGACAGCGAGGCCGGCGCGGTCGCTCAGTCCTTGCAGCGGGTGACCAAGTTCATTAGCGGCCGTATCGCCATAGAAACAAACGAGTTGTAGGGCATAAGCGTCTGTTTGGAGATGAGGTGTGAGGATTTCGGCCGAATACGCAATCTCCTCCTCATCCATCCACTGCTCCACACCCGCCATTCCCAGCGCATACCCCTCTTGGTTTAACATCTCATCTAGCGTTTCTGCGTAACCATGCTGCTGAATGTAAACCCCGCGATACACTGTTGTCAATAGCTCTTCACGCACTATTTTGATCTTCGGCAGCTCGGTTGTCCACAAAACACCCACGAGCCAACCGTGTCGGTGAAAGGGTCTTGTCTCAAAGCGATGCTTAAATTCCCAATCAAAACGGTTTGTCCAGCCGCCACCTGCATCATCTGCCAACGTCAAAATGACGCGAAAGTCACCAGCAATCGCGATTAGTTTTTGTGCCGTTTTTTTGATTAAGGTGGTTGCTATTCTTTCCGTATCCATCGCCAGATATTGATCAAACAGCATTGGGACATGCGCTTTGCCCATTGGGTTCAACATCGCCAACGGTAGCCCCATGCCCCCTTGGCCATCTCGGCACATGTCGAGATATTGTTGAAAACGTTGTGGGCCGCGTGGCGTATCGTATAGATCACGCTGCAACTGAAGAATAGGCAGATATTCCAACTCCATCAATCGTCCTCTAGTTGGGGCGTATCATGCTGTGCCTCTGCCTCATACGCAACGTGTGCTTCGCGGAGCAGCGCATACTGCATTCCGCCAATTTGCTGTACTTGTCCTTTTAGCTCCATCATGACCAGCGTGCTGCTCACAAGTGGCGCAGGGAGACCGCTTTCACGACTCAGTTCATCGACGTGGCGCGGTGCGTCGATGAGGAGAGGGATGAGGGTGGCTTCTTCGGCCGAATCTGGCAAAATCATCTGCACGGCCTGCTGCTCCGGCGCACGTTCCAAGTTCAAATCCTCCAGAATGTCCTGCGCCTCTGTGACCAGCTTGCCGCCTTGCTTGATAAGATTATTGGTTCCCTTGCTCGCTCGACTATTTGCATTGCCCGGCACAGCATAGACCTCACGCCCCTGCTCACGCGCAAACTTTGTCGTGATGAGCGCACCACTGACTTTGGCCGCCTCCACCACAACTGTCCCCAACGACAATCCGCTAATGATGCGGTTGCGCGGTGGAAAGTTTTTCTTTTCAGGCTGCACGCCGAGCGCATGTTCGGAGATGACTGCCCCCTGCCCATCGGCGATTTGTTCAGCTAATTTGCGATTTTCGGGCGGGTAAATGCAGTCTATCCCACAAGCCAGCACGCCAATTGTGCGCCCACCTTGCTCGACGGCGGCTTTGTGCGCGATTGAGTCGATCCCCCGCGCAAGTCCGCTCACAATCGTAATGTCATGACGAACCAACCCTGATGTGAGCGCGTGGGTCATTTGGCGACCGTAGGCTGTCAGACGGCGCGTGCCAACAATCGCTATTGCCCAGCGGTCTGTGTCTAACAGGTCGCCTTTGACGTAAATGACTGGGGGTGAGGCAGGGATGTCACGCAGTTGGGCTGGATAGTTGGGTGACTCCCAACAGAGTAGATCGACACCCATTCGATCCAGCTTTTCCATCTCCCCCTCTAAATCTATTTCTGAACGGGTCGTTAAAAAGCTGGCGATGGTGCGTTTGTCGAGACCCATGCGTGTGAGTTCGGCCGAGTTTGCCTCCCAAGCGACCTCCATGCTCCCAAAATGCTCGCGCAACGCTCTCAGCTTTGCCGCCCCAATTCCCTTCACAATGTTGAATCCCAACCAGTATTTCAAATCGGACATATTTTCTATAGTTACATGCTTTGTTCGATTCGTCAATAGAGGAATTGGATTCGGTCCCCACAGAAACATCACGTCTGGCAAAAAATGACAGTCAGTTCGTTTTACTTTGCGTCAGCCGTTCTCAGTTCCAACCTTGCCAAACAGGTCTAGGTTTGTGCTGACCCATTCATGTAGCTTGGCGATACCTGCTGGCGGCGCAATCGTCGGCCGCCAGCCCAGCATATGCTGCGCCTTGCGAATGTCGGAGATGTAGACGCGCTGATCGCCGGGTCGCCAATTGCCTTTGTGTACGTCAATTTTGCGACCCGTCAACTCCTCTAACATTGCGCCAAACTCCGTCCAGACCGCGAGCGTATTATCTGCCCCACCGCCGATGTTGAATGCTGCGCCCTTGAAGCGGTCGGCTTGCTGAAAACCGAGATCGTAAGCGCGAACGAGATCGTCGATGTGCAGGACATCACGCACTTGCTTGCCATCGCCAAAGATGGTAATCGGCCGATTCTTGACCGCCGCAATCACAAAATGCGCCACCCACCCCTGATCCTCAACCCCAAACTGACGTTGCCCATAGATACACGATTGGCGAAAGGTCAGCGTTTTTAGCCCATAGATGCGAGCGTAGTCGATGGTGTATTGGTCGCCAGCTCCTTTTGAGCAGCCATAGGGTGAATGAAAATCGAGTGGTGCTGTTTCGGGAATGCCGTGCGGATAATCACCATACGCATAGCGACTGCCCGCATCAACGATCTCGATCTGGGTCATACCGCCATAGACTTTATTTGTGGAAGCGTTAATAAATGGCGCGTTAGGGCAATAATTGCGGACAGCTTCTAGTACATTGAATGTGCCAAGTGCGTTCACCTCAAAGTCGGCGCGTGGTTGAATGACGGAGGTCGTAACAGCAACTTGGCCTGCTAAATGCAAAACGGCATCACTGCCGCGAATCGCACGTGAAAGCGCATCGTAGTCACGTATATCGCCTTCCACGAAGCGACATTGGTTCAGGTCGGGATAGTGTGACTGTAGCCAGTTAAGATTACTTTTGGCACCGGGACGAGAGAGGTTGTCGTAGATGGTGACGACGTGGCCTTGCTTGAGAAAATAATCGGCCGAATTACAGCCAATAAATCCTGCACCACCAGTGATAAATAGGTTCATTTGTTTACGGGTGTGTCTATGTGTTGGTTTGTATTCATGCTGGGAGTTGCAAATCCCAAACGTGTATGAAGTCACTGATTATGGAACTTCTATATTTGTTTATACACAGATAGTGTTGATTGTCCTCATGTTACATGACGGTTATAATGCCGCCGTGATTAATTAGATGATCGCCTAAGTCGTATATGTCGCGGACAGGAGCAGAAACACTTTACAATGAAAAAAGCCCATCCAGTTGGATGAGCTTCTGATGCCCCCACGGAGATTCGAACTCCGGTCTTAGCCTTGAAAGGGCTACGTCCTAGTCCCCTAGACGATGGGGGCAACGGCTGAGAATTGTAGCATGAATTTTTATGTGGTCAATGGTTTTTGAAAATTTAATGGAGTAATTATGTCGTTAACAGCAGAATCCCTTTATCAGATGGAGCAAATCGGCTCGGCCGATTTTTCCCCCGACGGCACACAGGTTGTCTATGCCGTGCAGCGCGTCCACGAGAAGACGGAAAAAAAGCACCACGATCTCTTTGTCGTGGCGACGGACAGCAGCAAACCGCGTCGTTTCACCTATGGAGATTGGAGCGATTCCCAGCCGCGCTGGTCGCCCGACGGCTCACAAATTGCATTTCTGTCAAATCGTCAGGATGAAAAGCAGGCGCAAATCTATGTGTTGTCAATGAGCGGTGGCGAAGCGCGTCCGGTGACAACCTTAGACGGAATGCTTTTCGACTATCGCTGGTCACCCGACGGGACAAAGTTCTTGGTCATTTTGTTAGAGCCAGATGAAGAGGCGAAAGAACGCATGGCAGACGAGCAGAAAAAAAAGCTTGGCATCGTGGCGCACCACATTACAGACGTGCAGTATAAGTTTGATAGTCAGGGCTTTTTACCAAAGAACACGGCGCAATTGTGGATTATTGACGTTGAGGACGGTAAAGCGATGCAGCTAACCGATTTGGAAAATCATGTCGGTACACCAGCATGGTCACCAGATGGCTCAGAGATCGTCTTTACCGCTAACCTAGACCCGGAGCGTGGGTTTAATCTGGAAGAGACCGAACTTTATAGCGTCTCGGCCGAGCCGCGCACCAACGAGGATGATGGCGCACAGCCGTATACGGCCGATGAACTGACCCAACTCACAGAGACCGAAGGCCCTATTTTTGCACCCGTCTTTTCGCCAGATGGCTCACAAATTGCGCTGTATGGACGTGTTGGAAAATATCAATGGTGGCGCAACACAAGCCTGTGCGTGATACCCGCAACGGGTGGCGAGATACGCAATTTATCTGACGCGCATGATTTTGATGTGAGCAGCAACACGATCAACGACATCAATGGAACGGCTCCGGGTAGTTGGCCTGTTTGGTCGGCCGATGGCTCCGCCCTCTACGCGCATGTCTCTCGACATGGCCAGCAACCACTCGTCAAGTTCGATGTTGAAACAGGCGAGGCTGAGACGATTATTGGAGATTGCATCGTCGGCACATTTGACATCAACGACGAGCAGGTGACCTACTTCAAGGGAACCTTGTCCGATCCCGGTCAACTATTCGTGCGCGATTTGGCGAGTGGAGAGGAGCGTCAGCTCTCGTCGTTAAACGACTGGCTGCAAGAGGTCGCGTTGGGAGAGGTCGAAGAAGTTTGGTTTGAGTCAAGTGATGGCTACAAGCTACAAGGCTGGATTTTGTTCCCGCCCGATTTTGATCCGGAGCAGCAATATCCGTCCATCCTCGAAATTCATGGTGGGCCGCAGACGCAATATGGTGCATTCTTTATGCACGAATTCAACTATCTCGCGTCAAACGGGTATGTCGTTTACTTCTGTAATCCGCGTGGCGGTCAAGGGTATGGCAATGAGCATTGTCGCGCTATTCATGGGGATTGGGGTGTGCTTGATTACCAAGACGTGATGGCGTGGGCAGACTATATGACCGAGCAGCCGTATATCGACATAGAGCGCATGGGTGTGACGGGCGGCAGTTATGGCGGCTATATGACAACTTGGATCATCGGGCATACAGATCGCTTTAAGGCGGCAGTGGCGCAACGGTCAGTGACAAACTGGACGAGCATGTGGGGAACGGCCGATTTCAATTGGGCATGGATACATCTAACCGGCGACCCAAATCCATGGGAAGGTATTGAAAAGAATTGGGAACATAGCCCCATCGCACATTTACACAAGGCGACCACACCTACCCTGTTTATCCACAGTTTAGCCGATTACCGCACAAATTTTGAGCAATCAGAGCAGGCTTACGTCATGCTAAAAGTCCAAAAAGTCGATACTGAAATGTTGGCCGTTCCCAATGAAAGTCATGGATTGAGTCGAATGGGACGCACAGATCGGCGCATTGCGCGTTTGACGCACATGTTGCGCTGGTTTGATAAATACTTAAAATAATCGTTTGGGCTTTTGCCCAGAGCCAAAATAGAGCGGGCAGTTTGCGAACTGTCCCTATTACAAAAACAAGTTTATGAAAAAGTTATCTAGTCTGCTAGAAAATATCCCACCATCGGCGACGGTCGCAGTGGTGAATCGAGCAAAGGCGTTACAAGCGGCCGGTGAAGATGTGATTATATTGGCTGGGGGTGATCCCGACTTTGACACGCCTGTACACATTCAGGATGCAGCAATCGCGGCGATTCGTGCGGGGGACACACACTATCCCGCCCCATCAAAGGGGACAAAGCCGTGTGTCGAGGCGATTGCGAAGAAATTTGAAGAAGATACAGGCGTGGTGGTGAATCCCAGCACGCAGATTATTGCGACACCGAGCGGGAAATGGGCATTGAACTTGGCGCTGGGGGCAATCCTAAATCCGGGGGACGAGGTGCTGTATTTTGAGCCAGTTTGGGTGTCCTATCCGCCATTGATTCGTCTAAATGGTGGTGTGCCTGTTGATGTGCCGTTGCGTGCGAAGGATGGTTGGCGGATTTCGGCCGATCTCATCCGCCAAAAGATCACCTCACGCACCAAAGCGATCATGGTGACAAATCCCAATAATCCAACAGGGCGTGTACTGACTCAAGCAGAAATTGACGCGGTTGTTGAGGTGGCAATCGAGCATGATTTGTATGTTATCAGTGATGAAATCTATGAAAAGCTGATCTTTGACGGGCGCAAGCATATCTCAATCGCGGGTGAGGCGGGGATGGCAGAACGGACGTTGGTCATCAATGGCGTGTCCAAAAGTTATGCAATGACAGGTTGGCGGCTTGGGTGGTTGGTGGCGGCCGAGTCCATTATCAAGCTGGCAGGCGTTCTGCATAGTCAGACAGTGACGGCCGCAACCTCGTTTGGTATGGTCGCAATTGAGGCCGCCTTGAATGGGCCGGATGAGACAACGGCGATGATGCGCGACAGCTACCAAGCGCGTCGGGATTTCATGGTCGCAGCTCTAAATGAGATCGATGGAATTGAATGCGCGTCGATTGAGGGTGCGTTCTATTTGTTCCCACGCTTTACGAAGACACGCAAGAATAGCATCGAGATTGCTGAATATCTGCTCGAAAATGCAAAAGTGGCGGCGACACCCGGCAGTGCATTTGGCGCGGCGGGAGAAGGACACCTGCGCCTCGCCATTTCGACAGCAATGAGCGATTTGGAGCGTGCGGCCGAGCGATTGGCGCGTGTCGTGCCAACGATGGAATAGTTTGTCTAACTTATACTGGCAACTGGTCAGGCTTGGCTTTCACTTACTTTATAACGAGATGGCGTGGACTTATGATGCAGTCGCGTGGCTTGTGTCGCTTGGAGAGTGGGGCAAGTGGCGACGGGCAGCGATTCCATTTTTGCAGGGAAAGCGCATTCTGGAATTGGCACACGGGACAGGACATTTACTCGCAACGTTACGTGGTGAAGGATTTGATGTCGTTGGGATGGATTTGTCACCAGAAATGGGGCGAATTGCGCGTCGTCGTACAAAAGGGAATGTACCGCTTGTGCAAGGTGGCGGTCAAGCATTACCGTTTCAAGCAAACGCATTTGACTCAGTTGTAGTGACGTTCCCGACAGCATTTATTTTAGAGCCCGAAACATTGTTCAATTTGCGTCGTGTGTTAAGGGAAGAAGGGTGCGTTGTCATTGTGCCAAGTGGTGCATTGAACGGTCATGGAATCGTTGAGCGGTTGATTGATTGGGCATTTGCAGCGACGGGACAGCGGGGGGGTGGGGATGTTTTTGTGGAATGGGGGGAGCGGTTTGCGGCCGTAGGGTTTTATATTGAGATGGAAAAGGTTGATTTGGGGCGGAGTTGGGTTGTGGTTCTAACAGGGAATCTGAAATGAGATGAATTGACCAATTAGCGACATCTCCGTTATCGCCCCCATGATGACGACACAGCCGGGTAACACCACGGAATAGCGTGGAGATAGTTAAAAAGTGGTCATAGGTGAACAAGCATGGTCATGTTGCCACAAGTTGTAAAAAAGAAGGGTCGCGCAAAAGAGAAGAGAACACGAGGCGCAAAGAAGCAGAGGGTGACAGGTTGTCGCTCGATGTGGCTTGTGGTGGGAGCAACTTGACAAAGACAGAGGACGTTTTATAATCGCCAAAGATGGATGATAT
>CAYMGE010000072.1:0-34069 GCA_964389925.1 uncultured Ardenticatenaceae bacterium
CACTTTCTCACATTTTTCCTTTTTTGTCACACTCTACTTTTCCAGAGTTTTCAGTGAATTATTGGGCGTTGAGCCAGAATTCGGCCGAATTGCCAAACAACCGCGCCAAAAGCAACGCCATCTTGGGCGATAGCCGCCGTTTTTCACTCAGTAGCTCACTGACCGTCTGACGAGAAACCCCTAACGCAACAGCCAGCGACGAGGTCGTTAACCCATAATCAGGCAGAAAATCCTCACGCAACATTTCACCCGGATGTGTCGGCGCAATTTGCCGCTCTTGCCGCTCAAAAGTCATATTTGCCTCTCTCAATGATAATCCACGATCTCAACATCATACGCATCCCCATCTTCAAAACGAAAACAGATACGCCATTGCATGTTAATCGAGATTGAATGTTGTCCTTCGCGGTTTCCCGAAAGCGCGTGCAGCTGTTTCCTTAATCAATCCATATTGAGTTGCCGACGATCAAGCAGACGCAAAATCAGTCAATGGACGCAGTTCAGGTGGTTGAAACCCCAGAACGATTGTGTGTTTAGGAACCCCTGCATCGACAAGGTAGTTGGCAACACCATAGTCCGTCCAATCTTCCTCGACCCAAATTTTGCCGTCGATGACGCGAACATAAGCAACGATAGAGCGCATTCGCTTCTTCGGTGTCCAACCCGCGTCGAGCAGAAGATATTGGTCGCTGATAGGGTCAAAAATAATGTTTGTGCGGATGTCATCACTCGGGTTGCGATTGGCGTGATCGGCGATCTGCCGCAACGTCTCCGTAATGATCGGGCGGTATTCGGTCAATTGATCCATTTCGCTATCTCCTGCTTTGGAATATCAACAACGAGTAATGGGATGGCTCCAAATGTCACGGCAAGTTCAATGATTGGCTCATCAAAGTATTGGGTATGGATGCTTTCAGGTATCGCAACGTACAGTCGATGGTCGGGTGCGGTCTTTTGCACGACGGGGAGATAGAGCTGATAGGAACCAAGCAATGCTTTTAGCTCTTGCAAAATCGACGCACCCAGCAGGCTTTTTATTTCGACAAGAATTTTTTGGTCGTCGCGCTGTGCTGAAAATGTGTATTCAGCCGCTAGGTCAATTTCGATACGCCGCTCCCCGTATTTGATGCGATACGGATCATCAGTAATCGTCCAGCCATCTTTGATCAGCGCATTTTTAACAGCATCATGGATTAAGTCACGTTGAGCCATAGCTCAATTATAGCATTTAACGTGAACGATTTGGAATACCGCTTCGCTATGCTCTCTCCTTTATCAACCCATCCCCATAAGCGTGCAGCAGTTGCCAGAGCGCGTCAATGCGTTGTTGGATGAGCTTGCCGCGATCTGCCGTCGATACGCTCACCTATGCAAGTACAATCGGCCGAATCCGCGACAACTCATGTTTGTATTGATTCCGCAACGTCCACAAATCACATGCTTGCTGGGCGTTGAGCCAAAATTCGGCCGAATTGCCAAACAACCGCGCCAAAAGCAACGCCATCTTGGACGATAGCCGCCGCTTCTCACTCAACAGTTCACTGACCGTCTGACGAGAAACCCCTAACGCAACAGCCAGCGATGAGGTCGTTAACCCATAATCAGGCAGAAAATCCTCACGCAACATTTCACCCGGATGTGTCGGCGCAATTTGCCGTTCTTGACGCTCAAAAGTCATATTTGCCTCTCTCAATGATAATCCACGATTTCAACATCATACGCATCCCCATCTTCAAAGCGAAAACAGATACACCATTGCATGTTAATCGAGATTGAATACTGTCCTTCGCGGTTTCCCGAAAGCGCGTGCAACCGATTACTAGGCGGTGATCTCAAATCGCTCAACTCATGTGCCAAGTCGATATATTCCAAGCGACGTATGGCTCGTCGCAGTAGGTTTGAGGGCAACCGCCGCGACCGACCCGTTGTGAACAGTCGTCCTGTTTCTCGGTCTGCGAATGATTTAATCACGCAACCAGTGTAATGCGTCACGTGACACGTGACAATAGTGTAGGGAGATACCGTGCTATAATGTCGTTGTTGATTCAGCGTAACGCATTGACCGAGGTTTAGCCATGAGTGATGTCACCCAATTCAAATCTGAGGCGTTTGCCGCCATCCATGAAACGATGGATGCCCTGCATCAAATCGGGGCGATTGACAAAAAGACGATGCGAGACTTTGATGTGACGTGTCTCGAACCCGCTCATGCGATGAAACCAGAAGAGATAAAGCAGTTGCGTGAACGGGAACAGGTTTCTCAACCCATTTTTGTCCTCTATCTCAACGTCTCGCGCAACCTCATCTCAGATTGGGAACGCGGTGTCAAAAAGCCGGGCGGCCCCGCTCTGCGGTTGCTCACTATCGTCCAAAAACATGGTTTAGAAATGCTTGTTTCGTAGCATAAGGTGCTACCTATTCTATATCTAATCCCATCTTATATATACAGCTTACTTCTCAATCAAAAAGCATACGGCGTTGCCCCACAAACATTAAACGGCGTGACTAAATGTTCTCTACGCCTTGTCGTTGTGAAGATAGGGGAGTGCTTCGAGTGATGCGGCGACGAGGACGGCTCGGCCGAGTTGTTTTAGCTTCTCCTCATCGTCAAGCTGTGAAAGTTGCTCAATCATCCATTCGGGAATCAACCCAAATTTGGTTTGTATCTGGTCAAGCAACATAATTTGACGGCCTTTGAGTTGACCTTCCTTGCGACCTTCCTTGCGACCTTCCTTGCGACCTTTTTGAGTTGCCTCTTTCCACGCACGGGTGAAGGCGGTTTCACGTAGCTCTTGTACATTTTCAGCGTAAGTCATCTCTATTATCTCGCTTGGTGTCGGTAGACCCTCGTCGGGCATATACTGATCCACCATACTTGCCAAAAAGTGGCGATCTGCCTCGTTGATGTCATCGTTGGCGATGACGGACAAGCTTTTGTACTTCAACTCCCACGGCGACATCTCGCCGGGCTTCATCAGAACGGAAAGTGCGGCTGCAACAGCATGGCTGTTCATAAAACGCTCGTCAACCTGCATTTTCGGCAACCCGACCTGCCCATATTTGAACTGGAGCAAGGTGTGACCAAGCAGTTCTTCGGTGTAATGTTGCCACCGGGTTTCACTGCCACCACGCTTGAGAGTCAGCAAAATTGGTAATACGTCCAAATTCTCGCGTAGACGGAGCAGAATGTAGTAGTCGAGTAGCCTTCGACCCATCACGCGCCACGAATCCATGTTCGTTTCGACTTCAATGTGCAGGATGATGGTGCGTGTCTTTTTACCGTCGCGTGTTTTGACTTTGGCAATGACATCGGCCGCCTGCTTGCCGATATTGGGCAAATTGACGTTGAACTCTTGCTCAATAAACTCGATGGTCGAAAGATCGAGTTGCGCCGCCTCTTGCGGAAAGAACAACTGCATGAATACGCCCAAAAAACGACGCATGAATTCCTTGAAAAGTTTATCGTGTGACATTATAGCAAATTATATCACTCATCATCATTTGCTATGCAACTGTCGTTCGGCAATCGCAATGTCGAGCCGATCTAAACCCCACCATCCACTCTTGTACCTGTACCCTACAGGCATGAAAACAAAATTCTCTTTCTCCAAACTATTCATCACCATATTGATGAGCCTGCTCGTCGCATGTGGTGGCGCAACTGAACCTGAGCCAACAGCGACCGAAACGACAATTGTTGATCCCACCCCAACAGATGTTGAAGTTGTCGAATCAACCGCAACAGAAATAGTTATAGTAGAACCGACCGCAACCGCTGAGGCAGTCGTTGAACCGACGGCAACAGCGGCTACCGTTGAGTCCGAGCCAACGACTGAGGTTGTCGAAGAAGCACCGGTCACAACCACCTTCCAACTCGAAGCATGGGGCGACAACTGGTTTGCCGCCTATCTCGGTGAGGAACTGATCGTTGAAGACAGCGTGTCGATTACAACGGAACGCTCTTTCAACTCAGAGACCGCCACCTTTGAAGCGAGCTACCCGCTGCAACTCAACTTCATTCTCAAAGATTTCATCGAAAATGACACGGGGTTGGAGTACATCGGCTCAAATCGCCAGCAGATGGGGGACGGTGGGTTTATCATGCAGTTGACCGATTTGGGCAGTGGTGAAGTGGTCGCTGTTTCCAATGGGGAATGGGCATGTACGGTTATTCATGAGGCTCCGCTCGACAAGTCGTGTGAGAGTGAGGCGAATCCGACAGTCGGTGTTGCGCCGTGTACAGCGACGATTCTTGAGGAGCCGACGGGGTGGATGTCGGCCGCTCCGGAGGGTGACGAGTCACATTTTGACGACTCCGCATGGACAGCGGCCACCGTTCACAGTTCAGCCTCTGTTGACCCGAAACAGGGGTATGACGATATTGTTTGGGATGATTCGGCCGAATTTGTCTGGGGTCCCGACCTCGAAACGAACAACACCATCCTCTGCCGTGTGACGGTGACGGGCGAGTAACTTTTCTTTTGTTAATCGGCCGAATCCAACCCCTCATACAGCGGCGCAACATAGAGCGAGAAACCACCTTCATTTGTTTCTGCATCACGCACAAACGGGCAGGTGAAGGTGATCGTTTCGGCCGAACTCGCCACCACCCGATTCGTCACCGATTGCGTCAGCTCGCACGCCAAATCGCCCAATAAACTGCTCCGCTCACACACCCGCGCCACAAGCTCACCCTCAATCTCTACCTCACTGAGCGAAAGTGTCACATCTTCCCCAGCCTCACAGCTCGACACGCTTTCGTCTAGCGGCACCTGCGAAAAACCGCAGTTTCGTAGCGGCCCAACCAAACTATCCTCACAAGGCTGCGTGACATAGCTGCCAGTGGGTGGCACAAAAATCGTCAGTTCGGACTCGTTATTCACGTCCCAATCGTCGATAAAGTCACATTGAGGACGATTGATCGACTCACCATCGGCCGTCAACGCGCCGCTTGGCTCCCAAAGCTGCTCGCCGTTTTCGTCTGTCACCAGCGTGCCTTCACAGATAAACTGGTCGCGATTGGAGGCGAAACCCAGTACAATTTCGCCCCCGTCCTCAGGCACATTAATGTCCGTAATATCAACCCACTGCGCGTCGAGTCCTGCAATATATTCATCAACCCAACCGGCCTGAATCCCCTGAAAGCTGCAGGTGTAATTGTGCGTCAGCGGCGAGGTCTCATTATTGCTGGCGCGGTTGGTGCTTTGTACACAAAATGCCTGCTTGCCGCTTGTCAGCGATGACTGATCTTGCACAAAGAAATCGCCATAGTTTGAGTAGTGAAAGTGGGCGTGGCACGGCGCGAAGATGAAGACATTGTTGACATCATCCACTGCATTGGCCTTGCCAATATGCAGCGTTTCGATGCTGGTGTTGTGGACGGTTGCATCAAAGAGCAGCAGTCGCCGCCAGCCTAAGCCGCCCGCTGCACCTTCCTCAAATGCACAATCGGTCAGGTTGAAATAGCGATAGACGATGCGATTGTTGTGCATATCTTCCGTCAATGTGACAAGATCGGGGCCAACGGTGCTGCTGATGTCGCCCACGCGCACGCTATCAGCTAGCTCGTCATCCCATGCAAGCCGTTCAAACTGCATCGTTGCCGCCACTTCGCCGATGCGCCCCGAAACGGCTTGGCGACAGGAGAGCGTGGGCAAACTGGTGCGATGACAGCCGCCATCCTCGCCGCGACTATCGGCGGCACAGGTGTAATCATAAAAATGCCATGCGTTGACCGCATCATAGCTATTGGGCGGAAACCCCCCTTCATTCAAGCACGCATTGCCAGTGCGTTGCAGCAGATGGTCGGGATCGGCGGGAAAGATAAACGGCTCGTCCCACTGTCCACCGACCTCGGCCAGCATTGGTTCGGCCTCTGCGACTGAATCAGCACTGGCGAGCAACGTGGTGCGAAAGGTATAGGCGTGCATGATGAGATCATGTCCGTCAACCATTTGGCGCGATGGTCCGGCGGGGTCAAGCTCAAATTGCCACAGCGACTGCGGCGGCATGGGGAGTTGACCTGGGCTGCTGGTGTGAAAGTTGCGGAAGTTGAGGCGCAGGCGAGCAAGGCGCACCTGTCGCAAGGCGCGTGCTTCCCACTCTTCGGGTGGCGCGTTGAGCCAATCTGCGGTGATTTGGTCGCGGGTTTCGGCCGATAATCCATCCAGCAAAATCCCGACATTGCTATCCATCGTCACGCTGACGAGCGCACCATTTTGCCAAAGTGCTGACTCAGCCGTTGCAGTTGGTTCCGCCGTAGCAGGAATTGCCGTTGCTGTGTTAATCGCTACAGGTGCAACCGTCGCGGTTTCCGTTGGTCGAGGGGTTGCCATTGCCGTTGCAGCGACGGCTGGCACTGTGTCCGTAGGAACCACAGGGTCTGTAGGGGAAGCTGTTACATGAGGTATTGCCACCTCTGTATCCTGCTGGTCACAGCCAGCCGTTAACAACAGCAGCGCAATAAGTAAAAGGGTAATTCGCATCATCAATTTCATAGTTTACGTTTCGGCCGAATTGTAGAAGTTATATGTGGCGATGTTGAGAATTCGACAGCAACTTTAACACTTCAACGAGACTTTGGGACGTTCAGCCTTTCGTAAATAGCACGGAGACTTAATCTTTTAGTTCTCCCGGCTCAAAAAGTGCCGCCCACCCGATCAGCGTTCGCATCGTGGCGGCCGCGTTGTGCTGTGTGAAGTCGCCGCCAGCAGCGGGCATCGAGAACAACCCTTCCGTCGTTGTGAAGTAAAGCGTGTCGCCCGTAGCGGATAAGTCGCCGAAGATGATGATTTTGTTTTCCGACGACAGTTGCTCATGCTCACCCCCCGCCGCCGACACGCACATCCACTCCACAGGGATGTTCGCATCCCCATGTGCGTGAGCCGTTCGCACGCCAAACAGCCAGTCGAGCCACGATACCTTGCGCCCCGCGAGTGAGGCGGTGAAGTAGAGGTGTTCGCCATCTGGTGAAAACAGGGGTGTATCGACATCGACATACATCCCACTTTCAACCACTTCGACCGCGTTTTGTCCATCCCAATCGGAGACAACCACGCCGCGATCTTGTGTCTCTGGATCGACGGTGATGTAGGTCAACCGCTCACCGCTTGCCGACACACGCGGCCACACCCCGTCTTTTGCAATCTCAATCTGCTCCCCCGTCGCCACCGCATAGCGCATCAGTGTCACGTCGAGCGATTCCCCTTGCCGCAAATAGCGCACGTAAAAGATGTAGCGTCCGTCGGTCGTCCAAACGGGGCTGTAATAGGATAACCCCGCCTGTTCAGACTCCAGAATCGGGGTGGGAGACGCGCCTTCCTCTTCCAACGATAGCGCATAAATCCCCGCCCGTTGATACGGTTGTTCCCCCTCCGTCGGGACGGGTGAATAGGATAAGCCGATTGTCGTAGCGTTGATCGGCGCGATTTGATGCACCCACGCTTGCGCTGGCATGTCGTAAAGCGGCGTGCGTTCGCCCGTCGTCACGTCAATGCGATTGAGTGTTGCCACCGTCATCGAACGATACTCCATCCCAATGATTTGGTTGGGTGCGAACGTTACGGGTGTTGTCGCAGCAACGGGAACAAGCTCACTCTCCGCGGGCGGTTCAGCGCAGCGAACAGTGAGGAAACCAAAGCAGATCAAAACAGGAAGTAACCAGCGGTATAAACGAATCACATTTCTCTGACCGCAATGTTGATCGATTGCAGCCTGATTTTTCGATTGATGGTGACAGTAACTATAGATCATCGACCAGTTATCTGGGGCAATAGAACCGCCACTCTCAAGAAAGAGCGGCGGTTCAGTGTGGTGCTACTGCCGCCTCGGTTGACGCTTCCGTAGGAAAAATCTATGCTGTTACGACACAAAGCGCGAGTTGATGCCAGTCAGTTCGCGCAACCATCTTGGCTAGTGCATGAGCGGCTAGCCGATTTTGAGGTCGAAGACGCATGGCAACTGCCCGTTGAACTGACGGCCGATCAGCCGATTGAACTGGTACGCGATGTCATATTTGGCGGTCTGTCCAAGATTCAGGAGGGGGGCGCAGTCGGCTTTTTGTTTAAGCTGCGGGTCGTTCTCGGCCGAATGTTTGGCTGGGATGGTGACCCGTCTCCAGACGCGCAAGCAAGCGGCAACCCGTTTGCAGCCAGCTACATCACCGACGACGAATCGCTGGATGAGCAAGCACTTCATTAATACATCATATTCTCTCATTTTGGCGAATTGTCCCGACTTTTGAAGCGTAAAGAGGTGATTCGGCCGACTATGGATAATCCTTCTCACCCGCCTCAATCGCAACCGACAACCAATTCTCAGGAGGCGGCAACGGACAACTATACCCGCTTTGGTAAGCACAAAACGGATTGTATGCAAAGTTGAAGTCGAGCCGATAGCGTTTGCCACCCAAGCGAGTCACGCCATGACGATGATCGTCCAAATAGCGACCTGCGCCATACGTTTCTTTGCCACTCGTTGCGTCTCGAAACGGAATGAACAAATCCCCTTGCCCCGATCCCAACACAACGAGCGAAACTATCTCTCCATCTACTTCAAACTTGAACTGCCCAATGCGTTCAAAGCGCACTTCATCTCCCGCCGAAGTGGGTGCGACAAAGGGCGCATCATCTATCGGCCGCTCCATCTCCATCTCAAAAATAAATTTGCCCGTTTCAGGATAGTAGTTCAATCCTGTAAATTCGCGTTGTTGAGTTGGTTCAAGCGGTGAGTCGCCACTGGTGGCGAAAAATTGGTCGATTTGCTGACGGAAATTTTCAAGTGGTGTCATTGTCGCGCTCAAACGTTGAATGACTGATGTAAATGTGGCACATGCACATCTGATGATAGATTCCGACTCCGCAGCGTCTCGGCAAAGTCGAGCGACACTTGTTCGTCTCCATGCACAATATAGGTCTGTTGTGGCGGTTTGTTGAAACCGCTAATCCAGTCGAGTAGTTCGCCGCGGTCTGCGTGGGCGGAAAAGCCGTTGATCGTTTTAACATTTGCACGCAGGCGGTAAGGCTCGCCAAAAATTTTGACTTTTGGCTGGCGTTGGGCGATGCGTCGGCCGAGTGTGTGATACGCCGTCCAACCCACAATCAAAATCGTATTGCGCGGGTCTTCGATATTATTTTTGAGATGGTGCAAAATGCGCCCACTTTCCGCCATCCCGCTTGCGCTAATGATGATGGCTGACCCGTCGATAAAGTTGAGCGATTTGGACTGTTCAACCGAGCGCGTGTAGGTGATGCGGTCGAAGCCAAACGGATCATTGCCACGCACGTTGAGCATAAACTGAAACAGTTCTTCATCGTAGCCTTCGGGATGCAAACGGTACACGTCGGTCGCATTGATGGCGAGCGGGCTATCGACATAGATTGGGATGTGATTGGGAATCTCTTGCGCCTCGATGAGGCGATGGATGCGATAGACGAGTTCTTGCGTCCGGCCGACGGCAAACGCTGGCACAATCAATTTCCCGTTGCGTGAAGCCGTTGAGTTAATTGCGTCGCGTAGTTCAGCATCACTAACCGCATCGTGCTTGTGGTCGCGGTTGCCATAGGTGCTTTCGATGATGAGAATATCGGTGTTGTCGATGATGGTGGGGTCGCGCAGGATGGGGCGATTGGGTCGGCCGATGTCCCCCGAAAAGACGACCCGCCGCGCCTTTTTTCCACTCTCATCCTCAATATCCAGCACGACAATTGCTGATCCCAAAATATGCCCTGCATCATAGAACGTGAGCCAGACACCCGGCGCAATTCTGCGCTCACGCTCGTAAGCAATTCCCAAAAAGTACTTCATCGACTCTAGCGCATCCTCCTGCGTGTAGATCGGCTCAAGCAACTCTTCACCGCGCTTGCGCCGCTTACGGTTGAGATACGCAACGTCGTACTCCTGAATTTTCGCGCTGTCCCGCAGCATAATCGCACACAGGTCACGAGTCGCATAGGTGCAAACAATATCACCACGAAAGCCGCTCTTGACCAGATTGGGAATGTTCCCACAGTGATCGATATGAGCATGAGACAACACCATCACGTCGATCTCGCTTGCGTCAAACGGCAGTTCTCTGTTGCGTGTGAATGTCTCTTTGCGGCCGCCCTGAAACAGGCCGCAGTCGAGCAGTATTTTTGTTCCGTTGACTTCGATGAGATGTTGCGATCCAGTGACTGTGCGTGCGGCTCCGTGAAATGTGACTTGCATGAGGTGTCCTTTGTTGTAAAGAAACCCTCACCCTCACGCAATATCCTTTGCACGGGAGACGGAGGTTGGGGGTGAGGGTTTCGCGGCAAATCTGCTTTCTTGCCGTCATTATACTGCTACCTTGCAGATTGCCACATATTATCCGTCTTTGGTGATTATAAAACGTCCTCTGTCTTTGTCAATTTGCTCCCACCACAAGCCACATCGAGCGACAACCTGTCACCCTCTGCTTCTTTGCGCCTCGTGTTCTCTGCTCTTTTGCGCGACCCTTCTTTTTTGCAGCATGACCACGCTTGTTCACCTATGACCACTTTTTAACTATCTCTATAGTTCAATTACAGCTGGTTGGCGGCGGTGTCGTCTACGATGCTGATTGATAACGATCTCATAAGACTCGCGCAGTAAATCAATTGCTTCTTCAATATCAACTGGTTCATCAAGCCACAATGAAACCCATCCGCTCTTATCCAAAATATGATGTGCATCTGCACGTCCCTCTCTCACAATGTGATCACGCACAGCTTTGGGAAAAGGAATATCGACGAGATGATTACCGTGAATATGTCCAATCTCACGTCGCCCAATCACAAATTCGGTTCCCCCATAACGATGAGGTTGAACGGTTACACCCTCCCACTCCGCCACAGCTGACGTAATCGCGCCTCTTGCACCTTCTACACACATTTGCTTTCTCCGTCTCAATGATGATAACGCCTTGATCCTGATGCAGACAGGATAATAGCGACACATGAGAATTATGTATGGTTGCAAATGTCTCATATGAAAATTAGACGGTGAAGAAACCATAAAGGTTATGGGAAGAAGTGGAAGGTTTCTGCCACTCGTCCCATAATTTACCCATGCGTTGGCTCTATCTCATTGGCGTGCTTCTACTCTTGACGGCGTGCATCACACCCACATACCCCGCTCAATCACCGTTGGGGATTGCTGTTGCCGCAACCCAAACGGCGACAGTTTTGGCAACCGCTCTGCCAACAGCGATAAACACAGCGACTTATACACCCACGCCGACAGATACACTCGTCCCAACGCTGACAGATACACCGACCAGCACAAACACACCAACAAATACGCCGTCGCCAACCCCGACTGCTACCGCCACAAATACGCAGACACCGACAGCAACCCCGACTTTTACGCCTTCCCCGATTCCTTCGCCAACGTCAATTCCACTCTGCACTGAACGTATTCCAAATGATCACCTGCTCACGTTTGTGACTCGTGATTATCGCCTTAGTCGTGAGTATGAGCCGGCCGATTTAGTTCCGTTGAGCGACCACTTTGATGTCACTGTCTTGTTGGGGTTTGATACTTTTGTTCGTGAACCCGTTGTGCAGCCATTGGTCGAAATGCTGGCGGAGATGACAGCGGCCGAATTAAAGCCGACTATTATTTCTGGCTATCGCAGCTATGACCAGCAGTTGGCGGCATGGCGCAAGTGGATGGCAGCCCACCCGGATCGCGCCAGTCTGTTGAGCGCACCCCCCGGCGCAAGTGAACATCAGCTTGGCACAACGGTTGATTTTGGCTCACCTGAACTAGACAATGAGTTCCACACCTATTTTTATCAAACGGCCGAAGGAGCTTGGCTGCTGGAAAACGCCCATCGTTTTGGCTTTACATTGAGCTATCCACGAGAAGCGACGGAGATCACGCAGTTTTATTATGAGCCGTGGCACTATCGCTATGTCGGTGTTGAACTGGCAACGCAGCTACGGACGCATGACGTGACGCTGACAGAGTGGCAATTAGCATTCTTTCCTGAGCCGTGCGAAACAGGCGATTAGTGTACGACTGACATAATTACCCTCCCCCTTTTGTAATGCGAATTGGAATTATCACACCGGGCTACAGCCGCGATGAGCAGGATTGGGCAATCCCTGTTTTGCGCCACTTCGTGCGTGAATTGGCACAGCGGCATGAGGTGACGATTTTTACACTGCGTCATCCCAATTTGTGTGGAACCTATTTTGTCGATGGGGTGAAGGTGATCGCGTTAGGCGGTGGGGTTGTGGGTGGCCTCGGCCGATTTCCCCTCTATCTCCGCACCCTCCGTCTCATCCAACAAGCAGCCCCCTTCGATCTACTACACGGTTTTTGGGCCGATGAACCCTCATTTCTCGCCGCCCTCGCGGGAAAATTTCTGCGCGTTCCCGTCGTCGCTTCCGTCTTTGGTGGTGAACTCGTGAACCTGCCCGACATTGCCTACGGTGGCGCACGCAGCCGCATCAATCGTCAACTCAGCCGTTATGCGCTCAAACATGCCGACGTGGTCACCGCTGGCAGCGACTTTGTCGCCAACATTGCGCGGATGATTGTGCCATCGGTAAATATCGTGCGCTGGTCACAAGGTGTGCTGTCGAACGAGCTTTCTGAGCAGCTCGATAAGGCGCGAACTGGCACATCAATTCTGCACGTCGGCGCACTCACGCCGGTCAAAGATCAGGTGACATTGTTGAGGGCGTTTGCGAAGCTATCGGCCGCCATCCCCCAAACCCATCTAACCATCGCCGGGACAGGTCCCCAACAGGCTCAACTGATTCAATTGACAGCCGCGTTGAATTTGACAAGCAAGGTCACGTTTTTGGGGCATGTTGACCATGCAGAGATGGGGATGGTGTATGGGGCGGCCGATCTCCTGATCCTTACGTCCCGCCACGAGAGCCAAGCGATGGTGCTGCTCGAAGCGATCGCGCACGGCTGCCCCGTCATTGGCACACGGGTTGGCCTCATCCCCGAACTTGTGCCATCAGAGCTAACCGCCGCCCCTCAGGATGCGCCCGCCCTTGCTTATGCCGCCATCCACCTATTGACAGATAAAACGGCACGCCAATCCCTCCTACAAGCACAAGCGCGACAGTTCAATCAACAATTTGGGCTGCAACAGACGATGGCGCGGATTGAAGCTATTTATGCCAGTATGATGTAGCTATTTTCTTGCTAACGTGCCTCAAGTATCATCGGCAGCCCGCCCTTTGGTTGCAACACAAAACCCGCCTCCTTCTCGACAATTGCCCCTTCCGGTAAACGAAAGCGAAACTGTTGCAGGATGGTTGCCAGAATGAGCTGCATTTCGACACGTGAGAGTGGCTCGCCAATGCACTTGCGCGGCCCGTTAAGGAAGGGAATAAATGCCCACTTGTGACGGCCTGCGCTGCGCTCGGCCGAAAAACGCTCTGGGTCAAACATCTCTGGATTATCCCAGTAGCGTTCATCACGATGAATCCCCTCGATGTTGATGTAGACGACCTCCCCTTTGCGAATGTTGTAGCCACCAATCACGTCTGCCTCAACTGCACAACGCGATGTTGCCCGTGCCGCTGGGTACATGCGTAGCGTCTCGTTGATGACCTGATTCAAATAGGGCAGGTTGGCAAGGTCTGCCATCGTGGGGGAGCGACCTTCTAAAACGGTGTCAAGCTCAGTCAGCAGTTTTTGTTCAATTTCAGGATGTTGCGAAAGCGCATAGATTAGCCACGTCAACGTTGTGGCCGTCGTTTCATGACCGGCAAAGACGATGCTCGACATCTCGTAGATCATTTGATTTTGCGTGAATCCACCCGCCACATCTATCATGGACAACAGCATGTCGAGCAGGTCGTTGTGCGGCTCGCTGCTCTTGCGCCGGTCTTCCATAATCGTCGTCAACGCAGTGCGAATCGTGTTGTTCACCTGCCAAAATTCGCGGTTCGTCTGTGTTGGCAACCACATCGGCAGCGGCACGGGCGTTGCGATTCGGTCGATGATAAATTTGCCAATTGTGCGATATGCGTGGTGTAAATCGGCCGAATCCCCCGCCATATCGACGTTGAACATGGTGCGGCCGATGATCATCATCGTGACCATCTTCATCGCCTCATCCACATCAATTGTTGCGCCATCTTGCCATGTCGCCAGCGCCTTCTCCGACTCTGCCACAATCGCGTCACAAAATTGCGCGATCTGCTTGCGGTGAAAAGCGGGCTGCATCAGCCGCCTACGCCACATCCACTCATCGCCGTCCGTCGTGAACAGTACCTTGTCAGAGCCTGTTTCAAAAATCTTCATCATGCGCGGTTCTTTAACGTAGTTGCGATAGCGTTTTTGCAAAATCTCCTGTGCGAAATCCGCATCCGTGACGAGCAAGTTATCGACCCATATCATGCGAAAGCGCGTCATCGGCGCGACCTTGCCCGTGTCGAGAAAGTAGTTGACGCGATCTTTCTGAAAGGTGGTAAAGTCGCCCGTCAGAAAACGACCATCTGTGCGACGCGGGGGATCGATTGGTTCTGTTTGTGGGATTGTTTCGGTTGTGTTGGCAAAAGACATGACGTACCTCTTTGATGTGCGTCATGCCAAAAACGATACTGAAAGGCAAACGCACAGTAACGATAGCGTTTGTTCAAAATTTCACAATCATATCGTATGCTAAGTTTGAGCGTTTGGCAAGCGTTTGATGCTCCTCTCGTCTACAAGGGCGGTAATTGAATGTGGCGTTGCTTTTGTGCCATGGCAGTTTACAAAAGTGTCCATTACGTTGGTTTTCCCTGACATGTGAGAGAAGGAACGCGAAATCTGCGAGAATTTTTGCCTCTTGTGTGAAATGTCAGCAGAATCTAATAGGTGTTTAATTCACACCTAAATCACACCCCCTCCTTATAGTACGAGGATGAACACAGATACCCAACCCGTCCTACTCAACTCATTTGTGATCCGTCTGTGGCTTCAGCCTTCGGCCGAAAAGCCACAATCGATCCGCATCAGCGTGACGGAAGCAAACACGGGGCAACGGGTTGGATTTGTGTCGCTGGATGCTGCTTTTGCATTCATCGTTTCCCAAACCGAATTACCAAACTAATAGGAGACCTAGATGCGTCGTTTTACACTGTTTACACTTTTTTCCCTACTCGTTACAACGATTTTGTGGAATCGGGTTTCGGCCGAATCAACCACCCTATCCGCTATATCACCCGCCCAAAACCGCTTTGTCGGTGACGTGTTTTCCGTCAATGTTGACCTCAGCGGCGCGACGGCTCCCGTGTCAGGGGCGGAGTTTACCATCTCATTTGACGATGATGTGATCCAGTTTCGCAGTGTGTCGGCGGGTGCGGGGCTTAAAGCGACGGGGCGTAGGGCGGTTTGCCCCCCTCATGCGATTGTTGCGGCCGATACCGTCAAAGTCACCTGTGCCACCAGTGGTAATGCAGCAGGTGTGACGGCGGATGGCACACTGTTTACCTTGACATTTGAAGCCGTTGGCGTTGGCGATAGTTCACTCGATTTGGGTGCGGCGCAAGGGGCCGACGATGCGCGACCACCTGTCGCGATTGCGATGGCGACGGTAGATGGCACAGTCACCGTGATAGAGGGGACCCCAACGGCAGTTGGGCTGCTTTCGGCCGAAACACAACTGCCAACCATCTTGTGGCTCTTGGCGGCAATGATTGCCCTCGTCGTTGTGACGGTTGGGGTACGACGATTTTTCGGCCGAAAAACCCTCAGCACTTTCCAAACCTACATCCATCTTTTCCTCATTCTCTCGCTTCTGATGCAAACTTTCACACCACAGTTGCTTCAAGCCGCGACCGTCTATTCTGAACAAACGGCAACACAATCGCGCAATCAGCGAGAAAGCAGCGCACGTTCTCCTTTGAGCAACTATTCGGCCGATCTCAACGGCGATCAGCGCGTCGATGTCAACGACCTCAATCACATCGCCACCGCATGGAACTGCAACAACGGCGATGCGTGCTTCAATGCCGATTTTGACCACAACGCCGACAACGCCATCGACGTTCTCGACCTCGCAGCCATCGGCAATGAGTATGACATCGAGCCGCCAGAAGTGACGATCACGGCTCCACCTGCTGGCGCGGTGATCACAACCGAGTCAGTCACCGTCAGTGGCACGTACAGCGACAAACATGCCGTGCCACAACTGTTTGTCAATGGGGTAGCGGCGACGCTCGACGCTGGCACATTTAGCGCAACGATCCCGACGACTGACGGTCAACTGCCGATCCAAGTCTCGGCCGTCGACGAGATCGGACAAACGACAGGCCAAACGCGCCTGATCACGGTGGATCGGGAAGCCCCCTTCATCACTGTCAATCAGCCCGCCAATCGACAAGCAGTCTACACGACACAGCCAGCCGTTGACATCTCCTACACCGATCTCGTCGCGCAACCCGATCCCAACACGTTGCAAGTGACGGTGACAGGACAAAATGGCAGTGTGACCGACATCACGAATCAGTTGACGATTGGGGCAGAGGGGGCGACGGGGGTGCTTTCGGCCGAACTGACCCAACAACGCAGATACACAATGACCGTTTCCATCGCCGATACAAACGGCATTAGCGGTCAGCACATCACGACATTTTACGTGCCAAATGATGCAAACAGCATCACGCCGCCAACCATCGTAGACGGCGCAGGTTATGTCAGCGGCATCGTCTGGGATTCCCGGACATGTGGCGGAGAACAGGAATATGACCCGATCAACTGCACGGGGCTGGCGGGTGCGATGGTCACACTGGAAAAGATCGACCTTGAGAACTTGCGCGTGGCACGAGAGGCACGGCAAGCCGATCTTGCCGCCGTCAGCAACGCACGCAGCCGCACCAATCAACCCGACTACGGCCTTCCTGCGGCCGCATCCCGCGCCCCCGTCGAATTTAGCAATGACGTTCTCGGCACAGTCGTCACTGGCCCCGCTGGATTTTTCGCCTTCCCCGTCACGGAAACAGGCACCTATTCAGTGCGCGTTTGGAAAGATGGGTTCACCTATAGCCAACGGTTAACCGACGTGGTACTAGAGCAGAACACGCCGACAACGGCGATTTATCTGACCCCAATGGATGAGACGATCACGCCATGTGATGAAACGGGTTGTGAACATGCCAGCAATGATGGGCAGATGGAACTCGACATCCCCGCTGGCGCAATTCCCGCTGGCGAAGACCTCGACATTCGCGCCACGCAGTTTGACCAAGTGCAGTATCTGCCATCGGGCGACCTGCCACCCGGCACGGGCGAAACGTATGCGTTTAACTTGAGCGGTGCGTCTGAAATCACCTTCACACAGCCGATCACGGTGCGCCTCAAAAATGACCGCAACTTTGCGCCCGGCACAACCATTCCAGTTGGCTACTGGAACCAAGTTTTGCAGGTGTGGGAACATGAAGGCACGGCAACGGTCAGCGATTCTGGGGAATGGGTCGTCGCAAACGTGACGCACTTCTCAAATCATGACATTAACTTTCCAGTGACCACAGCACCCGTCACAGGGACATCGAAAGATAAAGTGAAGAAAGACGGGCAAAACTGCGAAGCAAATGAATGTTCCAGTGCGGTCATTTTGGCGACGGGTGCGCTCCAACAAGATTTCTCATTGCCAACAGTCAATGTGTTGGATGAGCCGATGGGCGTGACGATGTTGTACGATTCAACCCGCGCCAACCCGACCGCCGTGATCGATGTCGAGATCGCAATGGATATCTTGGTCGAAGACGGTTTTGGTGGGCTGGGGGATGTCCTGCAAGCGGAACTGTTTATTGAAGGGATTAAAACGACACAGTTTTCGTTTGCGCTGGATGAGATTGAAACGGATGGGGAGATCGGCCGATTCCGCTTCTTCTGGGATGGTCGTGACGCACGCGGTCAACGTGTGCCACCCGGCGTGTATAACTACGATCTCAAGGTGCAGATCCCCTTCCGCGCCCAATTTTTCCGCACAGTCGGCAACCGGTTCGGCAACCCACCCGACTTCTCGCAACCGACGGGCGTGTTCACCAACTCAACTGTCGAACAAATCGTGACGGGCAGCGTTCTGATCGACGGTGATACGACGCACCCCTTCGGTCATGGTTGGCAAGTTGCCGATGTTCAACGCCTCTTGACCCAAGAAGATGGCAGCATCCTGATCGACGATGGCAACCACATCTCAACCGAATACTTCTTCCCACGCTTCGACCTGCTCGCAGATGAACCCCCCGTCGTCCGCACACTGGCCGCCCGTTCACCATTCACCGTTCAGCATTCAGCATTCAGCATTCCACTGGATAGCGAGCGGTCAGCCGACATCAGCGACCGTTCGGCCGAAACCCGCGTTCCCGCAAACACAATTGTGACAGATGACATCATCACGGACACCGTTTGGACATTGGCGAACAGCCCGTACATCGTTGAGAATGACATCACGATTCAGGCAGGCGCAACGCTGACGGTTGAGGCAGGGGTTGAGGTGCGCGTCGATGCGACTTCAACAGTCGGCGACAATATATTTGTCGAGGGCAAGCTGCTCGCGGAAGGGACGAGCGGCAGTGGCGTGACGTTCACGGCCGATGATCGACGCTGGGGTGGTATCGTTGTGCAGAATGGCGGATCGGCCGAACTGCTCCACACAACCATCCGAGAAGGTGGCAAAGCGACCGTTGGCAACCGCAGAGCGGCGTTAGGCGTGATTGGCAGCACGCTCGTGATGAGCAACAGCGTCATGATCGACCACCTAAACGGTGCGGCGACAAGAGATGGTTGTCTCTACGTTGAAAATAGTGCCGTGACGCTGACAGGCACAACGTTTGATGACTGTGGTGGTGGTACCCGTGATGAAGTTGCCTCGGTTGCACTATTTGGTGACCAAACGACAGTGGCAGCGAGCAATGTCACGATTACGAATAGCCACAGATTCCCGCTTGCACTCGACATGGATACGCTTGTCACTGCACCAGCGATGACGCTCGGCAAACCAAGCGTCTTTGTGGCGGGTGGGACATTGAGCCAAGACATCACCTTAACGCGAGATCGCTTTGAGAGCTACGCCTATGATGATGACATCATCATCGCAGCGGGAACGACGATGACCGTTGGCGAGGGCGTGATGTTTGTGGCGTTGGATGATTCGACGCAGTTTACGGTCAACGGTAATTTGGTGGCACGCGGTTCGGCCGAAAATCCCGTCGTCTTCACATCGGCCGATGACGACACGCCCGGTGACTGGCGTGGCATGTTGGTTGAAAATGGTTCGGCCGATCTCGAATTTACCTCCATCCGCTTTGGCGGCCGCCTCAGCGTCAGCAACGTGCTGGCAAATCTAGTCGTCCACGATGGCGATCTGCGCTTTGTGACAAGTGAATCACTCTCGGCACGCAACATCGGTAACACCAGCCAAATCGCCATCATTGACAGCACGGCGTTTATCGACCAGTCGCTCCTGAGCAACAACGGCGTAGGCGACACCGATTTTGCACTCAACATCGTCAGCGGCAGCAGTGGCAGCGACGTAGTTGTGCAGAACACTACGCTCGCCAACAGCGTCTATCCCATCGGCGCGACGACCGCTGATCTGGCGGGTGTTTCGTCGCTCAACACGTTTGTGACGGGGCAGGAAGGGCGCATTTTACTCAAAGATCGTACCGTCACTGAAGATGTGACGATTGAGCCGCTCGGCAACATCGCCACCTACGAATTTGACCGCGATGTGACCTTTAGAGGTGATCTGACGATTGCGGCAGGGTTGACGTTTATCGACGGTCGTGGTCGCAGCTTCATCCGCATTGACGGTGGAAATTTGGTGGCGCATGGTTCGGCCGAAAGTCCCATCATCTTCCGCGACATCACGGGCAATAAACGGCAGTGGGACGGATTGAGTTTGATAAACGGCGCGACGGCCGACATGCGCTTTGTCGAAATCAGAGATGCGATTACTGGCATCAACACGAATAAAAGCGAATTGACGTTGCGAAACAGCACGCTCACTAACAATACAACGGGCATCTTTGTCGGCGGCAGACCCCCCGCTCAACTTGAGGTGTTGGCAAACCAGTTCAGCGGCAACGATGTTGCGCTCGACAACAGATTGAGCCCAAAAGCAACACTCGACGCACGCTTCAACCATTGGGGCGATCCCACAGGGCCGTTTAATGCCGACGCAAATCCAGACGGCTTGGGTGATCGCGTGGACGACGATGTTCTATTTGAGCCATTCTTGACCGATCTCGATTTGGATAGCACAGTCGCCACCAACCGCACGTCATTCGACACGACACTGCTCGTTTTTGATGTCGCGGCGGCTGGCTTCGCACGTCACTACCCAGATGGCTCTGTCGTTGAATTTAACAGCGACGGTCGCCACACCGTTACTCGTGATGCGGTTGGCAACGAGACGCGCTACACCTACAACGCAGATGGGTCGTTGGCGACGAAGGCGTTTGTGGCGAACGGACGAGCGGAGGCGGACTGGGTTTGGACATTTGATTATGATGTAATCCGTCGTCAGTCATCCGTAAACCGATCAGGGATTACCGTTGACGGATTGCGGATCACGGATCCCGCAGGTCGTGTGACGACGCTCGGCATCGACAAAAACGGCGATCTGACCGAGCTGCAAGAGCCGGGAATCGACGCGCCGATGACGTTTGCCTATGGCGAGCAGCACAACATGACACACAAGACGGATGCACGCGGCAATACGACGACGTATGAATTTGACGCAGTCGGCCGCATGACCCGCTCGCTTCTGTCACCGCGCGAGGTGTTTGACCCCACAACGGGCGAATTCCGTGTCGAGCAGGAAGTGCATGAGTTTGCGCCCAGTGACAGTGCGCCCGTCGTGAATGGATTGGGCAATGGCTCACCGCAAGCCCCAAATCCTCCACTGCAAAAGTCGGACAACATCGACAGCATACAGACGAGTAACGGTCGCCAATTTGTGATCACGACGAATGAGTTTGGGGCGGCAATCGGCCGAATTGATCCACTCGGTCAGTTGACACAAATCGAGCGCGACGAACGGGATCGCGTTCTCAAAACGACGACCCCGCTCGGCAACTGCACGACCTTCACCTACGACGAGAATGACAATATTGTGACACAGACTGAGATGGACGAGGCGGCGTGCGCTGGCGGCGTGGGTCTCACACGGGTCGTATCGTTCACCTATGAAAGTCGCTTCAATCAAATTAAGACCGAAACAGATGCGAACGGCAACGTCACGACCTATCTCTATGACTACGAAGCGGGCTTCGGCGAGGCGGGCTTGCTCGTACAGACAACCCACCCAACGGTCACAGTGCCAGCAGGTGGCACGGACAACCCCATCGAGACATTCAGCTACAACGCTCAAGGCCAGCTCGTCGAGCAGGTTGATCGGCGTGGCACAAAAACGTGCAACGTCTACACCAGTGGCAGCCCAGATGAGGCCAGCGATGGCGCAAACCCACTTTTCCAAGCGGGTGTCACCCCTGTTCCGGGTCTGTTGACACAGATCATTGAAGATTGCGATGGCGTATTGGCACGCACGACGACGCTGCGCGACTTCGATGCGGCGGGCAATGCGACGGTGATCGACCAACCGTTTGACGGCACAGCACGCGGTGTTCGTACATCCCAACTGACCTATGATGCCCAGAATCGTCTGACGACGAGCGTTGATCCGCTCAACAGCACCGATCAATTTGCCTATGACAATGAGGGCAATTTGATTGAGTGGATTGAGGATGTCAACGGTCGGCCGATCACGACCAACTTTACCTACAACAGCGTCAACCAACTATTGGCACAAGCACAAAGTGGTGAGGGGCAACAAATCATCACGCGCTTTGGGTATGACACCAATCGTCAGTTGACATTTTTGCAGGATGGCAACGGCAACGTCACGACGCTGGCATATGATGCAAACAATCAGCTCGTCAGCATGACTGACAGTGAGGGGAACGCGACCCAATTTGCCTATGATGCGGATGGACGACTGGTCAGCCAAACGGATGGACGCGGTATCACAACGCAGTTGAGCTACGACGGGTTGAATCGTTTGACAAGCGCGACACTCGACCCCGCAGGCCTGAATCTGACCGATCTGAGAACCTACGACCTCAACGACAATCTGCTGACTGAGACAGATGCGAACGGAATCGTGACCTGTCTCGATTATGATGAACTAAATCGCTTGATCTCGGAAACCCAAGATTGTGGTGGTCTCAATGCGACAACTCAATTTGCTTATGATTTAGATGGCAAGCTCACGGCGACCACGAATGCGTTGGGGCGTGTGACACAGTTTCAATACGATCCGTTCGGCCGCCTAATCGCGCAAATCGACCCGCTCAACCAGACAATGGCGTTTGGGTATGATTCGGCCGATAATCTCACCACCAAAACAGATGAACTCGGTCGCACAACCACCTTTGCCTACGATGAACGAGATCGCCTCATCAGCAACACCGACGCGCTCAATCAAGCGATCATTTACACTTACGATTCCCGCGACAATCTGGCGACGATGAGCGACGAGCTAAACCGACTGACCCAATTTGGCTACGACGTGTTTGATCGCCAAACAAGCATCACCGATGCTGGCGGCGCAACGGTGCAGACCGCCTATGATGACAACGACAACCCAGTGATTGAGACAGACGGGCTCGGCCGCGTCACAACATTGCGTTATGATGGGTTGAATCGCCCTATCGAGACGATTGATGCGCTCAATGGGGTTGCAACGGTGCAGTACGACGCGAATGGCAACGTGACCACATTGGTCGATGAAATTGGGCAGACGACGCGCTTGAGCTACGATTCGGCCGATCGGCTGATCCAACAGATCGATCCACGCAACCATGCGACGACGTTCACTTATGATGGCGTTGGCAACCAAATCAGCAGCACCGACGCGCTGACAGGCACATCGACGTCCGTCTATGACACACTGGATCGCGTCGTGCAGACGACCAGTCCACAGAACGAAACGACGACCTTCACCTACGATCTCGTCGACAATCTGCTGACGTTGACCGATCCCGTGAACAACACGACGACTTACACTTATGATGTGCTGGATCGCGTGGCGAGTGAGACGAACCAACTCGGTGATAGTCGCACATTTGGCTACGATGCAGTCGGCAACCTGTTGCAGATGACAGACAGGAACAGCCGAACACGCACCTACAGTTACGACGCGCTCAACCGCCGACTGACCGAAACATGGGTCGGAGATAGCTTTGCCGCTACCTACAGCTACGATGTTGCCGGTCAACTGACCAATGCCAGCGATCCGTTTGCCAACTATACAATGGCGTATGATGCGGTAGGGCGCGTGATCAATCGCACGCAACAGCTACCCACACGCCAAGTCGCCGTTTTGGGCTTCTCCCAGCAGTACGACGCGGTTGGCAACGTGACGCGACTGACAGAGCAGATCGACGGGCAGCTTGTGGCACAGACGAACACGCTGTTTGATGGGTTGAATCGGCCGATTCAACGCACCCAATCTGGCACAAACGTCGCCGAAAAACGGATCGACATGCAGTACGATGCGGCAAGTCGTCTGACCCAGCAAACTCGCTTTGCCGATTTAGCCGGCACACAGTCGGTCGTTCAATCGAGTTACGGTTATAACGCGACCAATTTGCTAACGAGTATCGTTCACAATCCCGCCAACGCAGCCGCGATCAACTACGCCTTTACCTATGATGAGCTGGATCGCTTGATGCAGATGGTTTCGGCCGATGGCACAAGCGATTACACGTATGATGGTGTTGACCAGCTTGTTGCGGTCGCTCACGACTTCCAAGCGAATGAGAGCTACAGCTACGATGCAAATGGCAACCGCACGACGACTGGCTACGTCACAGGCGAGGACAATCAACTGTTGAACGATGGCGCATTTAGCTACAGTTACGATGCGGAAGGCAATCGCACAGAGCGCCTTCACTTAGAGACTGGTTTCACGGCTGAGTACGAATGGGATTATCGCAATCGCCTGACCCGCGTGATCAACAAAGATGAGGGCGGTGCCGTTTTGGCAAGCGTCGATTACACCTACAACGTCTTCGATGAGCGCATCGGCCGCAGTGACAGCACGGGACTAACCCAGCAGTTTGGGGTCTACGATGGGTTGACTTATCTCGTCTTTGACGGCAATGGCGAGTTGACAAATCGCTATCTGCACGGCGTGTTTATCGACGAGGTGTTGGTCGATGAGCAGATTTCGGCCGATCGCGCCACCTCCGTTCTCTATCCCCTCGCCGACCAGCAAAACACGGCACGCGACCTGCTCGACAGCAGCGGTGCATCGGTTGGACATCGCGCTTTCGACAGCTTTGGCAACATTACCAGCGGGTCGCTCGACCACCTGTTTGGCTTCACGGGACGTGACCTCGATCCCGTGACGGGGCTGCACTACTATCGGGCGCGGTATTACGATGGGACAGTCGGCCGATTCCTCTCCCCCGACCCGATTAGCTTTGAGGCTGGTGACGCGAATCTCTATCGCTATGTCGAAAACGCGCCCGTTGATCACATCGACCCTGATGGGCGTTCAGGTGTTCCTGTCGTTAGACCTCTAATAAAGATTGGTCTGAAAAAAGCAAAAAAGAAACTAAAGGAAAAGTTGAAAGAGAAACTAAAGGAAGAACTTGAAGATGCTGTAAAAGAGAAAATAAAGGAGCAACTAGACGTTCTTGACAAACCTTTGATCAATCCAATTGACCTTGACCTATCGGATTCATTCTTGCCAGAAGAGATACAAGACCTGCTCCCGATCAATCCAAATCCGATAGAAGCCTTGAACGAAACGATCAACGATGTCCATGAAACAGTTCAACTCATCAAAGCTGTGGCTATACTATTCACTAGTAAGAAAGACCCATGTGATGGGAAGGAAAAGAAGTAGACTTATGGCTGTTTTAGGATGATGAAAGTTCGGCCGAATGACAATCATTCGGCCGAACTTTTTTTTGCTCATTATCGGAGAGAACACAGCGAAAAGAGTTGAGCTTGTCGATGAAATATTCAACAAGATGACGTTCTTTGCAGAGATGGTCGGCGGTGTCACGTTTTTTCGTGCAATCTATCGTCGTCCACCACTCATTACGCTACTATTCGCGCATGAAACGCAATTGGATGATACTGCTGTTATTTGTGCCGGGAACGTTATGGGGGGTTTCCTTTAGCGTCAATGAAGTACTGTTAGAAACCGTTCCCCCTGTGACGATTGTACTATCGCGGTCATTTCTGGCTATTGCACCGCTGGGGCTTGCGCTCTGGTGGCGAGGTGGTAGATTACCGCAAACGCGAACAGAGTGGTGGCCGTTTATCGTGCTGGGCGCATTAAATAACACGATTCCGTTTTTGCTGATAACATGGGCGCAATTGACATTGGCGAGCAGCTTGGCAACGATTTTGACTTCACTGATGCCGCTGTTTACATTGTTGATTGCGGTTGGGTTGGGGGATGAGGTTCTAAATCGGCCGAAAATTGCCGGCATCTTGACGGGTTTCCTTGGTGTGGTCATCCTCATTGGCCCCGCAACATTGGGTGGAGTCGGCCGAAATTTTATCAGCCAGCTCGCTATCATCGTTGGCACAATTTCTTATGCGATGGCGGCCGTTTACTCACGACGTGTCCTAGCGCAATCGAACCACAGCTCGATCATTGACGCGATCCTCACGCTCACCGTCTCACAATACATTACCTCCTCACTGACGATGTTCCCTCTTTTCCTGCTCATCGACCGCCCATGGACGTTGCAACCAGACAGCAGTACCATTATCGGCATGATCGCTCTCGCATGGCCGATCACAGTGGGAGCAGTGCTAGTTTACTACTTCCTGATCGACCGCATGGGCGCATCGGTCGGCGCAATGTCTGTCTATTTGATCCCGATTGTCGGTGTATTGGTTGGTGTGTTTGCTTTGGGTGAGACGTTAGCTTGGCAAACAGTCGTCGCAATGGTGCTGATTTTATTGGGCATTGGTTTGGTCAATGGCGTGCATTTACCTCGCAAAGTCGAAGGCTAACTATGTTCGCTCAAAGATCAAAATCGCAGGTCGCGGCTCAAATCCCAACGCCCTATTGAGATCGTACATTGGGTTGTTTTCCTCATTACTTGTGCTGATCTCAACCCCACCGGTTGCCTTGACATGCGCGATGGAAGCCAGCTTGAGCGTCGTGGCAATTCCCTTGCGGCGATGACTCCGCAATACGCCTGTTAGCCCATTATTCCAATGGCCATCCAGCGACTTTGGATGAACATTACACGAGCCGACAAACTGATTGCTCGGCCGCTCGACCGCCACAAACCACGCATCAGGCGTAAACGTCGGATCCCCCATCAACTGCTGTTCGAGATACTCATAGGATGGTCTTTCGCGTTTATCGGCGTTGGAACCCGGCACATCCGTGATGATCGCCCAGACCAAATCGAACAGCTTGTGCTTGTAGTGTGGGTCGGTTTGAGCCAGTTCGCTTAGTGTTTGGATCGTGATGTTATGTGCGGTGGTTTTCTCAACCGCTCCGCTAAATCGCCTCGCATCGAACGTCTGCACATCCAACGCTGACATTGGCTCACGCTGCATCTGCTTGAATGCACGCCGCTCTAACCATCCAATTGCCTCCACGCGATCTTCCATCGTATCTGTCACCAACTCGTATGGTGTATTCTTCGCCAATCCCCTTTCAATCGCCGCAAGCAACGCGCTGCCCACACCCTGTTGCCGCGCTTCCGGCAACACCTCGACCAAAATCATGTAGCGATTCACATCCGTGCGCTGCCATTCGTGCATGGCATGGGCGTGACCGACAATCTGCCCGCCCATTTCCGCCAGCCAGCGTTGCGCGTATTTCTCCGCATCAACGCCGCGCCCCTTATCTTCATGCTCAAAATCTGCCACCGTCAGCGGCCGTTCAGGCCAAATCGGGTCGTTAATCGCCACCAACGCGGCGTAGTGGTCATCTGTGTAGTTGAAATCCTTGATGTGTAACATCATTCCCCGTTTCAATCGCGCCAACTTTTTGGGCAAATGTTCGTAATTGTTGGGTGGCGTTTTCCGTGATGGGTGCGCCGTGTCCGAAGCAGATGATGGTGGGATTGAAATGGGCTAATCGGCCGATTGACCGCACATTCTCATCCATATCCACCGTCAGCGGCTTATACGGCAGTCGCATCTTCCGCACATGAAAAATAACGTCCCCCGTGAACAAAACCCGCTTTTCAGAATGCCAATACGATAGATGCCCCGGCGCATGTCCCGCTGTGGCAACCGCTTGCAGCGACCCAACCACATCACCATCTACAATAGTACGCGCTGCCCGCATCCCTTTCAAAATCGTCTTGGGCGGCTTCAACCAGCCCGACGCACTCGGAATCGGTATCTCGCCGTCGAACGCCGCCCGTTCACCCGCTGGCACAATGACCTCTGCGCCCGTCGCTGCCTTGAGCGCGGGAATCGCGCCGACATGATCGGGGTGCGCGTGCGTAATCACGATCCGCTTGAGCCGCTCATGAGCTAGCCCCACTGCCGCCATTTCCGCCAAAATCGTCGCGCCAGCATTCGGCAAACTCGCATCAATCAGCGTGTAGCCATCCTCTTCTTCAACTAGATAGACACGCCCGACGCGCAGCCTTGTAAACGTCCAAATTCCGTCCGTTATCTTGTTCATCGTTTTGGTCAAGCCATCTCAGCGGCATAAGCGGCCTGTTTCATCGTGTCGGCAATCAGCGTGTAAACGGTCGCCCACGCCTGTTCAACCTCTGGCGTGAACGCCGCACCCAGCCCTTGATCGAGCGTCCACAGTAACGCCTCACCCACCACGCCGTAATGCTCCGCACGCACGCCGTAGCGCACATGACGACGGCCGAGTTGCTGCAACGTCGGCACAATCTCGTCGAGCTTATCGAGATGCACCACCGCAACGCCGAGCGTTTGCATCAACTTTTTGCCCTGCTCGCCTATGCTGTGCTGAAAAAGCGGACGTGTCTGTGGCGCAATTTCAAAGAGGCGATTATAGAAAAGCGTAGCCGCCTGTGGCGCAATCGGCGCAACCATGTTGAATGTTTCGCGGACGTGTTGTTTTTGTTCGGGTGTCATCAGGTTGTCTCCCTATATCTCTGTCTCAATTCATCGTTACAGGGACACTATCGCGCACTATCGTTCCAAACTCGTTCCAAGCATAGGGAGAAACGTCTCAGAAAACCAAATCTGGCTTTTTCCTCAAACCTAGACAACCCGCACGACATCGGCCGATTCAATCAACCCCTTCCGCAAATAATCTTGTGCGATATGCGACCGAATCTCTTCCACGCTTTCACCGAGATAGAGACTCGGCCGATTTTCGTGACGACGTGGATCGAGGGCGAAGGTGAGATAGGGGATTTGATAGAGCGCAAGCTCATTTGGCAGATTGGGATCAACATTCTGATCAACGCGAATCACCTGCGGCAGCCGTTCGGAATGGGCTTCAAGTCGCTGCCACCACGTAGGCAACAGGCGGTCAGGGCGCAGATGGAACCGCTCGGAAAGCCGCTGGTTTGCCATCAGCCCACTGGCAACGATGTAGGTCAGGTTGAGGACTTCCATCCCCGTCGTGACGGGTTGTTCGCGCCGCTCGCTGGCGGCATAAGTGTAAATTGATTCACCAGAACGACTTGGAAAGACGGGCGCCCAGAAGTCAGTTTGACCAGCAATGCGTTTTTTGAGATAGAAAATCGGCCGAACCAACGCCAACGTTGTCCGATGCACGCCACGCACATGCAACGTTTCAACCCCAGCCTCACCAATCTCCCCAATTTCGTTCAAATAGTTGCCCAGATACTCGCGTGCCTTCGCCAACTCAACGTGCCGAAACGTAGGGCCTCCCGGCGTGGTCACAAACACCTCATCACCCAATGTGTAAACGGGGTAAACACGCTTGGAAGTCCGCGCCACAAAGACATAGGTTGGCGTGCGTGCCATGTTGATGACGTTGACGAGCAGCCAGTGCATCAATTTGGCGACCTCTTCGACCGTATCTGCTTCAGCGCGAAAGCCAGCGATGTTCCCCTGAAATTTTTTCCGTTCACCACGATAAATGGGAACTTCAAACTGATTATTGGGTGGCAATACGTCGAACGACATGTCAAAGTGAACTGTGTACGGTTGGTTTGCCGCACTGTTTGGAACGATTCGCATGGCCTAATCTCCTGTGGCCGACAGATCAATGTCGCCAGACAGTGAGCCACCAAATTCTGGATAGCTGATGGTTCCATGCTCGGAGATGTCCAAACCTTCTGTTTCCTCGGCAACCGAGACGCGAATGCCAACTGTCTCACGCAAGATGTAGAACAGTGCGCCCATCGTCACAACTGCCCATAAAGAGACGACGACTGTGCCGAGTAGCTGGATGCCCAGTTGCGCGAAGCCACCACCGTAAAATAGCCCCGCAACATCGCCCATCTCGGTCAGAATGCCCGCTGAGGGTGCGGCAAACAGCCCGATGGCGACCGTTCCCCACACACCGTTAAAGCCATGTACGGCAACCGCACCGACAGGATCATCGACTTTGAGCGTCTTGTCAACAAAATCGAGGCCGTAGACCAGAATCACACCGCCAATCATGCCAATGACGATGCCGCCGACGGGGGTGACGTTTGCTGTGCCGGCTGTGATAGCGACAAGCCCCGCCAATGCGCCGTTGAGTGCCATCTCGGTTGAGGGGTGTCCCGTTTTGAACCAGTTGACGATCAAGGCCGAAACTGCGCCCGATGCCCCAGAAAGCGTGGTGACAACGGCGATATAGGCCAAGCCTGAGTTCATCCCCGAAAGCGTGCTGCCCGCATTAAATCCGAACCAGCCGACCCACAGGATAAATGCGCCGAGGGCTGCAAGCGTGAGACTGTGACCGGGAATCGTGTTGCTACTTCCGTCGGCGTTGTATTTACCGATGCGCGGGCCGAGCAGATAGGCGGCGATCAGTGATGCCCAGCCACCGACGGCATGAACAATCGTTGAGCCAGCAAAATCGACAAAGCCCAACTGTGCGAGCCAACCACCGCCCCAGTGCCAGTGACCAGAGATCGGATAGATGAGGGCGGTCATAATGCAGCTATAGATAATATAGGTGCTGAATTTGAGCCGTTCGGCAACTGCACCCGCCACAATCGTTGCAGCAGCGGCAGCAAACATCAACTGGAACAGAAAATCGACCCAGCCCCGTGCGCCATCGGCCGAAATCATCTCATTACTCAGGAAGAAATTGCTCCCGCCGATGAAGCCCCCGACCGAATTGCCATACATCAGCCCGTAGCCAATGATAAAAAAGAGCAGCGCACCAAAAGAAAAATCCATCAAATTCTTCATCAGCAGGTTGGCCGAATTTTTGGCACGGGTAAAGCCAGCCGTCAACATTGCAAACCCTGCTTGCATGAAGAAGACGAGGAATGAACCGATAAACAGCCAAATCAGGTCGAGCTGGAGGGCGAGTTGGTCGGTTGTAATTTCTTGGGCAAACACGCGCTCATGGCTAAGAAACGCAAATACAAAGGCAATAATCAAAATAGGTTTCAACTTTTTCATCTTTTCTCTCCAAAACGAAAAGACGCTTCAAAAACGCAAAGCTGCGTTTCTGAAGCGTCTTGACTTCAAAAAATTTTATTGTTTGACGGAGCAAATTATAACACGATTTTGCGATTTGGGATGGGTGTGATTACAGACTATTTTTCAATGTAAACACATTCGATTTGGCACAGTGTAGAAACGGTGGTGCGATAAGTACTTAATCAAAAGTAATCGGGTGTTTGGTATTCGGTAAGTCGGTATTCGGTGTGCGTTCTACCACAGGTCAATACCGAATACCGATTACCGTTTACCATTGCCCCAAAACTTTTGCCTGCCAAGAAATGTCAGCCATAAAACCCAAATTCCGCACCCAAAATTGTGTTCTGATTAATTAATCTCGATTTTTGGGTAAAAACCCTGCATCCTACGTTGGAAATGAGTGGAAATGTACGTCTTGCGAACAAAGCAGAATACAATGCGTTCGCTGATTGATAATGTGGAGTAATTATGAGAATTTGGTTTGTGGCATTTCTGATTTTGCTGATGATAGGTTGTGCAGAGACAACGGCCGATGCAACCTCAACGCCTGCTTCTGTCAGTACACCGACGGCAACGACACGTCTTACGGCGACTGTGCGTCCATCCCCAACGACAGCTATTATTCCCACAATTTCCCCCACGCCATCTCCCACTGTGCCACCTGAGCAACAGGTGCTTGCTCAGGTAGTCGCGGGTCTGAATCGCCGAGATGTTGAGGGATTGATGGCGTTGGCGACGGAGCCGTTTTTTTATGGCATCTATGGCGTGGATGTGATGACGGGAACGCTGGATGCGGGGCTGCCGTATGAATTGACAACGTATTTGGCGGACAGTTATGGGGTGCGAGAGTTGAACGTCTCGGCCGATCCCTTCGCCTTTCTCCCACCGCGCATCGACCTAGCCTCGCTGAATCCGACTGATAATCTCACCGACCTCGTTTTTATGAGCAAGGGGTGGGGGGATGACCAAACGGGGCAGGCCGCCCTGTATTTCACACGCATAGCAGATGAATTGCGCTGGCAGGGAATGATTGTTTCGTTTAACAACTTTGCAAATGTGCCGAACTATCCCGTTGCGGAACTATCCTCAGAACAACAGGCTGTTCTCTCGGCCGAACAAGAACGCAAAGAACTGCAATCAACCCTGCAAGCGCAGTTTAATTCAGAGGAAGATTCCCAAATTTTTTTGAACATCAATCCCAGTGGAACGCTGGTTGTTGTCAAACATCCAGAGCCGCTTGAAAGTGGTTCCAATCTGTCACTTTATACGATTGAGGCGGGGGAGACTCGGCCGATTTCACTGCCTGAAACGACCCAAGTCGTCTACGCATCGTTTCCTTGGCTCGATGATGAGCGTGTGCTGCTTGGCTTTCACGATGGAACAGAGGATGAAAGCCCAAATCGTGGTCATCTCGCCCTGCTCAACACAACAACGGATGAGTTGACTATCTTAGAAGCGGAACAGTATCTGTTTACAAATCCAGCCGTGACGGCTGACGGCTCCGTTTTGTTTGTCGCAAGCGGTGTGCCAAAAATTTGGCGTGATGGGGAAGTGACGATTTTGGCAGAGGATGACAACAAGCTGATGGGCGCGATTTCGGCCGATGGCTCTCAGATCGCATTCGCAATTACGGCCCAAGCGGATGAAAATGGAAATGGTGGTATTGAGTGGGTCATGTTTGATCGAGACAGCCCGGCGGAAATCTTGCTCATGACCTCAGATGCAACGATTGCTGGTGGGTTTGGCGATATGTCCTTTAGCCCAGACGGCAGTTGGCTTGTTATTCACATCGTGAGCGACTTGCCGAGTGAGCGAGGTGTGTGGATATTTTCGGCCGATGGCACAAAACAAACGCACCTTGGTCTCAACACAAGCGAGCCACTCTGGCTCGATGACCAGCATCTCGCCTTTACTGTCAAAGTTAATGGAGAAATTGGGACACACATTTACAATGTTATGTCGGGTAAGCGCAGCCATTATCAAGAATAGACCCTGCACAGCTTATGTGGCTAGATCACTCAACAAACGCCGTGCTAGTCGTGCCGTTGCAATCACGTCACCTAGCGCGTCGTGGGCATTGTCGAGCGGAAGGTCATAGAACTCACACAGCTTGCTGAGTGAGAAAGAAGCTGGCTGGTTATTTGTTATGTTGCCATGGATGAGAGCAAGCTGGATGGTGTCGATAACGTGCCAGTTGGCTGGCAGATAGATGTCGAGCCTTTTGTAAAGCGCGAAGATAAAATCACGGTCAAAGCGTGCATTATGGGCAGCGAGTTGGGCGACTTTGTATTCGCGGCCTGTACGCTTGGAGACTTTGGTGACATCGGCCGATTCGTTCAAAAACCGCGCAAATTTTTCGGCCGCCTCACGCGGAGAAACCGCCTCCTGCTCCCATATCTCCGCATTATACGAATTCATCTCTAATGCTTCTGCATCCGCCTTCTCATGATCAAATTGCAGCTTGACCTCAAAGGTGCGATAGCCGGAAAACGTCGGATTGACGCGGACGGCCGCCAGTTGGATAATTTCATGTTTTGTTGAGCTGACCCCACTCGTTTCTACATCAAAAAAGACAATTCGGTTGGTTAATTGCATAGCGGATGATTGTACGAAAAATCAAAAAGTTGCCAACTGTTACCCAACTAGCCGATAGCCAATGCCCGGCACGGTCAAGATGATCGTCGGTGCGCTCGGTTCTGGCTCGACTTTCTCACGCAAACGGCGGATATGCACGTTGACGGTGCGCTCGCTCTCGATCCCATGCACATCCCCCCAGACAGCGGTGAGCAGTTGTTGACGCGAAAGAGCTTGTCCCGCATGACGAGCGAGATGAACAAAGAGGCGGTATTCAGTTGGTGTCAAATTAAGCGGTCGCTTTGCTCGGCGAATTTCGGCCGATTCCATATCCACCACCAAATCAGCCACATGCAGCAAATGACTTTCGCCACTCGCCAGTTCGCCATACGCACGCCGCAAATTGGCACGCACCCGCGCCACCAACTCGCGCAAGCTATACGGCTTTGTCATGTAGTCATCCGCACCCATCTCTAACCCCAACACTTTGTCCAGCTCATCGCGCCGTGCCGTCAACATCAAAATAGGCTGTTTCATCCCTGCACTTCGCAGCTTGCGACACACATCAAAGCCGGTTGTGTCAGGCAGGCGCACATCGAGAATGAATAGGTTGGGCGCATCTTGACGCGCTGCGGCTAACCCTGCCGCACCCGTGTTGTGCCACTCTACATCGTACCCTTCCTGCATCAGGCCATCACGCAAGCTGCTGGCAACGGCCGGGTCGTCTTCAATCAGCAAAAGTTTTGTCATCAGATGAGTCTTTTTCGTTCGCTAGGGAGCAGACTGAACTCCGCTCAACGCTGACTATTGTAGGCCAAACTGATCAAACGGTAAATGTTACGTCCATCGTAATCTAAATCGTCTACACTGCTGTCCGCAAACTTTAGAATTGGGTGTGTTTCATTTACTTTTGAAAACATGTTTCGGGAATTGTTGCAGT
>CAYMGE010000073.1:0-32134 GCA_964389925.1 uncultured Ardenticatenaceae bacterium
TCCCAACAGCTTTGCAAATTCTCCAGTAGTGTACATGCGTGCATATTAGCACATATTTGCACATTTTTCAATATGCTCTCGACTATGAGACGAAATCGCAGCGATTATACAGTTTTTGTCGGGGTGTGGGAGATTTTTAATTGAGGTGCTGTCTGTAACGAACGAGCTTCCTGATAAGAAGCTCGTTCGTCGCGCAGCATAATTTACTCGAGATTTGTATCGTACTCGGCCGAAATACGCTTCAGCGGTGCGTGCATCGTCTCACTCAATGGCAGTCGAATGATGAACGTCGTGCCTTCACCTCTCTTGCTACTGACAGTGATCTCGCCCCCATGCCGATCAATGATGCGGTGACAGGTCGCCAAACCAAGCCCTGTACCTTTACCTGGGTCTTTTGTCGTGAAAAATGGCACAAAGATACGCGCCATCTGTTCTTCCGTCATCCCAGAGCCATTGTCACGGATCAACACCTGAGCATGGTCACCCGTTGGCGCAGAACGCACAACGAGCGTGATTTTGCGCCCATCTTCGCGTGTTTCTAGGGCATCTCGCGCATTCATCAGCATATTGACCCAAACTGATTTGAGATGTTCCCAACTGGCAACGATGTCGGGGAGATCAGGTTCAAACTCTTCTGTAATCTCGATCTCCGTTTTGCGAAGCTGATAAGCCACGAGGTCAATCGCCGCTTCGAGCGAGCGCGTGATGCTGCCATACTCGAATTCGTAGCGACTTTGCCGCGCAAAATCGAGCAGCCCGCGCACCACTTTTGTGGCGCGGTCACTGGCGTTGGCAATCCACTCGACCAGCTCGTAATCTTCTGACTCGACTGAAATGGTATCCTGCAACATCTCAGCCCCCGTCTTGATGACGGTCAGCGGGTTGTTGATTTCATGCGCGACACCGGCCGCTAACTGCCCAATTGCAGACAGCTTGGCTGCCTGATGCAGCGAATTTTCGAGCCGCCGCTCCTCGGTGCGGTCTTGCCAAACGATGACTGCATCGGCCGCCTTCTTACTCGTCCCCGGCAGCGAATAGGCATTTACATCCCACTCACGTGGCAAATAGTCATCGCCCACCCAGCGTACCGTCCAGTGAACAACCTCGCCGCCCTGTTGCAGCTTTGCCGCACGACAGTGGTCGCAAGGCGTTTGACGCTGGAAAAACAGCTCATAACAGCGACGGCCTGAGATTTTGCCCGTCTCGGCCGACATCCGTTTGCGCTGTGTCGCATTGATCGAAACGACCTTCCAATCGCTGTCAATCGTGTAGATCGGGTGCAAAATGCCGTCAATGATCGCCTGAAGCGTGTTGTGGCTTTCCTGAATTTCCTCTTTACCACGCTCTAAATTTTTGAGATAGAACCAGTTGTCCACCCCTTGACTCATCGTCCCGGCCAGTGATGCAAACAGATCGCCATCGGCCGTTGCAAACGTTGATTCCTGCTTGTTGATGGCAACCAGCACACCGAAGGGGTGTCCGCGCAGATAGATGGGTGCGGCGATAATCGAACGCACGTCATAGCCCGCAGGGGCATCGAAGCGTTTGTCAAAACGGGTATCGTCGATGGTGCTTTCTGCGATGTGGGTGCGACGGTCGGTGTAGGCTCGGCCGACGACCCCCTGTCCAATTGGCACAGTAGGGAAGTCGCGCTTGGTAATCCCATTATTGATATTTGTGGCGAGATATTTGCACCCCAGCCATTTGCGCGTCTCATTGGGCAGATAAATGGCGGTCATCTCGGCATTGAGCAACTCTTGCAGACCCTTAACGCTGGCAACGAGCAGTTCGTTTAGGTCACGCGCACGCGCGATCTCATTAGTGATCGTGTTTAGATTGGCCAACTGTCGCTGCTGGCGTGCTAAGTTTCTTTCAAGCTGCTGAGTGCGTAACGCTGTTTGAATCCGCGCCTTTAACTCTTGCGGATGATAAGGCTTTGTAATGTAGTCATCAGCCCCTTTCTGAAGTGTGGCAATAACATCACGTTTATCATCAACACCTGTGAGCATAATGACACGCAAACTTGCGAGCCGCTCATTGCCGCGAACCCATCTAAGCACGTCAAGCCCGGTCACCATTGGCATGGTTATATCAAGCAGCACAACGTCAATCGCTGCCTCTGCTTGATAAAGTGACTCCTCAAGCTGCTTAAGCGCATCATGTCCGCCATTTGCAATCGAAACGCGATAAATGCCCGCTAACGATAATAAGTCAGCGATTGACTGTGCGATGAGTGGCTCATCATCAACGACAAGGATATGCGGCTGTGCGCCGTTGTGGTGCATCAACTGTTGTACGACTGGAGTAGCTGCAAAATTCTGCATTGGCAAGGAAGTGAACAGAGAAACTGCAAAACATAAACAGAGGAGAATCTAGGTGTTTTGGGATTTAGGAATGAAGGTTGTATTTAACAAGGGCGGTTCGCAAACCGCCCCTGCTTATGCAAAATCACAAAGATTCAGACTCTCTATTGCTCACTGTTTACTGCTCACCGTTTACGGTTGACTAAAACTAGGCGGGAGCGAGCGCAGGCTCTGGGACAGCGAAGGTATAGCCATGCCCTTGAATGGTTCGCACATACTGTGGTTTGCTGGGGGTTGGCTCGATTTTCTCGCGCAGGTTGCGAATATGTGCCCGCACTAACTCTGGGCTGCCCGTGTTGGGAGGATAGTTCCACACGTCCTGAAGAAGCTGCTGCGTTGTGAAAATTTGACCGGCGTTGATCATGAGATGATAAAGCAAATCAAATTGAACATTTGTCAACAATGCAACCCCATTGGCGGTTGTGATCTGGAAGGTACGTGTATCAAGGACGACCTCACCAACAGCGACCTCATTTGGATTAACTGCAAAGTTCACTTCCTCATTGCGAGTCATGCGGCGCAAAATTGCTCGCACGCGCAGGTGCAGCTCTTCCATATTAAAGGGCTTGGTGAGATAGTCATCCGCGCCAGCCATCAACCCTTCAATTTTGTCATCATCTTCGGCCTTTGCCGTCAGGAAAAGAATCGGCGTATCTTCTAAAAGTGGGTCGTTGCGAACCTCACGACATACCTGATATCCCGTGATGCCGGGCATGATTACATCTAGCACAATCAAATCGGGGCGGTAACGGCGAGCGGTCTGAATGCCGTCACGACCACTATTGGCAACTAATACATGGTATCCAAATTTTTTCAATGCACGCTGAACGGTCAGCGCAACGAGATCATCGTCATCGACAACTAAAATAGTCTGTTGCATCACAAACTCCTTACTACTATAAATTTCGGCACTTCGGTTAGCCATTTTTTCAGGTTAGGTCATTGAGATATTTTGTGTAGTCCGACAAAATATGGCTCACCGCTCAACTTGCTAACGAGGGATTGCTGCTCTCGCAATCGTATTGATAGCGTGCATTATAAGAAGTGCGACGGCCGTTTACAAGCGTCTATTTTACAGTTGTCAAGGGTAATGCGTGAATATAGGGTAAATTGAACGTGAACTTTTGGACGGAAGAAACTGTTTTCGTAAGATTTCGGCCGATTTTACCTTACGAAGCGGATCGCTTCCTTTTTGAAACAGGTCTGACGTTGTAAGCCGCATCGTCAGCCATGAACCTTATAGTAGTGGGTGATGTTTCATTTTTAGAGGAAGTAAGCCATGAGTATAGGAAAATATCTCGGCCGATTGCTACTGTTCGGCTGCTTTGCAATTTTGACAAGCTGTAGCATCCTGTCGCTGACGACGCAGGGAAGCAACCCGCCTCCACAACGAGAGAATGTCCCAACAATCTCTTCCATCTTTCAAACGGCTCCAACAGCTTTGCCTACCCTCGTCCCAACCCGTGCGCCAACGATTGACATCCCAACGGTCGTGCCGACGATGACACCAACCGAGGTGATTTCTGACACGGCCGACATGACGACTGAACCAACCATGGTGCCAACGCCTACGCTGACACCAACCCCATTTCCAGAAAGCAATGTCAAAATTGAGATTGCCAATCAATCGGGAGTCAGCGGCTATGAGATTGGGATATTTGGTGAGGAGTTCGGCAACGCACGTGGCACCGTCACTATTCTGGGGGCCGAGGCGGAGATCAATGAATGGACGGACACGTTCATTCGCGCCACCATTCCGGAGGTCGAAGATGGCAGCGGTGAACTACTCGTCATCAATGACAAAGATGAAATTGGCTATGCGCCATTTATCGTCTACAGCATCGACCCACAGTTTTTAGCTGCACCTGCGCCAACCTATAAAAACGTTCTGGCTGGCAAACCGGCTGTCTTACAAAATCTGGAAATCTCATATTGCAACGAGCAGCCCAGCAACCGCACAATAAAGCCCGAAGAATTTTTGACCGATTTCCAGTGCGGGTTTAACGGTATTGTTGGGAGCGGCGCGGCAACATTTACGGCCGATTCCGACCTAGAAGAAGCGGCTATCATCGCCATTGATACAGGTGATGTTTTAGAAGGCATGTACATTTTCCAGTTCTACACCAACGGAGACTGGTATCCTCGTTTAGATGAGGAGAGTTTCCATGATAGCTCGCCGCGTGACTATGAGATTCAGGTGTCGGCCGATTCAACCGATGGGCTTGACGGCGATTGGCAAACGGTCTTTCGAACACGTGACAACCAGCGCAGCACGCGCACCCATCGTTTTGAAGTGTCAGGCGACAACGGCTACAGATGGCTCCGTTTTTATGTGACAGATGGCATTACCGACCACAGCGATGAAGTCGGCCGCGACTTTGCCTTGCGAGAAATTCGGCTCTTTGAAGCACAGGGCAATGGGAATGGCAAGCCCTACTCATTTGGTTTGTACGGCGACTCGCTGACGACCGTTGCCTTTGAGCTGATGGGCAAAGATGGCTTTGCAAATCAGCTAAAGACGTTACGCGAGAGTGAGGATGACATCTTGACGACCGTGTTTGGCGTGATCGGCAAAAATTCGGAAGGGTTGCTCGATTTGAAAAGAGATGATTCAGACATTTTCGACGCGCTGTCAATTGATGAGAATCAGGCACGGCTGCGCTATTGGGGCATTGCGCTTGGCTCTAATGACAGCTTGGGGTCGGCCGAGACAATCACACAAACGGGAACCGCGCTCGGTGACTTTGGCGCACGTCTCGGCAATACCGTGAGCCTCTTGATTGACCTTGAGCGTGCGCCGATGCTCGCCCGTCTGCCCGACATTGACGAGGCACGCGATGAGTACAGCTCACTTGCAACGAAAAAACACATCTTGCGCGAGATAGATTTGATCAATGCTCGTTATCGACTGATACCGGGTCCTGATTTTTACACTCCCTTCCGCCGCAATATCGAAGCAGAGGGCGGCACTTGGTTAGGCGATGATGGACTGCATCATAACGAAGCTGGGCAACTGCTTTTGAACTACCTATGGGCAGAAGCATTGGCGCGGGTGTTACCAAATGAGTAATGGGAAATTAGTTTAATTACTACTCAGACCATTGAAGACACGGGCAATGAACGGTATCATTGTCCCTTGAACCACGACATTATAGGGAGTAATTAGCCCGTGAATATAACTGCCAGCCGAACTGTTCCTGCTGTTCCCTTACGCGGAGGAGCCGTGTTTCCAGGGGGCGTGACGACGATTGCAATCGGCCGAAAACGATCACTCAAAGCCGCACAGTCTGCTTACGACCATAACAGTGACATTCTTATCCTTGTTCAGTTTGACCCCGAAGTCGAAAATCCAAAAACGGACGACCTCGCCCCTGTTGGCATTCTGGCAACAGTGCGCGACTTAATGCGTGCGCCACAGGAAGGCGTGCAGATGTTGGTCGAGCTAAAGCGTCGCGTGCGCTTTACGGGGGTCGTCAAAGAGTTGCCTTATCTCGTGACGCGCTATGTCGAAATGGGGGAGGCGAGTGACGGTCGGCCGACAAAGCTGATGGCGCACTCAATCGCCCTACTCGAAGAATATGCCCACATGCTCGGTGAGGTCAATCGCCAAGTGCTTGCCAATCTGCGGGCTAAACCAACAGCTGGGCGGCTCGCCGACTACATGGCCGGGCTGCTCAACATGCCGCTCGATTTGGAGATCGAGCTGCTCAAGAAGGTGGACGGAGAAGACCGCCTGATGCGCGTCGTGCGCTATCTTGAGCAAGAGCTTGAGATAGCAGAAATCCGCACACAAATCCAGAGCGATGCCCGCGAAAGCGCGGAAAAGGCGCAACGTGACTATTTGTTGCGCGAGCAGATGAAAGTCATTCGCAAGGAGTTAGGCGACGATACCGAATCGGTGCTTGACGAAATGCGGCGTAAAATTTTAGAAGCCAAAATGCCCGAAGCGGCGCAAAAACGTGCCTTAAAAGAGACAGAACGGTTGGAAAGACAGGGAGACCAATCGGCCGATTCTGCCATCATCCGCACCTATCTCGAATGGCTGACCGAACTGCCGTGGAGCAAACTGTCGGAGGATAATCTCGACGTAGATCACGTCTGTGCAGTGCTAGATGAAGATCATTATGGCTTGGTTGATGTCAAGGAGCGTATTGTCGAATACGTCGCCGTCCGCAAGTTGGCTGGCTCCAACATGCGCGGCGCGATTATCAACCTAAACGGCCCGCCCGGTGTCGGTAAGACGAGCATTGCCCAATCGGTTGCACGTGCGATGGGGCGTGAAATGGCGCGGATTAGTCTTGGTGGTGTGCGTGATGAGGCGGAAATTCGCGGTCATCGGCGGACGTATATTGGGGCGTTGCCCGGCCGAATTTTACGTGCATTGCGCGATGTTCAAACGCGCAATCCTGTGATTGTGCTGGATGAAATCGACAAAGTGGGCAGCGATTGGCGCGGTGACCCAAGCTCTGCGCTACTCGAAGTTCTCGATCCACAACAAAATAGCGAATTCACCGACCACTATCTCGAACTCCCCTTTGATCTCAGCCAAGTTATCTTTATCACTACCTCAAACGAGATCAGCACCATCCCCGCCCCGCTCTTTGATCGCATGGAAACGATCACGATGACGGGTTATCTCGAAGACGAAAAGGTGCAGATCGCGCAACAATATCTGCTGCCCAAGCAGTTGCGCGATCACGGTGTCACCGATTACGATATCGAATTTGAGGAAGAGACGCTGCGAAAATTGATTCGTCACTACACCTATGAAGCAGGTGTGCGTCAGCTAGAGCGGCAAATTGGTGCGTTGGTTCGCAAAGTTGCTGTGCGAATTGCGCGTGGCGAATCCGAGCCATTTGTGATCACGTCGAGCGATGTCGAAGAACATTTAGGTATGGAGCGGTTCCAATATGGCGTGGCGGAAGAAGCAAATGAAGTTGGCGTTGTAACGGGGTTAGCCGTTGTTGGGCCGAGCAGCGACACACTTTCAATTGAGGTGCGTTTGAGCGAGGGGAATGGGAAACTCTCACTAACTGGCTCATTGGGCGATGTCATGAAGGAGTCCGCACACACGGCACTGACCTATGCACGCGCCAATGCACGACAATATAAGATCAATCCACACCTCTTTGACCGCGTTAACATCCACATCCACGTCCCCGCGGGCGCACAGCCAAAGGACGGGCCGAGCGCGGGCATTGCGCTGACAACGGCGATCATTTCGGCGTTCACCAATCGCCCTGTGCGTCGTGATATTGCAATGACGGGCGAGGTGACGTTGCGCGGTAAAGTGCTACCGATTGGTGGACTCAAAGCAAAAACAATTGCGGCCTTGCGTGCTGGCATTTCGACGGCGATCTTCCCAAAAGGCAACGCACGTGATATTCCTGATCTGCCCGATCAAGTGCGAGCTGATTTGAAGCTGGTTCCAGTCCCACATGTTGACGAAGTTTTAGAACTGGCATTGATGGAGCCGGTGGGCAAGCCTTTTGGGTGGGAAATCCTGCAAGCTGATAGAGATGGATTTGGGATCATTCCTGATAAACCAACGCATCCGGGACGACCTGTTCGGGCATGAACAACGCCAGATTTGACAAATGATGATTTGTTGAGCCACCGCATCGCGGTGGCTCACTCTTATTCACGTTCACCAGCGATAATCTCCTCAAATACTACTTCATTGATAAGCAACACGCCAAGCCTCGCCTCATGCAGGTTTGTTGGGTCGCTTGCAGCACTGACGGGTAAATTGGTCCAAAACGGCCCAGTGGCATCCCCTAACCAGCGCAGATTGTCCCAATCCGCATCGCTATAACTATTGCCTGTATTGCCATGCCCTGCTGTATCGACCGACACGACAACGCCTACGAATTCAAATTCTCCATCGGCCGAGACCTGCTTATACACCAAAAACTTCTCACCCTTCGACTTTGGGGCAGGTGGTGCAATCATGCCGACGACGTTGCCAGATGCCAGTGCTTCCTCTGGTGTCAGCTCGTGCTGACTTTCAACGACATGTTCCAATATCTCTGCACGAATTTGCGCTGTCTGACCGATTTGATCGACCAAGCTGCCTGTGGGCGAATAGTTGAGCGTGTCTGCAATCGCCATCAGGTTCTTGTCCCCACGCGACTGTGTTTCCAGCGTGACTTCGCCCGTGCCTAGCCGACGATATGATTCAAGCGCATTGTAGATGAGGTTGTCGATCCCTATCCCTTCCACTGTGCCATAGTAAAGAAAATAACCAACCGCCCAATGAATACGTGTATCTATGTTAACCGCTTCAATCGAACCAGCCCGCACGCCTTCAAGCCATTTTGCGACGGGATCAGGGATGGGTGTGGCAGTGTCAGTCGGGGTCGGTGTGGCTGTCTCTTCAATGGTCACCACTATAATGGTTGGTGTTTCAGTTAACGGAGTTTCAACCAATTCAATTGTGTTCGTCTCAATCACTGGTATTTCAGCAACCGGTGTTTCAACTGCTTCTGTTGTGACTGCATCGTTGCATCCGACGAATACCCCTACAATGAATGCGAGCAGTAAAATTTGCCTATTGAGTTTTTTTCTGGACATAAGGTTTTTTGTGTGTTTAGGTACAACGTTACAAGGGACAGATAAAGTTACGACAGACAAGAGATTCCATTTTTTCAAAAAATGGAATCTCCTCAAGAATCATTCCGGTAAAGCGCGGCAGTCGTGAGAATTACGCCAACGAGGATTGCAAGCGGCAGCCAATATCGGCCGAAACCCACCCAACTCCCGACCAACCCAACACTCAGCGGAACCTGCGTCACCTGCGTCGAGCCGTCTTGCGTCGTCACGAGTAAATCCTCACCGTCTGCGTTGCGGAGGGAGCGCACATCAATCGTCAATGTGCCGTTGCCGACGGCCTCACCACGCAGAGTGATGTCGGCTAAGTCGAATGCCCCTGTCGCACCCATTGGCGCGATGACGCTGAATAGCAGCACGTCGGGCGCGAAGCCATCGTTGTCATAAGCGGGGTTGCAGGCGCCGATCAAACTACCGTCGATTTGGCAGTCAGTTGCGCTGACGAGGGTGGGGTCGTAGTAAATGGCGATGGTTGCGGCCGATAAGTTGTCCATTGTGGGAACAACGGCCGAAACGGGGAAGGTAGCAGTTTCACCAACCGTGATCTGTTGCGTCTCGACTCCAATCGTTGTTGGCACATCGCTGGGAGGCTGCACGGCGCGTGTGTGCGTACTGGGACAGAGCGAGTTGTCAATGCCGATAGCGCATTGGGCGATCAAGAACGCATCAAAAACATCGCAGACATGATCCACGTTGACATCGCACAGTGGTAGATAGATAGTGTCGGCGGGAAGCGTGCAGCTATTGTGTGCGGCTCGCAAATCGACAGCGTACTGCATAATTTGCTGTGCGTCGATTAGGTCGCGTGCGCCGCTACAGTTGACATCACCGGCCAAGCTGATGACAGCGTTGCCATCGTCAAGGGTGTGAGCGAGCGAGTTGCTTCCCGTGTCAGCAAAGGTAGTGACGTTGAGCGTAAGCGGCGAACTGCTACCGAGTGCGCCGATGGCATCAAAGACGATTTCGCCGAGAACGACATCACCCAGCGTGCCTGTGTTGGCGGTTACGCCAAACGTCACCTTGTCGCTGGATGGGTTGCAGAGGCGAATGTCGAAGATGGTGTTGGGATCGGCCGAACATGACACAACCGACAGCACCGTTGAGTCAAATGCCACGTCGATATTGGCAGACCCAATGCCGGGCGGCGACACATCAATCACGTCGAGGGAGACAGTGATACGTCCACCGGCCGAGACATGATAATCACCGACGACGATTTGCGCGGTGGCTGGGGGCGGTGTCGGCGTGGCGGTTGGCACAGTTGTTGGGAGCGGCGTGGGCGTGACTGTCGGCACGGGGTCTTCGCCCGTCGTGTACTCGATGTGGAGCAGCGGGGCGAGGCTGGACGCGCCTTCATATGATTCGGCCGCACGCTCCCCGCTCCCCGTCAATACAAAGACCATGTTGTTGTAAGCTGCCCAATTCGGTCGATTGACGATCTCCTGAACAACTGTCTTCAACTCTGGCGACTGCACCTGCACCCCTTTCGTCTCCCATGCGGGAATCGACCAGTTGACGACGGTGTTGGTCGTCGTGCGATTGGAGAGATTGGAGTCAGCAGTGGTGAACGGGGGGGCATTATCGGCCGATTCTCCCCGAATCTGCACATCCGTCTGCCCATTATTAATCGCCTCTACAACAAATTCAAGATACGCTGCCTCAATCGTCGCGTTCTGCGGCACACCGATATTTTGGAAGCGTAGCCCAACCGACTGATCGCCAAAGTATTCGGAGTCATCGACTATTTCCAAGTCGGAACTCGTCAAATACATGTCGCCATCACTTTCGCGTTCCTCAACGTCATCGTTGCCGTTGGCAACGCGCACGTCGATCACGTCAGATGACGGTGCGGGCAGTGTCGGCGTGGGAGTCGGTGTGGGGGGCGCATCTCCAACCTGATAACTGTCGATCACATCGCCGCTGACGTTGATAAATTCGAGCAGCAGCCCATTTTCGGTGGCGGCACCGCGCATTGCGCCATGCTGACTGTTGTAGCGCACGGCACTGCCCGTCACGACCGTTTCAAAGTCGTAGAAACCGCGCCCGCCCATGCCGTTGACAAAGTAGACGATACCATCACGCACAATGCGTTCATACGTGTGGTCGTGTCCAGCGATGACGGCATCTGCACCCCATGCGGCGTAAGGCCACTGCATCCAACTATTCGAGCCGTGCCGTGCTGATGAATAGGGCGGATGGTGCGCGATGACGAGCTTCCATTGCGCCGTCGAGGCGGCGAGTTGGGCTTGCAGCCATGCGCGGTGCTCGTTGTATGGTGCGCTGTTTGTGCCACCCGCGTTGCTGATCGACTCGCTGTCGATGATGAAGAGATGCACCGCTCCCTGTCGCACGTCATAGTACAACTCGCTGCTAGACGTGCCGCTCGTCGGCACGTTTGCGCCGGGCAGCGTGAAGTAGCTGAGGTAGTCGGCGAAATCGTCGGTGGGGCCGTCGTCATAGTCGTGGTTGCCAGTGGCGGGGAAGAAGCGATTGACGGGACTGTTGCCGCCGTCGCAAGCGATGGGGCTGTCGTCGGGCGATACGTCCGTCACAAAATCGCAGTAGTATTTGCCAACTGTCTCATCAAACGTGTGAGAACCGTACACGTTATCTCCAACCGTGGCGATAAATTCGGGGTTCCAACTGGCGACGAGCGTGGCGACTGCCGCCTCATTGCTATCATCTGTGCCAAAATCACCAATGAGGGCGAAGTTGATCGCGTCACCGGAATCGGGCGTGGGGGTAGCGGTTGGTGGCGTTCCGCTGGGAGTTGGGGTTGGGTCGGATTCATATTCGATGACGAGCAGAGGCGCGTTGCCTGAGCTACCATCAAAAGATTCCGCTGTCCGTTCACCGCTGCCTGTAATTACAAACGCCATGCTGTTGCTGCTTTGCCAGCCGCTGCGGTTGACGATCTCCTGTACAACGGCGGCTAGATTGGTGGATTGGTGCGTCTGCCCAACGCTATTCCATGCAGAGGGTGCCCAATCGGCCGATGCGCTCGTCTTGCTGCGCGTCGAAACGTTGTACGCACTCGTCGTGAATGCCGCCGCATTGTCCACATCTTCGCCGTAAATCGTTAGTTGGGACGTGCCGCTGTCCGCCTCATCGGTTGTGAATTGCAAATAAGCGTTCGTGATCGTTGCGCCTTGTGGCAACTTGATGTTTTGGAAACGGATACCGACCGTCTGTAAACCGCGCAAACTGCTGTCATCGATCAGTTCGAGATCGCTGCTGCTGGTATTGATATGACCTGTGTCTAGGCGTTCTTCTACGTCATCGGCCGAACTGAGTACTCTCGCCACCACCGTCCCCGACGGATCGGGCGGTGTATCATCACTCACGCGAAAGTTCGCCATTGTAGAAAGCACGCTGCGGATCGACCGCGCATTGTCTTGGCTATTCGCCACTCCCGTCGGTGCGCCCTGATACGACACATTGGGGTCGGAAAAGTAGCCCACGACAGGGCAACTCGATGGGCAGTTGTACGCCATCAGCGTGCGCCAGTTGTATCCCGGCTCCCAATGCCCATAAGAGTAGTTGTACAGCGGGTCGTTCTGTGCGTTGGCGGGATCATGCTCCGACCCCATGTTGTGACCAACTTCATGGGCGAGGACATAGCGACCTGTTGTGCAGTCGGCGCGAGTCACGCCAAACGCCCACGCCTCAAACCCCGCGCTCAACGTACTCATCAAGTAGGCGATACCGCACAGTCCACTATCCGCCTCCTCAACGATCAAATGCACCAAGTCCGCGTTATACGTATCGCGCAGGGTGTGCAACTCATCCATCACGCCATCAGCTGGCTTTTGGATGTGACCTAAATCATTACTCATGCTGCTCGATGCGGAGTAGTCAACCTCAACGGTGTGAACGAGCCGCAGTTGGGTGTTGATCTGGCTATTTTGATAGGCGGTGTTGGTTTCCGCGATGGCGAGATCGAGTTCCGCCAATGTCGCCGCCGTGCTGCCGTAGAATTGGCGTGCGCCGTCCGTATAGGCGATCAAGATGTCGATGACCGTGCCATCATCGCTGTTTGCGCGATTGACTGGGGGTGTCGTTGGTGGCAGGTTAATAGAAATGGGTTCGGCTTCGCGCCATTGCCATGTCAAATCGAGCTGTTCAACGCGATAAATATCCCCTTCCTCAAACCAGCGTAGCCGATAGCGTTCTGTTCCTATGTCGATCAGACCCGCCAACACACCGTTTCGCATCGTGAAGACGACATCGCTATCTGCGACACGCTCGACTGTGCCGAGCCAGAGGAGTTGTCCCGTTTGCGAATTGTCTATGTTGGTTGCGACAGCGGTGAATGTCGTATCATCAAAGAGGTTGATTTGAAGGGTACTGCGGGTGGTGAGTTGGGTGAGATCGGCCGAAACCAAGCGGCTTCGCATAATTCGTTCCGTCGAGGCGGTTTCGGCCGATCTGCCCACCACCTCAGAAAACAGCGGTGCACGTTCATTCGCTATCGTCAGGCGAATCCCCACAACAAACAAGATAGCAAGCGCAAATAGTGCATAACGAAACGTCTTCTTCTGCATTGGTCAACTCCTCTGGTTGTAGCCGTTCTATGATACTGTTTACATTATAACTAAAGTTATGATCTTCGTGACCACATCAGTACAATAGCTGACCAACACTTGAGCAACCTTTACTCTAACAACTGCTCGTCAGGGCGTGCATTGTGAACGAGCAAAACAGTTCCAACCGCTTCGACGAGATTATGTAGGCGAGTTGAATAGGTTTCAGCCGCTTCCTCGCTAGGCAATTGCATCCCCAATAAGGTCAAATCAGCACGCTGTCCTTCTTTCGCAATGATCTCGTGAAACGGCTGTGTTTTGGATGCGCGGGTGAGGATGCGTGGTTCGGCCGAAACGCGCACGAGGTCGAGCATCTGCTCCATATTGGTCACTTGCTCCGCAATTAATTCTGCGTCGTCCACAACCGTCACAAGCTGCACTTGTGCATTGCGCCAGTCACGATGCTGACTGATGAGATGCGTCAACAGCAACATTAAGTCGGCATTGCCACCTTTGCCCTGCCACCAGACCTGTATGAGCTTGCGCTCTCCAAAGCCACGTTTCAGATCGGGATGCAAGAACAGAATGGACTTTTTGAGGCCAACTAGGTTTCGCATTAGGTTCATTTGCATGGCACGACCACCCATTGTGCGGCTCCAACCCATCATGACGCTGTTCGATTCAAGACCCCCAATACCGTGTGCTTGTGCAATTGCCAACGCACCGTCCTTGAAATTAGAGACAACTTCCACTTCGGCAAATGCCGTCATCTGATTATCTTGGATGTAGGTGCGGATCGATTGATGTGCTTGTTCGCGTAATCCCTGCCCAATAATCTCATCGACATTGCCCGTAATCAGTTGAAAGAAGGTCACAATTCCGCGCCCTTGTGTTAGCCAGTTTGCCATTTCAACCAGTGCGCCGCGATTGTGTGGCTGTCCCGTGAAGACAATGATATTCGGCCGCCAGTTGCGAATGTGTATATCGACCGTCTCTAAGCGCAGCAAGATGTTGCGTGCCAGCGCAAACAAAACACCGCTGCGAACGTCACCCCACGTGCGCTCTAGCTGGCGACGTTGCAGCCCAAAATAGAGACCATAGCTGAGGAAAAGAGCGACCAATGTGGCAGGGGTGTTGATGAGGAACATCGCGCCATAGCAGCCGACCGCGCCCAAAATAGAGAGTGTCCAGTGAATGCGGAAGCGTGGTCGAAAGCTAGGGTTGCCGACGAGGTTCTCTATCCCCGCGATCAGGTTGACCATACCGTAGGTGTTGAGAAAGAACATCGAGATGATTGGGGCAACGAGGTTAAGATCGCCCATCCAGATGACAACGAGGGCGATGACTGTTGAGAGCAAGACGGCAGCGCGTGGCTCGGTGGGGCTGCCCATTTGATGCGCCATCCACGTCGGCACAACGCGGTCAAGGGCAATCGCCTGTAGCGTGCGCGGTGCGGCGAGGATGCTGCCGAGCGCGGAGGAAAGCGTTGATGCCCAAACGCCAGCCAAGATGAGCGGGGGGAAGATGGAGATGGCTTGCATCGCCATGTTTTCGTTAATGAGGGTTTCGGCCGATAGATGCGTCGCAAACCAAATGACGACCAAAATGTAAATAATTGCTGTCACGATAATCGACAAAATCGTGCCACGTGGGATGTCGCGGCTGGGATTTTTGAGATCACCCGACATGCTGACCCCAACCTCGATCCCTGTCACCGCTGGAAAGAAGACGGCAAATGCGATCCAGAAGGTTGTGCCATCGGTAAATGCCCCTTCCGTCATCAGTGGTTGAAAATCACCCCACCCACCCATAAAAAATGAAGCGATAGCGGCAACTAAAACAGCCAAAATGAAAAATTGAATTTTGAGCGCAAAGTCAGCGCCGACATAGGAGATCACGCCAAATAGAAGTGCAACGATTGTTGAAATCAAACGCGGGTCAAATTGCTGCACCGCTTCAAGCGTATACAAAGCCTCTGTGAAGCCGATGATGTAAAAGGCCACCGATATTGCTTGCGAAAGGTAGAGCGGGATGCCAATTGCGCCACCGATTTCTAGCCCTAACGTGCGTGAAATGAGGTAGTAGTTGCCACCTGCCTTGACCTGCATACTCGTCGCTATCGAGGAGAGCGAAAGGCCTGTCAGCAACGAAATGGCATTTGCCAAAATGACAATGAAGAGCGCACCCCATAGCCCTGTTTGCCCAACAACCCAGCCGATACGGAGAAAAAGGATGATGCCGAGAATCGTGAGGATATTAGGCGTGAAAACCCCAGCGAACATGCCAAAGCGTCCGGTTGACTGGGTTGGAACATCAGTTGTTTGTTGAATAGTGGTCATAGATAGCCAAGAATTTGGTATGTCATTTCGGTCACTTACGTGATTTTACCGTACTTTGCCAGCGTAATAAGCCATCTGATGCGGAAATTGGGGAAGGTTCACACGACAATGGTAACGCCGAGTGATTGCAAAATTCTCTCTTGGGCAGTCCACATCCGTGCTTTTTCGATCTTATCACCGTGATCGTGACCGAGTAGATGTAAGGTTCCGTGAACGGCGATCAGTTGAAATTCGGCCGATGTTCCCCACCCCATTTTCTCTGCGTCTCTCAAAGCATAAGGAACCGCCACTGCAATATCCCCCAAATGGATCGGCGCACCCGGAAAGGGTGACTCGCCATCTTCAAAACTCAGCACGTCTGTTGGCTTGTCAAAGCCACGATACTCACGATTGAGCCGCTGAACGGTCGCATCATCTGTCAGCAATACATTAATCGTTGCCGCCTTTTCCCAGTTTTGCTGCGCCAATGTCGCCAATATCGCCTCGCGCATCAAATCACGCCACGTTTCGTTTATCAATACGTCAGCTTGAATGTCAATTTCGATTGTCATTCTGTAGATTGTGCAGCCTAATCGCTTGACACAGCTTCACGGACGGCTGGCTCAAGCAGGCTTGGGGCTGGCGTTAGTTCACCCTCTGTGATGTTCTCAGTGTTCGCTGCTTCAAGTTCCTCATTACCGGCATACTTGACGCGCACGTGGAATCGACCCTTAAGCGTTTCGACAAAAGAGGCACGAATATGTTTCAAGTCTTGAAAGGTGAGCCCTGAATTATCAAGTTGATTCTCCGCGATCAGGTCATCGGTAATAGAGCGTACTAATTTCTCAATCGCCGTGACGTTGTTGGGCTGGACGGCTTTGGAGGTCGCCTCGACGACATCTGCCAACATCACGATCCCCGTTTCACGACAGCGTGGCGCAGGTCCCGGATAGCGGAATTTTTCTTTAGAAACGAGTTGTACTTCGCCACTTTCGGCCGCTGCGTCGTGCGCTTTCTTATAAAACCATTTGAGTAAGTTATCCCCATGATGCTCGGCAATAAAATCTTGAATTCGCTCAGGCAACCGCTCCTTCCGCGCCATCACTAGCCCATCGGTCACATGCCCAATAATGTAGCGTGCGCTCTCGTATGGGTCGAGCGTATCATGTGGATTAGTTCCTTCCTGATTTTCGCTAAAGTAGGGTGGGTTGACCATTTTGCCAATGTCATGATAGAACGCACCAACTCGCGTTAGTAGGCTATTTGCGCCAATTCGATCAGCCGCCTGCTCGGCCAGATTCGCCACCATGATGCTATGATGATATGTTCCCGGCGCACGCTGTAGCAGTTGCTGCAAAAGTGGCTGATCAAAACGAGAAAGTTCTTGCAGTTGCAACATTGTCGTGATGTTAAAAAGTGTGCCTGCAACATAAAACCAAGCGAGCGTCAACATTGCAGAGAGAAACCCACTGGCAACCGCGAGACCGACTAGCTGGAGCAGATCGAACAGATCGCTGTCCGCTTTCAGATTAAAAATAGCAACGACCAGAATATTGCCCAGAGCAGCGAAAAATCCAGCGCGAAAAAAGGCGTTGATACGCTCTGCATCACGTAGGCTAAAAATGGCGAAATGGCTGCCCGCGATGATGTAAAAAGCAATTTCCAGCGAGCCATTGGCGGCAAAGCCAATCATTCCACCAATGACGAGCGAGATCAAACCGGCCAAGCGGCTCCCGTAAATAACGGAAACCAGCATGGATAGGGCGGCCGCTGGAAATAAAAACCCTAGCATTTGTTGTCGCCCCATCATAAGTTGACCTGCGGCGACGAACGACAAAAGGATGACAATGAGAAACGCTAAGTAACGACGACGTGGGTAGCTGCTGAGGTGATAGCGAGTGTAATAGACAAAGATGAGTGCTGTAGACATCGCGGAGATGAGCAGCACACGAATGATTTCGAGGATGTCCCACTGCTGTTGAAGCAGACCAAGCTCTTGGAGCAACTCTATCTTCTCTGCTGTCACACGCTCCCCTTCCAGCAGAATCGTGTCTCCTTTTATCACCTTGATGACGACTGGCTCAACGGCGGCAACTGCTTGCTCTTCGAGCTGCTTAGTGGCAACCTCATCATAGAAGGAGTTCGGCCGAATCATTTGCGGCACAATCGACAGTAACACCTTTTCCTGTGAAGCCGACGTAGCAAAATCTAACTCTTGCTCGACTGCCTCAGAAAAATCGTTGATTGCATCATCCCGAATTTCGCGCCGCATCAGAACTGTGATAATGTTTGTAGCTCGACTCTGGATCCCACCCAAATCTTGATCAGAGAACGCTAAAAGCAATTCGGCCGTCTCTTCATCAACCTTAATCACTTCGATGCCCCTCAAAAAAGCAATTTTCTCAGCTTCTGTTGCAAAACTGTCCGCACGCACAGCCTTGACAAAGTTGAAAACTTCACCCATCTGTGTCAACTGGGTACGGGCAATGCTGCGATCAAGCTCTGTGTAAACATCATCAACCGCTGCTCGTGCCGCTGTTTGCTGTTTTTGTGTCGCAAGTGTGCTGATAAATGTCTTGGATTGAGGAGACTCGATTCGTTCAGGGGAAGGCAAATCTTTCTCGACATCGACAATGTTCGTTTGCACAAAGCTGAGAGACAGAATCGCCGCAAATCCAAGCGTAACTAAAACTGCAGTGACCCAAACTTGCCACAACTCGACACGCCGATTGAGGCGTTTGTAATATCCTGTTGGAAAACTACTGTCAGTTTTTGCCATGAAGATTGCGAGAAACTTCTGTAAAGACTTACGCCACAACTATACCGATCCCCCTTATCGGCGAGAACTCAAATGCATGATTGTTTCATGCAAGAGTTAAACGAGGTTGTTGCTAAGTTCTTCCTATGACTACGCCAGTTGAGAACGAACGATCTCGTTAACGAGCCTGCCATCCGCTTTGCCTTTCACTTGGGGCATGAGCTTGCCCATAACCTTTCCCATATCACGTGGTGAGGTCGCTCCGGCCTCAATGATAGCAGCCGCGACGAGCGATTCAATCTCAGCACGTCCCATCATCTGCGGAAGATAGCGTTCGATGACCACAAGCTCACTCTTTTCTGTTGCAGCAAGCTCGGATCGGCCGCTTTTCTCATACTGCTCGATAGCCTCACGCCGCTGTTTTGCCTGCTTCGTGAGAATACCAATGATGGCTTTATCGTCTAATTTTCCCTGACTATCAATCTCAACTTGTTTGATCGCAGATTGCAGCAAGCGGATCGTGTTGCGTGTTTCGCTATCTTTTGCACGCATTGCTATCTTCAAATCGGCCGTTAACTGGGCTTTTATGCTCATAATTGTTTGTTTCCTTAAGTGCATTGTAACACTCGTATGGAAAGATCGTCAACTTGTGGGAAACGCGACCGTGCATTCCAGTCTCATTTCTAGTTTTAGCGACATTAGAGGCGATCATATATCTTCTTGTGATGAAATGTTGGCTAACGTCTAACCACTACTTGGAAAGTTTTTTTAACATTCAAGGCTCTTTAGGGATTCGTGTGATTTTCGCATCGTGGTGCGTCGTGCGTGGTGCGTGTCCAGAGGTCGTCACGTACCACGCAACACGTACCACGCCTTTTCCACTTCAAATCCCGAAGACCCACATTCAAGATAAGAAAGATGCAAGTAGAAAGCAAGAGCAAGCCAACAACTAGATGCATCGGGAATTTTCGGCCGACTGTCCCCTCTTGGCTTGAAACAGCTGTCGGCACGCCACCGACTTCGACCGATCCAATATCACAACCGGCTCCTTGCGGTCGAACAACGCCACGCTTATCCATCTCAGCACACGCTGCCATCTCCCCCGCATCAATCGCCGCGCTATCTGCCTGCAACATTAGCGTTGGCAACTTGCCGCCGTGCAGTGCCAGCACCCCTACCTGCGGATTTGCCAGCATAAATGCGTCACCACAATTTGAGTAATGTGCAGGGTTGGCTCCTTGCTCGACGGCTAACCACTGTAGGTTGCCGGTGCCTTGCGGCCGATGTGTACAATTTTGCTGTAAACCTTCAGACCACTCCCCCACATTGTTGGCGATAATCGAATTTGTCACCATCAGATGGTCGCCCGCTTCGCCACCCGTGGCGATGCCACCACCGCTGAATCCAGCCGTATTGCTGATAATGGTCGCGTGGTTGAGCGTCAGCCTAGCATAATCGGCGACCACAATCGCTGCCCCAAGACCGCGCCGCCAGTTGGTCGTATCAGAAATGTCAGGATCAATGGCTGTATTTTCTACAAAGGTAACGTTACGTGCCGTCAGCCATGAGCGTGTCCAGAGACCGCCGCCTTGCCGCTCTGCATGATTGCCCGCAAAGGTCGCGTTCTCAAGCAGAATGTCGTAGTCAACGATGTTGCTCCCACCCGACCCGATCCAAATCGCACCGCCCGTGCCTGCGTCGGCAAGCGAGGGCGATTTTGTGGCAATGTTGCCTTCAAAATAAGAATCTTTGATGACATAGGGTTCGCCGCTGCGAATGCCTAAAAAGAGTGCGCCGCCATGATTGTTGGTTGTGTTGTTGAGATAGGTGTTGCCGACTAGCGTGACGGCATCGGGGCCGCCATCGGCCGGCTTGCGCGTTCCATCCACATAGATCGCACCACCCCCACCACAGTCGCCAAATTGATTGATGTGATCGCTATGAATGGCGTGATTGTTCTCAAAATGACTATTTGTCACGATGAGACCGCTGCGTAAATTGTTAATCGCGCCACCATTGTTTGCCACGTTACTTTTGAAGATTGCGCTGTCGATCACGGCGGTGCTGCCACCGCCGATAAAGAGTGCGCCGCCACCATCGCATATAAATTCATCGGCCGTTGAAACATTCTGCTCAAACCGCACATTTTCAAGAGTTAACTCACTCCAGTAGCCAAGACTTAAGCCGGCTCCTTGCTCCTCTGAATGTCCATTGACAATATTCACATTTTTAAGCCCAACGGTCAGATACGGCTCAGTTCCCAAAATAGCCGTCACGCCGCCGCCGTCAAACGTCAACATGCCACCCCCATCGATCACCATGTCACGGGCAATCATTTGGCGACGTGAAAACGGAATGGTGACGGGGCTTGCGCCGCAGTTGAAGACGACTGTGCCACCCACAGTGAGAGCGGCTGCAAAGGCGTTTTCGTTGCAGCTTTCGGCCGATCCATCCCCTACTACATAATCTGCCCCGCTGGGCGGCGTTGGCGTGATCGTTGGGGGGAGAGGGGTTGCAGTCGGCTCTGGCGTTGGTGTCTCCGTTTGCACGGGCGTTTCGGTCGGAACAGGCGGTGTATTGCCAATTTCCACAGCCCCAATGTCACATATCCCGCCCTGTGGACGCACGACATTGCGCTGATCGATGGGCGAACATGTCTCGTTATCGCCGCTGTCAAGCGCGGCACTATCGACCAATAGCGGCATCGTATCAGAGAAGCCGCCGTGATCGTCTAATTCGCCCAGCTTTGGATCGCCAACAGTCAAATCCGTGCCACAGCCAGAGTTTGCCGCCGCGTTTGGATCACTCAGCCAGTGCAGATTGCTGCCATGATCTGTGACCCATGAATCACAATTTTGCTGTGATGCCTGATGCCACGCTGCCACATTTTGGCTGATGACCGTATTTTTTAGTCGTGCCCCGTTGCCGCTGATACCGCCGCCTGTATAGCCCGCCCTGTTGTTGGCAATTGTGACATTGTTGAGCGTAACTGCCTTATTTTCGTCGATACGAATCGCACCACCGTTGCCACGCTGCCAGCTTGTAGGATCGGGATAGTGCGGGTTTTGGGCGACATTGTGGGCAAACGTGCTGTTTTCGATGGTTAGCGGGATGCGAACGCTGATGGCACCACCGCGCCATTCGGCCGAGTTGTTCCCGAACGTCGTCTGCTCAATTTTGACTGAATAGTTATCCTCGCTTGGATGACTCTCGCCCAAAAATAACGCTCCCCCTGTACCAGACCAACTCACGGTGAATTTCGCCTCGTTGCCGACAAATTCATTTTCGCGCAGCGTAATATCATCCCCTGTGCGCGTGCCGAGAAAGATCGCACCCCCGTGCCGGTCTGTTTTGTTGTCGATAAAGCGGTTGCGTTGCCAAATAACGCTATCTGCCCCTCCGTTAACACTGTCACGCGTCCCATCGACATACATGGCTCCACCGCCCCCGCACGCCCCATAATCGGGAACACGCGCAGGCTCCTCTCGCGGTGTGCGTGCGGTGTGTTGATAGGCGACGTTATTTTCGAACATCGTGTCAAGCAGCGTCAACTTGCTGCGCTGGACGCTGAGTGCGCCGCCATTACGGGCGTGGTTGTCCTTAAAGAGGCTGTTTTCGATGCTGACCGTGCTGCCTTCATCGACGAACATCGCGCCACCACCTTGACAATCAAAGTCATCTGCATCAGAGCGATTGGCTTCAAACGTGACGTTTGTGAGATGTAGGGTGTTGACTCGGCCGATATGTACCGCCCCCCCCTCATCATCTGAAAATCCATTATAAAAACCGATGTCACGCAGCGTGACCGATATACCATCGGCACTTTCTAAAATCCCCGTCTCTCCCTGCCCATCGAGCGTAATCAGCCCGCCGCCGTCAATGACGACATCTTTCTCGGCCGAATGGCGATATGTGACGCGCAACAGCAATGGCTGACCGCCACAGTCAAATGTGATCAGCCCACCTTCAACGAGCGCGGCCGCGAACAGCGGCTCTGTACAACTGGCAGGCGTGCCATCTCCAACAACAAAATTATCGGGCGCAGCGTAGAGTGATAGATGGGTCAAAAAGATACATAGAGTGATGATGTGATACTTCATATGGGCATTGTAGGAGATATTCGGCCGAGATTCACCATAAAATCCCCCAAAAATTTCCTACCACGCTTCCTACTGAGCAAAGAAAAAACCCACCTTGTTTGGGTGGGTTTTTGTGACCGACGTACAGAAAGAATAGCTTTTGTCTCTTCTCCTTCAATAGAGAAAAGTTAAGGGGCGATACTGCTGCCCCATAAATGTGACGAATAGTTTCAAATCATGCCTGATAGCGTTTCCCGCTACTGCTGACGATCTCGTTGCTGCTGAGAGGCGTTGCTGCTGCCAATACGTCGAAGAAAATTTAGCATAATTCTGACTTCAACTATCATGTACTGCTGTCATATCTCAGTCTTGCTGAGAACCTCGCTACTGCTGAGGCTGTGGAACGGTGGTGCTGTTCCTGCTCCATCAACGACACAGATAGATACAACTCTGATATACTACTGTTGAATTTCCCGGTACAACATGGGAGTTGGAGAAACCAGTTGCCGATGACGCTGGCAAACGTGTTTGAAAGATTTCTTACAATGTTTCTTACAATGAGAAGGATACACCATCTACTGCCCGTTGTACCGTAAAAAAGCCGTGAATAATTTTGTAAAATACTTTACATTGATGATGTAACCTGCGACACATTTTACACGGGAATCGATCTGTTTTCAACTATTTCACGCGACACTTATAGTACGCTAGCACCATTGACACGTGATTCTTCCGCAACGGGATTTTTCTTGCCGAATAAACTAGCGTTTTAGCTAAAACAGCTATAAATTTGGGTTCATAACTTTCCTAGATAGATAAGGATAGACAAAAGAAAGAGAAATCCACCCTGCCCCCCTTACAAGAAAAGAGGCCGAATGAGTAAAAATCCCACAATTCTCGTATGCACAAAATTGAAAGCGGACACGCTAGAACGTCTGCGTGAGTTTGCTGATGTTATCGTTGACCCAGCGTTGCGCGATGAAGCATTGCGCGATCAGTTGAATCGTTATCAAGGCTTGATTGTCGATGGCTCTGTTTATTTGTCCGCTTCGATATTGGAGCAGGGGGAAATGTTGCGCGTGATAGGCTGCACGAGCAGTCATATCGACCGCATTGACGTAACGGCTGCACGTGATTACGGGATTCAGGTTGTCAGTGCGCCGACTGGCAATGCGGTTGTCACGGCCGAACAAGTCATGATGCTCGTCCTACAATTTGCCAGCATGGGTGTGTCGGGTAAAACGTTAGGACTCGTGGGCTATGGCGCAACGGCGCAACAGGTTGCACATCGCGCACGGGCGTTTAACATGCGCGTTGTGGTCAATCAGCCACGCTTGACCCCTGAACTTGCGCTGGAACGAGAGATGGAATTGCTCGATTTGCCTGAGTTGCTAGCACAATCAGACTTTGTGAGCCTGCATGTGCCTGTGCGGGAAGAGGTATTGCTGAACTCGGCCGAGATCGCCCAGCTAAAACCGAGTGCATCGCTCATCAATCTATCTCATCCGCTACTCGTCAACTTGGATAGACTGATTGCGGCCGCCAGCGAAAACCGCATCGCCAACGTCGCAATCGGTGGCAATCCCGCAAAATTTTACGATCTGCCCTCAAACGTTCGCATCGTTTCGCGCCCGTCTCATATCGCCCGTGACCGCTCGGAAAGCTCGCTCATCCGTAAAATGATCGATATTCTACGCATCAAGCTGCCCAGCGAAACGCTTTCGCTCGACATTGTGCCAATTGAGCAGGTGATGCCACACGAAGAGTTTGACCAGAAGCGCGTTGACAAAATTAAGTCGAGCTTTGAAGAAGCTGGCGTTTTGATGAACCCGCCGCTCGTTACCCCTTGGGCGGGCAAATATGTCATTTTAGATGGCGCGACACGATACAACACGTTGCGCCAGATGGGATACCCACACATCGCCGTGCAACTGGTTGATCCTGAAGGCGATTTCACCCTACACACTTGGTATCACGCGATTTCTAGCAAGCAACCGGCCGAACAGCTTTTCGCCACATTACGCGAAATCGAGGGCGTTAAGCTCTCCCCATTTGAGGCAGATGATTGGCTCGATGTCTTCAAAAATCCGTATAATTTGTGCTACTTGATTGACCGCAACGATCATGCATTTCTGCTCGCAATTGAGGATTTGGAGCAGCAATCGACGTTACGCAATGCGGTCGTGAATGCCTACACCGCGTGGGGGGATGTTGAGCGCACGCTGCTAACGGACACAAGCCGCTTGTTGGGTCAATTTCCAGAGATGGCTGCGGTGGCTATCTTTCCACAATTCAAGCCGACCGACGTGTTTAATGTGGCACGCCATAACCAACTATTGCCAGCAGGATTGACCCGTTTTGTCGTCTCCAATCGGGTGCTGCATCTGAACGCGCCGCTGGAGTTGCTGAAATCGGCCGAACAACCCATCGCCGCTAAAAAAGCATGGCTCGACAACTATCTCGCTGACAAGCTGGCACGCAGTCGCGTGCGCTACTTCCAAGAACCCGTTATCTTGATCGATGAATAATCAAGCGCTTGGCTTGTCAATCAAAATCAAATCGGTTGTGGTGTCTCGCCGCAACCGAATCCACCGCCGACAACCATAGCTGTGAAACCAAGCCTCCTCTGTCTCGCCCTCTAGGTTATTCCGCATAAACGCTCGATCAAAATCAACTTCGCGCTCATCCGTCATCGTCGCTGGCGGCCGCAAAATCTCGCCATATACAAACTCTTCAACTGGTCGTTCCCCACAGTGGGGGCAGGGTATGCGAATACTCATTTGATTTAGGGATTTCAGATTTTGGACTTCAGATTTCAGATCGCCCTTTGAGCAAATCTACAATCTAAAATCATAAATCCAAAATCGTCAGTGTGTGCCGGCCGAGCCGCGATCTGCCTTTGTGCGGTCGTTGGCAAAGCGAGAGAGCGCAAACGGGGCAATGAGGTCGGGCGTTTCACCTGTGGCTATTAGCTCCGCCATTTGCTCACCGCCAGCGGGGATTGCCTTAAAGCCCCACGTTCCCCAGCCTGTCGTGATGAGGAAATTTTCGACAGGTGTTTTGCCCATGATGGGCGAATAGTCGGGTGACATGTCGCAGATGCCCGTCCATTGTCGCAAGAGGCGTAGATCGCGCAAAAATGGTAACAGCGTCGATGCGCGATGGGCGCATGACTGAACGAGGTGATGGCCTGAACGGTAAGAGTAGCTCGGCTGACGGTCGATTTCCGCCCCAATCAACATTTCGCCGCGTGCCGTCTGTGACACATAGAAAAGTAGGCTGAGGCTGGCAACAATCGGATGAAAAGTGCGAGCATAATGATTGGTGACGAATGCTTGCAGTGGATGGGTGCGAATCGGCAGGCGCAAACCAACCATGCTGGCGACGCTGGTGACATGTCCGCCGACCGCACACATCACTTTGTCGGCGTACATTTTGCCCGCTGTTGTCTCTACGCCAATTACCTTGTCACCTTCCATGATGAAGCCGGTCACGGCCGTGCGCTGATGGATATGCACGCCGCGCTGATTGGCTCCTTCTGCCAATGCCCAATTGACGCGGTCATGGCGTGCCGTTGCTCCCGCAGGATGATAGGAACCACCCAACACAGGCCAAACACCCCCACCAGACAGATCGATCTCAGGCGCGATCTCCTTGATCTCCTTTGGCGTGACATAAACAGTTTCCGCGCCAAACGCGGTGTTCATTTCGGCGCGGGCGACTTCTGCACGTAGGGCAGGTTCGCTATGTGACATCCAGAGAATGCCTTTCTGCTTAAACATGAGCCAGCGGTCTGTTTCTTGCTCAAGCTGATAGTAGAGATCGACGCTGCGCTGGTAAAATTTGACCGCTTCGGGGATGCCGTAGTTAGCGCGAATCACAGTGGTGTTGCGTCCCGAATTACCGCCTCCGATATACTTTTTCTCTAGCACGGCGACGTTGGTGATGCCGTGTCGCGTTGCCAAATGGTAGGCGGTCGAAAGCCCGTGACCGCCGCCTCCGATGATTATCACGTCATACGTTTGCTTCGGTTCGTGCCATTTGAGCGTGACTTTTCGTTCTTGAAATTCATTCATATTGGTGATCACGTTACGTGAACCGTCGTATGTAACGTGGTTAAATAGCCTAATGCTTCATGCGGTCTTCCATTTCCCAAGCGTAGGGGGCGGGAACGATGATGAGAACGCGGTCTTCCTCAAAATGTAGTTTTGTGGCGATGCCTGCGACGTTGCCTTGTGCGAAGGCAGGTCGGCCGACCGGTAGCTCCCACTCAGTATTGTGAAGCAAGAATGTTAACGCCTCTTCCATGACAAACCAGCCGCCGCTGAAACTACCATCTTCGATGATGATGGCGTGTTCGTCGTTGATTTCGAGAGATTGTGGTGGGAAGATGAGCAGTTCATCGGCCGATGTCCGCATCACAATCACATCATCCGCCACCTCAATTGCATCCAATGCGCTCGGCTCTGCCACAATCCGCGTGGCAAGCATTCGACTAAGCTCTTGCACGGCTCGCCTCCTTATCGTAGAACGGCAACTCAACGCGCCGCGCCGTTCTGCCATGAATTGTCACCTCTTGCGCCAGCTCACCATCTTTATAGTAGAGCCAGCCCAACATCACGCCCCGCTTCAGAACAGGCGACCACGCGCTACTTGTCAAATAGCCCGCATACTCGCCATCTTGGTAGATAATTGCGCCTTCGTTGGGCGTGTAATCATCCATCTCGAAACCGACCAACATTTTGTCCAGTTCGATCTCATTAGTACGCACGACGGATAGTTTGCCGATGAAGCGTTCTTTGTCGAGCTTGACCGCCCAATCGTGATGGATGCGACGGGGCGTGCTGTCAAAGTCTGTGTCTTGTCCGACGATGATATGACCCTTTTCGAGTCGCAAGGTGAGCAGCGTTTCCAAACCGTGCGGCTTGATGCCCAACTCTTCGCCTAGCTCCATCAGCCCATTCCACAATTTTTCACTATGTTGAGCAGGATGATGAAGCTCATAGGAGAGTTCGCCCGTGAAGCTCAGGCGGAAAATTTGGATCGGAACGCCAAAAATTTCGGAGCGAGCATGGCGCATATATTTTGGCAAATCTGTTAGGCCAGCCCGCGCTAATAGCTCGTTGGTGAGCGGGCCAGTCACATTGATCGCGCCGAGTGTCCACGTCTGATTGAGGATGCGAACATCCATGCCCCAGCTTGCTGACCAGTCGCGCAGCCACATCTCGGAATGACTCGCGCCACCGCTGGTAAATGTCAACGTGTATTGCCTGTCGCTCTCTTTGCAGACGAGACCATCATCCATCACGTAGCCGCGTTCGTCTAGGATGAGAACATAACGCGAGCGTCCGGTGCGGATGGTTCGGATTTTGGTTGGGTAAAGGCGTTCAAGGAATTCAAGTGCATCGGGACCGGTGACGATAAATTTGCCCAGCGTGCTGACATCCATGATGGAAACCGCTTCACGGACTGCCCAATACGCTTGTTCGGGCTGACCATAGTTCCATGGTCGCCACCAGCCACCGCTGCGCTCCATGTTTGCACCGAGTTTGCGATGGACGGCATCGAGTGAGGTACGGGCGGTGGGATGATGGTGTGCGCCAGCGGCGACTTCACCGATGGTGAGTTGGCGCGTCATCGGCCGAGCCGTAAACGGCTTCTGCAACTCCTTCCCTCGATCCGCCAAAAAGCTCCGCATGTGTGGCAGACAAACCGAGCCTTGACATGTCCCCGTCCCTGCCAGAGTCGAGCGTTTGACCAGCTCTAGCTCGCGGAAGCCGTGATCCCATGTATATTGCAGGTCATCGACGCTCACGCCGCTGCACGCGCAGACGATGCCAGCCGCAGGGCATGGCGGAATGTCGGAGTCACGGGCAGCGTTGCCGACGGCGCGAACTTGTGGGATGTCGTGGCCTTGTCGGGCGAGCGCATCGCGGGGGTGTAGACCGAGACCAAGTGAGACGGTATCGGCCGAATAACAATGCTCGTTGCCATCTTCATCTCGTGTCACAACCGCCGCAACACCCATTTGACCTTCAAAGCGCACAAGTTGACCAATCGCCTGTTCACAGTCAATGCCTTCAGGCGGCGTGCCGACAGCGACGATATGACCCAGTTCGACACCGGCGGCGTGAAGCTGAGAGGCGGCGCGTGAAGTGACGAGGCCATTTAGCAGGTTGTTGGGGGCAACTGGCTGGATTTCGGCCGCCCCCGTCGCCACAATCACGTCCTCTTTTGGATGCACGTTGAGCATCCCATCGGCCGTTTTTGCCACTACTAGCGGCCCCGCATAAATTCCGATCACCTCTTCACGCTTGTGTGCATCGAGCAAAACGACGTGCTGGCCTTTGTCAAGGGCTTCCTGTGCAGCCTGCTGTCCAGAATCGCCGGCACCGATGACGAGAACATCACAGTGTATGTGACGACGCTTGACTTCTGCGCCGCGCTCTCTGTTGGTTGGGAGCGGGGGATAGTCGCTGTCGCCATAGAAGTGACGTTCGATGACCATACCCGGCCGAGCTTGCGTTTGGCACGCTCGAATGTAGGAGATGCCATCGGCCGTGACCAAACAGTGAGGGCAATCACCGCCCATGCACAGGCACCCACCACCGGTCGGATGCACATTGGCCTTGAGCATGGCGGCGAGCAGATTTTCACCATTTTCGATTGGGATGGGTTTTCCATCGACGATTAGTCGCATAAAGTCATTCCTTTAATTATCGATCAAATTTCGGCTAATTTGATTATGTCGCTCAACGACGGGTCGTATATCAACCGTCCGCAACTCACCATCTTCAACGATGATGCGACCGTTGATAACCGACAAGTCAACCTGCTGGGGAGCGCAAAAAAGCAGTGCGGCAAGTGGGTTGTGCTGTGCGCCGGCGTAGGCGAGTTGATTGAGGTTGAAGGCGATGAAATCGGCCGATTTTCCCTGTTCTAATGACCCAATATCATCCCGTTTCAACACCTCTGCCCCGCCCCGTGTCCCCAACCACAACGCCTCTTCAACGGTCAACGCCTCCGCGCCGCCCAGCACGCGCTGGAGCAACATCGCCTGTCGCGCCTCGTTGAGCATGTGCGAGCCATCGTTGCTGGCTGATCCATCAACGCCTAGCCCGACGCGCACCCGTTTATCGATCCACTTTCGCACGGGCGCAATCCCGCTCGCCAAGCGCATATTGCTGCAAGGGCAGTGCGCCGCACCCGTCCGCGTTCGAGCCATAAGGTCGATCTCGCTGTCATCAACGTGGACGGCGTGCGCCCACCAGACATCATCTCCAACCCACTCTAGCTGCTCGGCATAGACAGCCGGCCGATAGCCAAACTGCGCCAGACAAAACTCTTCCTCATCTTTTGTTTCCGCTAAATGAGTGTGCATTGTCACGTTGTAAGCGCGTGCCAGCCGTGCCGACTCGCGCATCAGGTCAGGCGTAACAGAGAAAGGGGAACAGGGCGCGACGACAATGCGCGTCATCGCGTAAGGTGCTGGATCGTGGAACTGCTCGATGACGCGGCGAGTATCGCGCAAGATGGCCTGCTCGTCTTCAACCACGCTATCAGGTGGCAACCCGCCCGCGCTTTCGCCCAAAGACATTGAGCCACGCGCTGCATGAAAGCGAAAACCTAACTGTTGGGCGGCGCGGATTTCATCATCTAACGTCGCGCCATTTGGGAAGAGATAGAGATGGTCGCTAGCCGTGGTGCAGCCGCTCAGAATTAGCTCTGTCATGCCAACGAGTGCGCTGACGTAGACCGCCTCGCTATCCATTCGCGCCCAAATTGGATAAAGCGTTTTGAGCCAGTTGAATAGCCCTTCGTTGGGTGCAAGGGCGCGGGTCAGCGTTTGGTAGAGATGATGATGGGTGTTGACAAGGCCGGGCAGGACGACTTTATCGGCCGCCTCAATCACGCGCTCGGCCGATTGATAACCTTGGGGAATGTCGGCCGAATTGCCAACCCACTCAATCACATTATCCCGCACAAACAACGCGCCATTCGGGATAGTCTCCCGCGCATCATTCATCGTTATCAGCAACCGCGCGTTTTTTAGTAGTACTGTTGACATGCGAGCGGAATTATGCGACCGTTTGGGATCGTTTTCAAGCAGACGGCAAATTACGTCTTAGTTTCCATTTTCGACCAAGCCACACAATCAGCACGAGCATGACAAGGCTGACCGTTCGCCAAAATGGCTTTAGAAATCGCGCCCAATTTGGAAGGGGAGTGGGGGAGAGGTCGGCCGAGATCACGCGACTCGCTGCCTTCATTTCGCCATCCGCATCAATCATGCCCAATTGACGCTGCGGCCCTTTTTGCCATGGCCAACGCCCCGCGACCCCGCTCGGCACATGCGTAAAATCATACAGCGTCCACAACATGAAACCGCTCGCGTCCGTTTCCGACAGTGCGTCTAAAATATCTGCGTAATAGATGGCCTGTTCCTGTTCGCTATGCCCGTTGGGAAAAAAGGGGCTGTTCCAAGTTGGCAGGCCAAACTCGGTGAGGACAATCGGCCGATTCACCCGCCCCCGCAAGCGTTCATACGTCTCGACAAACTGCTCTGCAAAATCGTAATAGTGAAAGGACACAAAATCGAGCTGATCGGCGTGCGTGTGGGCATTGTCGGCCGATGCCCAACCAATCGTCACCCGCCCATCAGGATCAAAGCGGCGCACTAGCCGAATCATATGCGCCAACCACGCATCAACCGCCACTTGCCCATTGCTGTCGTAATCTAAATCGGGTTCATTTTTGATGTCCCATGCAAAGAGCGCGGGATGATCGGCGAAAGCCGTGACGAGCCGTTCGGCGTGGCGGTCAGCGTCAGGCCATGTCAGAAGGCTGTAGTCGGCGCGAAAGTCAAACAAGGTGAGAATGACACGCAGATCGGCCGAGTTCGCTCGTGCCATAAAATCCCGCACGTTGTCCAGTAGCTCTGGCTGCTCCTCAAACTGCCAGTAGGGAATAAAAACGCGCACGGTGTCCAACTTTAACGCACGCATCAGCGCAATGTCTTGCTCGATGATGGCGGGCGTATATTCTGTCCAAAACAAGTCCCACGGCGTTGCCTGTGGATAGTAGTTAATGCCGCGAATTTCTGGCAGTGCAGGCTGCGAAGATGGCAGCCTCTCTTCCTGAATTAGGGCTATCCGCTGCCAGTGGCGCACTTTCCATTGCCCCTCTTCTAAAAACATGACGACATCGTAGCGGCCGACTTCCTCGCTGGAGCTATTTGGCAGAAGTTGGGCGACGGTTGCGGCGTGGTCGGTGAAGGCGATGATGTTGCCATCGGCCGAGTACAAGTTCAACTCTAGCAAATGGCGCGTCGCAATCTGCTCTATCTGCAACTCACTTTCAGTCGCCGATTCTACCTTTGTCAGTGCAGGTCCCGTAAAGTACGTCCCCAATCCAAATGGCTCGCCCTTCTGATACTGAAAACTCTGGAAAAGTAGAGTGTGACAAAAAAGGAAAAATGTGAGAA
>CAYMGE010000074.1:0-31571 GCA_964389925.1 uncultured Ardenticatenaceae bacterium
CGATGTTTAAGCTATTTCTCTGTTATCGCTATGCGTGGTGGAAAGATGCGGGGGTCAATAACGGCCGATCTGTGACCGATTTGCCGCTACGGCAAGTCTATTACTTTGGCAGCGAGCAGGAAGGACCGACGATTTATAACCAAGAGCTACGTGACTCATTGGTGATGGCTTCTTATGATGATGGGGAACACGTTGGATTTTGGCGGGGGCTTGCGGAGCCGGGGCACAGCACGACGCATTGTTTTGAGGAATCGGCCGAGCCGCGCTGGAATCGCTACACTTGCCCCACCGACATGATCGAACATGCCCAACGACAACTCAAACTTGTCCACGACCTCGAATACCTGCCCGAACCTTATGCTGCTGGCTTCCAAGATTGGGGGCAAGACCCCTATGGTGGCGCGTGGAATTCTTGGAATATCCACGTCAAAGGTTGGGACGTGCAGGAAAAGATGATTCAGCCATTAGACAATTGGCCTGTTTACGTGATTGGGGAAGCCTATTCTGGGGCGCAGGGGTGGATCGAAGGGGCATTGCAGACAAGTGAGGCACTTCTCAAGCGCAACTGGGATTAACTACAGCCATTATTTTTACACGAACAGTTTGTGAGGCTGCCAATTTTCGTCGCGCTCGCGCAGGATGCCTAGAAATGTGCCATCGGCCGCATAAGCCCTCACAAGCTCGCCTAAATCGTCTCGACGCTCGATCCGTTTACCAACGCGCAACATAGCCGATTCGACCTCACTTGCGTCAAAGCGTGGGAGATGGCTAACGGCAATCTCAAGCGGATGGAGCTTTGAGGCGATATTTTCGGCCGTCAATTCATCAAGAGGGGTCGCCGTCTCAACTGAAAACCCCCCAACCCGTTCGCGTCGCAGCATCTTCACATGTCCGCCACAGCCTAAAACCTGTCCCAAATCATGCGCTAACGACCGAATATAGGTTCCCGTCGAACAACCAACCCGCAAGGTGACATCATTTTCATTTCGTTCAACGACATCTAGTTGATCGATGACAACGCGACGGGGCTTTCGTTTGACCTCTTGCCCTTTACGCGCCAACAAATAGAGCGGTTTTCCGTTCTGTTTGATCGCGGAAAACATGGGCGGGGTTTGTTCGATTTCTCCTCTAAACTGGGTTAGTGCGGCCGATAATTCTGCATCACTGACGGCAACAGAGCATTCCTGTTCAATGTCACCATCTGCGTCATAGGTATTGGTCGTTTGACCCAAACGCACAATCGTCAGGTACGTCTTGGGTTGCCCTACGATATATTCGATTAGACGAGTGGCACGATTGACACCAACAATTAGGACACCCGTTGCCAGTGGGTCAAGCGTTCCAGCATGTCCAACTTTGCGCGTTCCCGCCACACGCCGCACGCGATTGACAACATCGTGCGAGGTGATGCCCTGTGGCTTATCTATGTTGAGAAATCCGATCATCAAGTTGTAATCTCTCAAGTCAGCGTTTCCCCGAACTGCTCTTGCCACCATTGTTTCATCGGCCGACGTAATTTTGGCGGTGCGGGTGGTTTGGTATAGTCAAGAACTGCGTGGTACAAATAGCGTGTGTAGATCGAATTTAGTATTTGTGTAAAATCAAGTGGTATATCAGAGTCGGGATAAAGCAGTGGGACAGGAATCGTTGGCAACGATTCATTCAGATCAACTTGCCAGATATCCGAGAAACGATTTGTGTACGCACGATTTGTGAGAAAGATATAATCAGTTTCAGTCACGCCAATCAGTTCATTGCCCGGTCGCATCCCACCACGTATTAAATCAATTTCAACTAAGTGTACATCCGAACGTAAAATTTTATCGCGCTTTTCCCGATACTGAGTCAACCCATTGCCAACCTTATTTGCAGGTGACAGGATTTCAATTGCCGTGATAAGCTCTCTGGTCTCTGTTGCATAAACCAATATCTCACGCCCTTTTGTTGTTGCCTCAACAACAGTCGCAACACGTAAGGATGGTTGTGATATGGTTGCAATTTGTGATCGAACGAAATCTGCATCAGGGGCTTGCTCATAAACTGCAACATCTGGATATGTCCCCGATTTACCACTAACCTGCACATTTTGTAAAATGTTATATACCTCAAGTTCTGCAATATATGCTGGATAAATCTGCGGGTTGAGTTGAGCCAGAATTTCAGATGCGAGCAAGTTATGAAATCCTCGCCAATGATGTGGATATTCAATGTATGGATTCATGCCGGGGAATTGTTTCATAACCTCATTATAGCAGACAGCCAAAACAAAAAAGCGAGACCAAAATGGCCTCGCTTTGTGTTTTGTGTAGGGTTGACTGAGGAGTGGACTAGAAGCCCATGCCGCCGCCCATACCGCCCATGCCGCCGCCTGCTCCGGGGGGCATTGCTGGTTCTGGTTCTGGGATGTCGGTGATCAACGCTTCTGTTGTCAAGATCATGCTGGCAATTGATGCCGCATTCTCCAATGCACCGCGTGTCACTTTAGCTGGGTCGATGATACCCGCAGAGATCATGTCTACGTACTCGGCCGACAAAACATCATAGCCAAATCTTGTGTTATCTTCGGCCGCTTGCTTCTGCAAAACGCTCTGGATAATCACATCACCATTCTGACCTGCATTCTCGGCGATCTTCCGCATGGGAGCCTTCAACGCATTCTTCATGATGGTCACGCCAGTTTGTGCATCTGCATCATTGAGCTTGATGTCGTCCAGTACAGGAAGAGCCGTAATGAGAGCTACGCCACCACCGGGAACGATACCTTCTTCAACGGCCGCGCGAGTCGCGCTCAAAGCATCTTCAACGCGATGCTTTTTCTCTTTTAGCTCAACTTCTGTTGCTGCACCGACGCGGATAATTGCCACACCGCCAGCCAGCTTCGCCAAACGCTCTTGCAACTTTTCACGGTCATAGTCGCTCGTTGAACGCTCGATTTCTGCTTTGATCTGCTCGACACGACCATTGATTTGGCCTTCATCACCAACGCCATCGACAACCGTTGTGGTGTCTTTCGAGCTGATGATTTTTGCAGCACGTCCCAAGTCGCTCAACTGTGTGCTATCGAGCTTGCGTCCCATCTCTTCGGTGATGACCTGACCACCGGTGAGAACGGCGATGTCCTGCAACATTGCTTTACGACGGTCGCCAAAGCCGGGAGCCTTGATAGCGAGGGCATTGATTGTGCCACGCAGTTTGTTGAGAACGAGCGTCGCAAGTGCTTCACCTTCGATGTCTTCTGCGATGATAACGAGGTTGCGTTTTCCAACCTGCATCAACTTTTCGAGAATTGGCAACAAATCTTGTGCGCTGCTGATCTTCTTGTCGTGGATCAAAACGTTCGCATCTTCGATGATCGCCTGCATTGAGTCGCTGTCGGTGACGAAGTAAGGGCTGATGTAGCCGCGATCAAACTCCATACCTTCAACGTACTCTGTCTCAAATTCGAGACCTTTGCTCTCTTCAACGGTGATAACGCCGTCTTTGCCAACTTTGTCCATCACGTCTGCGATCAACTTGCCGATGCTTGGGTCTTGTGCAGAGATAGAAGCAACTTGGGCAATCTCTTCAACGCTGTCAATCTGCACAGCCATCTCACGAATTTTGCTCGCAAGTGAATCCGTAGCTGCTTCGATCCCGCGCTTCAATTGCATTGGGTTTGCGCCGGCCGCGACGTTCTTCAACCCTTCGTTGACGATATTCTGCGCCAAAACGGTTGCTGTCGTTGTGCCATCACCAGCGATGTCGTTGGTTTTGGTTGCGGCTTCTTTCAACAGTTGTGCGCCCATATTCTCATAGGGGTCTTCCAACTCAATTTCTTTTGCAACGGTGACACCATCATGTGTGACCGTTGGCGCACCAAATTTTTTGTCGAGTGCGACGTTGCGCCCCTTAGGGCCAAGTGTTGTCGATACGGCATTTGCCAATTTATCTACGCCACTTTTCAATCTACGGCGTGCATCTTCCGAAAATAATAGTTGCTTTGCCATGTTATAACTCCTTTACTGAATGGACTTGCGTCCGTTCCTTAACCTTCCACAATCGCCAAAACGTCGCTCTCTTTCATGATGAGCAACTTCTTGCCGTCGATTTTTACTTCTGTCCCAGCATATTTTGCGTACAAAACAGTGTCGTCAACGGCGACATCCATCTGGATGCGGTCGCCATCTTCATCACGGCGGCCTGCGCCGATGGCTAGCACTTTGCCCTGTTGCGGCTTTTCTTTTGCCGAATCGGGAATGATGATGCCAAACGATGTGGTTTCTTCTTGTTCGATAGGTTGAATGACGATACGATCACCTAGTGGTTTCAGGTTCATCGGTTTACTCCTCTATATGTTTCGCGTTTTGAAAATAGTCGGCCGAAAATAAGCAAAATCGCACACGCAACATTGCTTGCCAAATTATCTCCAAATCAATTTGTCAAATTTCGTGGGTAAAGGATTAGCATTCACGCATCGGGAGTGCTAATTTGTTACACTGGAATTATATGGATAATTGTCCGTCTGTCAAATTTTTAGCACAGTGAGGGGGTAGAGTGCTAAGGTTGTTATTACAATTTTGAGGATTTTAGCTCATGTTCGGTCTCGCTCCCAACGGTCAAGCGCATCAGTGACCCATTCATTGCGCGTTCCACTAGGATTACGCTTTTGCTCATAGGCGATGAGACGCTCAACGAGGGCTTTATCACCACGCGCTTTGGCAAGTAGCGTCTTATATGCGCCGCGCCCTCCACTCGCGTGGCCGCCACGCCCCCCTGAAAATGAGCCGCCGCGCTGCCGCATCACGTAGGCTGCAACACCAAGCGCAAGACCAATGAGGACACCCAGCATGACATCGCCAACCATACTGCCAACGAGAATGCCAACCAATGCGCCGATTAAGAGGTATACGAGGATATTTTTGTACATGCTAGCCCACATCTTAAACAATATCCCTATCTACAGCAAACAATTCAAATGATCTCCATAACACAATGCGCTGCTAGTTGACCTAGCAGCGCAGCGTAATTACAGGGGAATGCGTTTAATTGTGATGAAAGCCTAATCCATATCTTCGTTACTTTGTAACTTAAAGACGAGTGCGGCTAGTACACCACCGATGAATGGCCCGATAATGTAAAGCCAAAACAATGAGCCACCTGTCCCAGCCAACAGCGCACCGATAGACAATCCAATTCCAACAGCCGGATTAAATGCGCCACCCGAAATCCCACCACCGGCGAATGCACCACAAACAACAATGAAGCCAATTGCCAATCCATAGAATGAGTTGCCAGCCGTTCCTTTTGCCGTTGCTACGTTAAGTACGGTCAGAGCGAGCGCAAATGTATAAAATATCTCGACTAGAAGAGCTTGCACAATATTCGTGTTTTCACCGGGTGCAATTGGAACGGAACCATTAGCAATAAAATTGCCGAGCAAAGCGGCGACTGTTGCCCCAATGATCTGAGTGCCCATGTACGGCAATAGTTCGGAAGCGGGCAAAGCACCACGCATCATTGCTGCTAATGAAACTGCGGGATTGTAGTGTGCGCCTGAAATGTGACCACCCATGTAAATCATTGCCATGAGTGTGCCGCCAATTGCGAGGGGAGCGAGCGGAACTTCTGTGATAACAGCTAGTGTAATTGAAAGAACAAGAAAAAATGTGCCGATAGCCTCAGTAATATACTTAGACACTATCCTATCTCCATAGACAGCAAACGAATGCCGTTTGCCGTTTACTATGATGCTACTTGTCTGCCAACTTCCATCTTCAGAGTCATTGCCGACTCTTTACTGCTGCAAATTGCATCCTTAGTATAATGATTGATAGGTTACTGTCAGTCTGTTTTGCAGTTTTTTTTTGGATTCTTTGCTATGGCTCACTCTTGCGACATAGATGCGGTAAGCATTGAGATAATGAGCCGTTTATACCCCCGTCACCTCAACTAACTTGTATTCTCTAGTGCATGAGGCTTCAACTCATCTTTTTGAGCGAGAATCGCATATTTACAGGCATCGACAATGACAAGCTCTGCCTTTTCCAATGGCATGTCGAGGCGACAGCCAGCAGCCTGTGGATGGCCACCACCGCCAAAGGCAAGCGCAATGTCCGACACGCGAAATGGCAAGCGACTTCGCAGACTGACCCCAACGCGGTCGTGGTCCTGTTCCATCAAAACAGCTGCCATACATGCTTCTTGGATATTAACTAATTGTGTCACCAATCCCGCGCTACCTGATCCTTCGTAGCCCGCTCTCTGTTTGTCACGTAAGCTCAACTTAACCCACGCCAATCCATCTTCAACATAAGCATTGCTGAGGCCGATTCCCCAAAGACGAGCGGCTGCATGTGGCTTGATATTAAACGCTCGCTCGGTGATTTGCGGCAGGTTGGCCCCCGCCTCCATCAAGCCGCTGGCAGCTTGGAGAGATCGTGGGGTCACATTGGAGGTACTAAAAGATTGGGTATCAGTGACAACACCTGTTAAGAGGCTCGTTGCAATCGCTTCATCAAGCAAAATATCGTTTTCACACAGTAGAAAGTAGAGCATCTCGGCCGTAGAAGCAGCATCAGGATCAACCCAGTTGAGGTCGCCAAAGTTCGGATTTGTCGCGTGATGATCGATGTTTATGATAAACGGCTTCTTTTTGAGCGTCGAAAATACCTCACCCATGCGAACGACATCACCACAATCAAGCGCGATGAGCAAATCATACCCGTCGCCAGATTTTTCGCGCACTTCTTCAGCAAGTGGCAAAAAACTAAATCGCTGCTTGATTCCTCCATCAACCGCCATCGTTACGGCCTTACCTTCGCGCTGTAACCAACGACCGACAGCAGTCATTGAGCCCAGTGCATCCCCATCAGGCAGGAGGTGTGTGACCACGAGAATGTTGGTTGCAGAGAGGATTTTTCGGCCGATTTCGCGCAACATGTCCATAAAATTCCTTGTACTAAATAGATTTCACACGATTCTAGCAGTCTCTAAACAAAAACTGTCGCACTCTAATCTATTCGGTTGGCATGGAACTTGTTGGATATAAGCGTTGACAACTAGGCGCGATCTCGTTCCCAGCGATCTAGGGCATCGGCGACCCATTCAGTGCGTGTCCCGCGTGGGTTGCGCTTCTGCTCATAGGTAACAAGTCGCTCGACAAGCGCACTGTCACCACGCGCTTTCGCCAATAACACTTTGTATGCGCCTCGTTGATTTCCGTTGCCGCTGACGGCCGATTTTATGCGAGAAAGAATGTTTTCGAACATATTTGAATCCTTTATGGTTTGATGCTCCCAGTTTAATCGGAAATTGTAATGAGATTGTGATGACAATGTTTGAAGTAGATTGAAACGGCTCACATTTTTGTATCGTCAAGCATTGTAGAAACATGTTACCATAGGCAAATGTACACACCACTACGCAGCACGACCAGCACAATTGACATTTACATCAAACTCGCCCAATATCCAATTTTGAGTGATGAAGTTCGACGGCGAATGCGTGAGGAGCTATTTGAACGTGGCGTTCTAACACAGGCAGCCTTTGAGCAGGAAGTCGAAGAGCAAGCAATTGAGTCACAGCGACGGGAAGGTGTTTACGATCCGTTTTATGCGGAATCATTTAGTATCTGGGAGGAGCGCAAAAGTCGCATCCGCAACTTCCACACCGATTTTCATTTTGCCTACAACATGCCACACGAGCGATTCCAAGATATTCTGAACGACGTTCTGCAAGGGAAACGAGAGGATAAATCGCTTGAATTAATGTTCAATCCTGAAGTTGCGCCTTGGTCGATGTTGTTTGAGCAAGGGCTGCGCTATGAGTCGTTACCCCCTAATGAGCGTCAATCCGTTCAACACCATCTTGAAGAGATCAAGGTTGTGCTAATTCGCGGGATGATTACTGACCAATTGCAGTTGATTGGGGTTGCAAAAAAGGTTTTGGACATCAAAGATTTGCAAAATATCTTCGCACGTCGCATCGGTAATGGAAAAATTGGGGGAAAAGCGGCCGGGATGATTATCGCATGGAAAATTTTGCAACAGCGTGATCCAGAGCTTGGGCCTGACCTCAGCGAGCAGGTAGAGATTCCGGAGTCTTATTTTTTGGGAACAAACGTCATGTATGCGTTTCGACAGCGCAATAATCTTGAAAACATGATGAACCAAAAATACAAGCCGCTTGACCAAATTCGGGATGAGTATCCAACCGTCGTTGAGGCACATTTGCAGGGTATCTTTTCACCGCAGATTGTCGATAGCCTGAGCGCGATGTTGGAGAAGGTCGGTGATAAGCCGGTGATTGTGCGTTCATCGAGCTTGTTAGAAGATAACTTTGGGTCTTCATTTGCAGGTAAATATGAGAGTCATTTTTGCCCAAATCAGGCTTCGGCCGAAGAAAATCTCGACGACCTCATGAACGCCATCAAGCGCGTCTACGCCAGTACGCTGAACCCAGATGCGCTACTCTATCGCACAAAACATGGCCTAATTGATTACGATGAGCGAATGGCAATCTTGATTCAAGAAGTGCGTGGTGAAAAGATTGGCGACTATTACTTTCCAACGTTGGCCGGCGTTGGTTTTAGTCAAAATCCGTTTCGCTGGAATCCGAAGATTCGCAAAGAGGAAGGGTTTCTGCGTTTGGTTTGGGGGATGGGAACACGGGCGGTGGATCGGGTTTCGGCCGATTATCCCCGCCTCATCTCGCTCAGTCATCCGCGCCTGCGCCCCGAAACCACACCCAGAGGCATTCGTCAATACTCCCAGCACAATATCGACCTCATCAATCTCAAGGACAATCGGTTTGAGTCCCTGCCGGTTGACCAACTATTAAATGCTGACTATAAATTTCTGCGCTACATCGCCTCAATCGAAAAAGAGGGGTTCATTCGTGAACTGGTTTCAGCATTTGATGTCGATGATCCGTTTGATCTTGTCTTGACGTTTGACACATTGACAAAAGACCAACGCTTTGCGCGTTTGATGCGGACAGCCCTGATGCGTTTAGAGGCATGTTATGAGGCTCCCGTCGATGTCGAATTTACCGTGCAGATCGTGCCAAAATATCCCAGACCTGACTATAAGCTGTATGTCTTACAATGTCGGCCGCTCAGTCAGCGTGCGGAGGGAGGCTCTGTGGAGATTCCCCAAGATATGCCTGATGAGAAGAAGCTGTTTAGCGAGTACCGCTTTGTGCCAAATGGGAAAGTGGAAAATATCCGCTATATCGTTTTTGTTGACCCAGAACGTTATCGGGAAATACCCGATCTGACGATGAAGCGGGAAGTTGGGCGTGTCGTCGGCCGACTAAACAAAGCACTCGAAAAAGAAATTTTCATCTTGATGGGACCCGGACGCTGGGGTAGCTCAAATATCGACTTGGGCGTGAGTGTGGGGTATGCAGACATCTACAATACAAAAGTGCTAATTGAAATTGCGGCGAAAACGGAAAATGGCGGCCGACCTGAACTCAGCTATGGGACACATTTTTTTCAGGATTTGGTTGAGGCAGGTATATATGCGCTGCCACTGCATCTCGATCATCCACGCTCACAATTCCAATGGGAATTTTTCCGCAACGCGCAAAATGTTCTGATGGAACTTTCGCCAAGTGATGAAGAGATGGTTAATTATGTCCATGTGATCGATCTAGTGCGCGAGGTCGGCACAGAACGACTAACGATTGCGATGAATGGAGAGGCAGATGAGGCGTTGGGATATTTGTGCGGCATGGAGGGAGTAGATGGCATCTTAGCTGAGGCCAACATAAACCACTTCTAACCAGACAAAAATAGAACCTTGTTGTATGACAAGGTTCAGGAGGGAAGAGATGAGAAGAGATGGAATAAGAGGTTTGTGACACACACCCAATAAGTGTGTTTCTCCTAAAAACTTTAAGATGACCGCTCGCTGCGATTTTTAGGCCGTGGTACTGTCCAACACACCGTTACTTTTTCTTTGTGATTGGTCATCTCGTTATGTTTAGAAGTATAGGACTAAAAGGGGATAGACGGTGCAAAAAACGATACATTTCGCGTGTTGACTATTTGCAGTTTTGCTGTTGGAGCTAGACAGTTAAGATGTATCGATGGTTACATCTAGCAGACTTTACTCTGTTTCTTCCTCATTCTCGCCCCAGCTAATGATCCAGATACACAAACCCGCAACGCCGATGGTAATCACAATGAGCCAAAACCATTGCGATGGCAATAAACCAACGTCGCGGGCTTCAAACGTGAGAATAGCGACCATGCCGACTGCCAGCACGATCCAAGCTGTTATTGAGGGATGATTTTTGAGCCAGTTCATAAGATGCTGATCGTTTGCGACGAGCGGACGAACGTCCACTCAGCATTAAATTGGGCGATTGTTTCTTCCATTGTACCGTTTGTATCAAAAACGGCATCGGCCTGAGCGATTTTTGCAGCTTGTGGAGCTTGTGCGGTGACGCGCTGACGCGCATCGGCCGCATCCATATTGCGGAATTCGAGTAAACGGGCGATTTGTGTTTCGGCCGAACAGGTCGTCACCCAAATCCGCTCACAAACCTGTTTCATCGGCCCTTCCAACAGCTTGATCGACTCGATCACGACGACAGTTGAATCACTCTCCCTGACACGCCGCGCAATATCTGACCATATTGCGGGGTGAGTGATCGCTTCTAGTTGCTTCAGGGCTTCTGGGTCGGCAAAAACGATCCGTCCAAGCGCGGGGCGAATCACATCACCGTTCGCATCAAAAACAGCATCTCCAAACGTCGTGCGAATCTGCTGTTTGACTGTTTCCATGCGTAGGACACCATGACCAACTTTGTCCGCATCAATTGTCGTCGCGCCTTTTTCGGCCGCCAACTGCATAATGGTCGATTTGCCTGTGGCGATATTCCCTGTCAGACCAATAATTATTTTTTTCATAACTCAGATGCGAGTGCTTCCCACGCTTCCATTTTCGTGGTGAGGTTTTCCTCGGCCGCCTCAAATCGCTTTGCCGCCTTTTGAATGCGCTCGAAGTCACCCAGCGTTGAGGCTGTTTGGAGTTCGGCCGATGCCTCCTCAACGATCTCTTCAGCCTCCCCGACTGCCCGCTCCAACTGTGCCAACTGATGCCGCAATCGCCGCAACTCATTTTTGCTACGCTTATCTGACTTCTCCACTTCTGGCACAGCTTTCGACTTTGCTTGTTCAGCATTCATAGTCGCAACCATCTGTTTACTGCGCTCTCGTGCTGCGAGAAACTCTTGATAACTGCCACGAAAAACGTGCAGGCAACCATCTTTAACTTCCCAAATTTGGGTCGCTAACTTGTCGATCAGATAACGATCATGTGACACCATCAACACCGTGCCATCGTAACGCGCAATGGCATCTTGCAACACTTCCTGTGCGGGGATGTCGAGATGATTGGTCGGTTCATCCATTAAGAGGAAATTTGCCTTTTCAAATTCGAGTTTTGCAAGTGCAAGTCGGCCGCGTTCACCACCGCTCAACAGACTAATCGGTTTGTAGACATCTTCGCCAGAGAATAGAAATCGGCCGAGATAGTTGCGTGCATCGGGAATCAACATATTGCTATGCTCAATCAATTCATTCAGCACCGTTTGGCTCATGTCTAGCTCGTCATGCGCTTGGGCAAAATAACCCACATCCAGACTCGCACCAAGTTTCATCCCACCACGCACAGGTGGAATGCGGTCAAGTAGCGTTTTCAAAAAACTCGTTTTACCCGTTCCATTGCCACCAATGAGTGCGGCGACCTCTAAGCGACGAAGCTCAATATCTTCTGACTCAAACAGGGCGACCCCATCATAGCCAACTGCCAAGTTTTCTGTCCGCAAGACGATGTTGCCGCTGCGATGACTGGCTTTTAAGTTCAGGTACATCGCGTTCCAATCGTTGGACGGGCGCGGCAGTGATTTGATGGCACGTTCGACATCTGGCACTTCCCATTTGCTGCTCGAAATCTCGTACTGATTACGCGCTTTGCTCCAACTCATTCCGCTGACCGCTTCAATGCCCCCCACCTGTGCCATTTTTGTTTGGCGGATAAGGCGTTTTAGTCGGCCGACAGCCTGATCTTTTGTCGAATCGCGGGCGATATTGCGCTTGATAAAGTCGAGTTCCTTGAGGAATCTCTCTTGCAAGGTGTCAAACTCTGCCTGTCGATTTGCCCAACGCTCCTCGCGCTGCGTTGTATAGTGGGTATAGTTGCCGCGATACGCTTCAATCCCGCTGCGCTCTAGCTCCCAAATGGTGTCTACAACCCGATCCAAAAAGTAACGATCGTGGCTGACAATCAAAACAGCCCCTTCCCACACTTTCAACGCCCCTTCGAGCCACTCCACTGCGGCAATGTCGAGATGATTGGTTGGCTCATCGAGAATCAGCAAATCAGGCTTTTCCAACAACAGCCGGCCTAGTAATGCGCGAGTCTTTTGCCCCCCGCTCAAAACAGCCAGTGGCATAGCATAGTCCGCTTCGCCAAAACCCAGACCTTGCAAAACCGACTTAATGCGAATTGGATAATCATATCCACCAACCATCTCAAAGTGGGTCTGCATTTTGCTGTAGCGATCAAACAGCGCGTCGTCAAAGTCGCCCGTCGCCATCTGCATTTCCATCTCGCGCAAGCTGCGCTCCTGACGGCGGACACCCGCAAACACGGTCAGCATTTCTTCATAAACGGTGTTTTCGCTATCAGCAAACGCCATAACCGCTTCTTGGCGTAGGTAGCCAAGCGTTGTCCCTTTAGCAATATGCACGCCTCCACCGCTTGCCTCTGACAAACCCGCTAGCACGCGCAACAATGTCGTTTTGCCAACGCCATTCGGCCCCACGATGCCAACTTTTCCACCGTGCGGGATGCTTCCACCCGCACCGATGAACACATCGAAGTCGCCAAAACTCTGCGTGAGATTATTGAAAGATAAGATTGCCATAGCGGGGGGATTATAGCAGTTTTGGCAAAAGAGATTACGATCATACGACTAGAGTGGATAGGAATGTCGGCTTCAGGTGATTGACGGCAATATAATCTCAAATAACGTGCCAATCGGCCGATTATCGCGTACATGTACACTCCCACCATGTGCTTCGACAATTTCCCGCGTGATCGCAAGACCGAGACCTGTGCCTGTGCGCGTTGAGGTGCGGGCGCGGTCAGATTGATAAAAACGCTCAAAAATGCGTTCCTTTTCTATGTCAGGGATTCCTTTACCGGTATCACGAACTTTGATCGAAAGGGCGTTTAACGCTTGATGTGCCGATATGGTGATAGCTCCCCCTCTCGGCGTGTGGCGAATTGCATTGTCTACTAAGTTGCCAACGGCACGAGCGAGTTTATCCACATCGGCCGTCAATTCATCCACAGATTCGGCCGACATATCCACAGATACCCCTTTATCCAGCGCACGTGGCAGAAATGGTGACACAACGCCCTCTAACCAGTCACGCACAACAAACCGCTCGTGTCGCAGTGCGAGTTGACCCGCCTCAAGCTTTTCTAGCTCCAACAGTTGACTGACCATGCGGGACATCCGCGCTGATTCGGTATGAATGATATCGGCCGATGTCTGCACCATCTCTCCATCTGCCGTTCCATCTAGCAATGCTTGACTCCATCCCTGAATGGACGTAATTGGCGTTTTCAAATCGTGCGAAACATTAGCGACAAAATCACGTTGCGCCTGCTGCGTTGCTTGTACCTGCTTTGCCATTTGATTAAAACTGTTTGCCAAGTCACACACCTCTTTAGGCCCGTCTAATGGGAGTGAGTCGCCATAATTGCCAAGCGCAATCCCGTTCGCTGCTCGCGCAATACGCTGCAACGGCTTTGCAATCGAGCGGGCGATCAGTGCAGCGAGTGCAAATGCAAGAATTAGCGAAATAACCAAGCTACGCAATACGGGTTGCCCTAGCAAGCCGGAGAGGAATGCGCCTGTTGAAGGTTCCATTTTGGCGAAAATGAGGTATGTTCGGCCGATTTGACCCTCTGGCGGCACATAAAAAACCCAGAGTTGCCCATTCTGCGCTTCATAGTAGTGAGTCAATTCTTGCAAATTGGTTGTCTGACGAGGCACTGTTTTGGTTGACATGACATGCCCCATCCAGCTACCTTCACTATCATGAATCGTTGCAAAGTTGGTAGCGTCGATCCACAAAATACGAATATGCGCTTCATCCGCTATATCGTTTAAGCGTCTGACAAATGTCTCGTTTGTTACGCGCCCTTGACTCGCTCGCTCGATTGCCGCCAGCACGGGACGTGCCACCGCATTTAGCTCAACTGCTGTCTGAAAACTTCGCACCCGCCGCAGGCTGGACGTTGCCAGCAATGTGCCAAAAAACAGAACAAACAAAGCCACAATCAGCAGCAAGTACGATGCCATTAAGCGGGAACGTAGCGTGACAAACATGGCGAGAAGGATAACACAGTGAGTTTGTAGAGGTGTTATGCAGGTGTAAAATTTTGTCTGATGCCGCGATTCGTATGTGCTAGCAGTGCTTGACATTTGTTAGCATAAAAATATACTACTATACATGAGTGAATTGGTGGAGATATTATCACGCTTTGGACTTAATCGTCTGGAAGCAGAGGTGTACATAGACCTTCTACAAAACCCTCCTGCGACCGGCTATGCGATTGGGAAACGACTCGGCCGACCAACAGCCAACGTCTACAAAGCGATTGAAGCACTCGCCCAGCGAGGTGCGCTCATGATAGAAGAAGGCACACGCAGCCGCTTTTGTCGTGCGGTTCCGCCGGCCGAATTTTTGATGCAGCTAGAACGAGCGTTTGCGACACAAAAGGCGAGCGCATTGGCGGCTCTGGAGTCAGTCGCTGTTGAGCCACCGGCCGACGAGCGAATTTATGCGCTCGATTCACCAACGCTTGTCTTTGAACGCGCTCGTACCATGCTGGCTCGCTGTAAGTCAATTGCCGTTCTCGATGCGTTTCCCAAAGCGATGCTGGCGATTCGGCCTGCGCTGGTTGCGGCCGAAAAGCGTGGTGTTCGTATTATTGTGCAGGCTTATCAGCCAGTTGAATTGTCCAACATGGAAGTTACGCTCACGCACCTAAGCGAGGAAAATTTGGCGTTGTGGCAGAGCCAACAGCTTAATTTGGTGATCGATGGTGAGGAGTGTCTACTCGCCTTGTTGAACCACGATCTGAGCGTCGTACATCAGGCGGTCAGCAGCAAAAGTGTCTATATTTCATTTTTGCTACATGTTGGTTTGTTGCGGGAAAACAATGCACATCAACTGTTGCAATCGGCCGAGACAACCCCAACAACAAAAGAAATTCTTGCGCTGGATGAGCGATTCCATCCAGCACATGTCGTAGGACTAAACACCTTATTACGTCGTTATGGCGTAAACCGTAATCAATAGGAAACAAACATGAAACAAGCCATCCCATTATTCGCTATCGCTATTATCTTACTAAGTGCTGCAGTGATGCGCCTTCCCGACAGTGTTCGCAACGTCGATATTGTCTCGTTGCTTGCAACGGGTGTTCTCGTCGGTGTGCTAGTGACAGTTGGCATTGGCAGACTACGTTCCTAGCACACATCGGGTGGCGCGATAACATCTATAGGTTACGCAACGGGCATCAAAATCAGGTCGCTGCCATTGCCGCGCCGACAATACCGGCTTCATTACGCAGCTTTGCAGGCACAACCGGCGCATTGGTTGTAAATGGGTCACCAAACTTCTTGAACTTCTTGCTGGCACCACCCCCAATAATAAATAGTTGAGGGGTGAAGAGCCATTCGAGGTAGAGCAAGTAGTCATTAAGCTCCTTGCCCCATGCTTTACGTTTGAGTCCGCGTCGTTCACGGGCAGCATCTGAGAGATACTGCTCGCTGACCTCTTCAAAACCCTGCAAATAGATTTTGCCTAGCTCTGTATTGGGGACAAGTTTGCCGTTGTTGAACATCCCGCTGCCAATACCAGTACCAAGCGTAATCGTCAAGACAATGCCCTTTTGACCAACGCCCGCCCCGTGTGACATCTCCGCAATGCCTGCCGCGTCTGCATCATTCACCACGGTGACACTGCATCCATCGACTAATTTTTCGATCTCTTTGTCAACGGCAAATCCAACCCACTCTTCTATATGATGGGCGGTGAACGGGGTGACAGGCTTGCCATCGACAACAACGGCCGGAAAGCCAACGCCAATCGCGCCACGATAATTGAAGTGGTTAATGACCTCTGCTACAACGGGCAGCACGTCATCTGGGGTGCGTGACTTGGGTGTGTCGAGGCGAAAACGCTCAGTCGTTAGCTCACCGCTCTCTACGTTTACAAGTGCGCCCTTGATACCCGAACCGCCAATGTCGATTCCTAAAATGTCCATATTAAAATAGAGACTCATACAGGCAACATGGGTCTCTTTCCTACTTTATTTAACGAATGCGCTCTTCAATAAAGAATTCAATGATGTCACCGACTCGGTAGTTGTTCCATCCTTTGAGGTTTACGCCAAATTCAAAGCCTTGGCGTACTTCTTTGACATCTTCTTGCAGATGTTTGAGGCTTGCAATCGTTGTCTCCGTCATCAAACGACTTCCGCGAATGAGGCGTGCGCTCGCAGCGCGAACAGTCCGCCCTGTTCGCATGAAGCAGCCGGCGATGTTGCCTGCACCGCGAATACGGAAGACGGCGCGGACTTCGGCTCGGCCGATCAGTTTCATTTCGTAGATAGGATCGAGCATCCCCGTAATCGCCTTCTCGACATCTTCAAACAGCTTATAGATAATTTTATAATTTTGGATTTCAACCCCATCACTGTTGGCAGCGCGTGCAGCGGCCGCATCTGTTCCCGTATTAAACGCAAGAATGATCGCGCCAGAAGCAGAAGCTAACATGACATCGCTTTCTGTCACATTGCCGGGAGCCGCACGCATGATTTCGACATCGACCTCTTCATGCTCTAAACGCTTTAGCGAAGAAACAATTGGCTCAATCGAGCCTTGCACATCTGCTTTGATGATGAGACGCAGAACTTTATTGTCATTGCCCTGCATGTCGCGGAAGAAATCTTCGAGCGAAGGCCCTGTTGCACGCTTTTTAAGCGCCATTTCATTCTCATATTCAGCAACCAGTTTGCGGCCTTCTCGTTCATTGTCTACCACGTCAAACAGGTCGCCAGCTTCAGGCACGCCGTTCAGGCCAGAGACGACGACAGGGGTAGACGGGCCAGCCTTTTTGATGCGCTTGCCGAGGAAGTTATACATCGCTTTGATTCGGCCGAAATACAGCCCAATCAACAGCGTATCCCCCAGTCGCAACGTGCCATTTTGCACCAATAGTGTCGCTGTCGGGCCGCGACCACGCCGCATCCGTGATTCAATCACGACACCCGTTGGCTCTGCCTTCGGATTAGCGCGTGGGTTCAAATCTTCGGCCGTCAGCAAAATCCCTTCGAGCAGGTCTTCAATGCCTAATTCCTCTTTGGCCGAAACTTGAATCACCAACGTATCGCCGCCCCACTCATCTGGGACAAGGCCAACTTCATTGAGCTGTTGGAGTGCTTTTGGGATATTGGCATTGGGCAGATCAACTTTGTTTAATGCGACAATGATCGGGACATGGGCTGCGCGTGCATGGTCAATCGCCTCACGGGTCTGGGGCATCACGCCGTCATCGGCCGCCACGACCAAGACAGCAATATCCGTTGCCTGTGCGCCTCGCGCACGCATTGACGTGAAGGCGGCATGTCCCGGTGTATCCAAGAAGGTGATGATTTCACCATCATGCCGTGCCTGATAAGCACCGATGTGCTGGGTGATCCCACCAGCCTCTTTTGCAGCAATGCGCGTGCGCCGAATTACATCGAGCAGAGACGTTTTGCCATGATCGACGTGTCCTAGAATGGTGACAACGGGTGGACGAGAGCGCAGGTCCCGCTCGCGCTCTTGTGCCAACACTTGCTTCCATTCTGGGAGTAACTCGAGGTTTTGCTCTTCCTCAACCATGTCCGCGTAGGAGGAGGTCGCTTCAAACCCTAGCTCTTCGGCGACAATCGACATTGTGTCAAAGTCGATTTGCTGGTTGATATTTGCCATGATGCCACTTTTCATCAACTCTTTGATGACATCAATTGGCGTGACCCCTAAGAGGCCCGAAAATTCTCGCACAGTCAGTGCGTTTGGTATTTCAATTACAGTTCTTGTTGCAGCCATTTTTTTCAGTCGTTTCGTAAGCAGTCAGCAACCAACTCGCAGTTGGCGTTCACTGTTAGGTATTCAACTTCGGCTGCTATGGGGAAAGCCCGACTAGCACGCCGTGTTGCTCATTTCAGCACATTTTCGCGCCGAACAAGCCCACACGACGAGCGTCGTCGCGTGGAGGGTTAAGTGGGTAAGTGAGTAAACTTACCCATGATCTTGTTCGGCCGAAACAGCAACAGGTCTTGCAGCAAGAACTGCCACCTTCTCTGTTGCATTTAACTCGGTTTTTAACACTTTATCTAACATGTTGCGCTCAATAGCTTGTTCCCAACATGTTGGATTATCACATAAATACGCGCCACGTCCATTTTTTTTTCCTGTTGGGTCAACCACGACCCCGTCCACTGTACGAACAATGCGAACGAGCTGCCGTTTATCCGTTTTCTTGCGGCAAACGATGCAGGTGCGTTGCGGCACGTGTTTTTGTTTGCGTGGTTGCTTTTTGCCCATTAGAAATCGTCTTCGTCGCTCCACTCTTGTTTCCGACGACTACGCTTGCGCTTACGTTTGCTAATCACTCGCCCAGCACGTTCATCAAAGACAAGATTACGCGCTTTGCTTGTGGTGTCATCTGTCTCTTCCTCATCCTTTTCGTTGTCACGACGAATGCGGCGAACAAGCACAGTGGGCTTATCATCATCCGTACTGCGTGTTTCTTCAACAATATCGACGAGTGATTGGCTTAGATCATCGAGAACAGAGACATCTTCTTTCTCTTCTGTTTCGTCATCAGGCACAAGCAGTGATTCATCAATTTCAAAAAGTGGGTCGGGAATGTACTCAAGCTCTTCGAGTGGCTCGGCCGATTGACTGGCAGCCACAACCCCAACGAGTTCACCCATATCGAGGTCGAAATCATCTCCAAAGTCAAGCGTGTCTGGCTCATCGGCAAACAGACTATCGAGAATAGAGGTCTCTTCTTCATCCTCTTCCTCTATCTCAGGAATGTCTGTCACGGCAGTCAATGCCTCAATACGGTCTGAGATATTTTGCAGTCCATCCTCGACAAAGTTGTTCAGTTTGAGGAAGGCCTCTGGATCAAGCTCGAACTGGTAAGCAACATCGCCAACCGTCTCAAAACCGCTCTCTGTCAATACGGTATGAATGCTCATTGGCAGATCGAGTTCTTCCAAATTCATTTCCCAGAATGGCGCAGGAACACGTTTGCGAACATTCTCGCGCTCGCGGCGGAATGCGTCATGCGTGGAGGCGCGACTTGAGATGATGCGCCCCTCAACACCTACAACGAGACGATTGATGTAGCCATAATCTTCGGCCGTTATCGGTCGTCCCGCTTCCTTCTTTGCAATCACATCGCGCACCAATGCTTGCAACGTTCTGTCACGAACAATGGCGGGGTCTGCCAATGGGTTGGTCAGGAGATTGAGACTATCACGCCCTGCTTCTGTCAGGCTCTTGATGTCAATTCGCCAGCCAGTTAATTTGGCAGCAAGACGGGCATTTTGCCCTTCGCGGCCGATGGCAAGCGATAGCTGATCATCTGGCACAATAACTGTTGCCGTGCGTCCATTGATTGGGTCATCATCAAGAAATACTTGTGAGACACGCGCTGGACTCAGAGCTTTCGCAATGAAGTTAGTTGGGTCTTCATCCCATTCGATTACGTCGATCTTCTCGTCATTTAGCTCGCGCACGATGCTTTGAATTCGCACGCCGCGCATCCCAACACACGCGCCGACGGGATCAACGCCCGGCTGCATTGCTTGGACAGCTACTTTGGAGCGTGCGCCCGCTTCCCGTGCAATGCTCTTAATATCAACTTGTCCATTATAAATTTCAGGGACTTCCAGTTCCAGAAGACGGCGTAATAAGTTACGATGGCTGCGGCTGACAAAAATCTGAGGGCCGCGGCTCGTGCGACGAACTTCTAAGATGTAAATGCGGATTTTGTCATGCGCCTTGTAACGTTCGCGGGGAACCTGTTGACCACGTGGTAAAACGGCTTCTGTACGCCCTAGACCAATTGTAATATTGCCGCCACTTGTGCTTTGCACCGTGCCAGTGACAATTTCACCTTCACGCCCAGAGAATTCATCAAAAAGATGATCGCGTTCTGCTTCGCGCACTCGCTGTAAGATAACCTGTTTGGCGGTTTGGGCGGCAATTCGGCCGAAGTTAGCCGGCGTTGAATCTGCCATGATTAAATCGCCCAGCTCAACATCTGGCTTGTACTGCCTCGCCTCTTCTATGACAATTTCAGTGCGATGATCGAAAATATCTTCCGTCACCTCTTTCTGAGCCAAAATTCGCACTTCACCCGTGCGTGGGTCGAGTTCAGCCTCAACTTCCTGTGAGTTGCTCACTCCATTATCGCGGCGAAAAGCAGAAACGAGTGCCGTCTGTAGTGCATCAATGACGATATCAGGAGGTAGGTTTTTTTCTTTACAAATCTCGTTGAATGCTAACAAGAATTGGTTTTTCATAACAAGTTTTATGTAGGGAGCGAACGCTCCAAGCGATTTGAGTGTGCTTTATTTGGGAGTTATCATCCAAAAAGACACTCTTCAACTCATCACATTTCGTTCCTGTTGTAAACAAACAAAAAAGTGGGTGTCGCCCCACTTTTACTCTAAAGTATTCAGTGTTTGTGCATTATAGCATGAGGAAATCTGGTTTGCTAGGGGCGTAAAATGATTTCTGCTACAATGTTGTTATGCCTGAAATCCATGATTTAGCCGCAAGCTCCTCAACGCAACGTGGTGGGTTGAACCATCAGGCGATTGAGGATTATCTCAAGACAATTTATAGTTTGGAAAAGGAAGAAACGCCTGTCAGCACCTCACGTCTGGCTGAGGCTCGCGATGTGCGCCCTGCCTCCGCAACAGGGATGATTCGACGGCTTTCTAAGCTCAACCTCGTGCATTATGAAAAGCATCATGGCGTGACGCTGACGGAAGAGGGAACGCGAATCGCGCTTGAAGTCTTGCGCCATCATCGGCTGATTGAAGCCTATTTGATCGAGGCGTTGGGCTTTACGTGGGATGAAGTGCATGAAGAAGCGGATGTACTGGAGCATGTGATCAGCGAGAAGCTAGAGGAGCGTATCGCTGTGGCATTAGGCAATCCGCAGTTTGACCCACATGGTGCGCCAATCCCGACGCGCGAGTTGACGGTTCCAGTGCGTATCGGCCGAAATCTCACCACCCTACCGCTCAACACGCCTGCCACAATTACACGCATTCTCCACGATGACCACGCCCTACTCAAATATCTGACACAACTCGGCATCACGTTGAATGCCCAGATCGAAGTTCTTGAAAAAGCCCCTTTCAATAGCCATCTAACGCTTTGTATCGATGGAATAGAGCAAACAATCGGTTTTCAAAGCGCGGCTTCTATCTTAGTCAGTCGGAGTTAAATGAATCCAATCTCTTTGATCGAACACAAGCGCGATGGTGGTGAGCTATCTACTGAGCAGATTGAATTTTTTGTGCATGGTCTTCTCGATGGTCGCATTGCTGACTATCAGACGGCCGCGATGTTGATGGCGATCTACTGGCGCGGCTTAAATCGGCGCGAGATCGTCGATCTGACGATGGCAATGGCGCACTCTGGCGAGACGCTTGACCTGCATGATGTCGCAGATTTTGTGATCGACAAACACTCGTCGGGCGGTGTCGGAGACAAAACAACGTTGGTGGTGCAACCGTTAGTGGCAGCATGTGGCGTGCCAGTTGGTAAGATGAGCGGACGCGGGCTGGGAATCACAGGGGGAACGGTGGACAAAATGGAGTCCATTTCGGGCTGGTCGCCTGAGTTGACGATTGGACAGTTCAAGAGACAGTTGCGCGAGATTGGGATTGTGTTGGCGGGACAATCGGCCGACCTCGCACCGGCCGATGGCATTCTCTACAGTCTGCGTGATGTCACCGCGACAATCGGCAGCGTTCCCCTGATCGCGGCCTCTATCATGAGCAAAAAGCTAGCGGGTGGGGCCGATGGCGTTGTGTTAGATGTCAAATACGGCAGCGGCGCATTCATGAAAACTCGTGATGATGCACAAAAGCTCGCGGATACAATGGTTGCAATTGGCGCAGATGCAGGACGCAAAACGGTCGCTGTCTTGAGCGACATGAACCAGCCACTAGGTCATGCGATTGGCAACGCACTTGAGCTAAAAGAGGCTATTTCTGTTCTAAAGGGCAGCAATCAGCCCGATGATTTTTGGTGGCATTGCTTGACCATTGCAGCAAATATGTTAGTCGTTGCGGGGGCGGCCGATGATTTGAAAGAGGCAAAAATGATGGCGACAAAGGTACGTGATTCAGGGCAAGCGATGGCAAAATTTAAGCAAATGATTGTCGCCCAAGGGGGGGACGTGGCACAGATTGATGAACCTGACTTATTGCCTCAAGCATCGCTCCAAAAACCGTTGATTGCAAAAGCAAATGGAAGAATTACATCGATTGATACTGGGGCAGTTGGGCTGGCTGCGGTTGAGCTGGGCGCAGGACGTAAAATGAAGGGCGAACAGATCGATCATGCGGTCGGATTTATTTTGCCTGTGAAGGTGGGAGATGTGGTCGAAGTTGGCGAGGAGATTGGACGCATCTTTGCTAACGATGAGGAGCTGGCTGAATCGGCCGCCATCACTCTCCAAACCGCCATTTCTATCACTTCATAGTGAGTGATTAGCCACGCTAATCAACAATTTTGGAAAAAATCATCCGCCCAGCACTCGTTTGTAACACTTTTGTGACGACCACATCAAGCATCCGATTGAGATGGTAGCGTCCCTCTTCAATGACAACCATCGTGCCGTCATCCAGATAACCAACACCTTGTCCATGTTCACGACCTTCTTGGATCACCTTGACAGTCAGCTCTTCGCCGGGCAAATAGGCGGCTTTGACAGCGTTTGCCAGATCATTGATGTTGAGAACTGTGACACCTTGCAGCCCTGCGACTCTGTTCAGATTATAGTCATTGGTCATAATCGGCACGCTAAGATGGCGTGCAAGGGCAACGAGCTTGCCATCGACTTCGCGCACCTCACTCACATCAATATCGGTGATTTCAAGCGGAAGTGGACATTCCGCTTGCAAAACATTGAGGACTTCTAATCCTCGTCGGCCGCGCTTGCGCCTCAATGTATCTCCACTATCGGCAATATACTGCAACTCATTGAGAATAAAGTTTGGAACAAGTAGGTTTGCTGTGAGAAAACCCGTTTTGCTGATGTCCGTAATGCGCCCGTCAATGATGACGCTTGTATCGAGGAGAATTGATTTGCGTGTTGGAGTGTTATTGTCGCTAACAGCTTCTGTGGAAGATGCAACGGCGGAAGTCGGCCGAAGTGCCTTTGCCCACTCCATAAAATCGTGCGGCCTCTCATATAATGTCGCCGTAATGAGGTAGGTAATACAAATGGTCGTAACGACCGGAGCAGCAATTCTTAGTGGGGAGGCAAGAAATGAGAGAGGATAGGCAGCCAGTGCGCTTGCGAACAGGCCGATTAGTGTGCCGACCAGTATTGTGGCAAGTGCATCGGCCGATAATCCTCGCAATTCACTTAAGATATTCAATATCAAGCGGGGTAGTAGATAGATGCCCAAACCAAGACCGATTCCCCCACTTATCAAGCGCGTCGCTGACAAAGGCAATATATTTGTATAGATCGTGATTAAGTCACCCAACGTCACAAATATAGCAATGCCAAGAAATGCACCTGCAATCTGAATCAGCAATCTAACCCCTCTTTTCATACCGAGCTCTCTTGTTGTTGGAACAGGGCTGAACAAGCCCGCACCAAAGAATACAAAAATAGCGAGCTATTTTTGTGACTCTGCCGTTCTCACAATGTCTTTTGAGGATGCCTTACAATATGCGCTAGGAATAAGGAACAGCGAAACGCACAGATTGGATGGCTAAATTAATTTAATAGAAAGACATAGTAACACAACGATTTTGTGAGGGCAACATACATAGGCAAAAAAAGGCGCATCAATGATGCGCCCCTTGTCAGGAGGTTGTGTTGAGAATTTTGTCAAATCCTGACTTCTAAGCATTCAGTTGTCATAGGATTTTACCGTCGTGCTTGGGGGCTTCGGCCGATTAATGGCGCGTTGCGGCCGACCGGGTACATTTGCGCGTGGCTTTGCCTCTCGCTTCTTGACCAATTGCTGCGTAGGGCCTGATTCAAAGACCACTCTTTCACTTTCATCATCACGCTCACGATTACTGCGCCCTGCTGGGTTAACTCGTATCGTAGCAGCCTCAACAGGTGATTCTGTCTCACGACGGGCTGTGGGTTTCGCCTCAATGATCTGTGGCGAGCGTTGAGCAGGCTGCGGTTGTGGGTTAAATAGATGGTCGCCAGTGATAGAAAGCGAACCGATAAACAGAATACGTGTTAGCCAAACTAGAATTGCGACAAAAATAGGGACAACTTTCAGAAGCGTTTCAGCACTTAAGATGGCATTGCCAACGGGATTTTCTAGCAGCGTGAGTGAGACTGCCCACCACGTCATAATGGCATTCATTGTTGCACCAAGTAACCATGCACCCATTAAGTACCACACCTCTTTTGGCTCCTCACCCATCTGTGTTTGTGGGGTAAAAATGCGTGCCAAGCCTGCAAAATCAATTGCACAGAATGCAATCGCCAGAATTGCTGCCCACTTGATTCCAATAAAACTAATGTCGCCGAGCAAACTAGAAAGGGCATACTTGGTTGTGTCGAAGTTAAAAATCTCGAACGCAAATAGGGCAATTAAAAGTGTCGTGCCGATCATTACGTGGCGAGAACGGACTAGATTTGGCGGGGGTATCTCTTGGAAATTGGAAGTTATCATATTCATTTTAACAAAACACTCCTCTCATCCAATCAATTTCACTGCGAAATGACGGATGAAGATTATCTCAAATAGCCAACGTCTTTGCTTTGAACATTTGTTCTTTTTTATTGCAAAAAAAATAGTACACACGTTCTATTTTCAGATCAAGGGGATTTAAGGAAGTGAGGGATATGTTGGGAAAAATGAGGGATAAAACAAATGAACGACTGTTCAATGAACAGGAAATAGCCAAGAAAGCCTATTTCCTGCTTCGCATAGGTTGTCTACTGTCCTTTCCAGCTTGGTTTTTTCTGTTTGCTTAGAAATGCCTGCATTCCTGCCTTTTGATCTTCGGTGGCGAAAAGCATAAAAAACAACATTCGTTCATGTTCAATACCATCACTGAGGCTCATTTCATAAGAAGCATTGATAGCTGCTTTGGCAACACGGGCGGCAACAGGGGCTTGGTTTGCAACTTTTTTGGCAAGTGCAATCGCTTCAGTGAGGTAGGTTTCGACTGGGTAGACACGATTTATGAGGCCATGATGGGCGGCTTCTTCGGCCGATAACATCCTTTCCCCCAAACACACCTCCATCGCCAATGCTTTGCCTAATGCTTTTGTCAAACGCTGCGTCCCGCCCGCACCCGGTATAACGCCGAGATTGATTTCAGGCTGTCCAAAGCGTGCGCTTTCACTTGCCACAATCATATCGCACGCCATTGCCAGCTCACACCCACCACCGAGCGCATAGCCCGAAACGGCCGCAATGATTGGTTTGGCAATTGATTTCACCTCATCCCAGTAGCCAATAAATGTCATGTTAAGCATATCAACGGGCGTGGCGGGAGCCATCTGGCGAATATCTGCACCCGCAGCGAAAGCACGGTCGCTGCCATGAATCACGATTGCGCCAATGGCTGCATCTGCATCATAGTCGCTGAGGGCGGCGACAATCTCTTTCATGGTAGGTGCATCGAGTGCATTGAGGGCTTTCGGCCGATTGATCTCGATGATACCAACGCGATCTTCTGTATGGGTCAAAATGTTTTCGTAGGTCATAATTGCTGTCAATAAATCTGTTAAACGCGGAAATCTTCTTCTGTTTTGGGAAACAATCGCCATATGACGACGAGATAAACGAACCCACTGATCCCATAAAGATAACCCAATGAAATCATGTCGGTGGGAGGAAGCAAATGCCATGCAGTCAACGTTTGCAATGATTGTGCCAATGCCATCCCGACCCAGCTTCCCGTTCGCAAACGGATAATACCGTAGAATAATCCCCAGACCACGAAATATAAAATTGTGATACGTGTCGCGTAAGACTCTTGAAAAAGCAGGAAACCAACGAAGCCAAAGGCAAGACCGCTAAATATGGCTGCGGTAAGTGGACTGTATCGTTCGCTCAAAACGCGGAACAATAAGCCAAATACCCAAAGTTGTACACAGATTCCTTCGAATATCAACAGAAAAAGGTAAGTTATCCCCAGCCCCCCCTGTATAAAGTTCGCATTTATCTCGACCGAGATCAAGCGAGCAATAAAGAAACCTATCCATCCTAAGAAGGCAAATCCAAACCCTGAAAAAAATGGGCGGCCGCCTCTTATGCCTAGCTCTGCGTACGAATACCAGCGCGAACCGATGATGAGTGAAGCCAATCCTAGCGCACCTAAAATCACGCCATTATTTGCAGTTAGAAAGCCAAATGACTCGTTAAAAACGAACAGTTGACCGCTAATTGCAGATAGAAATGCAGCGGCAAAAAGAGGCAGGAAAAGGCTGTGGATAACTCGAAATTTCTGTGGATAACCTGTGGATAACGGCTTCATTTGGGGCAAATTTTAGCATTTTTAGCGCGATTTTGCGCCATTTCTGTGGATAACTTGGGGATAACTGTGGATAACTCGAAAAACCTGTGGATAACTCGAAAAACGCCTACCCCCATATATGCCGCCGAACGCTTGGTCTACGCCATATATGGGATTTCGTGACTTTTATGAGTAAATGGTTAATAAAAACTATCCACAGGTAATCCACAGCTTATCCACAGTTTTGTCCCAACGCCTGTGGATAACTTTTTGTCGCTTTCCCCCCATATATAGGGCTTGATGCACGTCATGACCCCTGTATATGGGGGGTCGCAAAAAGTTATCCACATTATCCACAGCCCCTACTGCTACTACTAAAATAAGAATACATTTTTAGGGGAAATCTGAGGATGACTTTTGAAGGCAAAGAGCACCCAAAAATGCTCAAAAAAAGGTGATTTTAGGCTAGGGTTGGGGATAACTTTTGGGGATAACTTTTTCAGAATAGGAAAAATAAATTTGCTTGTGGAAAAAATTCGCTTTTTTGAGTTTGAGTTGAAAAATCGGCCGATTTTATCCACAGCCCCCCACATGCAAAATCTTCACCGCAGACCAAACACAAGCAACCCTTGTGCGAGGTAGTACGAAATCATCACCACGTAATTTCGTTGTGGAATCGGCCGAATGAACTTGTCAATGGCAATCGCACTATCAGAAAAAATAAAAATGCAAGCCCCCAGAACAACGATAGGCGAAAAAGGGCTGTGGATAACTGCCGCGATGCCCATACCCAAGATGACGATGACGTATGCAAGAACTGGCAAGCGTAGTGATCCTAGCGATTGCCATAAAAGGCGCAAAATTAAGCCGCTGTAAAGAGTTAAGGGAATAATGACCCATGAGGAGGGGGAAAGCGAAAAAGGGCTTAGGAGCGAAATATAGGCCAAATGCGCCCAGAAGAAGAACCCTATGCCAATCATAAACGATTGTTTTCGTTCAATTTCAAGTGTAATGTCGCCTGCGGCCGAGAATAACAGCGCAGTAACGAGCCCCCAATCCCCAAAAATGAGGTAAGTTAACCAGAAGATAGGCAAGGCCTTGAGGAAGGCGCGGAGAGTCGTGCATTGCCCCAATTGGCGACTCGTCGCTAGCTGACAGGTAACGAGTAAAATGTAGACAAACATTGATAGAACCTCATATATTCCATAGTAAATGTGGACAAAATATGAATAAACCGACTATATTTCAGAGAAAACTAGACAAAGAGGACTCGACATGAACGATAAACTTAGACAAATTCTCGTGGTTTCTAGCTTTGGTATGACTATCACCGTGAATGCCTTGGCAAACATTTTGCCTATCAATGGTGTCACTACAGGTGACTTATCGGATGATATTCCTAACTTTTTTGTTCCCTCTGCTTATGTTTTCTCTATTTGGGCATTAATCTATTTTCTGGTTGGCGCATTCACAGTCTATCAAGCCCTGCCAACACAAAAGGAAAACCCGTTGCTCAAAAAGATTGCACCATGGTTTATCTTGAGCAACATTGCCAACACGATGTGGATTGTCCTGTGGCACTATCAATTTGTTGGATTGAGCCTCATCGCCATGCTTGTTATTTTAACGACGCTCATTGCGATTTACTGGCAACTTGGTACAGGTCGCTATGCTGTTCAGCGTGAGGAGTGGTTTTTTATGCGATTGCCGTTTAGTGTGTATCTGGGCTGGATCACGGTCGCAACCGTTGCCAACGTCACCTCGGTGCTGGTTGTAAATGATTGGGATGGGTTTGGTCTGCCTGAGCCGATTTGGTCAGCGATAATGATTATCGTTGCAACCGTTGTCGGTGGATTGGTTGCTATGCGCCATCGGGATTTTGCCTATGTGGGTGTGTTGGTTTGGGCGTTCGTCGGGATTGCTGTGAAGTTCCCCAATGTGTTACCAGTGGTAATTACGGCGATAGTGATGGCGGTACTTGTTGTGCTGATGTTATTTGTCACGCAAAATCGGCCGTTAATGCTTGCTTCGGCCGATTAACAAAGTCACCAGCCAAATTGCAGCCGCGCAATCAGTCGATGTGGCAATTTGGCCTGCAACATGCGCTTTTGTGTCTCCGCAATGTCATATGGCACACGTTTGTGTTGCCACGTCAATGCTTCAAGATCAAGCATTGCGTAGCCGGCACGTGGATCAGAGTCACGTGGCTGCCCAACACTGCCCGGATTGATGATGAGATGTTTGCTTTCTAGGCTGAGTGGTCGCACGTAGTCGGCGTGAAAGGCCAACGCCCCATACTCTTCGTCATGCTCAAACACCACAGGGTAGTGAGTGTGTCCGACGAGACAATACGGGGTGTCAAAAAAGTCGAAGTTCTCCCACGCGATAAACGCATCGGTGATGTATTCCCAAACGGGTTGACGTGGGCTGGCGTGGGCAAGCGTAAACTGATCCTTGACCAACATCGGCGGTTTGGTTTCCAAGTAGGCGCGAGCGTCGTCACTTAAGGTGTCGCTTGTCCAAGAGACTGCATCTTGTGCATCTTGGTTGAAAGTTGACACATCGAGCTTGCCCAAAGCGGCCCAATCGTGATTGCCTGTCAACGTGATGTGAGGATGCTCACGTAACAAGGCTACGCACTCATTGGGGTCAGGCCCATAGCCGATCACATCGCCTAAACACCAAATTTCATCCCAGTTGTCGTCTGCGTCTTTGAGAACTGCTTCAAATGCGGTCAGGTTTGCGTGGATGTCAGATATAACTAAAATCTTCATAAAGCGTCCAATTGCTTTCGATTTTAGCATACTGATTGAAAACAAACACAAAGTAAGAATCTCAAATGCCAGAAACGCGACTGCGCCGCTCAAGCCAAGCAACGTCGCGCCAAACACCATGTTGCATGGCAATTTTTTCGCGTATGCCGACAATACGAAATCCGAATTTTTGATGAAGCCGAATACTGGCGTGGTTTTCGGGGAAAATGGCGGCAATAATTGTCCAAAGACCTTCTACATCGGCCGAGTCCACTAATTTCTCCAACAAAGCTGACCCCACACCGCACCCTTGAGCCGCTGGCGCAACGTAAACGGAATCCTCTACAACCCCATGATACACACGCCGCTTAGACGTGGGCGACAAACACCCCCAACCTAGCATTGCCCCATTCTCGTCCACAGCCTTAAATACAAAATTGGGCAGTTTGCCAGCAAACCATTCTGCACCATCAGTTGGGATGTCGTCAATCGTGTTGAAGGTGGCCTGATTGGTCAAAATGCCCAGACGATAAATCTCACGGATTTCGCCCCAATCAGCGAGGGTTGCAGGTTGGATGATGTGGTTGTTCATAGCGTCTAATGCAGTCGTTTTATCATGCAAATAGCAGAGTCGGGGCAGAGGGTCTGGAACTCGGCCGAATCCCGCACGCCACCCTGCACCTCATTTCGTGCAATTGTCATATAACCGATTTGGGCGAAGAAGTCAGCAGCACTCTCTGTGAGGAGATAGAGAGATTGAATGTTTTTCCAGACGGCATATTGTTCGATAGTGTGGACAAGTTTTCGGCCGAGACCTCGCCCGCGCCATCCCTCAGCCACAGCCAGCGACCGCAGCAGCCCACTTTTCTCGAATATCTCCAACCCCACACATGCGATGACTACCGAATTTTTTCGTTCAGCGAAAAAATGTGCGAGATGAGCTACCGTCAAATCTTCCGACGGTAACCCACACGTCTGTAACAGTTGCTTAATCTCGGTTAACTGTTCGCTACTCACTCGGTTTCCATGCTGTAATGCTCGCGCTAATAATCTTTGGCTCGCCTATTTTTTCTGTGATGACATTGCCCAATTCTATCTCACGCTCGTCTTTATTACGCACAGAGACATCGACAAACCCGGCTTGACGCAACATGTTGGCGAACGTGCCTGCGTCCTCTGCACCCGCAATGCACGCGCTCCATGAGGCCATATTTTGACGTTCTTCGGCCGAAAAATGCCCTATCGTCACCATATCCGACACAGCAAATTTCCCGCCGGAGCGCAACACGCGAAAGGCCTCCTGTACAACCGTTTCTTTTGTCGGACTCAGATTGATGACACAGTTGGAAATCAGTACATCAATGCTACCATCCTCAACGGGTAGTTCTTCAATCTGCCCCTTGCGAAATTCCACATTTTCCAGTCCCATTTTGACCTGATTGCGGCGTGCTTGCTCTAACATTGAATCTGTCATATCGACACCAATGACATGCCCCGATTCACCCACCCTTTGTGCTGCTAAAAAGCAGTCAATTCCACCGCCTGACCCCAAATCCAGCACCGTTTGCCCTGCTTCTAAATTTGCCAATGTAATCGGGTCGCCACAGCCGAGCGATAACCCCGTTACGCCCGTTGGCAATGCACTTAGGTCTGTCTCGTACAAGGATGATTCAGGCGAACAGCAGCTTGAATCAAATCCTGATGCAATGCTGTCATAGCGTTGATGTACGGCTTCTCGAATCTCCTGTTCTGATTTTGCGGCCGTTGTTGTCGTGCAGCAATCATCATCGCAGCAATTTGTCGTTGCCACAGCTGTAATTTCGGCTTTGACAGGTGTACAGCAATCGTGGTCACAGCAGCTTGTCGTCATTTCTAGTTCAATTGTTTTTTCTTGTGTCATGATGAACTCCAGTTGAGGAACCTCGTTCCTTGATTTGTAGGTTCTCCTGACATTTCTATAAGAGCCAGATAAGAGAGGAGGCGAAAGACAAT
>CAYMGE010000075.1:0-30826 GCA_964389925.1 uncultured Ardenticatenaceae bacterium
GGATTCCTGCATACGCTGGAATGACACCCTCAAAGTATTTGAAACACACCCAATTGATTATACTAAAATCCCTCTCCCCCACACCCCAATTGACAATTAACAATTCCCCGTTCCCCATTGACCATTGACACGGATTTTACATAAATTTAGTAGTGAAAATTGGCGCATAATGCTTTACTTGTGAATAGTCAGTTAAGAAAGGGTTCTATATAAATCGCACAAGCTCAATAATGATGTTGAACAGCATGATTGGCAGAAGGACAATTTACCGTGCGTAATTGAAAATTTGGAGAAGAGATTTGGATTTACTTGTCGTAACCTTAGCTGGTTTTATTCTTGCATTGATCGCGCCTGCTGTCTCGCGCTTATTTGGTAAACGGACGGGCTGGCTGCTTGCGCTTCTCCCCCTATCAAGTTTTGTTTACCTCATTTCGCTCTATGGGCAGGTCAAACCCGAAGCTCCTCTGACCCACACCATTGAATGGGTTCCCTCGCTGGGCATCAACCTAGATTTTTATCTCGACGGCTTGAGCCTGATGATGGCCTTGTTGGTCAGCGGGATGGGAACATTGATCTTGATCTACGCGCAGGGCTATCTGCATAAAGATCGAGATATTGGGCGATTCTTCCTTTATTTGCTGATCTTCATGAGCGCGATGCTTGGCCTTGTTCTGTCTGGCAATCTGCTCACCCTCTTTATCTTTTGGGAACTGACGAGCATCAGTTCCTATCTCTTGATTGGTTATCATTATAAATCGTATGCGTCACGCGCCGCCGCGACACAGGCTTTATTGACGACGGGCGGCGGTGGTCTAGCGATGTTTGGCGGTTTTCTTCTGCTGGGACAAGTCGGTGGCAGCTATCAGTTCACAGAACTATTGGCTTTGCCACACGATGCGATCAAGGCCAGCCCGCTTTATTTGCCCATCCTCATTCTCGTTCTCGCAGGGGCATTTACCAAAAGCGCACAAACACCGTTCCACTACTGGCTGCCCAGCGCGATGGCTGCCCCCACACCTGTCAGCGCATATTTGCACAGTGCAACGATGGTCAAGGCGGGAATTTACCTGTTGGCGCGTTTTAGCCCACTATTGGCTGGCACGTATGGTTGGTTCTACATCGTCTCAACTGTCGGCGCGATCACGATGGTCGTCGGCGCATTCCTATCGTGGCAAAATAGTGATCTCAAGCGCATTTTGGCTTATTCGACCATCAGCGTGCTAGGAACGTTGACGATGTTGCTGGGGCTGGGCGGCGGCAGTCACGTCGCCGTTGAGGCAGTCGTGATTTTCTTGCTCGCTCATGCGCTCTATAAGGGATGCTTGTTTATGGTGGCTGGCGCGGTCGATCACGAGGCGGGAACCCGTGAAATCGATCAGTTGAGCGGGTTGCGGCGCAAGATGCCGATCACGTTTGTGGCGGCTATCATTGCCGCCCTTTCCAAAGCAGGGATTCCATTTTTCATTGGATTTGTGGGCAAAGAGTTGCTCTATGAGGCGACGCTCGACGTGCGCTTTCTACTCTTCTTTACAGGAGCTGCCGTCATCGCCAACGCCATGGTTGGGACATCGGCCGCCCTCATCATCCTCAAACCGTTCCTCGGCAGCGAAGTCCGCTCCCCCAAATCTGCCCACGAAGCCCCCATCAGCATGTGGCTCGGCCCCATCGTCCTATCTGCTTTGACGTTGGTATTTGGCTTGATGCCTAGCCTGCTCGACAAATTTGCGACCAAGGCGGCGCAGGGGATTTCTTCGCACGTCGAACCGCTCCATCTCGCCATCTTCCACTTTGAGTATGGCATTCCGCTCCCGTTTGTTTTGAGTGTCATCACGGTTGCATTGGCGACGCTGATTTACGTGTTGCGCGACCGGCTCCTCCCGCTGACCGCTCCATTGAAGGGGGATAGTTGGGGGGCAACGCGCTGGTATGATGCCAGCTTGCGCGGCTTGCAAGTGGTGGCAGGCAGTGTGACCAACACACTGCAAAATGGCAACCTGCGCCGTTATCTCGCCATTGTTATGGTGGCTTCGATTGGTTTGGTCGGGGTGACTTTGTTTTTGAAAGCAGAGATGGCGATTGATTGGAGTGGGGCGGCCGATATTTGGTGGTATGAGGTTGGTCTCATCGTGATTATGGCATGTGCCACTATCATGACTGCAGTCTTCAGATCGCGTCTTGCCGCTGTGACAGCGTTAGGCGTTGTCGGCTTCTCGATGGCAGTGCTATTCATCCTCTATCAGGCACCCGATTTGGCGATGACCCAATTTGCTATCGAAACGCTTTCTGTCATTCTGATTGCGCTTATCATGGGTCGTCTTCCACAGTATTCACCCAAAACAGGGTTACTTGACCGCACAACTAGCAAGATGGTTGCTGGCGCGGGCGGGCTTTTGATGACGGCTCTCGTCATGCTCGTTCTATCTGAGCCACTCAGCTCACGACTCACACCAGCGTTTGCCACATTAAGCTATGTTGAGGCACACGGCCGAAATGTGGTGAACGTGATTCTCGTTGACTTTCGTGGCTTAGACACGTTTGGTGAAATCACCGTTCTCTCTATTGCGGGAATTGGTGTCTACGCATTTTCACGTCTCCGTCTCTATGATGAAGCGGAGGCTGAAGAAAGCGAGGAGATTGCCCAATGACACGCTCTCTGATTCTGACAACAGCGACGCGCTTTTTGTTGCCGTTGCTACTCGTATTCTCAATCTTTGTGTTGTTGCGCGGTCACAATGACCCTGGTGGTGGTTTTATCGGTGGGTTGGTAGGCTCGGCCGCATTCGCACTCTACGCCCTCGCTTTTGATGTCCGAGATGCCCGCAGTGCATTACGTATCTCTCCACGCAAGCTGTTCGCTATCGGTTTGCTTTTCGCCATTGTAGGCGGCAGCTTTCCATTGCTGGTAGGATACCCCTTCATGACAGGGCTGAAATGGGAACGAACAATTCCCGCCATCGGCTATCTCAGCGTTCCGCTCGTCTTCGATGTGGGCGTCTATCTGGTTGTCATGGGTGTTGTGCTAACAATCGTTTTTACATTTTTTGACAATGAAGAATTTTAAGCTAATGGTCGCTAGTTGCTGGGAAGAAATACAGTTCTCCTCTAGCCACTAGCCACTAGCCACTTTCATGGAATTTATCCTCGCAATCGTGATCGGCATTATCTATGCAGTGGGACTCTATCTATTAATGCGTCGTAGCTTAGTCAAGATCATTCTTGGTATTGCGCTACTTGGTTATGGCGCAAATTTGCTGATCTTCACACTCGGCCGCATCAACCGCGCTGCCCCTCCTATCATTTCTAAAGATGCAAAAGAGCTTGTCGCTCCTTTTGCCGACCCGTTGCCGCAAGCCCTCATCTTAACCGCTATCGTCATCGGCTTTGGTGTACTCGCTTTTACGCTTGTTCTATTGCGTGAAACATCACAGGCATTAGGCACAGGCGCAGTAGACATGACCCAAGAATAAAGGACTCCGTTGAACGACGTACTGCTTATCTCCCCAATCCTCATTCCGCTGCTCGCAAGCCTGCTGTCGCTGTTTTTATGGCAACGCATCTTCTTGCAGCGCATCATTTCGACGATTAGTGCTGTTGCTCTGCTTGTCGTTGCGCTAACGATCTTCTATTTTGTCAATCGGGATGGTATTCTTGCCATCCAGATGGGTGGTTGGCAGGCTCCTGTCGGCATCACGTTCGTCGCCGACCTCCTAAGTGCCATCATGGTTGTCTTAACCGCACTTATTAGTCTTGTTGTCGTGTTATTTTCACTAGTGGACATCGACCGACAACGGCTCGCCTATGGCTACTATCCGCTCATAAACGTCCTCGTGATGGGGATTTGCGGCGCATTTTTGACGGGCGATGTCTTCAATCTCTATGTGTGGTTTGAGGTTTTGCTGATCGCATCATTTGTGTTGTTGGGGCTAGGCGGCTCGGCCGCCCAGCTACAAGGCACGCTCAAATATGTTGTTCTCAACCTAGTCTCCTCAACCATTTTCTTGACCGCAATTGGCATCCTCTATGGGTTAACCGGCACACTCAACATGGCCGACCTTGCTATTCAGATGGGAGAACTCGCCGCAGTGCGACCCGGCTTAGTGACAACGCTCTCGATGTTGTTCTTGGTCGCCTTTGGCATCAAGGCTGGCATATTCCCGCTCTACTTTTGGTTGCCCGCTTCCTATCATACACCACCGATTGCGGTCTCTGCCCTCTTCGCTGGCTTGCTGACAAAAGTAGGTGTTTACGCCATCATTCGCTTCTTCACACTAATTTTTGTGCATGATATGGCCTACACGCACGGGTTGCTCATCTGGATAGCGGGTTTCACGATGGTAAGTGGCGTATTGGGCGCAATCGATCAAATGGACGTGAGACGATTGCTTGCATTTCACAGCGTTAGCCAGATTGGGTACATGGTTATGGGGCTAGGCGTGATGGGGGTTGCGCTGGTCTCTGCGCCGACAGTGGCGGTGCTTGCACTTGGTAGTGCGATTTTTTATATGATGCACCATACCATTGTGAAGGCAAATCTGTTTTTGATCGCTGGTGTTGTCGGCTGGTTACGTGGCACGTTTGATCTGAAGCGATTGGGTGGCTTGGTTGAATCAAGTCCATTTTTGAGTATTTTATTTTTTATCTCCGCGATGTCATTAGCAGGCTTACCGCCATTTTCGGGGTTTTGGGCAAAACTGGTGTTGGCACGGGCTGGCTTGGCGGCCGAAACCTATGGCATCGTCGGTGTTTCGCTTTTCGTCGGCCTGTTGACGATGTATTCGATGACAAAAATTTGGCGATATGCGTATTGGCAATCTGCGCCAGCAATTATTCCAAAGCCAATCGACTATTCACGCATGGAGCTGATTGGGCATTTTATACCGGTGGTGATATTGGTCGGGGTGGCTGTGTTGTTGGGGTTTTCGGCCGAGACCTTCTTAAACATCACCCAAGACACCGCTCGCCAACTGATCGAACGTACCCCCTATTTGACCGCTGTTTTGGGAGGTAATTAACATGCTGGGTATCAACCTCCTTCTCGCCGTCTCTTGGCTTGTTTTGACGGGTGAGTTCACGCCGGGCAACCTCGTCATCGGCTACATCATCGGCTATCTGACGCTGCTTTGGGCTGATGAAGCGACGCTACCAGATAGCGCAATGTCGCGCTATCTACGTCGCGTTCCAAAAATTATTGCGCTCGTCTTCTATTTCCTTTGGACAGTGATTGTCGCCAACTTTCGCATGGCACGGGCTGTGCTATCCCCACTCTCTCGCCTCCACCCCGCCATCGTTGCTGTTCCGCTCGACATCACCGACCCAATTGGCATTACGCTGCTGGCAAACTGGATCACGCTTACACCGGGAACCCTCACAATTGAAGTTGCTGAAGACACCAAGACAATGTACATCCACACCTTCCAGTGTCCCGATGTTGAAGCTTTCCGCGCCGAGATAAAAAATGCTTTTGAGCGACGCATTATGGAGCTTTACGAATGACTTTATTAACCACTATTGCTTGGTATGGCGTGTTGCCGGCTCTCATTTTTACAGTCGCCTGTGCCTTCTATCGTCTACTGAGGGGCCCATTTTTGCCTGATCGCGTACTGGCATTAGATTTTCTAAGCTCTGTTGCAATCGCCTTTACCGCGATTTATTCTATCGCGACGAACAATGCGGTATTGCTCGATGTGGCACTCGGCGTTGCCCTTCTTAGCTTTTTGGGCAGCGTGGCATTTGGCTATTATTTGGAGAATTTCCGATGATAGAATGGATCACGATTATATTTGCCTTGTTAGGGACAGTTTTGTTGTTGATTGCGGGAATTGGGCTTGTGCGAATGCCTGACCTCTTTTTACGCATGTCTGCGGCGACAAAGGCAGCTACGTTGGGGTCTGCATCACTATTAATAGCGGCCGCCCTGCATTTTGGCGAACTTTCCATCGTTGCCCAAGTCACCGCAACGATCTTTTTCCTCGTTTTGACGGCTCCCGTTGGCGCACACATTATCGCCCGCGCGGGCTATCGTAAAAAGCGTGCGCCCCTTTACAAGCGCACATCAATTGACGAACTCCAGACCTATTACAATGATGAGCCATAAGCTCACGCCAACCCTTTCTCTGCGCCGGCAAAAAACGCTTCGCAATCGCTGGCTGCAAGAACGGCTGGCGACACTCATGCCAGAGTTAATGGCGCGTGCCGATCTCGACATGTGGATTGTGATCTGTCGTGAGTACAACGAAGACCCGGTTGTGATGTCGCTGTTGCCTCGGCCGAGTATGTCCGCACGCCGCCGCACCATTCTCGTTTTTCAGCGTCAGCCAGATGGTTCTGTCTCTCAATTTGGCGTGAGTCGCTATCCAGTCCCCGATTTTTACGAAACAGTCTGGCAACCAGAGCGAGAAAGCCAATTTGCATGTTTGGCACGTTTGATTGCAGAGCGCGATCCCCAAACGATAGGCGTGAACTGTTCTGAGACGTTTGCCTTTGCTGACGGATTGAGCCACACAGAGTATGAGCGGTTGATGGCTGCACTGCCTGAAAAATATCGGCCGCGCATCATCAGCGGAACACCCATGGCGATTGGCTGGCTAGAACGACGCATTGATGCCGAGCTTCTCGTCTACCCGCGTATCGTGGCGATGGGTCATGCGTTAATCAGGCGTGCGTTTTCGACAGAGGTCATCCATTCGGGCATCACCACGACGGAGGATGTCGTTTGGTGGCTGCGCGATGAAATCCAGCGCATGGGGTTGCAGGCGTGGTTCCAGCCAACCGTCATGATCCAAGCAGAGGATCATTGGTTTGACAAATTCCTCGACAGCAGCGAGCAGCGCAACGTGATTCAACCGGGCGATCTACTGCATTGTGATGTGGGGTTCCATTATCTGGGGTTGGCGACCGACCAACAACAGCACGCTTACGTCTTGAAGGCTGGCGAGACCGACGCGCCCGCAGGCCTAAAAGCGGCGTTGGCGACGGGCAATCGCGTGCAGGAGATTCATTTTGAGGAGATGACGCTCGGCCGAACCGGTAATCAAGTCCTTGAGGCGGTATTGGGGAGGTGTGCGGCCGAAAACATCGACGCGATGATCTACAGCCACCCGCTCGGCTATCACGGTCACGCCGCCGGCCCCACCATCGGCCTCTGGGATCGCCAAGACGGTGTTGCCGGCAAAGGCGACTATCCCCTCTATGACAAAACTTGCTACGCGATTGAACTCAACATCACGCAGGCAGTGCCAGAGTGGGGCAATCAGCCCGTCCGCATCATGCTCGAAGAAGATGCTGTCCTCGACACACAAATGCGCTGGCTAGCAGGTCGGCAATCGACCTTACATCTTGTCAAGTAAATTGTAGAAAAAATGGGGGAGGTGTCGTAATTTAAGCCTTAAGATACGTCTCAAAAATATAGACCCGCGAGCGCGAGCCTACAAAAGGAAGGATTAGCGGCGGCGCACGTTGCGAGCCTGTGGCCCCTTCCCTACATCGACCTCATCAAAGTCAACTGGGTCACCTTCATAAAGATTGCGGTATCCTTCACCCTCAATAGCAGAGTAGTGTACAAATACATCGCCTTCGCCAGCTTCTGGTTCGATAAATCCAAACCCTTTCAGTCGATTAAACCATTTAATAATTCCACGTTTCTTAGACATTTTATGCTCCCATATCGTCGGTCACGAATTGCTTTGATGCACCCGCAACATAGTTTTTTTAGCGTCGATTCACTTTCTTAGCTTGCGGGCCTTTGCCCACATCGACTTCATCATACTGTACGGGGTCGCCCTCATAAAGATTGCGATACCCTTCGCCTTCAATAGCGGAGTAGTGAACGAATACATCTACGCCACCTTCTTCTGGTTCGATGAAACCAAACCCTTTCAGGCGGTTGAACCATTTCACGATTCCTCGTTTTCTGCTCATGATTTTGCTCCCCATGAACGAATCATCTCTCCTACGGTATGTTGAAAACATAACCGTATACATGCAGTTCATTTCAGCTATTCAATTATCGTTGTCAAAAAATTTGCTGGTGGCTCAACCCCCGTTGTACCACGTTAGCTAGGCAACTGTCTACCGTCGCCGCCTTTGTCGCACGTTTCGTGCTTGCGGGCCTCGGCCGTTATCTATTTCGTCATAACCGACAGATTCGCCTTCTTGTAAGTCGCTGTAGCCTTCACCATCGAGTGCGCTGTAGTGGACAAATATATCATCTGTTCCATCTTCTGGCTCAATGAATCCGAACCCTTTTAGCCGACTAAACCATTTCACAATACCACGCTTTCTTGCCATTGTTAAACCTCCGACTGTGTGTGCATTTGCCACCCCATCGAATCCCTGATGAGTACGTCCATTATCGGTTGCGGACAGAGGCAAGCCACGCTGTGTCACTTCTCGAATCACGTTCAATTACGTTTACTTTGGGGTGATACAGTGCAAATCAATTCGTACTCATTACTTCATCTGCAATGAACGATAACATACACAAATTGGCCTGTAAAGCGGCTTGGGCTTGGTTTCGCTGTATTTTCACAGCAGAGCAAGCGATGTGAAATCATCGCTATTGCGTTGAGCGAACTGCAAGGGTGGTCGTAAGAAATGAGGGGCGATGGCGTGAAAGAGCCGCTATACCATTTGCATAAACTGCAAGAAAACCTGCAAGATATTGCCTTTCTCCCCAGTGGTAGGGGCGGTACTGAGGAGCTAATGTTAAATTTTTCAAGTGAAATTTAGTGCCGTCGTATAAAAGAAGAAAGAGTAAGAAAAAGAAAAAAGAACTGTCTTTTACCCCTTTTTCTTTTGTGTACATTTCATGTGAGTAAAGTATCGAAGGATCAGTAAAACGTGTGGGTAGGGGCTAGGCAAACGGCGTGTAGTCTGTCATTATCATGATGTTCATGCCGTTTGTCTCGCCCCTTTTGTGGCGCATCGCTCAGATGCACAAACTCATGCCACTGATCTCACCCCGTTTCGAGTGGCATCAACAAGCTATCCTCGATCTCCCGCCGCACGTCTGGCGACAAATAAGCCAGTTTGAGACACTCCACCAACACCAAATTGCCCGCCAAATAGCGATTCAACAGCGCGAGATTTTCCTCCGTCCACGCCCACTCATGCCCAATGTTGCGCTCCTCAATCATCACCGCTCTCAATTGAGAGCAAGGATGAAGGATGAAGGCGGAAGGATGAAGTTCGCGCTTTCATCGCGTCATGTTTATTGCGAGTGTGAATGCCTTTGGTGTTTGGGCAATGATAGCGGGGTTGTCTTTGTGTGACCAGACTTTCTTGAGACATTGACTACTGTACGGAATCTCCGTACAATTTGTTGCGATGGATATAGATTTTGAATGGGATGAGCGCAAGGCAGAACGCAATTATGCAAAACATCGCGTTCACTTTAGACAAGCAGCGGCTGTTTTCTTTGATCCATTTAGAATTGAAGCTGATGACCCTTCCACAATAGAGGAACGATTTCGTGTAATCGGGATGGCATACGGGCATATTTTGTTTGTTGTGTACACATGGCGCAGTGAAGCCGTTCGGATTATCTCAGCGAGAAAGGCAACGAATAATGAACGAAGACGGTATTACCAGAATTAGGCTTTCGGCCGAATCGCTCCAGCAGGACTCCTATGACTGGACAGAGCTAGAACAGTTAAGTGAAGAGGAAGTTACCGAACGTGCATTAAGTGATCCCGATGCCCAACCCATGACAGAGGCTCAACTGGAAAAATTCCATCGTGTCATAAATGTCAAAGCAATTCGCACTGATCTTTCCATGACACAAGAGCAGTTCGCACGCACATTCCATCTATCGTTGCCAACTGTTCGTGATTGGGAGCAGTCACGCACACGCCCGGACCGGGCTGCTCGAACGCTGTTAAAGGTCATTGCCCACAATCCGCGCCTCGTTCAAGAGGCATTGAATAGTTGAGAGCGATCCTTGCATATATAACATCGGCATTCTTGCTGATCAATTTAATCTATAAGGAAAAATCATGTCCAATTTGCAAGCACAATTTCAAGCGGCCGTCGTCAACAGCAAAACCCTCGCCAAGCGTCCCGACAATGACACAATGTTAAAACTGTACTCGCTCTACAAACAATCCACGAGCGGGGATGTGTCGGGAAAGCGGCCGGGACGCTTTGATATGATTAACCGCGCTAAGTATGATGCGTGGGCAAAGGTAAAGGGGACTTCGGCCGATTCCGCCAAACAACAATACATCGATCTGGTCAATCGACTCAAGGGTTAATTAGGCGCGAGCTTTGTGAAGCGTTTTTTCTTTTTGCTGCTCCTCCTGTCCGGAATACCACAGTCAGCGTGGGGACAGGAGGTCAATCCGCGCTTCGGCGTAATAGAGAGTTATGAAGCGGCCGAGGCTGCGGCCGATTTGGGAGTTGGCTGGACACGGGTGCGCTTTCCATGGGCGGAGGTACAGCCCAATAGCCCCGATGAGTGGATACCGAAAGTTGAGGATGAGGTGATCGCGGCCGAAATTGCCCAAAATCGCCAAGTCATCGGTTTGCTGATCGGCATTCCACAATGGGCGCGTGATTCGGCCGATCTCCCCAAAGGTCTCTATCTCCCCCACGACGATCCCGACAACTTATGGGCAACCTACGTCCGCACAGCCATCACGCGCTACCCGAACATTACCCATTGGGTCATCTGGAATGAGCCGGATATTTGGGATGAAAACGCGGTGGGTTTTACATGGCACGGCACAGAGGCCGATTTTGCACAGTTGATGCGTGTCGGCTATTTGACCGCCAAAGAGTTCAACCCAGAGATCGTGATTCATCTATCGGCGATGACATTTTTCTGGGACAATAATTTCGGCCGAACACAATACCTAGATCGCCTGCTCGATGAATTGGCAAAAGACCCCGACGCGGCCGACAACAACTACTATTTTGATGTCGCCACCGCCCATCTCTACTTTCAACCCAATCAAATGCTGTCGATTTTAGACATTTGGCGTGGGATTTTGGGAAAGCATGGATTAGCCGATAAAACGTGGTGGCTGATGGAGACAAATGCACCTGTCAGCGATGATCCAACATGGGCTGTCGATGATCCCGCTTTTGTCGTGACCCAGATGGATCAGGCCAACTATATTGGGCAGGCAACCGCGCTTGCCTTAACGCTGGGCGTTGAGCGCGTGGCGATCTTTAAGCTGATCGACACCGCCAGTGACCGCCTAGCAAATCCGGAGCCGTTTGGACTTGTGCGTGCTGATGGCGTGAAGCGCGTTGGGTTTTGGGCTTATCGGACGGTCATCGATCTGTTTGATGATGTGGTGGCGGCCGAGCGTTTGCGCTGGGATGATGTGGGTCACATACGGATGACGCACACAAATGGCACGACGGATGTCTTCTTCGCACGTGGTCGGACGGACGGAGTCGTTGAGGTGACGTGTGGGGTGGGGTGTGAGGCGGCCGAATTAAGCGACCCCTTTGGGAACACCATCCCTATTCTGCCCATCGATGGCACATTTAGCATCAGTCTCCCCGCTTCCCCCTGCACCCAGCCAATTGGCGACGGCTGCATGATCGGCGGCAATACCTACTATCTCATTCAGCGTAATCCCGTCACCCCAACACCGACCTATACGATTTTGCCTACACCATCAGCGACACCAATGCCCGCCTCGGCAGAAACCCCAGAAGCGACAAACACCGCTACAATTACACTCAAATCAACACCATCACGAACCTTAGACATGACAGCACGACCTGAGCCAACTGCTACGTCCCCCGTTGTCGTACAAAGGGATGAGGCAACGTTTGACAACTCAACGGTTATTCTCCTCTCAGGTCTGTTTATAGGGTTCGTTGCACTGCTTATCACGATGAAAACTTATGTTAGATAGACAAACGCAAAGAAAATGGATCTATTGGGTATTTTTGTTCACGATCTTAGTTGTAAGCGCAGCGCAAACAACTGTTGCACAAGAAACGATCACGCTGGGGGAAAATAGCGCAACGGTTGCATTTCCGAATACGGTCGATTTTTCGCTCAACTATTCGGGTGCGGAGCCGGTGCAGGCTGTGTTGCGCTATGATGTCGATAAATTTTCGTGTGTGGAGGTTGCGGCCGATGTGCCAATCACGCCCGATGGAGATGGCTCTGTCGAATGGCAATGGGTCATGAATCGGTCGGGCAATCCCCCACCGGGAACGGACGTGACATGGCAGTGGATTCTAGTTGACGCGGCCGGCAACGTGGTAGAGACAGAGCCACAGACGGTGACCCTCTCCGATGAACGCCACGATTGGCAAACCGTCGCGGGGGAGCGAATTACACTGCATTGGTATCGTGGCGATGTGGGGGGGACGCTGCTGGAATCGGCCGAAGCCGGCCTCGCTCGCCTCGAAAATGAAATGGGGATCGAACTCGCCACCAGTGTCGAATTTTGGATTTACGGCAGTGCGAGCGAGATGCGCGACGCGGTGCTGTTTATCAGCGATTGGGCAGGCGGGGTCGCCTTCACCGATTACAACACCATCTTGATCGGGGTTGCACCCAACAATATCGAGTGGGGACGACGCACGGTCGCCCATGAGTTGGCACATTTGGTGCTGGGGCAGTTCGGCCGATCCTGCGTCGGCGGCGCACGCCCCACGTGGCTCGAAGAGGGGTTGGCAACTGTCGCAGAAGGCGAACCGGAAGGTATCACGCTCAGTGATTTACAAAGAGGCATTGCAAACAATAGCCTCGTCCCCGTTCGTAGCTTGACAGGTGCATTCCCCGCACACGGGAGTGGCGCACAAACCGCCTACTCGCAAAGCTATAGCATTGTCGAGTTCCTGCTCGATACGCATGGGGCTGAGAAAATGCAGCAGCTCATTTTGACGCTAGCTGAAGGGGAGAGCTATGATGACGCGCTCCAGATGGTCTACGACCTAAATATGGATGGCGTTGAAGTGGCGTGGCGTGCGTGGTTGGGCGCACCGGCGCGCGAGATTCCACCGACATTAACGCCGATTGTGGCGGCGGCAGTTCCGACTTATCGGCCGATTTCGGCCGCACAAGATGTCCCAACCCCCGCGACTTTCTCCGGCACGCCTTTCCCCGCAACAGCCGTCGTAGAAACAGCAGAACCAACACCCACAGAAACGCAGGTTATTCCATCCGAAACACCACTTGCCGCCATTGCAACGGAAACAGTTGTCTCCCCGACCGCGACACAGCTTGCCGTTGCGGAAGCTGTCGAAAGCGAACCGACAGCGATTAGCGAGCCGACCATTGCCATCATTGAAAATATATCAACCGATGATTCAAGCAATCTCATGCTGTGGGGGCTGATTGGGCTGTTGCTGGTGGCTATTGTGGGGGTGGCCATCTTCATCTTCAGGCCGAACAGTTAGCGACTATCATGTTTATCCTGATGGAGGTTTCGGCCGATTGCATGTACACTATCTTTGAAAGTCACAATGAATCGCAATGGAGCAACAATCATGAAAACATCTTACACCCTGATACTGGTTTCACTCATCGCTGCTGCATCTATGCTCGTCGTGTCATACTTTTTAGAAGAAGCACAGACGATCAACTACATCATCATTGCACTTTGGTTTATTCCGTTCACGACGCTGTCAGCACGGGCTGCCAAAGATTCAAGTGCTAACAAAACAGATCAATGATTCTCCAGTGAAATGACAGGGTTAATCTGAAACAAAAAGCGGCTCCCATTTGGGAGCCGCTTTTATAAAACTTAGGCTATTGAAAAAGAGACCTAAGCGAGTGCGCCTTTTGCCACCTTGACGATTTCCGCAAATCCGGCTGCATCACGCACAGCAATGTCCGCCAGTACCTTACGGTCTAGCTTCACGTTTGCCTTCTTCAAGCCATGGATGAACTTGCTGTAGCTCAGTCCATTTTGGCGCGAAGCCGCATTGATGCGTGCAATCCACAATTTACGGAGATCACGACGACGTTGCCGACGGTCGCGGTATGCGTACCAGTACGACTTCATCATCGCTTCATTGGCGCGACGGAAGAGACGGTGCTTCGTCCCCCACTGCCCTTTGGTCATTTTAAGAATTTTTTTGTGTCGTCTTTGGGTTGTGAACCCACCTTTTACTCGCATAATTATCCTCGCATTTTAAGTTGCACTGCCGCGCATCTTCCAGCGGGCAGGCAGCGATTTCAGCAAACAGATACGCTCTAATGAACGTGCCTGACAACTTTTGCACCGATAGTTATTTCGGTGGATTTGCCTTATATCGTTTCAAATAGGGAGCCATTCGCATGATGCGTTTGCGGTCTCCATTGCAGGTCACTTCGAGCATCTTGTCAAACTTTTGTTTAACACGGGTGCTTTTGCGCCGACGGAGATGGCTTTTGCCACCCTTTGTCCGCAACACTTTGCCGCTTTTTGTGATGCGAAAGCGTTTTGCAGCAGCTTTGTACGTTTTGATCTTAAACTTTTTCTTTTTCGCCTTAGCCATTTCAAACCTCTTTGCTAATTAGGAACAAACTTCCTGCTTTCTTTTTTGTGATCAAAGGTGATCATTGACCAAAAAAGTACCTGCTTCACCCACCGTTGCCGCAAGCGGTCTTACATGGTGTCCACAGGCGTTACGCCACTGAAGCCCAGCGGCGGCGACGTTTCTGGGGTCGCGCACCTTTTTTTCAGACATCTTCTATGTTTTCATCTCTCATCTTGGTTTTCAATGCAGACGCTCACATATCATCCGTCTCTGGCGATTATAAATCATTCTCTGTCTCTGGCAAGTTGCGCCAGCCATCGCCAGCGACAATCTGTCAGCCACCGTTTCTCTGTGAGTCGTGTGTTCCGCTCTTTTTCACAACTTATGTCATCATGAACACAATTGTCCACCTGTAATCACTTTTTAACTATCTCTGATGTCACTTGCATAAGCGACGCTTGAACAAACGAAAACTCTGGCAACGCTGGTGTGCTGCCAGAGTTCGATAAAAGTTATATAAGTTTCAATCTAATCGACCGCGTTGATCGGGGCTAACATCATGACCATGGTGCGCCCTTCCATTTGTGGTCGTTGCTCAACTGTGCCGAGTTCTTTAAGCTCTTCGATCACATCGGCCATGATTTTTCGGCCGAGTTCCGGATAAGTGATTTCACGTCCATAAAAGCGAATCTCAGCTTTGACCTTTTTGCCTTCCTCAAGCCAGCCTTTTGCCCGTCTCACCTGAATATCTTTGTGAAAATCGGCCGTTTTCAGCTTTAACTTGATCGTCTTGATCTCGGTCTTTTTCTGATTCTTGCGTGCTTCCCGCTCTTTGCGCTTCTTCTCGTAAATAAACTTACTATAATCGAGAATTCGAGCGACGGGTGGTTTTGCGTTGGGTGCAACTTCAACTAGATCGAGTTCTGCTTCCATTGCCATCCTTAGGGCATCACGGGTATCTACCTTGCCAATGTTCTTGTTGTTCTGGTCGATCAACATCACAAATGGAACCCGAATTTGCCGATTGCGGCGATAAAAAATGTTGGACTCGATTGGGCGTTTTCTTCTTGCGCGTCTTATTTTGAAACCTCTTGTTTGTTAGTATATGTAGACTTTAGAATGACTGCACCTATCTAAACAGTGTGCATACAAAAATGTCTGACCACTGGTCAGAACCACACGTTAAGTATAGCGAACAGATAGTGCTAAGTCAATGCGCCATACTTTACGTTTTTGAGTTAAGGAATAGGTAGGGATATTGCCATCAATGTAGCTTGGATTCAAACGCAAAAAACTAAGGTAATCTGACGGTTGCGTTTATCGCAGAGCGTTGCACAATTAGGGTGACCTGCCGTAAGGTTGTGTTAGAAGGAGTTAATTTCTATGTAAGAAAGTACAGTAAAAATTTACCATAAGCGTATCCACAAAAGGAACGGATGAACATGCGTGTAAAGTTGACTCGATACGGCCTTCTGTTCACTTTTTACTGGCGTAGGGTGACTTTCTTATCTTCATTACAATATCATGTCTAAGCAACAATCGTCTCACTCATCACCAATTGTCGGCATCGGCGCGTCTGCGGGCGGTTTGGAAGCACTTGAACGCTTTGTTCAATACCTGCCCGAAAAGACTAACGCCGCCTATGTCATCGTACAACACCTCTCTCCGAACTTCCGTAGTTTAATGCGTGAACTATTAGGTCGTCATACAAAGATGCCAATCAAGCAGATCGAAAAGGGTATGCCGATTGAATCGAACACAATTTACTTGATGCCTCCCCGCTCTTTGTTGACTATTGCCGAAGGTTCATTCGACTTGGTAGATACACATGAAAACTCATTTACGCTGCCAATAGACGTGTTTTTCAAATCGCTCGCCGAATATGGCGGAATCAATGCTGTAGGCATCATCTTATCGGGGGCTGGTTCAGATGGGACACAAGGAGTCAAAGCGATTGAGGAAGCTGGCGGGGTCGTTATTGTACAGACACCAGAATCAGCGGGTTTTGATGGAATGCCGCGCAGCGCGATTGCAACGAATAAAGTTGATCTAGTTTTGCCGCCAGAGCAGATGGCAGCACGCCTGCTCAACTACTTCAAGACATATCACATAATGAATGAATCAGACGATCCAAGTAAGCAAATAGTCTCTGAGGAAAACGAGATGTCGCTGATTTTTGCGCTGTTGCGGCGTAAATTTAATGTGGACTTTTCCTTTTACAAAATGACAACGATCTTACGGCGGATTGAACGCCGACTGGCGTTTTCCGATGAGAACTCACTGACTGAATATGTTCGTCATCTACAGGACAATGAAGATGAACTAGACAGACTTTATCGGGATTTGATCGTGGAGGTGACGCAGTTTTTCCGTGATGAAGAGGGATTCAAGATACTGGCTGAAAAGGTGATTCCAGATATTATCGATGATGCGAAAGCGGGGGCGGTGCGCGTTTGGATACCGGGGTGTGCGACAGGGGAAGAGGCCTATTCGTTTGCAATTTTGTTTGCTGAATATCTGCGAACCTCGCGGCGTAAGGTGGAGGTCAAAATTTTTGCGACAGACATCCATCAGTCATCTTTGGATAAGGCTTCTCACGGAAGCTATACGGCCGATCGCTTGAACGGAATAGACCCTGAGTATATGGAGCGTTACTTCGAGCCAATCGGCCGAGACAAATTTCGAGTCGTACAACGATTGCGAAAAATGGTGATCTTTGCGCCCCATAACGTGACGCAAGACCCACCCTTCACAAAAGTTGATCTCATCTCCTGCCGTAATCTACTGATTTACCTGAGAACAGGCACACAGCGCAAGGTGCTAGGTTATTTCCATTTTGGCCTACGCAAAGATGGGATATTGTTTTTGGGGCCGAGTGAACACATTGGTGAATTGAGAAGCGAGTTCGTCGCCATTGACCGACGCTGGCGTGTCTTTCGCAAATTGAGAGATGCCCGTCTGACAGATGTGCCGTCTATCCAGCGTCTGCCCTCCGGCACAACAAAGGCAACGCTTCCAAACATGAGTTATGCTCCACCAGCCATTGATTCAAACTGGCAAAACTCACTATTTGATCGATTTGCGCCGGATGCAATTGTGGTCGATGAACATTACAACCTCGTACATATATTGGGCAATGCAAGTCGCTATCTACGTGTGCCGTCGGGACGAGCGACGCTAAATCTGATTAAGCAGTTGCGGGGCGAGTTGCTAACGGCGGTGCGTGCTGCACTGCATCGTACCGAACAAGAGAAGCAGCGCGTCTCGTATCGCGGAATCCGTGTGCAGATTGACGAGCATAAGCTGTTTTTGCAGATTTCGGCCGAGCCATTTCGCCCCGATGAAAGAGAAAAATACTACATCGTTATCATTGAGAAATTAGAAGCTCCCGCCCTTCCCGCGGAGCCGTTTGATGTCGATGCTAGTTCGGCCGAGCATATCAATGTCCTAGAACGCGAATTGCAGTATACACGCGAGCATTTGCAGGCGACGATTGAGGAGTTGGAGACGACCAACGAAGAGTTGCAGGCAACCAATGAGGAGCTAGTCGCCTCAAATGAAGAGCTGCAATCGACTAATGAAGAACTACACTCGGTTAACGAGGAGCTATACACGGTTAACAGCGAGTATCAACAAAAGATTACGGAGCTGCTCGTCTTAACTGATGACATGCAAAACTTACAACGTAGCTCCCAAGTTTGCACGCTCTTTTTGGATATAAACAATCGCATTCGTGACTTTACTCCAGCAGCGGCAGAGATGTTTAATCTATTGCCGCAGGATGTTGGGCGGCCGATTGAGCATCTTCTGTATAATCTAAATATAGGCATAGCAGAACTTCAGCAAATGACACAAAAAGTCTGTCAAAACGGCGAGACAATAAGCTACGAAATCACAACACCAGATGAACACTACTTTTTGATGCGCCTGTTGCCTTATCTAAGCGAAGATGAAAATCTCACTGGGGTTGTCATCAATATGACGGACGTGACCGAGCTGAAGACGGCCGAACAGGCCGTGCGTAGCAGCGAGCGACGTTACCGGGCAATTACCGATAATCTCGAACAATTGATTTGCCGTTACAAGCGGGATAGCACGTTGACATTTGTCAACCAAACTTATGCGGACTATTTTGGGCGCACGGCCGAAGTGTTAATCGGCACACCATTTATCGATTTATTACCAAAGGAAGATAGAACGTATGCACTGGAGGTTGTTCATAGTCTCACACCAGAGAACCCACGTCGTGAGGCAGAACATCGTGTAAAGCTATCTGATGGTTCCTACCGCTGGCAACAGTGGATCGATCAGATTATCTTTGATGAAGATGGCGACATTCTTGAATATCAAGGGGTTGGCACGGACATCACTCTGCGTAAAGAACACGAAGAAGCGATGGAGCGGCGTGCTGAACGCTTGAATAATTACATCGATAATTCTGACTTTATTTCGGGATTACTTACACCCAACGGAGCAATAATTGAGCTAAACCTTGTTGCGCTGGACACGCTAGGCGCAGTTACGCCTGATGATCTTCGTACTCGATTACTAGTTGATATGCCAAATGTCGTGCGCTCTGCTGCTGAGAAAGCTTGGCAGGCTGCGATGCTACAGGTACAGCAACATCAGACAGCGCTCATCACAGTGCCGGTCAAACGCGATAATAAAGAAGCTCTGTTAATCACCTTACGATTGCTGCCTGTGTTGGATGCAGCAGGTAAACTCATATACATTGTCCTCGAAGGAAAACTATAATCTACGTGTTGGAACGGTGTGTGAGGCGCACCCCAGTTTACTGGCCTGATTTTACGATTGAGCCACCTTTTCTATGAGTAACAAAGTTAATTTTCATATCGTTGGAATTGGTGCTTCAGCGGGTGGGTTGGAGGCTCTGGAGGAGTTCTTCGGTAATACGCCTTCAGACACAGGCGCGGCCTATGTCGTCGTGCAGCATCTTTCTCCAAACTTCAAGAGTTTGATGGATGAACTGTTGGCGCGACATACCGCGATGCAGATTACGACGGTCGAAGATGTGGTGAGCATTCGGCCGAATACCATCTATCTCATTCCACCACGCAAGAATATCCGTGTCGAAGGTGGTCAGTTACGCCTTTACGATCAGCCATCAGGTGGGAAATCGCTTAACTTTCCCATTGACATCTTCTTCCAATCTTTGGCACAAGAGCAGGGGGAAAAGGCGATTGCCGTTGTGCTTTCCGGAACGGGTAGTGATGGTTCACGCGGTATCCGCACGATTAACGAAAAACGCGGGACAGTCATTGTTCAGGAGCCAACATCGGCCGGCTTCGACGGAATGCCCAACAGCGCGATTGCGACAAAACAGGTCGATTACGTCTTGCGCCCTGAGAATATGGCGACACGCATCCGCGATGTCATCAGCGACAGAAAGCGGCACTACGACGACCGCGAGTTTGATGAGCCGATCCAAGAAGAAAATGAGCTGTCGCTGATCTTTGCACTCTTACGAAAGCGTTTCCACGTTGATTTTGCCTACTATAAATTGCCGACGATCATGCGCCGCATTCAACGTCGCATCGCGTTTAGTAACTCCATTGATCTGGAAGAATATATCCGTCGCTTGCAGGCCGATGAGGGGGAACAGGACTTACTTTATCATGATCTGTTGGTAGAAGTGACCCAATTTTTCCGAGACGCAGAGGCGTTTAACGTGCTAGCATCAACGGTCATTCCTGACATCGTTGACAATGCAAAAAAGGAGATTCGCGTTTGGGTCGCTGGGTGTGCGACAGGGGAAGAAGCCTATTCATTGGCGATGTTGTTCAATGAATACATGACGCGACAAAGTTCGCATGTTGATCTCAAAGTTTTTGCGACAGATATTCACCCCAAGTCACTTGAACTGGCGAGCAATGGCACTTATGCGGCCGAGCGCGTTCGCAACGTGCCGCCTCACTACCTCGACCGCTACTTCAAGCTAGAAGAGTCCGGTGCTTATCGCATCACAAAAGAGCTGCGTAGCCACGTTATTTTCGCGCCGCACAACCTGACACAAGACCCACCCTTCACAAAGTTAAACTTGATTAGCTGTCGCAATGTTTTGATTTATATGCGACCCAATACACAGAAGAAGATCCTCGGCTATTTTCACTTTGGGTTGCACAAAGATGGTCACCTGATGTTGGGACCAAGCGAGCATTTGGGAGATTTGAAAGACGAGTTTGTGTTGGTGGATCGACGCTGGCGTATTTTTAGCAAACGTCGTGATATACGTTTGGGAGACACGCCGCTTGCCACAAAGCATTCGTCGGCTATTAAGGCAGTTTCAGCCAATTCTAATATCAACTACATCGATAGCGTGCGCGGTAATCGACTTGATAGCTGGAAAGAGTTGTTGATCGAAAGATTCGCACCGCCTAGCTTGCTAATTAGTCGTCGTTTGGAGCTGATCCATATCTTTGGGGAGGCTGGCAAATATCTTAGACAGCTACAGGGGAGAGTGTCGTATGATATTTTCAACTTGATTATTCCCGAACTACACACGACCGCGCGAGCTGCCCTGCATCGCGCCTTACGAGAGCAAAAGAAAGTTGTCTATAACGGTATCCGGATTGAGAGCGAGGGGGAGTCCGATTACTATCTGCGACTATCGGCCGAACCCTTTGTACAACACTCACAGCGCGAACGTTATCTATTGCTCTCATTTGAGCGCATGGATCGCGTAAACTTGGTCGAACAAGTGAACGATGCCGATCCTCAGCAAATTCAGAGTGATGTTGGTGAACATGTTTCTGTCCTAGAGCGCGAGCTACAGTATACAAAGGAGCATTTACAAGCGACTGTCGAAGAATTAGAGACAACAAACGAGGAACTGCAATCGACCAATGAAGAATTGATTGCATCCAACGAGGAGTTGCAATCGACCAATGAGGAGTTGCATTCTGTCAATGAAGAGTTGTATACAGTCAACTCTGAATACCAACAGAAGATCACCGAATTGATGCAGGTGACCAACGACATGCGAAACTTGCAGCGTAGCTCGCAGGTGCGAACGCTCTTTTTGGACGCTGACCACCGCATTCGTGACTTTACCCCTGCGGCGGCCGAACTGTTTAATCTCTTGCCACAAGATATTGGTCGGCCGATTGAGCATTTGCTTTACAACCTCAACCTCACCAGCAAAGAGTTGCGCGAGATGACCACCCACGTCCTAGAAAAGGGCGAAACGACCGAGCGTGAGGTGAAGTTACAAAACCGTTCACACTACTATCTGCGTATCCTGCCATATCAAAGTGATACGGGTGAAGTACTAGGTGTTGTTCTCACAATGTCAAATATCTCGCGCATTAAAGTGGCCGAAGCAGATTTGCATGTGAGTGAAGAACGGTATCGCGCCGTTGTCACCGATCAAACTGAACTGATTTTCCGCATCAATCGTGAACATGAAATGACCTTTGTGAATGAGAATTTCACAAATTATTATGGGATTGCGGCAGAGGAGATTATCGGAACCCGTTTTGCACCAGAGCTACCTGAAGAGGATCAACAAGAATGGACGAGAAAGATGGCTCTCATTACCCCAGACAACCCCGTTGTCACAATTGCCAATCAGGTGCGTCAGCAGATAGATCAACCTTGGAGTTGGCAAGAGTGGATTATGCGAGGTCTATTCGATCATCAAGGTGAAATTGTTGAGTATCAGGGTGTCGGCCGAGATGTGACAGAACGTGAGGAAGCGGTACGCGAGTTGGAAGACCGCGAAGAAAAGACGCGCATTCTCTATGAGATCACGTCCCAATCGTCGCGGCTTTCAAATGAGGAGCAACTTAATGTTGCACTGAAAAGAGCGACGGAGTTGCTTGGCATGAGCATGGGCTGGATCAGCAAGGTGCATAATGGCATCTGCCAAATGGCGTATGTTTACGCTCCCAATGGTGGACTAGAGGTTGGGGATACCTATGATTTTGAATGTACCTACTGCAACATTACACTCGCGCATGAAAATGTGGCAGCGATTGGAAGCATTGGTGAATCAGCATGGTGCGAGCATGTCGCTTATAAGGATTTCAGACTAGAAGCACTAATCGGCACCCCCGTCAATGTCCAAGATGAGTTCTATGGGGCAATGAACTTTTCGCGTGCAGAGCCGCGTGAGCAACCATTTAGCGAAGCAGAGCAAGATTTTGTGCGCCAGTTGGGGGTTTGGGTCGGCCGACTAATCGAAAAAGTCCACGCAGATCAAGCCCTTGTACAGAGCGTCCACAACTTGCAAGGCGTCTTCGCTGCGATGCAAGATGCAGTTATCATGACTGATAAAAACCGCATGATTCGCCTAGTTAATCCAGCATTCTCGCGGATATATGGATATGAAGCGGATGAAGTGATTAGTCAAAAAGCACGCATTCTTTACGCACAAGAGTCTGATTATCAATCAATACAAGAAAAGTGGGCTGCAAGCGATGCTGCGAACAGCACACCATACACGACAACTCACCAACACAAAGATGGGTCGAGGCTAGAGGTGCAAGTCAATCGTGGCATTGTGAGGGATGACGACGGGAACGTGGTGGGGTATGTTGGCGTTATACGAGAATCCTAAACATCTAACAGGCATTTGCCTGAAGTAGCTGGCCAAGCTGTTCCAAATCTTTTGTCATGTGCTTGACAGCCTGCCTCAAAACCTGCTGCTGCAACAAACGAGGTGTACCACGCGGTGGTGTTCCTTGTAATGTGACTATCACCTCTGTTTTATCATCGATAGCTTTCAGCGCATAGTGAGTGCTGTTGTCTAAAAATTGACCGTGAAAACCAAAGGCATAAGGCGGATCAAAGATCGTCACCTGTTTCTCGTCTGTTATGTTGACCCACATAAACCCACCTGTCTCACGAAAACGGAATCCTTCGCACACAGGTGGTAGATCAACCAACTCAACCTTGACAACTGACTTGATCCAACGAGGGTTATTCTGTACATTGGTCAGTGCGCCAAATACAATGTCGATTGGTGCATTGATCTGAACTGAACTGCTAATTTCCTGCATTCGCTCATTTTAGAATAAGCAAACTCTCTACAGTCAACATTCTGTCAGAGCTATCACAAATCCAACGGCGAGCATTTAGACTGTATGAGCGGTTCTTCCATGATCTCTTTTGTCTCAAACCTATAGGTTGTTAGTTGCAAGCTGCAAGGGTTGGTTCCCTTTCACGTGCCACTAGCCCCTCCTTCTCATGAATTCTAGTTGGTGGGCATACATGCGTTCAGATGGTAGCAAACCGCAGGTGACAGGCGCACTATTGCGGCGCGTTTGGCGATTTGCTGCTCCATATCGCTTACAAATTATTGGTCTGCTGGCAACGATTGCCGTCATTTCGACCATCTCACTGATTCCTCCTTTGCTCTTCCGTGATTTAATCGACAATGCGTTGCCCAATCGCAACGCGACGCGGCTGAACTGGTTGGCATTGGGCATGATTCTCGTGCCGATCATCAATGGGCTGGTTGGTGTGGCGCAGCGCAACCTCAGCTCTCAGGTGGGCGAAGGCGTGATCTACGATTTGCGGCGCAGTCTCTATGACCACATGCAGCGCATGTCGTTGCGTTTCTTCACCGAGACGCGCACGGGCGAGCTGATGTCGCGGCTCAATAATGATGTCGTTGGAGCGCAAAGTGCCGTCACAGGAACGCTGATTAACATCGCCAGTAACATTGTTTCCGTCGGTGCAATTCTCGTGATTATGCTAGGGCTTGAGTGGAAGCTGACGCTCTTGGCTTTGTCGATCATTCCGTTTTTTATCCTATCAGCCCGCAATGTTGGCGGCCGACTGCGTGATTTGCGGCGTAAGTCGATGGAGGTCAACGCGGAGATGAACGCACTGATGAATGAGACGCTCAACGTGAGCGGGGCGTTGTTAGTGAAATTATTCGGCCGAACCACCACCGAATCGCACAAATTTAGCTCACGGGCGGCCGAGGTGCGCGACATCGGCATTCGCTCGGCCGTTCTCGGCCGATGGTTTTTCCTCTTTCTCGGCATCGCCAGTGCATTTGGCACAGCCCTGATCTTTTGGTTTGGTGGTCATCAGGTCTTACGCGGTGACCTTTCAGCGGGAACAATTGTCGCCTTTGGCACGTATGTCGCGCAACTCTATGGCCCCTTGATGGCCTTGACAAACGCCCCTGTCGAGTTTGCCCAAAGTATGGTCAGCTTCGAGCGCGTGTTTGAAGCCCTCGACATCCCGATTGAGATTGCTGAACGTGAAAATGCCAAATCGCTGCCACCGGCCGATGGCAAAATCGAGTTTAACAGCGTCTATTTCCGCTACGAAGGCGATGAGCCGACTGGCTTGAATGAAGTCAAACGATTTGGCTGGCGCGGTGGCAATAGCGCTACCTTCCTAAAACGTGGAAAAGAGAAAGATGGGGGCGAAGAAGAGAACAAAGTGACGCGCATTGCTGATCGTGAATGGGCATTAGAAAATCTCGACTTTACGATTGAGCCGGGTGAACTGATTGCGCTCGTCGGCCCTTCTGGCGCAGGAAAAACAACCGTCACATACATGATCCCGCGCCTCTATGACACGACGAAAGGGGAAATCCGCATCGACGATCACAACATCCGCGATGTGACGCTCGACTCGCTGGCTGACAACATCGGCATGGTGACACAAGAGACGTATCTCTTTTACGACACTATCCGCGCCAACCTACTGTATGCCAAGCCAGATGCCAAAGATGCCGCCATTATTGCGGCCGCAAAAGCGGCCAATATCCACGATTTCATCATGAGTTTGCCCGATGGATATGACACCGTTGTAGGGTCGCGCGGCTATCGACTGAGCGGCGGCGAGCGTCAGCGGATTGCGATTGCGCGGGTGATTCTCAAAAACCCACGTATTTTGGTGTTAGATGAGGCGACGAGCAGCTTGGATTCGCTCTCGGAGGCGTTGATTCAGGAAGCGTTGAGCCGAGTGATGGAGGGGCGGACGAGTTTGGTGATTGCACATCGGTTGAGTACGATTTTGTCGGCCGATAAAATCCTCGTCATCGAACAAGGTCGCCTCGCTGAAATGGGAACCCACGCGGAACTGCTCGAAACGGGCGGCCTCTATGCCGACCTCTATCACACGCAATTTCGCAGTGGTCAACTACCGTCACTAGAACTGTGAGAAAAAGCAGGAAGAAAAAGAAATGTACATTTCTTTTTCTTCCTGCTTTTTGGGCATAAAGCTAGTTTGAGTTCAAAACAGCCGTCACAAGTGTCTGCATCTGTTCAACTGTCACAAACGCATCAATGATGACAACCGCATCTCCTTTGAGGAAGAGCGCACTTGTAATGTCGCCAAACTCGCCAATCAGCACCTTCTGTCCATTGATTGAGAACACTTCATCCTCTTCCACCTCAATTTCTGCTTCCTCGATCAACTCATCCAAATTGTCATAGGGGTCGTTGAAAGCGAAAATATCGAGCGGGCTACCTTCGGCATCTTCATAAGAGTAGACAATCTCAAATGGTGTGACAGAGCCGCTGACAAATTCATAGCCGAATGGGAGCATTGCGGCCGAAAATTGGAAAAAGGTATCTGACTGTGGTGCGGTTAACTCTTGGACAATAAACGCCTCATCGCCACCTGAACCATCAAGTTGACGCATCACCCACCCTTCATAGGCTGTGACGCGCGTGTAGACACCGTATTGACCAACAAAGCCGCAGCCGCGCCCAAAGCTGACGATGCCAGCCAGCACGCGCCCGCCGTTTGGACCAGCGACGGTCAGGGGGCCACCGCTGTCACCAAAGCAGGGATCTGCCCCCCCCGCACGTGTGCCAGCACAAATGACCGTTTCGTCGATAACTGGATCATTTTCATAGCTAGCCCTGCACTGCGCTTGTGTCACGATTGGCAATTCAACTTGATGTAACATGTCGGGAACACCTTCTGCCAACAGGCTCAACGCGCCCCAACCCGTCACTTTGGCAAGCGTGCCGGGTGTTGAAAGTCCAGCTTGATTTGGTTGTTGCAGTGGTAAAAACTGCCCTGTTGTCGCAGGACGCGCTAATTTGATTAGAGCAATGTCATTATTATTGCCGTCCCAGCCAACATGAATGTGGAAAGCGAGGGACGCGATCTGCTCGCCATCGTCTGAGGAAAGTTGTTCTCGGCCGATGATCACATCCAGCTCATCTGGCTCAAACTCATCGACGCAGTGTGCGGCCGTTAATATCCATTCTGACGCGATCAGCGACCCACCGCAGACAAATCCACGCTGTACACTAGATGACTGATTGAAAAAGAGCGCAACTTGCCACGGGTTCTCTCCAGATGGAGCTGGTGTCTTACCTGTGTGCGTATCAGGCGGCACGTCGATGCCCGGCACGACCGTCCCGCTAAAGGGGTCTGCTGCGACAGGTAAAGCGACAAGCGCAAGTATAAATAAAAGAACAAAAGCGAGGGTTAATTTTTTGCTTGAGGTGTGCATGAACTCTCCGTTTGAAATACTGGCACGCTCCTTAGAGCTTTTGCAACGAACACAATTGTTCGGTCACTGTTAGGATACCATTTCCAAATCGTTTTTGCATTATGAAAATGTGCTTTGTAGCATCAGAAATTGCGACACTATAGAGGGTAATGGGAACATGACTATGGCTGTATTTCCATGATGACGATCAGTGGGTTTCCATAAAATCCATTGACCGACTCAATTTGTCCGTCTGGAAAGCGTTCTTGGACGAGTGCGATGTCGCCCAAACGATTGACGGTGAAGATATGGGTCGTGTTGCTGCTATTGGGAAACGGCAGCTCGCTGGAATCAGGAACATCATGTAAATTGATCCCTGCTTGGAACTCGTCTGCAAGAAATGGAATCGTCGAGAAACTGGTGTATAGACTCGGTGCGCCGTGTAAATAGGCTGTCCATTCGCCTTCGAGAGAGTCGAGATAGGTGGCTGTGAGATAAGCGGCCTCGCTATTGGGATCGGCAAATGTGTGGCCAGATTGATAGCGGCCGAAATACCCCCACCCACCCATCAAAAATAAGCATACGCCCAACCCAGTGACAGCCCATTTCTCCCGTGTAATTTGTAACCTATCTAACCCCCACACAAATGCCCGCGCCGCTAGTAGGAGAACGAGTGGCAACGCAATCAATAGTCGTCGGCTGTGTGGTGAGTCGAGCAACAGCGCATCTCCAAATACAACCGTCACACCATAGCCAATCAGCAGCACTGTGTAGCGCATCTGCCGCAGATGAAAGATAGCCATCCCTAATCCGAGCAGAAATAGCACACCGACGATGCTATTGATTAGCGGAACACCGGGATCAAACGAGCCATCTGTGGTGAGGGTTGCGTTGTAGCCAGCGGCCGAAATGAACAACCGCCGCGCCAAAATGACAACGACATTCTCGTTGGTGCTAATCACCTCATTGCGTAGCCAGCCGTTTTGCAAAATGCCTAACACCTGAGCGCGATCCCAAAATAGAATTGGATTTTGTAGATAAAAGCGAATCTGTGGAAGCGCGATGACCGCTGCAAATGCCAACATTGCCAGCGCACCGCGCCATCGTTCATGCAGCCCACCCGACAGCCCAGCCGCGACTAGCCAAATAGCAAGCATAATCGGTAAAAGGTGAACTGTCGTAAAAAAGTAAGCGCAGAGGCCAACTGCGAGACCGGTTCCCAACCATGCGCGGCGGGTGTTGACATGCCATGCTGTGCCAATCCCGCCCATTGCAAACAAGGTTAACAGCGGTTCGTAAATGTTTGTTGTGCCAAGATGGGAAAAATGAATCAGCGTATGGTTGAAGGCGATCATCATTGCCGCAACGAGACCGACGCGATCATTCCACAGTTTCCGGCCGATCCACCACCCCCCAATAATACTAGCCGTTCCTATTAATGGTGATAAGAGACGCAGGGCGAGCGGTGTTCGGCCGAAAATCCCTATCATGCCCTTCTGCAAAAAAAGCGGCAGCGTCGGATTGGTCAACCAAGCTGTCCCAAATAGGTCACGTACCGCCAGCGCGTCCAGCCCAAGCTGTGCCTCAATGCCGTCGATGATCCAAGGGTGTGTTGTCAGACGATAAGCACGAAGGATGAAAGCGAGTAAGATGGTGAACAGCAAACCATAAACGATAAACTTTTCTGTTGGGTTGCGCTCTTCTCTCGCAACGGGAGGTGACTGGAGAAGCCTTAAGGAAAATCCCGCCAGTCCAATACTAAATAGCCACAAGATAAGTGCGAGCAGAGGCGTGTTTGATTGCGTCGCAGCCAAAAAAGATAGCAGAAAAGCCCCCACAGCCCCGCCGAGCTTCCAGAGCAGCGACTTATCAAATGACCTTCTGGGAAGCGTCGCGCCAAAGAGCGCGGCAAGTGAGAGCAGCCAAAGCACAGTCGATTGACCCATCGAGGGCATTTCACCCCGCATCGTCATTTGTGCAAACATGGCAAATAAGATGGCTAAGGCGAGTAAAATCTTCGGAGTGGCTGATTGTGTAAGAGATAAAGAGAGTAACGATTGTGCGGGAATTGGGGGGATAGGAGGTGGCACTTCGGCCGAAATCCCCACCTCACCAAACCCTACCGACGGCAACGGCTCAATCGCGTCACCCTCGCGTTTCTTGACAAGAATAGCTAAGTATGCGCCTTGATCGGTAAGGGGGGCTTCGTAGAAGGGTCGGAGGTAGGAGTCGGCCGGCTCTAAAAACCGCTGCCACGGCAGTGGCACATAATGCCCTGTCAGTGCAAACCACAAATCCGCGTTGCCACGCCCCACCGCAGCACTCGCTGCCTTTGCTGCCTCATCAAAGTAAGGCTGCCACCCTTCAACCTGATAACCATTCTCAGTTAAGGCCGCATAAATGTGCGTGATTCCGTCCGTGGGCATCTCCAAGAAAAGCAGAATCTCGTCATCTTCGGCGATAGCTCTGCCATGCACCTCGTCTAAAATATCTTCGACATTTGCTTCAATGTTTGCAACGATGCCTGAAGACGCTTGCAGCTTGGACTCCAATGCCAACTGTAAAGCTGCATCAGGCGGTACACGTTTGAGCCAATACCAAAGCCAATCTGACTGGCGATCTGTCACCAACTGTTCACTGCTCACTATTCACTGCCAACCGCTCTCGCATCTCACGCAACCGTTGGTATGGTGTTGGCTCAACCAGCACATTGCTGACGGTGCGCGTCTTGAGAGCTTCATAAAGTTTAAGATATTCTTGCGCCGTTTGCGCCGGCGAAAAGACCGTTGCGATTGTATCAGGCTCTTTGACATATGCTGTCTTGTTCTGCAAAATACGGATAACGGCCGCTGCTAACGCCTCATGATCCCCAATTGGCACAACTTCACCCATTCCTGTCATCGTCACAGGTTGACGCACGCCGGGCAGATTGCTCGCACACGATGGTACACCCTCACCCATTGCCTCGATCTGTACCAAACCAAAGCTCTCGGTGCTATTTAGGCTACACAGCACTAATACATCGAGGTTCTTATAAAAGGCGGTCAACTCCGCGCCCGATAAACTCCCAAGTAGTGTGTACTCATTGGCATATTGTTCAAACAGCGGTTTGAGCTTTTCCCAATATGCTTCCTCCCCCATTATATTTTTATAGGGGCCGGCATGTAATACTCGTGCGTTTGGAAACACTTCGAGAATCTCAGGCAGTGCTTTTAGCAGTATTTCAACCCCCTTCTCAGTTGCCAAACGTGCTGAAATGCCAATGACAGGACTATCGCCAAGCCGATGTTTTTCATAGAAAGCGAGTGCTTCTTCATTGGTGCAGTCTGGAAGATCGACGGGTGGGGGGATGATATGGAGTTTTCGGCCGATATAGCTCGACAGATAAGGTGAATTTTCCCCATAATCTCGCGTGTATGTCACAATTGCGTCTGCCAGTCCCCCTGCCAAGCGATTCATGAGCAGGACGACCCGATCCACAATTCGATTAAATAGTCCGTCTGGCAGGCGTAAATCGCAATGATAGGTTAGGATGGTCGGCCGATTCATCAGCTTCCCACGCAGCGCAAAACCCGGCGCATCAAACTGCGGCAAATGCAGGTGTAGCACATCACACCAATGCACCCACTTTGTCGCGTGTAGACCCAGCGTTGGCATAATCACCCCTTTGCTGATACGAAACGCCACCGGCACGCGAATCACCCGCACTCCATATATTATCTCTTCGCGTGGCCACTCTTTTTCCGCTTGCGAAGTCAATACAACCACTTCATGTCCCTGCTCAACCAATGCCTTGCTGAGTCTCTCAACATAAATTGTCAAACCGCTAATGTGCGGCCGATAATAAGTCAAAACTTGCAAAATTTTCATAGCTCTTTGGGCTTTAGCCCGTGGAAACCCCGTCCCTTTAGGGCGGGGAGGAAACTCACGTGCTTTAGCATATTATTGTTACACAAATGT
>CAYMGE010000076.1:0-12781 GCA_964389925.1 uncultured Ardenticatenaceae bacterium
CGCTCCTCACAACCTCCCTATTGTATCAGCTATTTGCGCCGACGTGTACTAGGTTAGTCAAATTCAGGACGCACGATCAGCAGTGGGGTTTCGGCCGAACGCAACACCTTTTCCGTCACGCTACCATAAACCCACCGCGACACACCGCTACGCCCGTGCGTACTCATCACAACTAGGTCACACGCCTCTTTAAGAACGGTGTCCAGAATTACATCAACGGGCTTGCCCAATGCTGAAATGGCAAAGACAGGCACAGTCGTGTCCAAGCGATCCCGCACGTCGTCCAGATAGGTTTCGCCGCGATGGGCATAGCTGACGCGCATCTGCTCCGCCATGCCGGGTTCATACTGGTCGAGCGCGTCCATTGAGGCGTAATCCATCAGCGAGAGCGAATCGTCAACGCGCAAAAGCGTCACCGCCGCATCGAGCCGCTCGGCAAGTTCGAGCGCAGGATCGAGTGCCTCCTCCGCCAACTTGGAGCCATCGAGCGGGACGAGGATGTGCTGAATCGGCCGATTTTCCCGCAGCACCAGCACGGGACATGTCGCATTCCGCAACACGCGCTCCGTCACGCTCCCCAACATCCAGCGCGTCAGGCCGCGATAGCCGTGCGTCGTCATCACGATCAGGTCACATTCTCTGTCGGCGGCCGTGTCAAGAATGACCGACGCAGGATTACCGATTTTGGTGACGGCCGATGTCGAGATACCTTTCAAGCGGTCAGATACCTGAATATCTTGCACGTAGGCTCGCGCCTGCTCCCACCGTCGCGTCTGTTCCTCTTCGTCATAGGTCACTTCATATTCAAACCCAGCGGGAACCATCATCATTTCAGCTTCAATCGCACGGGTCAGAATGAGCTTGCTGCCGTCTGCCCGTGCAATGCGTGCCGCCAGTGGCAACGCTTCTTGCGCCAGTTCAGAACCGTCAAGGGGAACTAAAATTCGTTCAAACATGGGGTTTCTCCGTTAACTGTAGATAGCGTGCGAATGTGGCTGAAAAGTCCCGCACGGCACGCCAGTCGGTGTATTCGTTGTCGTGTGTCATGTCGGTGTCACCACCCGTGCGCCAGCTCACAAACTGCCCGACGCGCTGGCGTGCGTCACTCAACTCGCTGTAGCGCATCGCCCCCGCAAACGAGCCAGTCAAGTCAGGCTGCCAGCCCGTGTGCTCAAACAGGTTGACCAAGTAGCTATCCATGCGCTCACGCCCTGTCTCATCCACTTGCGACCCCGTCATGCTGACCGAGTAGAAACCACTCAACTTGCTCTTGAGCGTCTCCACATTGCGCTCGATCCATGCGACGACCTCTTTGGGATATTGGTGAAAATGCACCGACGCGCCAACGATAATTGCGTCGAAATCGGCCGCGTCATAGATTCCCGGCCAGTTCTCCAAATCTTTGCGCGTCGCGCCCACGCCCAAATCGCGCAGGGTGTTGACCATCTCCGCCGCGATTTTTGCGGTCTGCCCTTCGCTCGTTGCATACAAAATCAGTACGTGTGCCATGAGTTTGCCCCTATGCTGTCCGTTTCATTGCCCCTATCGTATGCGATACGCGGGGTGGCAACAGCTAACAAACGTCATGGTTGTTACATGACAATTGGCATGAATTTGCATTTTTGTGAAAATCCATTTAGGCTATTTACGAGCATGTTTGGACATTCGCCGCCGCTTTTCTTCTGACATCAACAATCCCTGACGTATCTCACGTATCCACCTGAGTTCAAGCTCGTAATGGGCGATCCAATTTTTGTGAATCATCTCCCACAGATACGTTTCGCGTGGTGTTCGCTCAGGCATGTTGGTCTTTTCATCGGCTTGCACACGCAAAAAGAACAGCTTTTCACCAACTGTCTGTAGATACGCTTCCAGAAGCTCATCCATCTCCTTGACGCTAAGGCAATCTGCCCACAGCAGTTGATTGAGAAACGAACGCTTTGTTTCAGGCGGTTCTGGAATGCTTACGATCCACTGTTTTAACGCATCGAGACCTGCCTCTGTAATTGTGTAAATGGGGTAATTATTCTGCGGCTCGACGTGTTTCGTGATCCATTTATCACGCTGTAACGCAACAAGTGCGTGATAAATTTCATTGCTGCTGGCCGTCCACGGCAATGTTTCCGACTCTGCGATTACTTTTTTGATGTTGTAGCCACTCATCGGCCGCCATCCCAAATAACCTAAAACAACATATTTGATCGACATTGCGAACCTCCAACTCGTACCCCGATTGCATAATTTTGTCACGAACGAAGTTCCTCTGAGAGCGTGTTTGAATATTCGCTCTCAGCGTTTGCCCAGACGTGCAGCGTCCGCACGTCGTCTGCCCAATCGAGCAGTTTGAGCAGATACGGGTTGCTAATGTCGGGCGTTTCGGTTGGCAATGCACCCTGATAGACCAAACCGCTGCTGCCGTCGAGCGAAATCATTTCTCCTTCTGCGAGGACGAGATCATCGATCACGATATTGCGGAGTTCGAAGTCGATTTGAAGCTGTTCGACACCGACAACGGCCGGTTTGCCAAATTGACGGGCGACAAGTGCCGCATGGCTGGTGCGACCGCCGCGACTGGTCAAAATGCCAACCGCTGCCAACATGCCGTGTACGTCGTCGGGCTTTGTTTCGGGACGCGCCATAATGACTGTTTCACCCGCCTTTGCCCACGCTTCGGCCGTGTTTGCATCAAGCGCAATTTTGCCGACTGCTGCGCCGGGACTGACGTTGAGACCGTGTGCAATGGGGCGATTTCTGGTGAGTGTTTCGGCCGAAAATCGCGGGTGCATGAAGAAATCAATCTGCTCTGGCTGGACGCGCAAAACCGCCATCTTCTGGTCTATCAACCCCTCGTCCACCATCTCAACCGCGATACGAACCGCCGCCTGAGCCGTGCGCTTGCCGTCGCGGGTCTGCAAAATCCACAGCTTGCCGTGTTCGACGGTAAACTCCATGTCCTGCATGTTGCGATAGTGCTGTTCTAGTTTTTGGGCAATCTCGGTAAATTCGTCGTAAATCTCAGGCATAATGTCGCGCAGTTCGCTGATCGGCTGCGTCAGGCGAATCCCCGCCACGACATCTTCGCCCTGTGCGTTGACTAAAAAATCCCCTTCAAGCTGTTTTTCTCCCGTCGTTGCATTGCGTGACATCGCCACGCCCGTCGCCGATCCTTCGCCCCAGTTGCCAAACACCATTGTCTGAATGTTGACCGCTGTGCCGAGATCGTGCGGAATGTGGCTGGCATTGCGATAGTCGATGGCACGCTTGCCGTTCCATGAGGTAAAGATCGCTTCAATAGCCGCAAAAAGCTGGTCGTGTGGGTCATTGGGGAACACCTCACCCGCATAGCTGTAGATGATATTTTTGAAGCGATTGGTGATGGCGTGCCATGTTTCGGCCGATAGTTCCGCGTCTGTCTCAACCCCCGCCTTACGTCGCGCCTCCGCAATCACCACCTCGAATAGCTCATCTGGCACGTCCAGAACGACGCTGCCAAACATCTGCACCAGCCGTCGATATGCGTCATAGACAAACCGCGCATCCTGCGTGCGCTCGATCCACGCGGCAACCACTTCATCATTAAGGCCAATATTCAAAACCGTGTCCATCATGCCCGGCATCGAAAACTTTGCGCCAGAGCGACAGGAGAACAGCAGCGGATTCTCTGGGTCGCCAAACCGCTTGCCCGTCATCTCCTCAACCGCCATCACGGCCGCGCTGATCTGCTCCTCTAGCCCAACGGGAAAAACCTCGTCGTTAGCGAGATAGGTATTACACGCGACGGTTGAAATGGTGAATCCCGGCGGCACAGGAATACCCAATCGGGTCATATCGCCCAAGTTAGCTCCCTTGCCACCCAGCAAGCCGCGCACCTCGTCCCAGCTTTCGGTCTGGGATTCGGCCGATTCCACCTCGTCAAATCGAAAAACATATTGCGGTGCATCTGCAATCGCCTGATCTTCTAACGCTTCCAAATATGGGTAAGTCATGGGAATGCTCCTAAACAGCGAAAAACGTAAAACGTAATTTGCTTCTTACGTTTCACGTTTTACCTTTTAACACAACCACAATCTCAAATTATTTCATGCTTCTCAGCATACGAGCGCAACTCCTTAATGTAGTTCGCCCGTATAAACGCCGTCGCCTTTTCGCCGGGACGCGGACTCAATTTGCCACGAAATGCGTCCACTGTTGGGTAGCCGTGTCTATCCATCCAGCGTTCAAACTCTTCTAAAATATCATCCGCATAGGCCACACCACTGCGTAAAAAGGCTGAGGCCACCATTCCGACCGTGCCACCCGCCAAAATCGCCTTGACCAAATCCTGCCCACTCTGAATTCCGCCTGTGATGGCGAGATCAGTCTCAACCTGTCCGCGAATCAATGCCGCCCAACGCAGCCGCAACCGCAATTCAGCCATCGTGCTTAACTCCAAGTTGGAGACAACCGTTTCCGTCACAGGGTCGATGTCAGGCTGATAGAAACGATTAAACATCACAACTGCATCTGCGCCAGCCTCTTCCAACCGTTTGACAAACGCAGGTAACGCGCTGATATATGGGTTGATCTTGACCGCCAGTGGCAGCTTTGTGCTGTCGCGCACCGCCTCGACCAAGCGCACGTATTGATCTTCAACGCTTTGGCTGGTGTGGTAGGTGTAGGTCGGCAAAAAGTAGGTGTTGAGTTCGAGCGCATCCGCCCCCGCCCCTTCGAGCAGCCGCGCATAGCGAATCCAGCCCTCTGTCGAAACGCCGTTCAAGCTGGCGATAATCGGCATCTCAACGACCTGTTTCGCCAAAAAGATCAGCGACAGATAGCCAGCCGACCCCTTGTTGTACCCTTGCATCGTCGTCAGATGCTCCATCGACTTGGGAATGGCGTTGCCATAGTAGTGCCGTTTGTACGTCTCGTATACGTCTTCCACGTCGATCTGCTCCTCAAACAGCGACGGCAAAATCGCCGCGCCCACGCCGAGCCGTTCGAGTGATTTGAGGTTTTCGATGTCCAAATTGAGCGGATTGGATGAGGCGATCAGCGGTGAGGCGAGTTCTAGCCCCATGTAGGTTGTTGTTAGGTCTGCCATGATGTTGAAATAAAACGTAATGCGTAAAACGTAACGGTGTGAATCATTATGTCTTTACGTTTTACGTTTCACGCATTTGCTGTTAACTGATGAGGCTAAGTGTATGTGGAAGCCAGTCACAGCATAGGTGAGAAATGTCATGTTTTTTTGATGACAAACTTTCTGTTTTTGCGTGGTGCGTGGTGCGTGAAAACACCACGCTAGAGCCACGGACGCTGAATCAACATCGGCCGATCCATCCCCTGCATCACCTTTTCCGTCACGCTGCCAAACAGATAGCGTTCAACACCGCTGTAGCCGTGTGTGGACATGGCGACGAGGCTATGGTCTTTAGCGATTTTGAGGATCGTCTCGGCTGGGTCGCCGATGCGCTCCATCGTTCGCACACGCACATCGGCCGAAATCCGCCGCGCCACCCGCGTTAGATAATGCTCATCGACCGCTGTTGGCAGGATCGGTGGATCAATTGCGCTCACCGCTTCCTTGAGCACACGCTGCACGCTAGGGCGTTCGAGGTCTGGCACGACGCGCAGCAGCGCCAACTCAGCCTCGAAAACTTTGGCGAGGTGAACAGCGTGGCGCAAAATCCCTTCTGCCAGTATCGAGCCATCGAGCGGCACGAGAATTGAGCGCACGGGCTGACGGTCGCGCACCAGCAGCACAGGCGCAATCGCCTGCTGCAATACCTTCGACGCAACGCTGCCCAACGCCCAACGCGCCACGCCTGTGCGTCCGTGTGTAGACATGATGATGAGGTCGGGCTGTTCGTCCCGTTCGCAGTCAAAAATGACGCTGGCGGGGCGACCGGGACGAGCGACAAGGTCGGTGTGGTAGAGATCGTGCGTTGTGCGGATAAAGTTGAGATAGTTTTCGGCCGAATCAATCGTCGGCGTAAACGGGTGTGACAACTGCTCCATTGCGTCAGCCGCCACTTCTGCCATACGCTCCGCCCGCACCAACACGACGCGGCTATAGTCCGCCTCCACGATGGGCTTCGCATAAAACAGCGCGTTTTCGGCCAGCTTCGATCCATCAAGCGGGATGAGGATGGTGTGATACATGAGAGTCTCCAACTGCATGAATAGCCCGCCAACGTGTAACGATGCTAGTCGCGCAAATAGGGTGCATTTGTGTTCACTATAGGGTGTTCGGCCGAGCATTCGCAGTGATAAATGTCATCTCTGACACAGCCAAATGTAAGCACCAAAAAACCACTCGCAAGGAGTGGCTTTATTCTTTCTGATTCAGTTGTAGAGACCATCTGCGGCCACATCACGCAGGGTCGCAATCAATGCGCGAGAGGTTCGGCTTCAACCTCCTATCAGCGGCGCGTTTGCGGTGACGCAGTGGTGGAAAGTTGTTCACGGTCAGGCTCCATTCATTCAACCTCCAGTCGTTTCGCACTCCCAGCGGGAGGAGCTTGCTAGGCGTTTGTCGTCCGATTTGTCCCTTCACAACAAAGCACCTGCCATATCTACAAAGCTGTCGGTGCAGCCCCAGGCTGACACACCGTTCTTACAGTGCTGGTCAAGTCGAGTTGTGAAGTTATTTGTATTGTAGGCGTTTGCGCGAGATTTTATAGTGAGGAATGTCATCTGAGTAAGAGCCATTTGTCACATCGGTGTGAAACATTCCATTTTTCCAAAAAATTGTTTGAGTCCGTTTGGTATAGCAAAACAGCCCATTGCAGGGCTGTTCGATCATGTTGGGGAGGAAAAAAAGAAACGGCGTTTGCAGGGCGAAGAGGGTCGCCGTCAAAGAGGGGTCAGGAGGGCGGAGGATTGCCATCCATCTGCACTGAACGCATCGAGAATATCACTGATGGTGACGATGCCGACGAGCTTATCGTTTTCGACAACGGGCAGTGCGCCGATCTTCTCTGCTTTGAGGATGTGGGCGGCGCGTTCGGCCGAAACATCGGGCTTCACCGTCAGCACGGGAGCTGTCATCGCCCCGCGCACGATGGCGCGGTCATCTTCCATCGCCTGTGTCATCTCGCGCAAGTCGCGGTCAGAGATGATACCAATGAGCAGATTGTCCGCTGTCAACACGGGCAACTGGCGGACTCCCTCCCTTCGCATCAACGCCTGTGCCGACCTGAGCGATACGGCGGGCTGAATCGTCACCACTGGGTAGCTCATCAATTCGTAGACGTGTCTTTTCATCGTTTATCTCCTCCGCTTGCGCGTGATCGAGTGCCTGTTCTAAAAAATCGCTGACGGTGATAATGCCGACCAATCGGCCGTCATCAATGACGGGGAGCGCACCAAACTTGTAAGCGCGTAACATCTCGGCCGCCCGATAGAGCGGCAGGTTGGGGGTGACGGTGATCGGGTTTTCGGTCATGACCATTTCGGCCGATCCAATATCAAACAACTCTGACCGCAGCACCGTCCGCACGTCGCGTTCGGTGATGATTCCCACCAACCTACTTTCATCCTCAACAACGGGAAGCTGTCGCACATCCTCCCCTTCCATCATCGTCCAGACGACTTCCAGTGGTGTGTCGGGCGCGACGGTCATTGGATACAGTGTCATTAAATCATTTACAGTTTGCATGATGCGCTCCGAAGCGTAAAACGTGAAGCGAAAAACGTCATAGATCGACTCCTTACGCTTTACGTTTTACGCATTTAGCTAACGTACCATTACTGTAGGCCACACCCTCCGTTTGCACACCTAACAAACGTCACACAATCCCCATGACAATCGGCACTGAGTTTTTGTGACGCGATGGATAACACTGTGGTGCGTAATGCGTGGTGCGTGACGAGATATCTATCACGCACCACGCACTACGCACCACGAAGCAATTTGTCATATAATAGGAGCCATGATGCCATTACGCCTAATGCTTGTCGATGACCACGAAGTGGTGCGCGTCGGCATGAAAACATTACTTGACCGCCAAGAAGGATTCGCCGTTGTCGCAGAAGCGGGGTCAGAAGATGAAGCCGTTGCCGAAGCCAAGCTCGTCAAGCCCGACATTATCCTGATGGACATTCGGCTCAACAGTGGGTCGGGAATCGACGCTTGCCACCGCATCATGGAGGCACAGCCCAACACGCGCATCATCATGCTGACTTCCTACGCCGAAGACGAACTGCTCTTTTCAGCGATTCGTGCAGGGGCAATTGGCTATGTCCTCAAACAGGTCGGCAGCAGTGACTTAATACGCTCGATTCGCAATGCGGCCGAGGGCAACGGTGCGCTTGACCCGTCGCTGACGCAAAAGGTATTCAGCCAAGTGCGCCAGTCGCTCAAAGCGCAAGAGACCGCCGCCTTCGACGAGTTGACCAACCAAGAGAAGCAGGTTCTTCTGCACATCTCGCACGGCGCAACCAATCGCCAAATTGCGGAAGCCCTCCATCTCAGCGGCGGAACCGTCCGCAACTACGTCAGCAACATTTTGTCCAAACTGCATCTGCACAACCGCGCCGAAGCTGCCGCATTTGCAATTGAACATAAGCTGCAAGACGTTATTTGAATGGTGAATGGTAAACGGTGAACGGTGAATTGCGAATGATGCTGGTTCACCATTCACCATTCACCATTCACCATTCCCATGACCGAATCCACCCTCCAAGCCCTCCACAACGCAACACTACTTGTCGCCAGCGAACTCGACCTAGACAAAGTGTTGCAACAGATCGTTGAGGCGGCACGGTCGCTCGTCGGGGCGCACTATGCCGCGCTGGGCGTTTCCAACAAAGATGGCTATTTAGACACGTTTATTCACAGCGGAATGCCAACGGGATTGGTGACGCGAATTGGACATTTGCCGCGTGGTCAGGGTCTTTTAGGCGCGATCATTCAAGAGCAACGCACAATTCGCATTCTGAAAATTAGTGACGATCCGCGAGCATACGGTTTGCCAGAACACCACCCACCGATGGAGAGCTTTCTTGGCGTGCCGATTGTCGCGGCGGGTGAGGTGTTGGGGAATTTGTATTTGACGGAGAAGGGGGAGGGGGAGGAATTTTCGGCCGATGATGCCCTCCTGATCGAAATGCTCGCCGCCAACGCCGCCGCCGCCATCCAAAACGCACGCCTCTTTCAGCAGGTCGAACAGCTTGCCGTGCTGGAAGAACGCACGCGCATCGGCATGGATCTGCACGATGGCGTGATTCAGGCCGTTTATGGCGTTGGCTTGTCGGTCGAAACAGCCAAAATGGTGCTGCCCGATAACGCCAGTGAGTCAGATGAACTACTCGGCCTCGCGCTCGGTCAGCTTGAGGACGCAATCCACGACATTCGCAACTACATCATGGATTTGCGCCCCCGTCGTTTCGGCGGCAACTTGCAGCAGGGGATCGAACAGCTTGTGCGCGAGTTTGAAGCCAATATGCTGGTGCCAATCGAGTTGCGTTACGACGTTTTTTCGGTCTTAACTGCCGCATTCGGCCGAACCATCTTTCTCACCGCCCAAGAAGCGTTGGCAAACGTCGCCCGTCATGCCAAGGCGAGTCGCGTCTGGGTCTCCATTTTGGAGGAAAACCAGACGCTCTCCCTCGTCATTCGGGACGACGGCGTTGGGTTTGACCCCGCCACGCGCCACAATCGCATCGGTCACGGATTGACAAACATGCGGCAGCGTGCGCGTGAGATCGGCGGTCGCTTTGAGCTTGACAGCACGCCAGACGTGGGGACGACGCTCATTGTCACACTACCGCTCACGCAGTCGGGCATAGAGCCGATAGACATCTGATTCGGTCAAAATCCCGATGAGTTCCCCTGCCTGCACAACGGGCAGGGCGGTCAAGTTGTGTTTGACGAGCAGATGAGCGGCATAGCGCATGGGGGTATCGGCCGAAATTACCACCAGCGACGGCAGCACAACTCCCTCAAACGTCGTCGTCTGCTCCGCTAAACTCCCCAACCCGCTCCCCACATAGCGCAAGAGCGTCTCAAACTGATAGTGCCGCAACTGCGTCCGCGACACGACCGCCAATAACTTCCCCGTCCGCCGATCCAAAATCGGCAAATGGCGAATCCCTTCCTCGCGCATCACGCCATACGCCGTCACGAGCTTCGTGTCACTCACCACCGTTATCGGGTATCTCGTCATCCATTCACTAACAGTTGTCATATCACACCTCCGTGCAAGAAAGAAAAAAGAGAAAGAGAAAGAAGAAGAAATGTGCTGCTTCTTTCTCTTTTCTCTTTCTATTCAAAGGATACCCCGTTTTCTCTCCCCCTCATCATGACAAATAGCCACTTTGACACATGACATTTGCCACTAATTGTCAACCCTCATCACCGTTACACTGTTTATAGTTGCGAACGGCACAAGCACAACGACATTCACCATTCGCAATTCACCATTAACCATTCTCACGAGGTATTCCCATGAAACTTGAACTGGTTGAAAACTGGATGACCGCAGACCCCATCACCGTCACGACAACGACAACACTACCCGCCGCCCATGAAATTATGAAGGCGCAAAACATTCGGCGGCTGCCTGTGCTAGACGCGAGCAAACGATTGGTGGGCATCATCACCATTGGCGATGTGCGTGGCGCGGAAGCGTCCCCCGCCACGACGTTGAGCATTTGGGAGCTAAATCATCTGCTCTCTACGCTCAAAGTCAAAGAGTTTATGACCGAAAATCCTGTCACTGCCACGCCCAGCACGACGATTGGCGCGGCTGCAAATCTGATGTGGAAACACAAAATCAGTGGTCTGCCTGTCATTGACACCGACCGAAAACTTGTCGGCATCATTACCGAATCCGACATTTTCGAGATGGTGGTGCTGCATGAGTGGACTGAAATTGAGGAACATCCTGTTTATGCGTGATTGATTTACGAGGGACGATTTACGATTTACGAGGTGGCTCATTTCGTAAATCGTAAATCCAAAATCATAAATGCACGACATCGACCTGATTGTGATGTGTACGCACGGCCGCATGGGGTTGCCCAACCTCATTTTGGGCAGTGTCGCAAAGGGGGTCGTTGCCGATGCACCGTGTCCTGTCATGCTTGTGCGAGCAGAGTGGTGAAATTCAGTGCAGCTGAAAAAATGAAAATGGAGGTGAGCCAGTTGGTGATATTGGCATATCATCTAGCCAAATTGATAGCAGTGGAAGTAGACAATGCTATTTGCATACACGCCTTTTATGCTAAACTGACCGCATAAAACACAAGGAAGGTCAGCATGTCGCAGCAGGACGCGATGCAAATGAGAGCGGGCGGGGTTGACATAACGAACAAGGGGAGCCTCGACATCGGCGGGGATGTCATCGGCCGAGACAAAAACACGTACTATTATTCACTCCCCCCACTGCCAGAAATCGACGTGGATGCAGCGGTGGCGTGGGTGACGCAGATGCCCGTTGACGAGTTGCCGCCGCACGCCCCCTATCACGCTGGCTCCCCCTATCAGCACGACGCAAACCCGCACTTTGTCGGCCGCGAAAACGCACTGCGCCAACTCGCTCGACAGCTCAGGCAGCCGCACGCCCGCGCCGCCATCGGTCAAGCCGCCTTGACCGGCATGGGCGGGATCGGCAAAACGCAGTTGGCGGTTGAGTTTGTGCATCGCTACGGGCAGTACTTCAAGGGCGGGGTCTACTGGCTCAACTTTGCGGCGGTCGGGCTGCACGACGACGCGCAGATCGAGAGCCAACTTGCCGAGTGGGGCGGCGCGGTCACGCGGCGTGATTTTGTCAACCTCGACGCGCCCGCACGTTTGGCGTTGGTCAAACAGGCGTTAAACGCGCCGCTGCCCCGTCTGCTGATCTTTGACAATTTGGACGACCCCGCCGCACCGCGCCTGTTGCAGAAGTGGCGGCCGAAGACGGGCGGCTGTCGCGTGCTGGTGACGAGTCGGCGCGGGGTGTGGGGGCGCAATCTGGGGGTCGCGCAAATTCGACTGGAGACGCTTTCCCCAGCGGAGAGCCACACGCTGTTGGGCGACCTCGCGCCGCGTTTGAGCGAGGCGGAGGCGGCACAAGTGGCGCGGCGGCTCGGCTACTTCCCGCTTGCGCTCTATCTGGCGGGCAGCTATCTCGGCTCCAACACGCGCCCCGTCGCACGCTTCTTGGCACGCTATGAGCGGAAGCGGCTCGACCATCCCGCGATGGCAGGCAAAGGAGCAGATGACTACTCCCCGACCGACCACGATTTGAGCGTCTACGCGACGTTTGCCGTCAGTTGGGAGCAGCTTGAGGCGGCCGATGCGGTCGATCAGCTAGCGATTCGCCTCATGCAGCACGCCGCCTGTCTTGCCCCCAACGAGCCGATCCCGCGTGCGCTACTGACGGCGACGTTGGCAGAACGGGACGATTGGCCGCTCGACAACGACGATGCGGACGAGCTAGAAGACGCGCTCGACGATGCGCTGCGCCGTCTCAAGCAGCTAGGATTGCTCGATGAGGAGCTACGTCTACACCGCCTGCTGGGTGAGTTTGTCGGTGTCGAGGCGACAGCCCAAACAGCGGTCGAGGCGGGAACGAGTGCGGAAGCGTATCGTCTCAACACAGCTGGATACCCTGCACCATTGAGAGCTTGGCGCAGACATCTCAACTCAACTACGTGACCGAGATCGCCCTGCCGCGTGCCGATGAGCAAAGCGCAACATTGGCGATCAACTTGGGCTACCATCTTCAAGCGGATGGCGACTATGCAGGGGCGCGACCGTACTATGAACGCGCTCTGGCAATCAGAGAACAAGCGTTGGGAGCCAACCATCCCG